>UQOQ01000024.1:0-30929 GCA_900542715.1 uncultured Collinsella sp.
GTGCCGGGCTGCTCGGGGGTGCCGGGCTGATCCGGGGTGACCGGATCGGTGGCAAGAGCATCCTTGGCGTAAGTGATGGACACCTTGAGGCCGTTGGTCTCGGTGTTCAGGTCGCTCGGGGTGAAGGGCTCGTCAAAGTTTCCGGCCTTCTGATAGGCGCGCATCTCCTGGAGCAGGGCCTTGCACTTGACGTAGGTGTTCTCGGTGGCAGCCTTGCCGGCCTTGTTGGCCAGAGCGGTGCGGCCCTCGGTGGTCGTCTCGGCCAGCATGGCGGCGTCGACTTCCTTGTTCTGTTCGATGAGCTCGTTCTGGAGTGCATCGAGGTAGGAGCGGACGCTGATACCAAGGGTATCGGGATTCTCAAAGCAGAGGGAGCTGATGTCCATGAGGACGTAGTTGATGGAGTTCTCGGGCTCCTCGTTGTTCACGATGTCCGTCTCTTTGCAGTGGTCGAAGGAGACGGTCTGGTCGCTGAAATACGGGCTAACCTCGGTGAGCAGTGCGGAGTAGAAGGGGATGGCGACGGAGTACGCGGCGCGGGAGAGCATTTCCCACTGGATTGTTGCAACCTGGGGATCAAGACCGTTGCGAACCTGGAAGACGTGAATCTCGGTGTTGCGCTCGGTGCCGATGGCATAGGCACCGTCAGTGTTGGCGTTAAGGCCCGGGGTATTCTCGCCACGGTTACCGAGAGAGCGAATCATCTCAAAGGTAGTCCAGTCTGTCTTTCCGGGCTGGAAGAACAGCGGCTGCATCTCGTGGACCAAGGCGCCAGTCGTGGCGCGAGCCTCTTCGCGCTCGTCCTTGACGATCTCGTAGTCGGTGCCCTCCTGGAGCTCGTTGCCAAAGTAGTTACGGCCCTGGACGTAGCGGGTCCACTGGTGCATACCGGAATTCTGAATGGTCTCGCCATAGGTTGCGGCGACGTCGAACTTGCCGTCGGTGTACTCGGCAAAGCCCTTCTCCTTAGGCATGGACTCGATGCCCTCGGAGTGCAGGCAGTTCTCGGGGTCGTTGAGGTCGACATCGTAGTTGAGGTTGCCGATGTTGGGGTTGATCGAGGCGACGTCGTCGGCGAGCTTCATGCCGATCCACTGGTGACCGGAAAGCGCGGCAAACAGCCAGGTCTCGTTGTTGTCGGCGATGATGATCTGGTCGTTGGAGCAGACGCCCTGCTCGTCAATCAGGCTGCCGAGGAGCTCGACGCCCTCGCGGGCCGTGGCGCTCTCGCCCAGGATGACGCTGGCGTAGTTGTACTCGCCGATGCCGGTGTTAGTCAGGGGGTCTGCTGTCTCGGCATCTGCATTCATACTGGTGCTTAGCGTGGCGGAGCAGGATACGCCCTTCTCGTTGATGCCTGCTTCAGAGTAGGCATCCCAGCGGTTGTCCCACTGGGAGGGATGGTCGCGTACATAGGTGTAGCGATACGTGGTCTTGGTCGAGGTGTACATGAACGAAGACTCGTCCGAGCTGTACGTATGTCCCGGGCCGTGAGAGGGCTCAATGCCAAAGTGCTTAAGATAGCGCGGGCCATAGTCCTCGGAACGGCCGTAGTACGTGTTGCCGTCGGCCGTAAGGTTTTTGCCCATGTAGACCTGCGTGCAGGCGAGCGCAGAGGTCGGCATGGACATGATGGTTGCAGCTCCAAAGGCGAGGCCTATGCCTAGCTTCTTGAGCGCGTTGACGGGGTGAGTTTTCCTCATTTTCCCTCCCAGCGTGCGAAAGCCCTCTGTCGCCAGAGGGCTTCAGCCAATAAAGACACCCCATTAGCGTAACGAATTGGAAACAATATTCATCTATGAAAGAAACCTACTCGATAAGCGTAATGAAATATGCGATGAGCGGTTAATTATACTCAGTTTGTAGCTTTACTTTAATAAAGACGCCCTGCAATTACTGTAGACGAATAAAGTAGCTGGGAATGCCCGAAATGAAAATCCCCCGCTGTTTGGCAAATGCATAAACAACGGGGGGAGACGATAATTGGATGAATATCATACCAATGTGGAATTACTTCTTCCGGCGGTGGATCACGTTAATCGCATAGCCGACGAGCATGGCCAAGACGATGACAATAAAGCCGATCAGGGGATTGTCGTTCATAGGGTCCTCCTATTTTCCGAGCGGGGAGAATTCGTCGACGATGAGGTCGAGGCATTGCGGAAGCGCGCGGGCTCCAAAGACGCCCGAATTGCTGGAGATAATCTCGCCATCGAACTGCATGCCCAGTGACGGGGTGCAGGTGATCTTGGCTTCCTTGGTCTGGATGATCTTGAACTGTGGGCGCCCGAGTACCTTACCGGCGGGGTCAAGCGCAGCGGTGATCACAGTAGGCAGCAGCTGAACGGTGCGCACGGGTTCGATGACCGCAATATCGACCATGCCATCGTTCATGCGGCAGTCGGGGAACAGGTTGATGTCGTTTTGAATGACCGAGGTATTGCCCGCCATGCAGCAGATGCCGTCGAGCTCCTCGACAATGCCGTCGTGCTCAATGGTAAAGTGCGCCACCGTGGGGTTGGGCGTGGCGAGAGCGGAGAGGAAGTAGGCGATCTCGCCGATGTCGTTTTTGGTGGGAGCGGCCTTCATCATGATCTCGGCGTCGAAGCCCGAGCCGGCGATGATGATAAAGCCGTGGCGCTTCTCTCTGCCGTTCTCGTCGAGCCAAAAGAGCTCGCCCATGTCCACTTTGACCGTGCGACCGGCGCGGCAAGCCTTGGCAAGCGCCGCCGCCTCAGGGGCATTGCCGATGTTGTTGAAGAACAGGCAGGCCGTGCCGGAGGGGAAGACGAGCGTGGGGACGCCGCATCCGCGCATCTGGTCGAGCACGTTGGAGACGGTGCCGTCGCCGCCCGAAATCACCACGCGATCAAACTCGCGCACGTCTGCCACGGCGTCCTCGGGTTCCATGCCATCGCCGATAAAACGCATCACGACCTCGTCGCCGCCCTGCGCGAGGGCGTGCGTGAATGCGTAGATTTCATCTGAGCTGGGGCCCGATGCCGGGTTGTGGATGATAAGGCAGCGCATACTTACGTTCCCGTTCTGTGACTAACCGAGTATAGTTGTAAGACAATGCCGTTATCCTACCCGTGTTTTTCGGGCCTAACCTTATTCGATGGGTTGATATGTACATTTCCACACATCAGGCTCTACTCGACTTTTGCCAGCGCGCCCGTGAGTTTGACGCGATTGCCGTCGATACCGAGTTTTTGCGCGAGCGCACGTTCCATCCGCGCCTGTGTTTGGTTCAGATTGCCACCCCTGCCGAGAGCGTCGCGGTCGACCCTCTGGTGATCGACGACCTGTCGCCGCTGGCCGAGCTTATGGCCGACGAGAGCGTGACCAAAGTCTTCCACGCCTGCTCGCAGGATATGGAGGTTATGCTCCATACCGTGGGCGTGCTGCCGCGTCCGATTTTTGACACGCAGGTGGCCGCCGCCTTTTTGGGCGAACGCCAGCAGATTTCCTACGGCGCGCTCGTGCAGACGTTTTGCGGCGTCTCGCTGCCCAAGACCGAGTCGCTGACCGACTGGTCGCGTCGCCCGCTGACCGACAAACAGATCGAGTACGCGATCGATGACGTCAAGTACCTGATCGTCGCCTATACCGAGATGATGAGCCGCCTGCGCGAGCTGGGCCGCGTGGACTGGGTGCTCGACGAGCTGCGCCCGCTGGCTGACGAGTCGCACTATCGCGCCGATCGCCACGAGGCGTTCCGTAAGGTCAAACGCATCAATTCGTGCAGCCGTCACCAGTTGGGCATCGCGCGCGAGCTCGCCGCCTGGCGCGAGGACCGCGCCGAGCGCCGTAACATCCCGCGCAAGTGGGTCATGTCCGACGACACGCTGCTTGCGCTCGTTAAGCGCAATCCCGTGCGCGTTGAGGAGTTCCGTAGCATTCGCGGTACCGACCAGTTGGGGGAGCGCGATGTGGACGGCGCGCTCATGGCCATCAAGCGCGGCGCGAGCTGCCCGCACGATCGCCTGCCGCTCATGGTGCGCGGGCACCGTCAGATCTCGCCGGAGCTGGAGAGCGTGACGGACCTGATGTATGCGCTCATCCGCCTGGTTGCCGAACGCTCGGGAGTGGCGACCTCGGTTATTGCCTCGCGCGATGACCTGGCCGACTACATTGAGCATCCCGAGCAGAGCCCCCTGCGTGAAGGCTGGCGTTTTGAGCTTGTGGGCTCGCGTCTGGACGATCTGCTTTCCGGCAATATGGGACTCACCGTGAAGGACGGAAAGATTGAGTTGTTATAGGGAAGCCTAGTCTGCTGAGTGGGTAGAATGCCTCCAACGTGTAACTCGATTCGGAGGAATTCGCATGCCCTATTACTATGGATACGGCTTTGGTATCGACCCGCTGTACCTGCTGGTTGTTCTTGTCTGCACGGTGCTTGGCCTTGCCGCGCAGAGCTATATCAATTCGACGTACAAGACGTGGTCCAAGGTTCGCTCGGACGGCGACACGGGCGCCACGGTCGCTCGCCGCATGCTCGACGCCAACGGCTGCAATGCCGTGGGTATCAAGGGCGTCGCTGGTGAGCTTACCGACCACTACAACCCGCAGGACAACAATCTGTATCTGTCGGATTCCAACCGTTCGGGCGGCTCGGTCGCAAGCGTTGCTGTCGCTTGTCACGAGGCAGGCCATGCCGCGCAGCGTCAAAGCGGCTATGCCATGATGAAGGTACGCACCGCCCTCGTGCCGGTCGTCAACTTTACCCAGAACACTTGGACCATCGTGCTGCTCATGGGCCTGTTTATGAACATCGCGGGACTCACGACCCTCGCACTGATCTTCTTCTCGTTTAGCGTGCTGTTCCAACTGGTTACGCTACCGGTCGAGATTGATGCTAGCCGGCGCGCCGTGGCGTATATTGAGCAGTCGGGTATGAGCTCCAAGCAGGTCAACGGTGCCAAGAAGGTGCTGACGGCCGCCGCGCTTACCTATGTGGCTGCGGCGCTCACCTCGATTATTCAGCTGCTCTATCTTATGGCTCGCTACAACAGAAACTCCAACCGATAACAAATTGGGTCGCTGGGCGCCGCGGGAATTTGTGTCCCCGCGGCGCTGTACTATGTGTTGGACTTGAATTTGCGCAGGGCCAGAGCCTTTGTGCACGATGACGAAAGGAGGCTGCGTGGCAGGCTGGAATCTAACCGGCAATAGCGTTTCCGCCGAGTTCGACGGTTCGGACGAGCAAGAGCGTAAAGAGCTCAGCGTGAGCCAGGCGGTAGAGATCGCCGCCGGTGCGCTCGATGCTATTCCGCAACTGACCGTCCTGGGCGAGGTCACGGGTTTCCGTGGTCCCAATGCCCGAAGCGGCCACTGCTACTTCCAGATTAAAGACGACTCGGCCGCCGTCGACTGCATCATCTGGAAGGGCGCCTATCTCAAGCGTACCTTCGATCTGCGTGACGGCATGCAGGTGAGCTTTAAGGGCAGCTTCAATCTCTATAAGGCCACGGGCCGCATGAGCTTTGTCGCTCGCTCGTTTTCGCTGGCGGGGGAGGGTCTGCTGCGTCAACAGGTGGCGCAGTTGGCCGAAAAGCTACGCCGCGAGGGACTGATGGACGAGTCCCGCAAACGCCGCATCCCGGTGTTTTGCTCACGCGTGGCGGTCGTCACCTCGCTTTCCGGTGCGGTAATCGACGACGTCAAGCGTACGCTGCGCCGTCGCAACCCGCTCGTCGAGCTTGTCTGCGTGGGCGCCAAGGTTCAAGGCGAGGGTGCGCCGGCCGAGCTCATTGATGGCTTGCGCCGCGCTGCTTCCATTACGCCGGCGCCCGACTGTATTTTGCTGGTTCGCGGCGGCGGCTCCTTTGAGGACCTCATGACCTTTAATGACGAGGAGCTTGCCCGCGCGGTGGCGGCTTGTCCTGTGCCCGTGGTGACCGGCATTGGCCATGAGCCCGATACCTCGATTTGCGACATGGTGAGCGACCGACGCGCCTCCACGCCCACGGCGGCGGCAGAATCGGTGGCGCCGGCTATGACGGAGTTGGCCGATGTGCTCGAGGCGCGCCATCAGCGTCTGGGTGCCGCGATGGCATCGATGATTGGGTCGGCCCAGGTCGACCTGGAGATGCTCGATCAGCGCGGTCGCCGTGCCTGGGATACCTATACGGCTCGCTTGGGTGATGCGCTCGATGCCGCTGCGTGTCGCCCGTGCCTCAACGACCCCACATTTATGGTCGAGCGTCGCGAATCGGAGCTTGCGCTGACTGCCGATCGCCTGTCGGGCGCCATAGTACGCTCGGTCGGGACATTCCGCTCCAACTTTGAGCGCTTGCCCGAGCGTCTGATTACAAGCACCTCGGGGCTCGATGGTAAGCGCCATGCGCTCACGCTTGCGAGTTCCCGCCTAGAGCATCAAGGGCGCACGATGCTCAGCAAGCCAGCGTCCGACCTGAGCCGTGCGGCAGCGTCGCTCGATGCCCTGTCGCCGCTCAAAGTGCTTGCTCGCGGCTATTCCATCGCGTACAGCGATGATGGTGTGGCTATGAGTGCCAAGACCTTTAAGCCTGGCGACGCCATTCGCGTGCGCATGGCAGACGGCAACGTGGCAGCAACGGTCGATACGGTCGAGTAGACCGCGTTTCGCAGTGATAGACCCTTAGGAAAGGAAACAGATATGGCAGAGAAGACCCCGGTCGAGCAGCTTACGTACAAGCAGGCCTCGCAGGAGCTGGAGCTCATCATCCGCAGCCTGGAGTCGGGCGATATGGAGCTTGAGGAGTCGCTCGAGAGCTACACCCGCGGCGTCGAGCTCCTCAAAAGCCTGCGCACCCGCCTGTCCGATGCCGAGCAGAAGGTCTCGGTGCTCCTTAAGGACGTCGACGGCAACGACGTGCTCGCCGACGGCGAGGCCGCCAACACCGATGATAACCTTTCGTTCTAAGCATCTCGACCAAATATAATTACCTTGGTCTGTAAGAAAGGAACCAGCTATGTGCGATTGCATCTTCTGTAAAATTGCCAACCACGGGATCCCCTCGACCGTTGTCTATGAGGACGACCAGGTCATCGCCTTCGACGACCTCAACCCGCAGGCGCCGGTCCACACGCTCGTGATCCCTAAGAAGCACTACAGCGACATCGCCGACAACGTACCCGCCGAGACCATGGGCGCCATAGCTCACGCCATCCAGGAGGTCGCCAAGGCCAAGGGTCTGGAGGACGGTTTCCGCGTCATCTCCAACAAGGGCGTCAACGCCGGCCAGACCGTCATGCACTTCCACATGCACGTCCTCGGCGGCAAAAACCTGGGCGAGAACCTCATCTGAGGGCGCTTGGTCCGTCGACTTGGCTGCCTTTGGAGTAATCTATGCAGCTTTCTCAACTCGAATACCTTCAAGCGGTGGCGAACTATGGCGGCGTGCGCAAAGCAGCTCGCGCCGTTCATGTGAGTCCGCAGGCCGTTTCGTCGGCAATCAAAAAGTTGGAATCTGAGTATCAGATTGTTTTGCTTGACCGATCGGCGGGGGAGGCTGTTTTGTCTCCGGCGGGCAGAGAATTTGCGCGTCGTGCACGCGTGATCCTGGCACAAGTCGACGATCTCAAAAAGTACGCTCAAGCGAGGGGCGACGGCGTTTCGCCCGATGGCCACTTTCGTCTTTACGCCCCCTGCCTTCATGGGCGGGGGCGCCTTTTTGCCGAAAGCTGGTATGACTCGTTTGAACGCTCGCACCCTCAGATTCACCTTGATGTGTGGCATCAGCCAACGGCTACATGCTTTGAATCACTTGTGCTTGGCATTTCGGATGCGGCTATCTCATTCGAGGAACCACGGGACAGCGTCCTTTCTTCAAAATATTTGGGTGAAAAGGAGCTCAAGGTTCTTTCATACCCAGCGGGTCATCAATCTGTGGGCGCCATGACCATTCGCGAGTTACTGGGCGGCAGGCTCGCTGTTCCCATTAATTTGTCACCCTGTCTCAATGCAATCAATCAATGTCCCGAAGCCCAGCTCGTCAATTTTCGCTTCCGTGATGTTGAATACGGAAGCAGGGCTCAGACTGAGTTTCTTCAAGCCGGGGGATTGATATTGAGTTTGTCTGGGTCCTCTCTCGCATCGGATGGGTCAGAAGTGAGTGAGTGCTCCATTGAAGGTTCGCGTGATGTAACCTTGCCCATCTACTTTTGCTATCGGCAAAATTCCTGGACTGATCGACACCAGACGGTTTTTCTGCACCTATTGCGTCATCTTGCTTCGTGAGATTAATTGGCTTCGAGGCATCAAGTGATTATTGACGCCTTGTAACACATAGCTGACAGCTTTGCCCTCATGCTTTTCCAAGATTCCGATTTAGATTGCTGACTCTTGGAGGGTGGAGCATGAAAAACCGTACGGTTTTGCTTTATATGACGTTCGATTTTCTGTCGAACTTCAGCACCATCTTGTATTTTCTAACTGTCTACCTTGAGTTCGTCGGACTTTCGATGGTGGCGATTTCTAGCATGATGATTGCATATCAAGTGAGCAAGTTCATCCTTGAAGTTCCCACTGGCTATATTGCTGATAGGTTTGGACGAAAGACAAGCGGTCTCGTTGGCGTCGTGGGAATGCTTGGATACTACGCCGCCCTGCTTCTCGTCCGTTCTCCCCTGCTTTTAATCGGTGCGTTCGCTCTCAAGGGTTTTGCCGTTGCGTGTGTGAGCGGATCCATCGAAGCGATTTACATTGACAGCGTCTCTCAGGACCAGCTCGTAAGACTTAATGTCGTTGAGCGATTTGTTTTCTATGCCTCTTATGCCATCTCCGCTTGCGTGGGCGGTTTCATTTCGTCCGTCGGTGCATATCTCATTGGTCTTTCGGCAGATATCATCGCAATGGTGTTGACGTTGGTTGTCGTTGTCTGCATTCCTGAGATGCGAAGAGGGGGCACTGCGACGACACCTGAACATGGGATTAGCCCGAAGATGATCGGTGCCGCTATTGCGGGTAATGGCATTCTTCGTTCAGCGTTCATCATGGACTGTTCTCAGGCATTTGCTTTTGTCGCCTTGGAAGACTTTTTCTCACTGCTGCTTGCGGGCCGCGGAATGAATGCCGTCGCTTCGGGCGTGACCATTGCGGTCCAGCTCCTTGCCTCCGCCTCCATAGGGTTTATTGTGCCCAGCGCGATTACTCGTGTCGACAAGGGCCGTTTTGCGCGTATTTGCGGCATCATTCGCTTAGCATTGACAGCTTTGTTTTTGATTCCCCTTACTCCGGCTAATTTGCTGCCCGTGTTCTATGTGCTTCAGACGGTTGCGTACTCGTTGTTTGCCCCAATTAAATACTCAATTTTTCAAAAGGCAGCCGATTCTTCGATGCGCTGTTCACTGATTTCGGTTCAAAGCCAGATGGTGGCGGTGGGTGCCGTTCTTTTCTATCTGCTCAACGCTGTGTTGAGTAGCGTTGCGGGCATTCGAGTCGTATTGCTTGTCGCGCTCGGGATTTCTTCCCTTGTGTATATCCCCGCGCTCTTTCGTCTTACACGCCAAAGGTCATGAGTATTTGGGCACCGATAACTTATATATCAACGCAATAAACCCGAGCGCGAGGGCGTTTGGGTTTATTATTGAAGCGTATGTAACCTGGCGGCGCCACACCGCCTGTTAGTAGGGAGACACATGAACGTTCTGGTCGTCAACGCAGGATCTTCGACCCTTAAGTATCAGGTCATCGATACCAAGTCCCACAAGGTGTCCGCAAAGGGCTCCTGCGAGCGCGTCTGCTTTACCGGCGGCACCTTCACCCACGCTGCCAACGGCTCCAAGAAGGTGACCGAGAACATCGAGTTCCCCGACCACAAGGTCGCCATCGAGGTCGTCCTCAAGGACCTCGAGGCCAACGGCGTCAAGATCGAGGGCATCGGCCACCGCATCGTTCAGGGCGGTTGGTACTTTGGCGATTCCTCCCTCGTCGACGAGGACGTCCTCGCCAAGATCCGCGAGGTCGCTCCGCTCGCCCCGCTGCACAACAACCCCGAGGCCAACGTTATCGAGTACTGCCTGGAGCAGTATCCCGACCTGCCCAACGTCACGGTCTACGACACCGCTTTCCACTTCAACATGCCCGAGGTCGCCAAGACTTACGCTCTGCCCAAGGATGTCTGCGACAAGCTGCACATCCGTAAGTACGGCGCCCACGGCACCAGCTACCGTTACATCTCCAAGAAGGTCGCCGAGATGACCAACGGCGAGGCCCGCAAGGTCGTCGTGTGCCATATCGGCTCCGGCGCTTCCCTGTGCGCCATCGAGGACGGCAAGTGCATGGACACCACCATGGGCTTGACGCCGCTCGACGGCGTTATGATGGGCACCCGCTGCGGCTCCATCGACCCGGCTACCGTGTGCTACCTGCAGCGCGAGGGCGGCTACACCTTCGACGAGGTCGACGAGATGATGAACAAGAAGTCCGGCCTTTTGGCTGTGACCGGCGGCAAGACCAACGACTGCCGCAACGTCGAGGAGCTCGCCGCTGCCGGTGACCCCGAGGCCCAGCTCGCCTTCGATATGTTCGTCTACAAGATTGCCGCCAAGGCTGCCGAGATGGCCACCTCCATGTGCGGTATGGACACTCTGGTCTTCACTGCCGGCATCGGTGAGCACGCTCCTGCCGTCCGCGCCGGCGTGGCCGACCGCCTGGCCTTTATGGGCGTCAAGATGGATCATGCCCGCAACGCCCTGCGTGGTGACGGCGCATGGTGCCTGTCTGCCAAGGATTCCAAGGTTAAGATTTTCGTTATCCCCACGGACGAGGAGTTCATGATCGCTTCCGACGTCGAGCGCATCGTCAACGGCAAGTAATTGCAAAAGGGGAGGGGCTGGACGACCGAGCGCCGTTCGGCCCCTCTTTTGTGCTCGTTGGGCGATATGCCTGATAGTTATTTATTAAGTTGTGATAACTTCTTATTAACATGCGGCCGCCTTAAGGGGTCTGCGCCGACCGTATCGCACTGCAAAGGAGTCTCATGAACGTACTTGTTGTCAACGCCGGTAGCTCAAGCCTTAAATATCAGCTTTTGGATACCGATACCCGCGAGGTTTTCGCCAAGGGCAACTGCGAACGTATCGGTTCGGACATGGGCATCTTTGGCCACTCCGAGAACGGTGGCGCCAAGCAAACCGAGGAGGTCCCCTTCCCGGACCACCGTTCGGCTATCGCACGTGTGCTCGAGGAGCTCGAGAAGACCGACTTTACGATCGATGGCATTGGGCATCGTATCGTTCAGGGTGGCTGGTACTTTGACGATTCCGCGGTCGTCGACGATGAGGTCATGGCTAAGATTCTCGAGGTGGCACCGCTTGCCCCGCTGCACAACTACGGCGAGGCAGCGGCAATCGAGTATTGTCGCGAGAAGTATCCGGAGCTGCCCAACGTGGCCGTCTTCGACACCTCGTTCCACATGACTATGCCCGAGGTCGCCTACACCTACGCCCTGCCCAAGGACGTGTGTAACAAGTACCACGTGCGCAAGTACGGCGCCCACGGTACGAGTCACCGCTACGAGTGGATGATGGCCAAGGAGATCCTGGGTTCGCGCTGCCACCGTCTGCTTTCGTGTCATCTGGGCAACGGCGCTTCGCTCGCCGCCATTGAGGACGGTGTATGCCGCGATACCACGATGGGCCTCACGCCGCTCGACGGCCTGATGATGGGCACCCGTTGTGGTTCCATTGACCCGGCTACCGTGTGCTACCTGCAGCGCGAGGGCGGCTACAGCTACCAGGAAGTCGATGACATGATGAACAAGCAGTCTGGTCTGCTTGCCATCTCGGGCATCTCCAACGACGCCCGTGACATCCGTACGCGCGCCTCCGAGGGCGACGAGCGCTGCCTGCTCGCCTTCGATATGTTCGCCTACAAGGCCATGCAGCAGGCCGGCTCCATGATCGCTTCAATCGCGGGCGTGGACACCATTACCTTTACCGCCGGCATTGGCGAGAACGACTGGTCGATCCGCAAGGCTTTCTGCGACTGCTTCGAGTGGCTGGGCGTGCGCATCGACAACAACAAGAACCGCGAGGCCGTGGGTAACGGCCCGCAGGTCATCAGTGCCGCCGGTTCCGCCGTCACGGTCATGGTCATCCCCACCGACGAGGAATACATGATCGCCCACGACGTCGAGCGTCTGACCAAGAACAACTAACGCGCGCATTTACAAGTAAACGAAAGGGCTCCAGAGCAACAGCTCCGGAGGCCTTTTTACTAGCAGGCGGAAATACCAGTCCCAAAGTGACCATCGCCAGCAACGCTTGCGCCCCTAGCAACGGCACCCATCCATTCAGATCTTCAGCCCCAGCTCGTAGTCAAGCCGCCGTCCACTCCAGATGCCCTGATTGCTACGTAGCGGCAGGGACCCTACAGGGTAAAGCTCTGAAAACATTCCGCAGGACGGAGGAAGCCCCCGCCGCGCGTAGCGCGCAGCGGGGGCTTCCGACATGTCCGAGGACGTTTTCAGAGCTTTACCCTGTAGGGTCCCGAGGGGATATGTCCGCTACTCAGCCATCTGAGCCTGGACGGCGGTGATGGCAACGACACCCACGATGTCGTCGGCAGAGCAGCCGCGCGAAAGGTCGTTAACCGGCTTGGCGATGCCCTGCAGGATGGGGCCGTAGGCGTCGGCGCCGGCGAAGCGCTGGACCAGCTTGTAGCCGATGTTGCCGGCCTCGAGGTCGGGGAACACGAGCACGTTGGCCTTGCCGGCAACGGAGGAGCCGGGAGCCTTGAGCTGGGCGACGGTGGGGACGATAGCAGCATCGAGCTGCAGGTCGCCGTCGATGGCGAGCTCGGGTGCCTTTTCCTTGCAGAACTTCACGGCCTCCTGGACCTTCTTGGCGACCTCGCCACCGGCGGAGCCCATGGTGGAGTAGGAGAGCATGGCCACGTGCGGCTCAACGTTGCCCATGAAGGTGGACCAGGAGTGAGCGGAGGCGATGGCGATCTCGGAGAGCTCGTCGGAGGACGGGTTGATGTTGAGGCCGCAGTCGGCGAAGATCAGCGTGCCGTCGGTGCCGAACTGCGGGGTGTCGGTGCACATCACGAAGAAGGCCGAGACCAGCTTGGTGCCCGGGGCGGTCTTAAGGATCTGCAGCGCGGGGCGCAGGGTATCGGCGGTGGAGTGGCAGGCGCCGGAGACCAGGCCGTCGGCGTCGCCCATCTTGACCATCATGGTGCCAAAGTAGGTGGCGTCCATCACCTGGGCGCGAGCCTGCTCGATGGTGACACCCTTCTTGGCGCGGAGCTCGGCAAACTCCTGCGCGTACTCCTCGTGCTTCTCGGCATTGCGCGGGTCGATGACGGTGGCGCCGGGAACGTTGATCTCGTCGGGGTTGCCCAGGATGACGATCTTTGCCAGGCCCTCCTCGATGATCTTGGTGGCCGCGACGATGGTGCGCGGATCCTCGCCCTCGGGCAGGACGATCGTCTTAAGGTCGGCCTTGGCGGCAGACTTCATACGGTTAAGGAAATCGCTCATGTTACTCCTTACAAGCGTTTCACTAAGCTCCAGGCGCCCGGCTGTTCACGAATAAACCCGCTGCTAGCGGGTTTACCTTTCAATTATGTTCGCCGCGGTGCTTGAGCTTTCCTTGTGTGGCAAGCTCATTATAGGACGCATTAGCGCTATAATCGCTCTGATAAATATGTCTCGAAGAATGTTCGAGAAAAGCCCAGCTAACGAGCCCGTGGCTTTTGACAAGGAGTATCGATGCAGATTACCTCAGGCCTGCCTGAAGGCTTTAACGCCGGCGCATACGACATGATTGTCGTCGGTGCCGGTTATGCCGGTGCCGTTTGTGCCCGCCGTCTCGCCGAGACCATCGGCTATCGTGTTGCCGTTCTGGAGCGCCGTAGCCACATTGCGGGTAACGCCTACGACTGCGCTGATGAGGCCGGAATCCTGGTCCACGAGTATGGTCCGCACATCTACCATACCTTTAATGAGCGCGTCCACAATTTCCTGTCGCGCTTTACCAAGTGGACGGACTACCAGCACAAGGTGCTTGCCAACATCAACGGCACCCTCATGCCCGTGCCTTTTAACCACGCGAGCCTCAAGCTCGCCTTTGGCGACGAGCGCGGCGAGGAGCTGTATCAGAAGCTCGTGGAGACCTTTGGCAAGGACGTCAAGGTGCCCATCATGGAGCTGCGCAAGAAGAACGACCCGGATCTTGCCGAGGTCGCCGATTACGTCTACGAGAACGTCTTTTTGCATTACACCATGAAGCAGTGGGGCCAGACGCCCGACCAGATCGATCCCTCGATCACCGGTCGCGTTCCCGTCTTTGTGGGCGACGATGACCGCTACTTCCCGCAGGCTCCCTTCCAGGGCATGCCGCAGGACGGCTATACCGCGCTGTTCGAGCACATGCTCGACCACGATCTGATTGATGTGTTCTGCGACGTGGACGCCCGCGATCTCTTCGAGATCGACGAGACCACCGTCAAGATCGACGGCAAGGTCTATGGCGGCGAGATCGTCTACACCGGTCCGCTCGACGAGCTGTTCAACCTCGACTTGGGCGCTCTGCCGTACCGTACGCTCGACATGAAGTTCGAGACGCTCGATATGGACCAGTTCCAGCCCGTGGGCACCGTCAACTACACCACGAGCGAGGATTACACGCGTATCACCGAGTTCAAGAACATGACCGGTCAGGTCCTGCCCGGCAAGACCACCATCATGAAGGAGTACTCCAAGGCCTATACGCCCGGCTCGGGCGAGACGCCGTACTACGCCATTCTGGAGCCCGAGAACCGTGAGCTCTATGAGTGCTATCTTGAGCGCGTTCAGAACCTGACGAACTTCCACCCGGTGGGTCGCCTGGCCGAGTATCGTTACTACGATATGGATGCCGTGACCAACTCCGCCCTCGATCTTTCGGATGAGATTATCGCCTGCCATGCATAAAGTCATATCATTCGGTATTCCCTCGTATAACGCCGCCAAGGACATGGACCATTGCATCACCTCCATTCTGGAGGGGAGCAATTACGCCACCGATATCGAGATCATCATCGTCGATGACGGTTCCAAGGACGAGACGGCGGCCAAGGCCGATGAGTGGGAGACGCGTTACCCCGGAATCATCCGCGCGGTGCATCAGGAGAACGGCGGCCACGGCATTGCCGTCCTTTCGGGCTTGCGCGAGGCACAGGGCACCTACTACAAAGTTGTCGACTCGGACGACTGGCTCGATGGCGCAGCCCTGTCGACCATGCTTTCGATCCTTCGCGGTTTTGAGGAGCGCGACCAGCGCGTCGACCTCTTTATCTCGAACTATGTGTACGAGAAGGTTTACGAGGGTACGCACACCGCTATTGGCTACAAGTTTGCCCTGCCGCGGAAAAAGATCTTTACCTGGGACCAGATTGGTCATTTCCGTCTGGACCAGAATCTGCTCATGCACAGCCTGTGCTATCGCACGGATGTGCTGCGCGCGTCCAATCTGCCTATGCCGCCGCACACGTTCTATGTAGACAACATCTACGCCTACGTGCCGCTACCGCGCTGCAAGACCATGTACTACGCCGACATCGACCTCTACCGCTACTTTATCGGCCGTGAGGGCCAAAGCGTCAACGAGGCCACGATGGTCAAGCGTCTGGACCAACAGTTTCGCGTGACGCGCATCATGATGGAGTCGTTCCACCTGTACAGCGATGTCGAGTCGTCGCGTCTGCGCTCGTACATGATGGGCTATTTCACCATGATGATGGCAATCTGCTCGGTGCTCACTAAGCTTTCCGACGAGGATTGTGCCGACGAGCGCCTGAAGACGTTGTGGAGTGATTTAAAGGCCTATGACGAGCGTATGTATCGTCGTGCACGCTACGGTGTGGTCGGCTTCTTCACCAACCTGCGCGGTCGGGCTGGTGACAAAACCACACTCGGCCTATACCGTCTTGCCTCAAAGATCTTCAAATTCAACTAGCTGCTGAGTAATCGCTGCTGATGGGTTGACTGGGCCCCTTGGCCTTTAGTTTGCTACTGCGAACAGTCCTGCTCGCACGGAAAGCACATTAAGTGCTTTCCGGCTCGTGCGGAACTTGTATCAAACTAAAGGCCAAGGGGCCTCTGCTATAAGAATCGATTGTCAGGCAGCTGAATTTTGAAGATCTTAGACGCGCGGTACACAGGGGCCTGGGCTGAAAAGAATTAGGTTGGAAGTCGGTCGGAGACGGGCGGGCATTACGTTTGTCGCGAGTTCCGCATGCAAAGAAGGCCACTTAATGTGGCCTTCGTCTTGCATAGGACTGTAGAGCAGCAAACGTAATGCCCGCCCGCCTCCGACCGACGGTCGAGTGAGATTACTTCGCGGCGCCGGGGATGCCGTGGGAGGTTTTGGCGCTTTTGGCTCCGTTTACGATGGCGGTCTGTAGGGCCCTTACGGCGAGCATGCCCAGCAGGTCTAGGGGAACGGCGGCGCTTGCCTGGGCTCCCAGTTTGCCGCTGGCGAGGGTGTAGATGGTGTCGCCGTCGTTGGTGGTGTGTGTGGGGCGGATGGCGTGCGCGTAGGCGTCTGCTGCCATCTGGGAGACCTTGGTGGCCTGGGCCTTGGTGAGCTCCACGTTGGTGACGATACAGCTGATGGTGGTGTTGGTGCGGTCGAGCGGCATCTGCATAGAGCCGGCGGCGGCAAAGGCGGCGAGCTCCATGTCGACGATCTGGTCGCTATCGGCTGCGGCGCGCATGCCGGCGACCCACTCGCCGGTGAAGGGGTCGACGACGTTGCCGCAGGCGTTGACCGAGACCACGGCGCCCACCTTGACGGGGCCGAGCGCCACGGCGGCAGCTCCGAGACCGGCCTTCATGCAGGTGGCGGGCCCCATGAGCTTTCCGACGGTGGCACCCGTGCCGGCACCTACATTGCCCTGCTCGAGCGTGGTGGGGGTGTTGTCGAGTGCCTCATGCACGGCGGCGATGCCGGCCTCTATGTCGGGGCGCACGGTGGGATCGCCAAAGGCGAGGTCGAAGATACAGCTGGAGCACACGATAGGCACCTGCGTGGGGCCGACGGGAAGGCCGATGCCGCGGCTCTCAAGCTCGCGAGCGACGCCGCTTGCAGCCTCGAGGCCAAAGGCCGATCCACCCGAAAGGCAGACGGCGTGGACCTTATCGACGGTGTTTTCGGGGCGCAGCAGGTCGGTCTCGCGCGAAGCGGGAGCGCCACCGCGTACGTCAACGCCACCGGTGGCACCCTCGGGCGCCACGATTACGGTGCAGCCGGTGCCAGCCTCCTCGTCCGTATAGTTGCCAAAGCAAAAGCCATCGACGTTGCAAACATCGATGGCTTCGAGCAGTGTGTCCATATTATCTCCTATCGGTTTTCCGCCGGGCCTTATGCCCGGTCGGGATCCGTACGGTACGGCAAAATTGTAGGCGCTGGGGGATACCCAGCGCCAGATGCAATTACGAGAGTTTTTGAATCGCGCGTGCGACGCGGGCGATGGGCAAGCCCACCACGTTGTAGAAGTCACCCGAAATGTCGTGCACGAGCATGCGGCCGCCTGTGCCCTGGATGCCGTAGGCTCCGGCCTTGTCCATGGGTTCGCCGGAGGCAACATAGCGCTTGATCTGCTCCTCGGTAAGCTCATAGAACGTC
Source organism: uncultured Collinsella sp. (assembly GCA_900542715.1). GTDB lineage: Bacteria > Actinomycetota > Coriobacteriia > Coriobacteriales > Coriobacteriaceae > Collinsella. The sequence goes on from UQOQ01000024.1 coordinate 17,605, forward strand.
ACGTCGGTCACATCGACAAACGACAGGCTCTCGGCGGCATGCGGAGCTGTAGCGTCGCCGGCTTTAACGATGCAGACGCCGGTCGCCACCTGGTGCGTGCGGCCCGAAAGCTCGCGGAGCATGGTGCGCGCCTCGTCCTCGTTTGCCGGCTTACCCAAAATCATGCCATCGAAGGTGACGATGGTATCGGCCGCGACGGTCAGTTCGTTGGGCTCGGCATGCTCGGCCGCGACGGCAGCAGCTTTGGCACGCGCCAAGCGCTCGACGAGCGTAAGCGGAGCTTCGCCATCAAAAGGCGTTTCATCGATGTCTGCGGGAATTACGCGAATGTTATAGCCCGCCTCGCGCATCAGCTCTATGCGGCGCGGCGATTGCGAAGCCAAAATCATAGTTGGATGCCCTCGGCGACCTTCTCGACGGCCTTTTCGCCGGCGAGCGTGCGCAGCAGCTCCAAGGCAAAGGGGAGTGACTGTGCCATGCCGCTAGCGGTGATGATATTGCCGTCTTGCGTGACCTTCTCGCCGGTATAGGTGCCCTCGGGGAAGCTCTTCTCAAAGCCGGGGAAGCACGTGGCGCGGCGTCCCTCGAGTAGACCAAGCTCGCCCAGGATAAACGGGGCGGCGCAGATGGCGGCAACGTGCTTGGTCGCGGCGAAATCGCAGACTACGTCGCAGACGCGCTGGTCGGCGCGCAGGTTGGTGGCACCGGGCAGGCCGCCGGGCAGCACGACGCAGTCGTACTCGTCAAAGTTGATTTCGTCAAAGAGCGCATCACAGGTTACGGGAATCTGCAGCGAGCTCACGACCTCGCGCGTGGGCATGATCGAGACGAGCGTGGCGCGCACGCCGCCGCGACGCATGACGTCGACCATGGTCAGGCATTCAATCGTTTCAAAGCCATCGGCGGCGAGAACGGCAACGCTGGGCATGAGAGTTCCTTTCGTAAGGCGGCATACAATTAGGCGTCTTATACCCCGAAGACATGCGCTTGCCACGCTCGATTTCCCAATGTTTAAAAAGGGACGGGGATTAAATAATCATTTGGTATAAATTGATTATTTAATCCCCGTCCCAGAAAAATCATCGGGCGTGGCCTTGGGCAAACAGTCTAGTTGCGCCTAAGGTGGACGACGGTCTCGCAGTGGAAGGTTTGTGGGAACAGGTCGACTGGCGTGATCTTTACGGGGAAGAAGGTGCCTTCTTCGACAAAGCGTTTGAGATCGCGCGCCAGGGTGGCCGGGTCGCAGCTCACGTAGGCGACATCGCGAGCACTCGTGCTGGCGATAAGGTCGATCGCCTCGGGGGCGAGGCCTGCGCGTGGCGGGTCGACCACCAAGACGTCGGCATCCTGGTCGGGGAACTCGCGCACCGCGTCTCCGCCAATGACGTCGACGTTATCAAGCTTGTTGATCTCCAGGTTACGGCGCAGGTCGCGCACGGCGGGGCCGTAGGCCTCGACGGCGGCGACAAAGTCGCAGCGGCGGGCGAGCGGCAGGGTAAAGGTGCCGGCACCACAGTACAGGTCCACGGCAAGCTCGTCTTCCTGCGGGTCGAGTGCTTCCATGACAAGCTCGATCAAAATCTCGGCACCCTTGGTGTTGACCTGGAAAAAAGACGGGGCAGACAAGCGCATCTGACCCTCGGCGATATTCTCGGTCCATGAGCCCTCTCCGGCGAGCATTTCGACCTTGGAGACACGGCGGGCCTTCTTTTCGCCCTTGCTCATCACGCGCACGATGCTCGTGGGGTGAGCGGCGTCCGCCAGCACGCGGGAGACCTGCGAGCGCGGAAAAGAGCCTGTGGGCGTCCAGAGTGCGACCTCGAGTGCCTTGGTGCGGCGTGATGCGCGAATGCCCACGCGTTCGAGCCCCAAGTCATGGCTGCCGCTTAGATAGTTGAGTGCGCCGACGACCGATTTGAGCGCCTTCGGGAAGCGCTTGTCGAACAGCGGGCACGTATCGACGGTCACGATTTTGCTGGGGTCGACACCGTGCATGCCAAGACGCACGCGACCGTTGACGACGGTCGGTTCGAGCTCGATTTTATTGCGGTAGCCCCAGTCGTCCTTGGTGTGGCAGATGGGCTGTACCAACTCATCGACCTGCTCAGGAGCGAACTTGCCGATGCGCTCGAGCGTGGAGCGCAGGTTTTGCTCCTTGGCGGCGAGCTGTGCCGTGCGTGAGAGATTGCCCCACGAGCAGCCGCCGCAGATGCCCACGAAGGGGCAGGGAGGCTGAATGCGATCGGGGCTTGGCTCCAGAATCTCGGTGGTGCGGGCACGCATGAACGACTTGCCGTCCTGTACGACCTCGGCCTCGACGGTGTCGCCTGCCACGGCGCCCTGCACAAAGACGGCCTTGCCGTTGTCGGCGTGCGCCAGCCCGTCGGCGCCGTAGGTCATCGATTCTATAGTGAGCTTCATATTCCTGCCTGTCATTCGCGTTGTTATTCGCACCATGGTAGCAGGGAAAAGCGCCCCGCATCCGAGGCTTTCCTCAAATGCGGGGCGCTTCTACAAACGACTATTTCGTCTTGCCGGTAATGAGCGTCTTTAGACCCAGGCCGATCAGGCCCAGGCCTATGCGCACGCGACCGGGGCGATGGCGCTCGATGGCCTTGGTCTTGCCGGCGGGCTTATCGCGACGGGCGCTCGTCTCGGGTGCGGGCTTGGTGACCTGCGGCTCGGGCTGAGGTGCAGGTGCAGGCTTGGGCTCAATGACGGTCGCCTGGACCTCTTGGACCTTGGGTGTGGCCGGCTGCGGCTCAGGAGCAGGGGCGGGCTTTGCCTCGGCGGCGGGCTCCGGAGTCGCAGTAGCGGCCTCGGGCGCTTTCTCCACGGCGGGCTCTGCGGCAGCCTCGGGCTCATTCACCGGGAGAGCGGCAACCGCTTCCGGTTTGGCAGCCGCCCCATGTTCAATCTCGTCCTGGATAACTTTTTCGGCCACACGTTCCTTCTCCTGTGCGCGCTGCTGCGCGGCGGCCTCGGCGTTGCGATACGCGCGCTCCAGCAGAGCTTCCTGCGAGTTGAAGGGTTTCTCGTCCTCTTTGCGCTCCACCGGAACCCAGGTGCCGTCACTCGTCAGGCTGCGTGCCTTCACGTTGTCGCGCAGCTGCATGCCCATGTACTCGTGCACCAGGGCGCGGCAGGTGGGGTCGAGCACGGGGAAGGCGATCTCCACGCGGTGCTCGGTGTTGCGCGTCATCATGTCTGCCGAGCTCAGGTAGATCATGTCCGAGTCCACGCCAAAGGCATAGACGCGCGCATGCTCCAAAAAACGTCCGACGATGGATCGCACGTGCACGTTCTCGGTCTTGCCCGGAACACCGGGCTTGAGGCACGAGATGCCGCGAATGATCATGTCCACGCGCACGCCGGCACACGATGCCTCGGCAATCTTGTCGATGACCTCGCGGTCGGTAAGCGAGTTGAGCTTAAAGAACACGCGGGCGGGCTCGCCGACAAGGGCGCGCTGAATCTCGCGGTCCAGGCCGCGCATGATGAGCGGCTTGAGGCCCACGGGCGCCACGCCCAGGAAGCGGTAGTCGCCGCGCAGGTTGCCCAGCGACAGGTTGCGGAAGAACAGGTTGGCGTCCTCGCCGATGCCGGGATGCGCGGTCATGAGCATAAAGTCGCTGTAGAGCTTGGCCGTCTTCTCGTTAAAGTTGCCGGTACCCAAAAGCGTCAGGCGGGTAAGCGCCATGCCCTCGCGATAGGTGAGCTGGCAGATCTTTGAGTGGCACTTAAAGCCCTCGGAGCCGTAGATAACGGTGCAGCCGGCCTCTTCCAGGCGCTCGGCCCATTCGATGTTGTTTTGCTCGTCAAAGCGGGCACGAAGCTCCATGAGCACCGTGACCTCTTTGCCGTTTTCGGCAGCATCGATGAGCGACTCGCACAGACGGCTCTGCTTTGCCACACGGTAGAGCGTGATGCGCAGCGAGATACACTCGGGGTCATAGGCTGCTTCGTGCACCAGGTCCAAGAACGGGTTCATTGTCTCGTAAGGGTAAAAGAGCAGCTTGTCGTGCTGCAGCACCTGCTCGCGGATGGAGCGGGCCATATCGATGGTGGGATTGGGCTGCGGCTTAAACGGCGTAAAGAGGAGCTCATTGCGCAGGTGCTCGGGAATCTTACCCTCAATGCCAAAGACGTAGCCAAGGTCAAGGGGGATATCGCAGGTAAAGACCGAGCGGCGAGAAAGCTCGAGCGCCTTGCGGATGGTCTTGAGCGTTGCCTTCTCGAGCGAGCCCGATACGGCGAGCACCACCGGCTGCAGGCGCAGGCGCTTCTTGAGGATGCGCTTCATGTGCTGGCGGTAATCCTCTTCCTCCTCGACGCCTTCGCCGTCCGGGTCGATATCGGCATTGCGGGTGACGCGGATCAGCGCGCGGTCCAGCGGCTTATAGGAGCCAAAGCAACTGTCCAGGCAGGCGAGGATGACGTCCTCGAGCAAGATGTAGGAGTAGGTGCCGGTGGGCGAGGGGATCTCGACCACGCGGTTCATCGAGGTGGGAATCTCGATAAGGCCCAGCAGGCTCTCCTCGTCGGTGACGCCGTCCAGGCCACAAGCCAGATAGAGTGCGCCGTTGCGCAGGTTGGGGAAGGGATGGCGCGGGTCAATGACCAACGGCGAGATGACCGGCGACACGTAGGCTTGGAAGTAGCGGGTTACGAAGGTGCGCTCCTCGGGCGTAAGCGAATCGATGCGGGCGCGGTGAACGCCCAGAGCGTCGAGCTTGTCCTCGATGCTCTTAAAGATGGACTCCCAACGGGTAAGGAGCCCGGGCAGCTCTGCCATGACAGCATCGACCTGTTCGGAGGCGGTCATATTGCTCTTGTTGTCGACAGGCTGTTTTTTGAGCTCTGCAAGATCGGACAGGCCGCCCACACGCACCATGAGAAACTCGTCGAGGTTAGACTCGAAAATCGACACGAACTTTAGACGCTCGAACAGCGGAACGGTCTCGTCGAAGGCTTCGTCAAGCACGCGGTTGTCAAAGCGCAGCCAGCTAAGCTCTCGGTTTTGCGTGTACGAGAAGTCGCGCGGCGGCTTGCGCAGCTTAGCGGCCTTTTGTTTCTTTTCGATTTTGCTCGGCATATGCATCTGTCCGTTCAGTCCCCGCAGGGGACGGTAGCCTAACTCTAATTCACTATTGTCTCAATTTAGTCGACCGCTGGCACGGACGTATCGCGTGAACGGTATCTTTACCTACTTCTTACGCTGACAAGCCGAAGCACTAACGTCCGGTGCTTTGAGCAAGCGATCTATATCCTCACTCAACTGGTGAGAATGTATGAATAAGAATGATAGCAAGCTGAATATAATCGAATGTAGGTCGAATCGAGGGCAAGCGTCATTTATATGCAGAAAACCGTTTTCACTATGCAATTTTGAATCATGGATAACTTTGAGTGTTCAAGCTTGATTTCCTAGAAAAATAACGTTTACCTAGGAAAATCTGCTTTACGAAACTGAAGTGCATCATGGGAAATCATATGCGATATACCGTTCATCGTACTTTGCTGACCGTTCGGGGGCGAGGTAGCATTACGAATGGAATTTGGATATAACTAGAGCTGTCAGCAAGCAGCGTCCCATATGGAGGGGCGCTGATACATTCGGCCAGTAAGGCCCGAAAGAAAGGTAGGAGGCCATGACGAAAGGTCTGCACGTGCCTTCCGAGATCGGCAAGCTCAGGAAGGTCTGCCTGCACCGTCCCGGCGACGAGCTCCTCAACCTGCCGCCCGACGAGCTCGAGCGACTCCTGTTCGACGACGTCCCGTTCCTGGAGGTCGCACAGCAGGAGCACGACACCTTCGCCCAGATCCTGAGGGACCAGGGCGTCGAGGTGCTCTACCTCGAGAACCTCGTCGCCGAGGTGTTCGACCAGGTCCCCGGCGCCCGCGCCGAGTTCACCGACCAGTACATCGCCGAGGCCGGCATCCGCGGCCAGCACATGCCGCAGATCGTCCGCGAGAAGCTGGACTCCATCGAGGACAACCTCGAGTTCGTCAAGAAGACCATGGCCGGCATGACCAAGGCCGAGATCGACATGCCCCTCACGGCGTCCACGACCCTCGACTCCCTGGTCAACTCCGAGTCCGAGTCCGACCTGATCATCGACCCGATGCCCAACCTCTACTTCACCCGCGACCCGTTCGCGGTCGTCGGCGAGGGCGTCAACCTCAACCGCATGTACTCCGTCACCCGCAACCGCGAGACCCTGTACGGCAAGTACATCTTCAAGTACCACCCCGACTACAAGGACGTCTCCCTGTACTTCCGCCGCGACTGCCAGTTCCACACCGAGGGCGGCGACGTGCTGAACATCAACGAGAAGACCCTCGCCGTCGGCATCTCCCAGCGCACCCAGGCCGCCGCTATCGACATCATGGCCCAGAACATCTTCTGGAACTCCGACTCCAAGGTCGAGCGCATCCTTGCCTTCGACATCCCGGTCTCGCGCGCCTTCATGCACCTCGACACGGTCTTCACCCAGATCGACGTCGATAAGTTCACGATCCACCCCGCCATCATGGGCACCCTGCGCGTCTACGAGCTGACCGCCGGCAAGAACCCGGGCGACGTGAACATCCGCCTGATCGAGGACACCCTCGAGCACGTCCTGGAGGACGCCACCGGCGTCGACCAGGTCAAGCTGATCCCCTGCGGCGGCGGCGACCCGATCGCGGCCTCCCGCGAGCAGTGGAACGACGGCTCCAACACCCTGTGCGTCGAGCCCGGCAAGATCTGCGTCTACGCCCGCAACACCGTCACCAATGACGTGCTGTACAAGGAGGGCCTGGACCTTCTCGTCGTGCCCTCCGCCGAGCTCTCCCGCGGCCGCGGCGGCCCGCGCTGCATGAGCATGCCCTTCTGGCGCGAGGACCTCTAAGGTTTTCATAGACCGTACGGGTCTTAATACAAACATCTAGCTGCCATTAGATGTCTCCCAATGGGGCGGTGCGGGTTTTTCGCACCGCCCCATTCTTGTCTAATAAGTTAAATTAGCATCAGATAAGGTGTCCATTATGTCTAGAGGCGGTCACGTTGATACCCCAACGGTGTCGGCTTCTTTGTCTTTTGGGCATCATCTCGATTCCCATGACCTTTGCCGGCATCATCCCCGTGTTCTAGCGATTGGAGCTTAGTCATGGATATCAAGACAATTGGCGTTGAGGAATGGCTCAACGTTTGGGAGAAGAGCGCTACGTGGGACATTGCCCAGTCGACGATTTCGTCGCTGACCATGGGCGAGCTTCGCGCGCTCGACGAGCAGGACGGCGCTACGTTCTACGAGCGTCTGGATCGCGAGAAGATGAACTACGGCTGGATCGAGGGTTCGCCGGAGTTTAAGGCCGAGGTCGCCAAGCTGTATCGTTGCGAGGTCAATCCCGATCACATTCTGCAGACCAATGGCTGCACGGGCGCCAACCTCAACGCCATCATTGCCGTTGTCGGGCCCAGCGATCACGTGATTGCCGAGTGGCCTACCTATGCGCCGCTCTATGAGATCCCGCGTACGCTTGGTGCCGAGGTCGAGTATTGGGAGCTTCGCGAGGAGCTCGGATGGAAACCCGATATCGAACAGCTCAAGCGCCTCGTTCGCCCCAATACCAAGCTTATCTGCATCAATAACGCATCGAACCCCATCGGTACGGTGCTCGATGCAGACATTCTCGGGCAGATTGCCGAGATTGCCCGCTCGGTGGGCGCCTACGTGCTGTGCGACGAGGTGTATCTGCCGCTCGAGAACACCGAGTCCTTTATGTCGATGGCAGACGTGTACGAGAGGGCCATTGTCACCAACTCGGTGTCCAAGACCTATTCGACGCCTGCAGCCCGCGTGGGCTGGGTCGTTGCGGATGAAGAGGTGTCCAACCGCATCCGCACCTACCGCGACTACACCATGATCTGCGGTGGCGTGTTTAACGATGCTTTGGCGACCTACGTGCTCGAGCACAAGGACAAGATTCTCGAGCGCAACCGCAAGATCGTGTTTGGTAACCGAGATATCGCACAGGCTTGGATCGATACGCAGCAGCGTGTCTCTTGGACGGCCCCGCAGGGCGTGTCAACCTCGTTTATCCAGCTGGATATTCCCGAGGATGACGAGGAGTTCTGCAAGCGCCTGCTGGCCGATAGGGGAGTGCTGTTGGTCCCCGGTAGCCGTTTTGAGCTTCCCTGCGGAGCGCGCCTGGGCTACTGCGCGAGCGAAGATGTTCTTCGCGAGGGCCTGAGGCTTCTGGGCGAGGCACTGGCCGAGCTCGATCGCTAGTCCCTTGAGGTTCTCGAAGGCCTAAACCTTGCTGGACCCTAGGTGTACCGAATGCAGACCCGCTCCCTTTTGGGGAACGGGTCTGTTTGTCTTTGCTGCCGAAAAAGTCAAGTTGCTACAAATGGAGACGCAAGATCGATCGGGTATTCGATGGGCCTTATACTGAGCTTCCGGTGAACGGTATCCAACGTCTGGTAAACGGTAATCTGTTTGTCAAAAATGAATAGGACGCACTTTTTTCTGAATAAAAATCAAAATGGTTGAGACACAGCGAGAATTGCGAATTATATTCATATCGTTGCGTGAAATATGCAATTTGGGGGTGGTTTAACAAAGGTTAGTTTCAATTGATCCTGCGGTTAAAAAGCGTTTAAGCACGTAAATCCACTTTATTTAATCAAAGTATGCCATGCGTGAAGTATATGTGTATGCCGTTCACCCCTCATATAAAACCGTTCGGGGGCGAGGTGGAAGTATGGATTGATTTTGGATATAAATATGTCGTCAGCAATAACGCCTCACACGGAGGGGCGCTAACGAATCGGCCCTGACAGGGGCCCGAAAGAAAGGTAGGAGGCCATGACGAAAGGTCTGCACGTGCCTTCCGAGATCGGCAAGCTCAGGAAGGTCTGCCTGCACCGTCCCGGCGACGAGCTCCTCAACCTGCCGCCCGACGAGCTCGAGCGACTCCTGTTCGACGACGTCCCGTTCCTGGAGGTCGCACAGCAGGAGCACGACACCTTCGCCCAGATCCTGAGGGACCAGGGCGTCGAGGTGCTCTACCTCGAGAACCTCGTCGCCGAGGTGTTCGACCAGGTCCCCGGCGCCCGCGCCGAGTTCACCGACCAGTACATCGCCGAGGCCGGCATCCGCGGCCAGCACATGCCGCAGATCGTCCGCGAGAAGCTGGACTCCATCGAGGACAACCTCGAGTTCGTCAAGAAGACCATGGCCGGCATGACCAAGGCCGAGATCGACATGCCCCTCACGGCGTCCACGACCCTCGACTCCCTGGTCAACTCCGAGTCCGAGTCCGACCTGATCATCGACCCGATGCCCAACCTCTACTTCACCCGCGACCCGTTCGCGGTCGTCGGCGAGGGCGTCAACCTCAACCGCATGTACTCCGTCACCCGCAACCGCGAGACCCTGTACGGCAAGTACATCTTCAAGTACCACCCCGACTACAAGGACGTCTCCCTGTACTTCCGCCGCGACTGCCAGTTCCACACCGAGGGCGGCGACGTGCTGAACATCAACGAGAAGACCCTCGCCGTCGGCATCTCCCAGCGCACCCAGGCCGCCGCTATCGACATCATGGCCCAGAACATCTTCTGGAACTCCGACTCCAAGGTCGAGCGCATCCTTGCCTTCGACATCCCGGTCTCGCGCGCCTTCATGCACCTCGACACGGTCTTCACCCAGATCGACGTCGATAAGTTCACGATCCACCCCGCCATCATGGGCACCCTGCGCGTCTACGAGCTGACCGCCGGCAAGAACCCGGGCGACGTGAACATCCGCCTGATCGAGGACACCCTCGAGCACGTCCTGGAGGACGCCACCGGCGTCGACCAGGTCAAGCTGATCCCCTGCGGCGGCGGCGACCCGATCGCGGCCTCCCGCGAGCAGTGGAACGACGGCTCCAACACCCTGTGCGTCGAGCCCGGCAAGATCTGCGTCTACGCCCGCAACACCGTCACCAATGACGTGCTGTACAAGGAGGGCCTGGACCTTCTCGTCGTGCCCTCCGCCGAGCTCTCCCGCGGCCGCGGCGGCCCGCGCTGCATGAGCATGCCCTTCTGGCGCGAGGACCTCTAAGTCTTTCCGTTTCCGGTGCGGTCCCCCTACAACCGCACCGGTTTCGCCCGTCAAACGGGCAACACTAATTACTTACGTAATTCATTTCTTCGAAAGGAAACGAACCATGGGTGTTAACCTCTCCGGCCGTAGCTTCCTCAAGCTCCTCGACCTCACCACCGAGGAGATCGAGTACCTGCTCAAGCTCTCCAAGAACTTCAAGGACATGAAGCGCGCTGGCGTTCCGCACCGCTATCTCGAGGGCAAGAACATCGTTCTGCTCTTCCAGAAGACCTCCACTCGTACCCGCTGCGCCTTCGAGGTCGGCGGCATGGATCTGGGCATGGGTGTCACCTACCTCGATCCGGGTTCGTCGCAGATGGGCAAGAAGGAGTCCATCGAGGACACCGCCCGCGTTCTCGGCCGCATGTATGACGGCATCGAGTTCCGTGGCTTTGCCCAGGACGATGTCGAGGAGCTCGCTGCTAAGTCCGGCGTGCCCGTGTGGAACGGCCTGACCACTGAGTGGCATCCCACCCAGATGCTCGCCGACATCCTGACCGTCCAGGAGAACTTCAACTACGACATCAAGGGCAAGACCCTCGTCTTCATGGGCGACTGCAAGAACAACGTTGCTCGCTCCCTCATGGTTGTCTGCTCCAAGCTTGGCATGAACTTCGTGGCCTGCGGCCCCGAGGAGTGCATGCCCGCTGACGACGTCATCGAGGCCTGCAAGCCCATCGCCGAGGCCAACGGCTGCACCATCAAGCTGACCACCGACGTCAAGGACGGCGTCACCGGTGCCGACGTTATCTACACCGACGTGTGGGTCTCCATGGGCGAGCCTGACGAGGTCTGGGCCGAGCGCATCGCTCAGCTCACCCCGTATCGTGTCACCTCCGAGGTCATGGCTATGGCCAACCCGGGTGCCATCTTCCTGCACTGCCTGCCCAGCTTCCACGACACCAACACCACGATTGGCGCCGAGAAGTGCGAGCAGTTCGGCATCACCGAGCAGGAGGTCACCGACGAGGTCTTCGAGAGCCCCGCTTCCAAGGTCTTCGACGAGGCCGAGAACCGCATGCACACCATCAAGGCCGTCATGTACGCCACGCTCAAGTAAGTGCATCTAGCATCTCGCTCGGGGTGTATTGTTGAACACCCCGAGCGGCTTTATCTGGTAAAAATCTCGATCGAGCGGCAGGCACGGCACGGAAGAGCCGCTTCGGGCGAGATCAGTAAATGATTTATGAAGGGGGGATGAGAACTATGACTGAGACCGCTAAGAAAAAGCGCGGTACGCCTTCATCGTTCACCATTCTTCTTGCTCTGCTGGCAATTGTTGCAGTGATTACCGTTATCGTCTCCGGCACGTCCGGCGGCGCGGTTACTGCCGCCCGTCTGAGCGATTTCTGCACCGCCCCGATCAAGGGCTTCGCTGACGCTCTGCCCGTCTGCCTCTTCGTTATGATCCTCGGCGGCTTCCTCGGTATGATGACCGAGACCGGCGCCCTGGACAACGGCATCGCCGTCCTGGTGCAGAAGCTTAAGGGTAACGAGATCATGCTCATTCCCGTGCTGATGCTCATCTTCTCCCTCGGTGGTACCACCTATGGTATGTGCGAGGAGACCGTTCCCTTCTACGCCCTGCTTGCCGCTACCATGATGGCCGCTGGCTTCGACCCGATGGTCGGTGCCGCCACCGTCCTGCTCGGCGCTGGCTGCGGCTGCCTGGGCTCCACGGTTAACCCGTTCGCCGTCGGCGCTGCCGTCGACGCTCTGACCGGCGTTGGCATTGAGGTCAACCAGTCCATCATCATCGGCCTCGGTGCCGTCCTGTGGATTGTTACCACTGCCATGTCCATCTTCTTCGTCATGAGCTATGCCAAGAAGGTCAAGGCTGACAAGGGTTCCACCATCCTGTCGATGCAGGAGCTCAAGGACGCCGAAGAGGCTCACGGCAAGGCTGCTTCCGAGGTTCACAATGAGGTCAAGCTCACTGGTCGTCAGAAGGGTGTTCTGATCGCCTTTGCCTTCACCTTCGTCGTCATGATCGTCGGCTTCATTCCGCTGGCCGACCTCAACGAGGGCGTCGCCAACTTCTTCGACGCTGGCGCTGTCTACGACGCCGACGGTAACGCCGTCGTCCAGGGCTGGTCTGCCCTGATCACCGGCCTGCCCATTGGTCAGTGGTACTTCGACGAGGCTTCCACCTGGTTCTTCCTCATGGCCGTCCTGATCGGTATCATCGGTGGCCTGTCCGAGAAGCAGATCGTTAACACCTTCATCACCGGCGCTGCCGACATGATGTCCGTTGTTCTCGTCATCGCCCTCGCCCGTGGTATCTCCGTCCTCATGGCTAACACCGGCCTCGACGTCTACGTCCTCGACGCTGCCGCCAATGCTCTGGCTGGCCTGTCCGGCGTGATCTTCGCTCCCATGAGCTTCCTGGTCTACTTCGGCCTGTCCTTCCTGATCCCCTCGACCTCTGGTATGGCTACCGTCTCCATGCCTATCATGGGACCGCTGGCTGTTAAGCTCGGCTTCTCGCCCGAGGTCATGGTCATGATCTTCTCCTCTGCCATCGGCGTTGTGAACCTGTTCACCCCGACCTCCGGCGCCATCATGGGCGGTCTCGCCCTGGCCAAGATCGAGTGGACGACCTGGCTCAAGTTTGCCCTTAAGCTCATCGTCGCTCTCTCCGTCGTCTGCGCCATCATCCTGACCGTCGCTTGCGTGATGCTCTAAGTACCCAACGGGTACCCCACGGAAACCTTGACGATCCTGTAAAGGATCACCTGGTCATCGTCTGTCCGGTGGGGTCAACCCACCGGTAGACTCCTACCTTTAGCCCCCTCCCGTTCCGTGCGCGGGAGGGGGCGCTCTTATGTTGCGCGGTTCTACGAACCGCGCAACCAGTTGACGCTGCGCGCCGCCCAGAACGACAATTTGTCATTCAAAAGGCAAGGCATGACCAAAAGGTCTATGCCTTGCCTTTTTCATGCCAACTTGTACATTCTGGACAGCGCTCGCTGACTTATGCTCAACCTGCGGCACTGCCATTGTTGGTGCAGGGGGCACCTTGCTCGCTCTGGTGCCCGTTCGCTGGCTTCAGCTCTGCCTGCGACGTTTTCATTGTTGGTGCTGAGTGACTTGTTCCCCGTTCCAAACGAGCTGCCCCGGGTCCCCGGTGGTTGTGGTGAGCGTGTTTGGTTGGTGCCTGTTGATGGTCTGGGTATCGGGGAGGGC
>UQOQ01000025.1:0-30138 GCA_900542715.1 uncultured Collinsella sp.
GGCATAAGCTCGCTGACGCGCTCGACGATGCGGCGCTGCTCGGCGAGGGGCGGGATAGGATATAAAAACGATTGGAAATTAGCTGCCGACAAATTTGGCTGGGCAGTTCCGTTGTTGAATCTTTTTATGCTTGCCGTTGTTAACGCTGAGTCAAATAGGACGCTTAGGTATTTAACGGATATTCCAATGCTGTCAATCGGTCTAACAATTACTAACGAAGACGCGATGGCGCCTCGTTCGAAAGGAAAGATACCGAATTTACCTAGGGACCCTCGTATGCAGAAAACCATATCGCCATGTTCCAGCTTCCCAGCATTAAACAGGTCGTATTGATCTTCCGTCATATAGAGCATGTTTGTTTCCGAAACAACGCCTCGTTCTACATTGATAGCGCTAACGAAAGGAATTCCGGAATCGTGCAGCCTCGACTTTGCTGGATAGTTCTTTCCTCTGTCGCCATTAAGGATTTGGGCAACGCTTTCCAACCTCGTCCAGCACCACCCCTCGGGCAACTCCTCAAACGGCACCTCATCCGCGATACACTTATCGCTTAGCACGCGCCCCTTGGCGTTCACCCTCTTCTCATAGGGGGAGCCATCGGAACCGCTCAGACGTTCAATTGTGTTCGCAACAAGCGTTGTAAAATCTAGTGATATGAGCATCCCGGTTGCTTCAGCGCTTCGATGCTCTCGTCTTTAGCGCCCTCCGCTCAGTGGAGGACTGACTGCAAACGGCGTAAACAAGACAAGGGGGATTGCGCAAATGAAAGCAACCGAGGCGAATCTGCTTGACCTTATGGGCGTGGCGAAGATGCAGTTCGTCATTCCCGTGTACCAGCGAGTTTACTCGTGGAGTGTAAAAGAGTGCGAGGTGCTTTGGGATGACGTCATGCGAGCGGGTCGTGATGGCGTATCGCACTTCGTGGGGTCGATGCTTTATATCCCCGAGTCCGAGAGCTCTGCCACGAGCATTTCGCGCGTGCTTTTGATTGACGGGCAGCAGCGCATGACGACGTTTTCGTTGATGATCGCCGCCTTGGCTGACTATCTGGAGGGTTATCCCGACAAGGCCGGCTTCCTTGGCGATCTCAAGATTTCAGCGTTGCGGAAGAACTACCTCTTTAACGATGACGACTACAACGGCCTGGCGCGCTACAAGCTGGTGCTTTCACAGGACGATAAAGAGACGCTGTTCTCCATCGTGTCCGGGTCTCCCGTGCCAGATGAAAAATCGGATCGGATCGTCGAGAACCATGCGTTCTTCCGCGAGAAGATGCGTGGTAAATCATTTGATCCGGCAAGGCTTTGGGCGGGACTAAACCGCGTGCAGGTCATCGACACTAAGCTCACCGCTGGCGTTGATAATGCCCAGCTCATATTTGAGTCCATGAACTCCAAGGGCAAGCCGCTCACGCCTATCGACCTCATTCGTAACTACGTTCTTATGTCGCTTCCCAACGACGAGCAAACCAAGCTTTACGAGGGTTACTGGCATCCGCTCGAGCGCCTGTTCGGTAAAGGCGGCGAAGAAGAGTTCAATGCATTTATCTGGTACTGGTTGTGGCTCAAGGTTCCCAATAGGATGTCGAAGGAAAACGAGGCCTACCACGAGTTCAAACGCTATTTCGCTGACGACTACGATGGGGATACCGAGGGCCTGCTGAAGGAGCTCCGCGAATATGCGCAAAGATATGCCAGGCTGTTCCTTGGCAAGGAGAAAGACGAGGATCTGCGCCGAGTGTTCGGCAGGATTGCCTGTCTTTATGTGAAATCGGTCAGACCTTTGCTGATGCTGCTTTACTCGGTTTATGAAGGAGGCAGGATTGACCGCAATGCGTTTTTACGTATCTGCGAGACTATCGAGTCGTTCCTGTTCAGGCGGGCGGTTTGCGGCAGGCTTACCACGGGCCTAAATAATTTCTTTGCCGGCATGTATCGCAATCTCGAGCAGCAGGATGATATAGAGGAGTACGTTACGGCGATGCTCCTTATCCACAGCAGCGGTATGACCGCGTACTTCCCGACAGACGAGCATTTTGTCGAGGAGCTTAAGACGCGTGACTGTTACAACCGCTTCTCTAAAAAGCGCTATTACCTGGAGCGCATGGAGAACTGGCACCACCCGAAGGAGCCCATCTCGGCTGACGATTACCAGATCGAGCACGTCATGCCCCAGACGATCGATGGTGAGCACGGCTGAAAGGAATCGCTTGGTGAGAACTGGGAAGACATCCACGACAGGCTGTGCAACAACTTGGGAAATCTTACGCTGACGGGCTACAACCAGGAGTACTCAAACCGGTCGTTCTCGGACAAGCTCAATCTTCCGAACGTGGGACTTAAATGCAGCCCGCTCTACCTAAACAAGTCGATCGCCTCGCATGAAAAATGGGGCGAGGAGGAGATTAGGCAGCGCGCGGACGATCTGGCGAAAGAGGCGTGTGAGATATGGAAATATCCCGACCTTCCGGCAGATGTCGTCGACAAGTATCGCCCCTCTCGTGGGAAGTCTGACGAGGTGCCTATTTGGACCTTGCAAGAGAACCATCCAACCTTTGCCGAGGGCGGGCTTAATCAAAAATTGTTCGAGGAGATACGCGAGTCTATCCTCAACGCCAATCCTTCGTGGGAATCCTATATGGCCAAGTACTACGTAGGATTCAGGTCGGGCAAACGGAAGTTGCATGCCGTGCTGGAAGGCAGGACTAGCAACGGCGGCTGGATTGCCGTTGGCTTGGCAAAGAGTGTGGACGAGCTGATTGACCCGGAGGCCATGTGTCAGGACAAGCGCGCACAGGGTGGATTTGGGCCGGGTATGCCGACCTATGTTGCACTCCGTAGCGCTGACGATATTCCGGCGGTGCTCGATCTTATAAAGCAGTGCTAGGTTGAAGGCCGGGGATTGGCCCCCCGGCCCTCATTGCCTCAGATTTGTTGGTGGCTCTTCACCGTAAAGCGCATCTGGTGGGAGAGGCTGCTCTTGGTCGGTTGGTGTCGGAATCGCGGGCAATTATTCGGCCTAAATCCGGAAAAGTGCAATATTGACTGGTATAAAAGTACGGAAAAGTGTCGTAATACACACTTCAAAACCTCGAAAAAGTGTCGATTTGAGCACATAACAATCACGGAAAAGTGTATCCTAGTGCTAAAACAGCACGTAATAAGGGGTACGCTTATGCTACAGAGAAAAGCGAAAGCACAGTTTGAATCTTGGCTTGCCTCGTCGCCTAACAAGGCTCTTTTGGTCAAGGGCGCCCGACAGGTAGGAAAGTCATATTTGGTCAACGTCTTTGCAAGCGAATCGTTCGAAAATGTCGTGACGTTCGACCTTATCGCCGACGCGTCCGTGCGCGATTCGTTTTTGGCGGCAAAAAGCGCGGATGACCTGCTTATGCGCATGTCTATTGCTGCAACGCAGCCAATGGTTGCGAACAAGACCGTTGTGGTTATCGACGAGGTGCAGCGATGCCCCAACGTAGTGACGTTTATCAAATACCTGGTCCAGCGCGGCGACTTTCGATACATCCTTACCGGATCGCTCCTTGGTGTTGAGCTCGAGGGCATCGATTCCCTGCCGGTGGGGTATGTCGAGCAGGTCCAGATGTACCCGCTCGACTTTGAGGAGTTCTGCTGGGCAAGCGGCGTTGCTGCCGGAGCGTTTGACATGCTCAGGGGTTGTCTAAAGGACGAAAAGGAGCTCCCCGGCTATCTGTATGACCGCTTGCTCAATCTGTTCCATCAGTATGTGGTGGTGGGGGGCATGCCCGACGCGGTCAATTCCTTCTTGGCGACGCGCAATGTCGACGAGGTTCGAAACATCCATCGCGATCTTCACGCCCTGTATCGCGATGACATCGCAAAGTACGCTCCGCCTGAGCTACGCTTGGTTATTCGCGATATCTATGATCTGATTCCCAGCGAGGCCGGCTCCAAAAACAAGCGATTCAAACTGTCATCGATTAACGGTGTCAAACGTTTTTCGCAGGTGACAGATCATTTTCTCTGGCTATCGGAGGCGGGTGTCGCGCTTCCCGTGTATAACGTAACGGCGCCCGTGGCACCCCTTTTATTGGGGGAGCAACGAAATTTGTTCAAGCTGTTTTACTTGGACACCGGAATGCTCATGTCGTCGTATTCCAAAAGGGTCGCCCAAGGCGTTTTTGATGGGGGGGCGGAAGACGCCTTTGGCATGAACATGGGGGCGGCGTTTGAGGGCTTCGTTGCCCAAGAGCTCAAAGCCCACGGATTCAGATTGCGCTACTTTACGTCTAAAAAAGTCGGCGAGCTCGATTTTGTGGAGGAGACGCTCGATGGGGAGGTTCTTGCCATCGAGGTCAAGTCGGGCAAGAGCTTTAAGTCCCATGCGGCGCTCGACAACGCGCTCGCGACGAAGGGCTACGGAATCGATCGCGCCCTGGTACTTGCGGAATGTAATCTTCACCGCGATGGTGACGTGCTGTATCTGCCCATCTTTATGGCAGGGCTTTTGGAGCCGTAACATGCCGCCGGCTCTTCCGGCCCTCCCTTAACCCCCGCTACTCGTCCCCGTCGTTGGGGTCGCCCTTGAGGGTGTTGATGTCCAGGTACTGGTTATCGTCCTCTTTTTGCTGGGTCTCCGACTCCGCTTGGGTGGGGCCGCGGAACAGCTGGAATCCCTCAAACGCAATGACGCCGAGCAGGGCAATGATAATGGCGATAAAGGCAACCTTGACTGCCTGCGGAAATTCCGAGAAACGCAGCGCCTTTTCCTCGGCGTAATAATCGGCAAAGCGCTCTTCGCCCGTGCTTTTGGTATACGCCGGCGCGGACGCGGCCTCCGGGTCATATTCCGGTGCAGGCGTGGCAGCGTACGGATCGTTGAGATAATCGCTCGATGCGGTGCCATAATCCTCGGTCTCGATGCGACCGGTGCCAGCATAGCCATCGGAATAATCGGAATATGCCGCACCGCCCTCATAGTCCGCGGCGCTCGTGTTGGCGGCAAAAAGCGGGTTAACTGGAACATCGAGCGCCGGCATGCCGGTAGAGGTCTCATCCAGATCGGTTGCAGCCCAGGAATCGTAGGCAACTTGATGGGCAACGGGCTCGTCGAGCCTTGCGACCGGAGGCTTGCGTGCCGCAGGAACAGGCAACTGCTGGGCGCTGTACATAACGGTGCTGTCGGCCGATTTGCCCTGCGTCGCTGCAGCGAGAAATGCTGCCGTCTCGGACGGGTCGCTTGCGGGGCGGGGAGCGGGCGTGGGCGCCGAAGTGGGTGCGGGCGTAGGCGCGGGCGTCGAAACAGCCGACTGCGCAGGAGTCGGCGCAGATGCGGTCTTAGGCGCAAGTGCGGGATTGGGGTTTGACGGGCGAGCCCCGCCGCCCATGAGTTCGTCGGCGGTCCACGGGCGATCATCCATCACGTCGTCAAGGCTCAGCGAAAACAAGTCGTCTTCACCCTCATCGAACATGCGGTGCACATGTCCACCAATTGCCGGAATCAATCCGCGACCGGTGCATGATGCCTTGCTCAACGCCATTCTGTTCCACCCTTTCGAAATACTAATAACATCGATTATATGGAACTTTCCAAGCGGCTCGGTCTTGGATTCATGCTTTCCAGAACTCGCGCCCAAAAGGGGAGAGGCAATCCAGGCGAGTGCCTACTTGTCGCCTGCTGCCGCCTTGGCCTCATTGAGGTAGCTATAGAAGCTGTACTTGGAGATGCCAAAGAACTCGCAGGCGCGCTCGCTCGACTTGGAAATGAGGAAGGCGCCGCGACGGTCAAGGTAGCCAATGGCACGAATGCGCTCGTCTTTGGTCATGAGTGCCGCGGGCTTGCCCACAAACTGCTCGCACTCGTGCAGCAGGTCTTCGAGCAGGTCGCCGATGTTCTTGGTAATGGGCTCGGGTTCGGTATAGCCCGTGCCGCCGGTGCCGGTAAAGGCGTCGAGCGAACGCTCAAAAGCCTTCATAAGCGTAATGTCAAAGTTGATGCCCAAAATGCCGACAGGCTTGCCCTCATCGTTGCGGATAAAGATCGTCGAGGACTTGAGCAGCTTGCCATCGGTGGTTTTGGTGAGGTATGGCTCGCGGTCGTGTACGTCGGTGGCGCCCTCGTGCATGGACTCAAACACAATATGGCTGGGGCCGTCACCCAGTTTGCGCCCGCTGACGTGGCCGTTTTCGATCACTACGATGGAGTGGTCCACGTCATCGGTCTCCAGATCGTGGACGACGATTTCGCAGTTGGGGCCAAATTGGAGCGCCAGACCGTGTGCAAGGCGCTTATAGAACTCAATCTGTGCGGGGGTCATGGGTGCCTTCCTAAAAATTAGTTTGGGCACACTTTGCCATAAACCACACTTGTTCGCAAATAACGAAAGCGTCGCTGCGTTATGTGACCGTTCGGCGGCGAAAAGGTACCGATTACGGCAACAAACAATTTGTTAGGTTTGCCAATCAAAAAGTGTGATAGAACAGTACTAACAAACTTTTTGTTTGGCATCCACATAAAAGTTTAGCCGCATGAATGGGAATGGGCTGAAACGCGTATGCGGGGGCCGGCAAGAGAGGACTTAAGGAGTTCACCGTATGGCCGATAAGATCCAGTGGGCGGGCAACACGATGCCCAAGAGCGATGATAAGCACTTGGGAATCATGAGCCTCGACCACGTGAAGAAGGCCCGCGCCTTCCACCAGTCGTTCCCTCAATATACCGTCACTCCGCTTGCCCGCCTGGACGGTCAGGCTGCGCGCCTGGGCCTGTCCAACCTGTGCGTTAAGGACGAGAGCTACCGCTTTGGCCTCAACGCCTTTAAGGTCCTGGGCGGTTCGTTTGCCATGGCCAACTACATTGCCGACGAGACCGGCAAGGACGTTGCCGAGTGCACCTTCGATTACCTGACCTCCGATCAGCTTGCCAAGGACTTTGGCCAGGCCACCTTCTTTACCGCCACCGACGGCAACCATGGCCGCGGCGTGGCATGGGCTGCCAACAAGCTGGGCCAGAAGGCCGTCGTGCACATGCCCAAGGGTTCCACCAAGCCCCGCTTCGATAACATCGCCGCCGAGGGCGCCACGGTGACCATCGAAGAGGTCAACTACGACGAGTGCGTGCGCATGGCCGCCGCCGAGGCTGACGCCTGCGAGCGCGGCGTCATCGTTCAGGACACCGCCTGGGAGGGCTACGAGAAGATCCCGTCTTGGATCATGGAGGGCTACGGCACCATGGCTTCCGAGGCTGCCGAGCAGCTGCGCGAGATGGCCATCAACCGCCCGACGCACGTGTTTGTCCAGGCTGGCGTGGGTTCGCTCGCTGGCGCCGTGGTGGGCTACTTCACCAACCTGTATCCCGATAACCCGCCCACCTTTGTCGTGGTCGAGTGCGCTCCTGCCGCCTGCCTGTACAAGGGCGCTGCCGCCGGCGACGGAGATCCGCGCATCGTAGACGGTGACATGCCCTCCATCATGGCCGGCCTGTGCTGCGGCGAGCCCAACATCTTGGGCTGGGATATCCTGCGCAACCACACCACCGCCTTCGTGTCCTGCCCCGACTGGGTCACCGCTCGCGGCATGCGCACCCTGGGCGCTCCCGAGAAGGGCGACCCGCGCGTCATCTCCGGCGAGTCCGGCGCAGTGACCACCGGTCTGGTCGAGACCCTCATGCTCGACCCCGAGTACGCCGAGCTCAAGGAGCTCATCGGCCTGGACAAGACGAGCTCCGTGCTCTGCTTCTCCACCGAGGGCGACACCGATCCGGATCAGTACCGTCGCATCGTCTGGGAGGGCGAGTACCCGACTTGCTAGCAGACTGACCTGTCCGGAGGCAGCCGGAGGACTTTACTCCCTGCTCGGACAGTCCTGCTCGCACGGAGAGCACATTAAGTGCTCTCCGGCTCGTGCGGAACTCGCGACGGAGCAAAGTCCTCCGTCCGCCTCCTATGGTTACTTGCTTGTGGGGTACTCGACCTCACGCTGCTTGGCACAAGTGATCTATCTGAAATATCTACCTGTAGGTAAACCCTTGTAGAAAGGTTGACTGTTATGACTAAAGAACTCGATTTTGATGCCATCAAGGCTGCGGCTGAGTCCCATCGTGCTGATATGACGCGTTTTCTTCGCGCAATGATTAGCCACCCCTCTGAGTCTTGCGAGGAGGGTGAGGTTGTCGCTTGCATCAAGGCCGAGATGGAGAGCCTTGGCTATGACGAGGTCAAGGTCGACGGCCTGGGCAACGTCATGGGCTTTATGGGCGAGGGCGACAAGATCATCGCCATCGACTCCCACATCGACACCGTCGGTATCGGCAACATCGAGAACTGGGACGCCGATCCCTATGAGGGCTACGAGACCGACGAGATCATCTACGGCCGCGGCGGCTCCGACCAGGAGGGTGGCATGGCTTCTGCTACCTACGCTGCCAAGATGATGAAGGACATGGGCCTCATCCCCGAGGGCTACAAGATCATGGTCGTCGGCACCGTCCAGGAAGAGGACTGCGACGGCATGTGCTGGCAGTACATCTACAACAAGGACGGCATTAAGCCCGAGTTCGTCATTTCCACCGAGCCCACCGACGGCGGCATCTATCGCGGTCACCGCGGCCGCATGGAGATCCGCGTCGACGTTCACGGCACCTCCTGCCACGGCTCCGCTCCCGACCGCGGCGACAACGCCATCTACAAGATGGCCGACATCATCGCCGACGTCCGCGCCCTCAACAACAACGGCTGTGACGAGTCGACCGACATCAAGGGCCTCGTCAAGATGCTCGACCCCAAGTACAACCCCGAGCACTTCGAGGATGCCCGCTTCCTGGGCCGCGGCACCTGCACCGTCAGCCAGATCTTCTACACCAGCCCCAGCCGCTGCGCTGTCGCTGACTCCTGCGCCATCTCCATCGACCGTCGCATGACCGCCGGTGAGACCTGGGAGTCCTGCCTGGACGAGATCCGTAACCTGCCGGCCGCCAAGAAGTACGGCGACGACGTGAAGGTCTCCATGTACATGTACGACCGTCCGTCCTGGACCGGCGAGGTCTACGAGACCGAGGCTTACTTCCCCACGTGGATCAACAAGGAGACCGCTCCGCACGTCAAGGCCCTCGTCGACGCCCACAAGGCCATGTTCGGTGACGAGCGCATCGGCTGCGAGCCCAGCATGGACAAGCGCACCGGTCGCCCGCTGTGCGACAAGTGGACCTTCTCCACGAACTGCGTTTCCATCCAGGGCCGCTATGGCATCCCCTGCGTCGGCTTCGGCCCGGGTGCCGAGTCTCAGGCTCACGCTCCCAACGAGGTCACCTACAAGGACGACCTGGTCACCGCTGCCGCCATGTATGTGGCTGCCCTGAACCTCTACGATCCGAGCCAGGCCGATGGCGACGCCACCGTGTTCCGCGCCGGTCTGACCAACAACAAGATCGATTAGTCCCATTCCTCGATCTTGTTGAGCCGGGGACAGCTCGTGTCCCCGGCACCCCCTGTTGACTTGGGGCCCGCGGTCGTTATCTCCCATGCTTCCTCAACGGTAGCGGGTCCTCGTCATAGTGCTCTGCATGTTCTAGCCGCACGCGCATGCCGGAGCACATCTACTCATTGCAATCGTTTCATCGTTGGAAAGGATATTTACATGGACGCCAAGTTTACCGAGCTCGTCGAGCAGCTGAACGGCCTCGATTTTAAGGGCATGTACGGCAGCGACTTCCTGCACACCTGGGATAAGACCACCGATGAGCTCAAGGCGCTCTACATCGTCGCCGACGCCCTGCGCGAGCTGCGCGAGAACAACGTTTCGTCCAAGATCTTCGATTCGGGTCTGGCCGTCTCCCTGTTCCGTGACAACTCCACCCGTACGCGCTTCTCCTTCTCTAAGGCCGCCAACCTGCTCGGCCTTGAGCTGCAGGATCTGGACGAGAAGAAGTCCCAGATCGCCCACGGCGAGACCGTCCGCGAGACCGCTACCATGATCTCCTTCATGGCCGACGTCATCGGCATCCGCGACGACATGTACATCGGCAAGGGCGACGCCTACATGGCCGAGGTCTCCGAGTCTGTCCAGCAGGCCTACGAGGACGGCGTTCTGGATCACCGTCCCACGCTCATCTCCCTGCAGTCCGACTCCGATCACCCCACGCAGTCCTCTGCCGACATGCTCTACCTCATCAACGAGTTTGGCGGTCTTGAGAACCTCAAGGGCAAGAAGGTTGCCGTCACCTGGGCCTATTCGCCCTCTTACGGCAAGCCGCTGTCCTGCCCGCAGTCGCTGATCAGCCTGCTGCCCCGCTTTGGCATGGACGTCACCCTGGCCCACCCCGAGGGCTACGACCTCATGCCCGAGGTCGTCGAGCGCGCCAAGGGCTATGCCGCCGAGTCCGGCACCACCTTTAAGCAGGTCAACACCATGGCCGAGGCCTTCGAGGGCGCCGACATCGTGATCCCGA
This sequence comes from uncultured Collinsella sp., assembly GCA_900542715.1. GTDB lineage: Bacteria > Actinomycetota > Coriobacteriia > Coriobacteriales > Coriobacteriaceae > Collinsella. Next base: position 10,423 of record UQOQ01000025.1, read on the forward strand.
AGAGCTGGGCTCCGTTTGCCGCCATGGAGAAGCGTACCAACCTGTACGCGGAGGGCGACGACGCCGGCATCGCAGCGCTCGAGAAGGAGCTGCTCGCTCAGAACGCCACCCATCAGGACTGGTGCTCCACGACCGAGCTCATGGAGAAGACCGCCAACGGCCAGGACACCATCTTTATGCACCCGCTGCCCGCCGACATCTCCGGTGTCTCCTGCGAGCACGGCGAGGTCAACGCCGACGTCTTTGACATGCACCGCGTGGGCATGTACAAGGAGGCCAGCTACAAGCCGTACGCCATCGCAGCCATGATGTTCCTGCAGAAGGTTGCCGATCCCGCCGCTACCCTTAAGGCCCTCGACGAGCGCAACACCGCCCGTTGGTTCCAGGCCTAAAGCTGGGCTGAGGTAAGCCATGTAAAGGGGGCGCTCTGCCAACCGGCGGGGTGCCCCTTTTTGCATCGTGGGCGTGCGGGATAAGCTCTTTCGATGTAGATGCCCCGCGACGAGAGTTATGGGTACGATGGTTTCAGGGGAGGTATCGCCATGAAACTTGGTTGCGTCATTATGGCTTCGGGCGAGGGCAAGCGGTTTGGCTCTAACAAGATGCTTGCCGATATCTATGGCAAGCCGCTGATTGCCCGGACCATCGATTCGGTTCCCCGGGGCTTTGACGTCGTGGTTTCGACGCGTTGGCCCGAGGTCGCCCAGATTTGCGAGGACAAGCATTGCTCGTGTGTGCTGCACGATGGCAAGCTCAGAAGCGAAAGCGTCCGTGCGGGCCTTTCGTGGGGGGCGAGCCGCGGCTGGAAGGGTTGCCTCTTTTTGCCGGGCGACCAGCCGCTCGTGAGTTCGGATTCTTTTGAGGCCATGGTTCGCGCGTTTGATGAGCGTGGCCGCAAGTATCCGGTGCGTCTTGCGTGCAACGGTGAGCCTTCGAGCCCGGTGCTCTTTCCGGCGGAACTGTTCGATGCACTTATGTGTCTTGAGGGTAAGGACGGCGGCGGTTCGATCCTCAAGGACCGTACCGACGTGGTGCTGGTCGAGGCGCGTGCCTACGAGCTGTGGGACGTCGATACCGTCAAGGGACAGCGACGCATAACGGAGCATATCGCCGCCTGCTCGTATTTTGATCGCGTGGCCAACTGCATCAATTAATAAGGAGCAATTATGATCATCATCAAAAACGGCGCGCTCGTGACGCCCCAGGGGCTTCGCCGCGCCGATCTTGCCATGGATGGCGATAAGATCGTGCGGATTGCCGCGGCGATTGAGCCGGCCGAGGGCGATACCGTCGAGGATGCTGCGGGCTGCTGGGTGTTCCCGGGCTTTATCGACGGCCACACGCACATGCAGTGCTGGACCGGCATGGATTGGACGGCCGATAGCTTTGAGACCGGTACGCGTGCGGCTGCCTGCGGCGGTACGACGACCATCGTGGACTACGCGACGGCCGATCGCGGCGTGACCATGCCCGATGCCTTGGCCGAGTGGCATCGCCGCGCCGACGGAACCTGCACGGCCAACTACGCCTTTCATATGGCACTCGCCGAGTGGAACGAGCGCAACCGCGCCGACCTCTCGGCCATGCGCGAGGCGGGCGTATCGTCGTTCAAGACCTACTTTGCCTACGATCATCTGCGCCTGGACGATGCCGAGACGCTCGAGGTGCTGAAGGAACTCAAGCGTATTGGCGGCATACTGTGCGTGCATTGCGAGAACGGTACGCTGGTGAATGAGCTGCAGAAGCGCGTGTTTGAGCAGGGTATCCACGGGCCCGAGGGCCATGCGCTCAGCCGTCCGGATGTGTGCGAGGCCGAGGCCGTGAGCCGTCTGCTGTATCTGGCACACCTGGCCGGCGACGCACCGGTCAACGTGGTACACCTTTCGACCAAGTTGGGGCTCGAGGCCATTCGCGCTGCCAAAGCGCGCGGGCAGAAGAACATCTATGTCGAGACCTGTCCTCAATATCTGATGCTCGACGATACGCGCTACTTGGAGCAGGGCGAGGACGGCTTTGCGGGCGCCAAGTATGTGATGAGCCCGCCGCTGCGCCATGCCGGCGACCGTGCGGCACTGCGCGAGGCGCTTGTGGCCGGCGAGATCGATACGATTGCGACCGACCACTGCAGCTTTAACCTGCACGGGCAAAAGGACCGCGGGCGCGATGACTTCCGCGCGATTCCCAACGGCGGGCCCGGTGTGGAGCATCGCCCCGTCGCGATTGCCACGAGTTTTGAGGGACAGCTGGGCCCCGAGGATCTGTGCCGCTTGATGAGCGAGAACCCGGCGCGCGTCTTTGGCATGTATCCGCGCAAGGGCTGTCTTGCCGAGGGCTCCGATGCCGACGTGTGCGTGTGGGATCCCAAGGCGCGCTGGACGATTAGCGCCGCGACGCAGCATCAGGCCGTGGACTATACGCCGCTCGAGGGCTTTGAGGCGCACGGCCGCGCCAAGGCCGTGTTTGTGAACGGCGTGCTGGCTGCGCGCGACGGCGAGCCCACCGGAGCCCAACCCGGCCGCTACGTGCCCCGCTAACGGGAAGACCGCCGGGGTAGCTAATTTGGGAGATGATTTTTTGGGACGGGGTAGCAAAAAGAGCCCCGTCCCAAATTTGCTACCCCTGGAGGCTGGTGGCGATGAGGGGGCGGCCGAGGGCTGCCTCGAAGCAATCTGCCATCGTTGGATCGGCAAGCGTGTCGACTTGGTTGAGCATGATGCGGGCATTGTCGAGGTTCAGCATCTGCAGCTCGGCATTGAGCACCATGGCGACGCGCTCTGGGGTGGCAGCGTCGGTGGGCTCGCAGCCGCAGCGCTCGCAGAAGAGCTCGGGGCGGTGGACAACCTTGGCGACGGGCTTGCCCAGCCCTGAGGCGCCGACGACCCAGACAACGTTTGCCGTGGCGGCGGGAATTACCGGCTCCCAGGCGGCATGCGCCTTGAGCGGGAGTCGCTTGCTGCCATCTGCCTCGGCCAACACATAGTCAAAGCGCTGCGCCAGCTGGTCGAGCGGCTCAGCGGGGGCGGAGAGCTTGCCTGTCTCCGGGTCCAAGACGCCTGCCTGGCAGATGCTTCCGCGCACAAGGCCCGCGCAGGCCTCGCAGGTGCAGCCGGGGGCGTGTAAGGCACCTGGCTTCCAAGGTGCGGCGTCCAGGCGACGATTCGACCCGTCCCATGGCACGCCGGCAACGGGAAGCATATGCGTGGTGGTACAGAGGAGCACGCGGCCGCCAGCGCGCATGAGCTCAAGACCCAGCGTCTTGAGCAAGGTCGACTTGCCGCCGCTGCCGATAATCGCGGTAATGCCCGGCTCGATCCTGAGCGCCGAGGCAAGATTGCCGCTAACCGTTTCCATCTGTTCACCGCCGTATAATACTGTGATAATAAATAATCATCAGAGTAGCGGTCGAACCGCTTTTGCTCTGCTCAAACCGTAGCACAGGGAGGTGCCCCGGGAATGCTCGTTTATGTTCGCGGCGCCGGCGATATCGCCACGGGTGTCGCTGCCCGTTTGGTGCGCGCCGGCGTGTCGGTTGTCATGGCCGATATCGCGGTTCCCACGTGCATCCGCCGCACAATCAGTTTTTGCGAGGCCATTCGCCTGGGCGAGGTCCAGGTCGAGGGCATTCGCGCTCGCTTGGCACAGACGCCGGCTGAGGCGCTTGCGATTGCCGAGGCTGGAGACGTCGCCGTTGTGGTAGACCCCCAGGCCAAGATGATCGGCGAGCTGAAACCCGCGGCTGTGGTCGACGCGATTTTGGCTAAGCGCAACTTGGGCACCACGCGCGACATGGCGCCCGCCGTCATCGCCGTGGGGCCGGGCTTTACCGCGCCGGTTGACTGCGACGCCGTGGTCGAGACCATGCGCGGGCATTTTCTCGGCCGTGTCATTACCCAAGGTTCGCCCCAGCCTAACACGGGCGTGCCGGGCATTATCGCCGGCTATGGCAAGGAACGTGTTATCCACAGCCCCGCCGCCGGCGTGTTTCGGTCCGACCGCGCAATCGGCGACATCGTGAGCGCCGGAGACGTGATTGGCTACGCGGGCGATACGCCCATGTGCACGCAGATCGATGGCTGTCTGCGCGGGCTTTTGGCGAACGGCGTGCAGGTGACTGAGGGCTTTAAATGCGCCGATGTCGATCCGCGCGGCGACGCCAGCTACATCAACTATATTTCGGACAAGGCGACATCGGTCGGCGGCGGCGTGCTCGAGGCACTCGCTATGCTCACCGATGTCTTTAGAGGATAGAAGGCGGCAATGGAAAAGCTCGATGTTGTGAATGCGGCGCTTGCCGCCCTGCGTGCTGGCGAGACGTGCGAGCTCGTGGTCGTGGCCGGTACGGCGGGGTCATCCCCGCGCGGTGTGGGCGCCTGGATGGCCGTCTTTGCCGATGGCAGCCAAGCGGGCACCATCGGCGGCGGCAAGATTGAGCTTTTTGCGCTGGACGAGGCGCGCGAGCTGCTGGCCGCAGGGCAATCGCGTCTGGTCCGCTACACCATGGGCGGCGAGAACTCCGATACCGGCATGATCTGCGGCGGGGCCATCTGCCTGTGCTACCTGCATCTGGACTCGACCCAGGCACCGTTGTTCCAGTCGGTTGCCGACGTCTTGGCCTATCGGCGCATCGGCGACTTCGTCATCGACTTTGAGCCGTTTATCGCGAGCGCGCTCGAGGGCGATGTGGTTGAGTACCATGGCGAGACATCGCGCCATACCATTGCCGGCTGCCCCGAGCTTTCGCTGGTGGAGGAGGGGAGTAAGGTCACCTACACCAACGCCGCCTCCGAGATTCCCCCGGCGCACATCGAGACGCTCTGCCCCGAGGGCCTGACCTATATCTTTGGCTGCGGCCACGTGGGCGCTGCGACGGCGCGGGTGCTCACGGCGGCGGGCTTTGCCGTCGTGGCTTGCGACGACCGCCCCGGCACGCTGACCCCCGAATGGGTGCCCGGCGTCTACGACCGTCGTCTGGTCGATTATAAGAACCTGAGCGAGCTGTGCCCCATCGGCCCGCGCGACTTGGTGGTCGTCGCCACGGCGGGTCACAAGTCCGATATCGACGTGGTGATTCAGGCCATGCGCGCTAAACCCGCCTATCTGGGCTGCCTGGGCTCGCGCCGCAAGACCGCCTTTGTGCGCGCCCGCCTGGAGCAGGAGGGCTTCACGCAGGGCCAGATCGACGAGCTGCACCTGCCGATCGGTGTCGCCATCGAGGCCGAGGACCCCGAGGAGATCGCCATCTCCATCGCCGCCGAGATGATCCACCTGCGTCGCACCAAACTCGTCCCCCGCAAGCGCTAGTCGCATCCCAAATGAGCTGCCCCAGCCCTCTGCCGCATGCGGGTCAAAATGCTACCTGTGCCATATGCCCTATAATGTCCGACCGTTGAGCGGCATGGGGCCGCTGCCTAGGGTATGGGAGGCGCAAATGGCAGAGTCGGCAGCAGGGGATGCCCTGTTCGAGCGTACGGGAAAAGTTTCGTTTGTGCAGGTATTACCCCATGCACTGCAGCATGTGCTGGCGGCATTCGCGGGTATCGTCACGCCCGCCATCATTATCGCGTCGGTCTGTGGCTTTACCCCTCAAGAGGAAGCCGCTGTCATCCAGGCGTCGCTCGTCCTCTCGGCGATTGACATTTTCCTTCAACAGTTCCCCATAAAAGGTGTCGTCGGTTCGGGCCTGCCCATTGTGATGGGTGCGAGCTTTACCTTCGTGCCGGCGCTCAAGGCAGTCGGTCTTGAGCTTGGTTTTGAGGCCGTACTGGGCGCCCAGGTAATCGGCGGCGCGCTCGTCGCGCTCTTCGGCCTACTGTTTAGGCGCGTGAGTTTTCTGTTTCCGGCCCCGGTGCTTGGCACCGTCATCTTTGTCATTGGCCTGTCGCTATGCCCAGTGGCAGTTGCCTCCATGGCGGGCGGGGAGGGCGCGGCCGATTTTGGCAGTGTCACCAACTGGGCCGTCGCACTTGTGACGTTCGTCGTCACCTTTATGGCTGGCAACTACGGCAAGGGCGCGCTTAGGCTGGGCAGCATCCTGGCTGGTATCTGCGCGGGCTTTGTTTTGGCTGCGGTGTTGGGCATGGTCGATTTCTCGGCCATCGCGACCGCCAGCTGGTTCGCCCCGCCGGCCCTGGGCGCCCATCGCCTGGTGTTCGACCCGGCCGCGTGCGCCGTTGTGGGCGTTGTCGCCATTGTCAACGCAGTACAGGTCATGGGCGAGTTTGCCGCCGTGTCGTCCGCTGCGCTCGATACCCCTGCGACCGATAGCCAGATCTCGGGTGGCCTGATCGCCAACGGCCTGGTCGGTATGCTGTCAGGCTTTTTTGGCGGCGTCCCCACGGCAACCTTTGGCCAGAATGTGGGCATTATCGCCGAGAACAAGGTCGTCAACCGCATGGTCTTTACGCTTGCGGCTGCCATCCTGCTCATCGCGGGCCTGCTGCCCAAGTGTGCGGCGGTGCTCACGTCTATTCCGCAGCCGGTCATCGGTGGCGCCACGATTGGCGTGTTCGCGACCATCGGTATGAACGGTGTGGTCATGTTTGCCCGCCACGGCCTGTCTCAGCGCGATACCACGCTCATGGGTCTCTCTATCGCCTTTGGCACGGGCATTGAGCGCACGGCCGGCGCGCTTGCCGGCGCTGGATTCCCCGCATGGGTCGGCACCGTTTTTGGCGGATCCTCCATTGCCGTCGCCGCGCTCGTTGCTGTGATCCTCAACCTGGTCCTCCCGCGCCAAAAATAACGCCCCATATATGAGTTGCGGTGGAATACGGACTGTTTAAGCCTGTTAGGCCGCCAAACAGTCCCTATTTCACCGCAACTGCTTGTTGGGACCCATTTGTGCGGGGGAGTTGTGGAGTTGTGCAGGCAGACGAGGTTTTTCTGGAAATACGCTCTCGATGCGCGTATACTACCGATTGTTTTGTCGGCTCCTGCTGTGTCGAGTCCAAACCGCGAAATGCCATGAGCGGCGCGGATGCAGCCAGGAGGCACGAGGACAACCCATCGTGGCCACGCCCCGTGCTTAAAACCCCAAGAAGGAGTGAACAATGGCAGAAGAGAAGTATGTGCCGCGTCTGAAGACCAAGTACAACAACGAGGTCAAGCAGCAGCTTCAGGACAAGTTCCAGTACGAGAACGTCATGATGATCCCCAAGTTTGAGAAGATCGTCGTGAACATGGGTGTCGGCGAGGCCGCTACCGATTCCAAGGCCATCGACGGTGCCGTGCGCGACCTGCGCGCCATCACCGGCCAGCAGCCGATGATCACCCGTGCCCGCAAGTCCATCGCTACCTTCCGCCTGCGCGCTGGTATGCCGATCGGCTGCAAGGTTACCCTGCGTGGCGACCGTATGTGGGAGTTCTTCGATCGTCTGACCTCCGTCGCGATCCCCCGTATCCGCGACTTCCGCGGCATCTCCGCCAAGAGCTTCGACGGCCGTGGTAACTTCTCCATGGGCGTCACCGAGCAGCTCATCTTCCCCGAGATCGACTTCGACTCCGTCGATCACCAGCGTGGTATGGACATCACTTTCGTGACCACCGCCAACACCGATGAGGAGGCCAAGGCCCTTCTGGACGCCTTCGGTTTCCCGTTCAAGAAATAGGTTCACCTGCCCTATGAGCGCCGTTCCCAGAAGGGGGCGGCGCTTGGGGCGAACAATACTCTATGTGAGGAGGATATAAGTGGCTAAGACATCGATGATCGTCAAGTGCAATCGCAAGCAGAAGTTCTCTACTCGTGAGTACACGCGCTGCCAGCGCTGCGGCCGTCCGCACTCTGTGTACCGCAAGTTCGGCCTGTGCCGTGTCTGCTTCCGCGAGCTTGCACTCAAGGGCGAGCTTCCCGGCGTTAAGAAGGCCAGCTGGTAAGTCACTACCAGCGTTTCAAGCATCAGTTTGGAACAGGGAAAACGCGCTAAAAAGGCTTTGCCGTTAAGGGCGGCGAAGAACCAAGAGCACGTGTTCATCAAGAACGAAGGAGAATCTGTATGAACCTTACAGACCCGATCGCAGATATGCTTACGCGCATCCGTAACGCTAACTCTGTGAACAAGGCCACGGTCTCCATGCCGAGCAGCAAGAAGCTCGTCGAGATCGCTCGTGTTCTGCACGAGGAGGGCTACATCGAGGGCTACGATGTCGAGGACACCGTTCCCCAGAAGACTCTGCACATCACGCTTAAGTATGGTCCCAAGAAGGCTAAGGTCATCAACGGCATCCGCCGCATTTCCAAGCCGGGCCTGCGTAAGTACACCGGCGTTGCCGACATGCCCCGCGTCCGCGGTGGCCTTGGTACCGCCATTATTTCCACCAGCCATGGCGTCATGACCGACCGCGATGCTCGCAAGCACAACGTCGGCGGCGAGATCATCGCTTACGTCTGGTAATTCGCTCGGTAGGTAGAAGGAAAGGAGATCACCGTGTCTCGTATCGGTAATAAGCCTGTCCAGATTCCCGCCGGAGTCGAAGTGGCAGTCAACGGCAACAACGTTGTCGTCAAGGGCCCCAAGGGCCAGCTCGAGCTCGATGTCTTTGAGAAGCTCGCTATCAACGTCGAGGACAACGTCCTCACCGTTTCCCGTCCCGACGACGAGCGTGAGACCCGTGCCCGCCACGGCCTCACCCGCGCCCTCATCCACAACATGGTGGTTGGCGTTTCCGAGGGCTTCGAGAAGAAGCTCGAGCTCGCCGGCGTCGGTTACCGCGTGCAGCAGAAGGGCAAGAACCTCGAGTTCTCCCTGGGCTTCTCGCACCCCGTGATCGTCGAGGCTCCCGAGGGCATCACCTTCGAGGTTCCCGACAACACCCACGTGAACGTCAAGGGTATCAACAAGCAGCAGGTCGGTCAGATCGCCGCTGAGATCCGCGGCCATCGTCCTCCCGAGCCTTACAAGGGCAAGGGTATCCACTACGTTGGCGAGCACATCCGCCGCAAGCTGGGTAAGGCCGCCAAGTAGTCGTAACCGACTCACTCGCATAAGACCAGCACCCCGTCAGGTGCTGGCAAGATCAACCTTTTTAGGAGTTTACGTATGAACAAGCATAAGGCGAAGCTGGAAGGCCTCAAGCGTCGTCAGCGTCGTGTTCGCGGCAAGGTCTCGGGTACCTCCGAGCGTCCGCGTCTTCGCGTGACCCGTACTAACGCCAACATCTATGCCCAGATCATCGACGACAGCAAGGGCTCCAGCCTGACGCTCGTCTCTGCCTCGACCCTCGAGGCCGAGTTCAAGGGCACCCACACCTCGAACAAGGAGGCTGCGGAGAAGGTCGGTCAGCTCGTTGGCAAGCGTGCCATCGAGGCCGGCATCACCAAGGTCGCCTTCGATCGCGGTGGCCGTATCTACCATGGCCGCGTCAAGGCCCTCGCCGACGGTGCTCGTGCCGCCGGTCTCGAGTTCTAGGAGGTATGTAGCACATGGCTCGTAATCAGAAGCAGCAGCGCGAGGCCTCCGAGTTCGAGGAGCGCGTCGTTTACATCAACCGCGTGTCGAAGACCGTCAAGGGTGGTCGTCGCATGAGCCTCGTCGCTCTCGTCGTCGTTGGCGACGGCAAGGGCAACGTCGGCGTTGGCATGGGCAAGTCCGCTGAGGTGCCCCTGGCCATCTCCAAGGCGTCTCTCGATGCCAAGAAGAACATGTTCCACGTGCCGGTGACCGAGCAGGGCACCATCCCGCACGAGGTTCTCGGCCACTTTGGTGCCGGCCGCATCATCATCAAGCCCGCTGTCGAGGGTACCGGCGTTATCGCCGGCGGCGCTGTGCGTCCCCTCTTCGAGCTTGCTGGCATCAAGAACGTCCTGTCCAAGTCCCTCGGTACCGACAACGGCCTCAACATCATCAAGGCTGCCGTCGAGGGCCTCAAGGAGCTCTCCAGCCCTGAGGACGTCGCGGCTCGCCGTGGCCTGACGGTCTCCGAGATGTTCGTCGGTAAGGAGAACTAAGCATGGCTGACACCATCAAGATCAAGCAGGTCCGCAGCACCAACGGTTGCAAGCAGGACCAGGTCCGTACTGTCCGTGCCCTCGGTCTCCACAGGATCCGCGAGGTTCGCGAGATTGCTGACAACGAGTCCGTCCGCGGCATGATCTTCAAGGTCAAGCACCTTGTCGAGATTGTAGAGGAGTAGCAAATGCAGCTTCACGATCTTACTCCCGCGCCCGGTTCCACCAAGAACCGTAAGCGCGTCGGCCGTGGCAATTCTTCGGGTCACGGCACCACTTCTGGCCGCGGCCAGAAGGGCCAGGGTTCCCGCTCTGGCGGCACCAAGGGTGCCGGCTTCGAGGGTGGCCAGACTCCGCTGGCTATGCGCCTGCCCAAGCTTCCGGGCTTCCGCAACCCCCGTCGTATCGAGTACACCGCTGTTAACGTTGAGCGTCTCGAGCGTAAGTTCGAGGATGGCGCTGTGATCGACGGTGCCGCTCTTAAGGCCGCTCGCATCACCAAGAGCGAGTTCGAGCCCGTCAAGGTGCTCGGCAATGGTGAGCTCACCAAGAAGTTCACGGTCAAGGTCGACAAGGTCAGCGCTTCTGCGCAGGCCAAGATCGAGGCCGCCGGCGGAAAGGTCGAGCTGCCGTGCTAAATGGTCTTAAGAATGCTTTCCGCATCAAAGAATTGCGCGAAAAGATTCTTTTTACCATAGCTATGCTCGTCGTGTACCGCATTGGTGCGCACGTTCCTGTGCCCGGCATTCCCTTCCAGGGGATGCTGGGCCTTTTCTCGACCGATAACAATTCGGTCGCCGCAGGTGCTATGGCCCTCCTGAATCTTTTCTCTGGCGGCGCGTTGAGCTATGTGTCGGTGTTTTCGCTGGGCATCATGCCTTACATCACCAGCTCGATCATCCTCCAGATGCTCCAGGCCGTCGTGCCTTCCCTGCATGAGCTTGCCCGCGAGGGCGAGGTCGGTCAGACCAAGATTACGCAGTATTCGCGTTACCTCACCTTGGCTCTGGCAATCCTCAACTCCGTGGGTTACCTCTTCCTCTTTAAGAGCTTCGGCATCAGCTTTAATGGCGCCGGCGCTCCCGAGATCATCTTCGACCTCATGGTCGTCGGCACGCTCACTGCGGGCGCCATGCTGATCATGTGGATTGGTGAGCTCATCACCCAGCGCGGTATCGGCAATGGCATGTCGCTGATCATCTTTGCGAACATCATGGCCGGTCTGCCGCAGGCTATCTTCTCCAGCACCGAGGGCAATGCCGGTGGCATCATCACCATGGTGATCATCTGCGCCATCATCCTGCTGGTTATCCCGCTGATCGTTTTCCTTGAGCGCGGCCAGCGCCGCATTCCGGTCTCCTACGCCAAGCGCGTCGTGGGCCGTCGCATGATGGGTGGACAGACCACCTACCTGCCCATCAAGGTCAACACCGCGGGCGTCGTGCCGATCATCTTCGCTTCGGCGCTGCTGTACTTCCCGGCTCAGATTGCCGTGTTCTTCCCCGGCATCGGCTGGATTCAGGCAGTTGCCTCCGCGCTTTCGACCGGTTGGCTTAACTGGGTGCTTAACGTTGTCCTCATCGTGTTCTTCGCGTACTTCTACACCTCCATGGTGTTCAATCCCGATGACACGGCCGACAACCTTAAGAAGCAGGGCGGCTTTATTCCGGGCGTGCGTCCGGGTAGGGCTACCGCGGCCTACATCAAGAACGCGCTCAACAAGATTACGCTTCCCAGCGCTGTCTTTTTGGCGCTCATCGCCATCGTGCCTTCGATCATCTTCTCCTTCACGGGTAACCATCTGATCCAGGCTTTTGGCGGAACGTCCATCCTCATCATGGTCGGCGTCGTGCTCGACACGGTCGATAAGCTCGAAGGCCAGATCAAGATGTATGATTACGATGGATTCTTTAAATAGGCTAGAGGAGGATTGCTCATGAACCTCGTATTGCTCGGAGCTCCGGGTGCCGGTAAGGGCACCGTCGCACAGGAGCTCGTCGCCGAGTTTGGCGTCGCTCACATTTCCACGGGCGACCTGCTGCGTGCTGCCGTCAAGGGTGGCACCGAGCTTGGTATTCAGGCTAAGAAGTACATGGACGCTGGCGAGCTCGTTCCCGACCAGCTCGTGATCGACCTTGTCAAGGAGCGCCTTGCCGCCGATGACGCCCAGCAGGGCTTCATCCTCGACGGCTTCCCGCGCAACACCGCCCAGGCTGTGACGCTCGATTCCGAGCTCTCCGCCATGGGTCGCGAGATCGACTGCGCCCTTCTGGTCGACGTTGCCCCTGAGGTCATCATCGATCGTCTGTCTTCGCGTCGCACCTGCCGCGCCTGCGGTTACACCGGCACCGCTGCCGATGCTACCTGCCCCAAGTGCGCCGGCGAGATGTATCAGCGCGACGACGACAAGCCCGAGACCATCAAGAACCGTCTCGACGTCTACGAGAAGTCCACGAGCCCGCTCGTCGACTACTATCGTGGCCAGGGTCTGCTCAAGTCGGTCAACGGTGACCAGGCTCGCGAGACCGTGTACGGGGATGTCAAAGAGGCTCTCGGTCTATGATCAAGATTAAGTCTGCAACGCAAATCGAGCAGATGAAGAAGGCAGGAGCGCTATCTAAGATGGCGCTCCGCCACGTTGGAGCCATGGTGCGCCCCGGCGTTTCGACTTTTGAGCTCGATCAGCTCGCGGAGCAGATTATCCGCATGCATGGCGGCACCCCGGCCTTTAAGGGTTACGGCGGGTTCCCGGGAACCATTTGCGCATCGATCAACGATGCCGTGGTCCACGGTATTCCCAACCCCGACATGATCCTGCGCGATGGCGATATCATTTCCATCGATACGGGAGCCGTTGTCGACGGTTGGGTCGGCGATAACGCTTGGACGTTTTTCGTTGGCACCCCAACGCCCGAGGCCAAGGCCCTGTGCGAGGTTACGCGCGATTGCCTTAAGGCTGCCATCGAGCAGGCTGTCCCCGGTAACCATATCGGGGATGTTGGTTATGCCGTTCAGTCTCTCGCCGAGTCTCACGGCTATGGCGTTCTTCGTGACTATGTTGGCCATGGCATTGGCCGCGTGATGCACGAGGACCCCAACGTTCCTAACTATGGAAAGAAGGGGAGGGGCGTTCGCCTCCAGGCCGGCATGGTCATTGCCATCGAGCCGATGGTTACGATGGGTTCCAACCATGTGAGCACGGGCTCCGACGGTTGGATTGTTACGACCAACGACCACCTGCCCGCCGCGCACTACGAGAACACCGTCGCCATTACCAATGACGGTCCGGTGATTCTCACCACGGATGCCCAAGGTGCTTGGTGTTCGCTCCAAGGCGGAGAAATGTAACAAGTTCCACTTAGTTGTGGAGCCATTACGAAGTTATTACGATACGTGCATACGTGTTGTAGAATACTCAATCGCTGTCGTTTTCTAGAGAAAGATGATTGCTTGTGAAGAAGGAAGACGCAATTGAGCTCGAGGGTACGGTAAAGGAACCGCTGCCCAACGCCATGTTTAAGGTCGAGCTCGAGAACGGTCATTCGGTTCTATGCAACATTTCTGGCAAGATCCGAATGAATTACATCCGTATTCTCCCCGGTGACAGGGTTGTCGTGGAGCTTTCCCCGTACGACCTGACCCGCGGCCGCATCACCTATCGCTACAAATAGCGGCACGCATACACGCACTCCATTTCCGGCTGCAGGCTTAGCTCAACCTACGGTCGGATTGTGTGTGAAGACCAGCCATAGTTTTAAACGCCTGCGGCTGGGCGAGTAGATAGTAGGGAAGTAGTTTGAGCGCTACCGAAAGGAAGAACGATGAAGGTACGTCCTTCGGTCAAGAAGATGTGCGATAAGTGCAAAATCATTAGGCGCCATGGCAAGGTCCTCGTCATTTGCGAGAACCCCCGTCATAAGCAGCGTCAGGGTTAAGAGAGGAGACTACGTTGGCCCGTATTAATGGTGTCGACCTCCCGCGTGAGAAGCGCGTTGAGATCGGTCTGACCTACATTTACGGCATCGGCCGCACCACTGCGACGAAGATCTGCGTCGAGTGCAACGTTAACGTGGATACGCGCGTTAAGGACCTCACCGAGGATGAGGTTAACGCCATCCGCGATTATATCGATAAGAACCAGATCATGGTTGAGGGCGACCTCCGCCGTGAGCGCAACCAGAACGTCAAGCGCCTTATGGACATCGGCTGCAACCGCGGCCTTCGTCACCGCAAGGGCCTCCCGGTCCGCGGCCAGCGCACCCACACTAACGCTCGTACCCGCAAGGGCCCGAAGCGTCAGATCGGTGCTAAGAAGAAGAAATAAGGAGCGCTAGATAGATGGCTACTGCTAAGAAGAACGTTCGCGCTGCCCGTCTGAAGCGCGCGGACCGTAAGAACATTTCCGTGGGCCAGGCTCACATTCGTTCTACGTTCAACAACACGATCGTTTCGATCACCGATCCCCAGGGCAATGTCATTTCCTGGAAGTCGGCTGGCCAGGTGGGCTTCAAGGGCTCCCGTAAGTCCACGCCGTTCGCTGCCCAGATGGCTGCCGAGGCTGCTGCCAAGCAGGCCATGGAGCACGGTATGAAGAAGGTTTCCGTCTTCGTCAAGGGCCCCGGCTCCGGTCGTGAGACCGCCATCCGCTCCCTCCAGGCTGCTGGCCTCGAGGTCTCGAGCATCCAGGACAAGACCCCCATTCCGCACAACGGCTGCCGCCCCAAGAAGCGTCGCCGCGTGTAACTGAAAGGATCGTATCAATATGGCAATCGACAGGACTCCTGTTCTTAAGCGCTGCCGTCAGCTCGGGATCGATCCCGCTGAGCTCGGTTACAGCAGCAAGAAGGAATCTATCCGTCAGCCCAAGCGCCGTCGCAAGGAATCTGAGTACGGCATGCAGCTGCGCGAGAAGCAGAAGGTCAAGTTCATCTATGGCGTTCTGGAGAAGCAGTTCCACGGCTACTTCAACAAGGCCCGTAAGATGAACGGCGTCACCGGTGAGAACCTCATGATCATCCTTGAGTCTCGCCTCGACAACGTCGTCTTCCGTCTTGGCTTCGCCCGCACCCGCAAAGAGGCTCGTCAGTCCGTCCGTCACGGTCACTTCACCGTGAACGGCAAGCGCGTGGACATCCCGTCCTACCGCGTCAAGGCCGGCGACGTCGTCGCTGTCGGCGAGAAGTTCCGTGACCTCCTCCCCATCAAGGAGGCCCTGATTTCCTCCGAGCGCTTTGAGGTCCCTGGCTGGCTCGAGGTCGATATCGAGAAGCTGTCTGGTAACGTGCTCGCTCTGCCGACGCGTGAGCAGATCAGCGGTGATATCAACGAGCAGCTCATCGTCGAGCTCTACTCTAAGTAGTCCATCCGGGCTGCTGAGGCTGGAGGTAATACATGTCAGAATTCATTAGGCCTCAGGTTCAGGTCGAAGAGATCAACGAGACGTCTGCTCGTGTCTCCGTCGAGCCGCTCGAGCGTGGCTACGGCGATACGCTGGGTAACTCCCTTCGTCGCGTACTTCTGTCCTCGCTCGAGGGTGCCGCCGTCGAGGCTATTCAGATCGATGGTGCACAGCACGAGTTCATGACCATCCCTAACATGGTCGAGGATGTCACCGACATCGTCCTGAATGTCAAGGGTCTTGTCTTCAGGGCTCTCGGCACGACCGACGAGGCGACCGCCACCATTTCTGTTGACGGCCCCTGCGAGGTCACCGGTGCGGACTTCTTTATTCCGTCCGAGTTTGAGCTGGTCAACCCCGAGCAGCACATCGCTACGCTTACCGAGGGTGGCCATCTCACCATGAGCATGCGCATCGGCTATGGCCGCGGCTATGTCTCTGGCGAGGCTAACAAGCGCGACAACGATCCCATCGGTGTGATCCACGTCGACTCGCTGTACTCGCCGGTGTCCCGTTGCGCCAAGCTCGTTGAGGCTTGCCGTGTCGGTCAGCACACCGACTACGACCGCCTTGTCCTCGAGATCGAGACCAACGGCTCCATCGCTCCGCGCGACGCCGTGGTCCAGGCTGCCAATATCATCAACCAGCATATGGCTGCCTTTATGAACCTTGCCGAGACCCCCGAGGTCGAGGAGGAGGCTTCGATCTTCGCTCCCGAGGTCACCAACGACAACGCCGAGCTGGACAAGCAGATCGAGGATCTGGACCTTTCCGTCCGTTCCTACAACTGCCTTAAGCGCGCCAGCATTCACTCGGTCCGTCAGCTCGTTGAGTTCTCGGAGAACGATCTGCTCAACATCCGTAACTTCGGTGTTAAGTCGATCGAGGAAGTGAAGGACAAGCTTGAGTCCATGGGCCTGAGCCTGAAGGCTTAATGCTTCGCATATTTGAGGAGAAACTAGACCATGCGTCACAACGTTAAGAAGGGCCTGAAGCTCGGCACCGATGCGAGCCACACCAAGGCCATGAAGAAGAGCCTGGCCAAGGCCCTCTTCGAGAACGACCGCATCAAGACCACCGAGACCCGCGCTAAGGCGCTGCGTTCGGTCGTCGATCCGATCATCACCTGGGCCAAGAAGGGCGACCTGCACTCTCGTCGTCTGGCCATCGCCAAGCTCGGCGATAAGCAGCTCGTTGCCGAGATCTTCGACAAGGCTGCCCAGGGCATGTGGCAGGACCGCAACGGCGGTTACACCCGCATCATGAAGCTCGGCAACCGTAAGGGCGACAACGCTCCTATCGTTATCATGGAGCTCGTCACCGAGCCTTGCACGCCTAAGGCCAAGAAGGCTGCTCCGGCCCCCAAGAAGGCCGCTGCTCCCAAGAAGGTCGAGGCCGTCGAGGAGGCTCCTGCTGAGGAGACCGCTGAGTAGACAATCCGTCTGCATAGGCTATATTCGAGGGGTACGTTCGCGTACCCCTCTTTTTTTGTCGCGATACCGTTGATTGTTTGTTGGGAGCGCCCATGACCGCGCCGTCTGATTTCAATTCGATTCCTGAGCTCGATGCCACGCTTGTATTCCGTGTTGCCTATGATGGCTCGTCCTATAGCGGATTTGCCGAGCAGCCGGGCCAGACGACCGTTGCGGGCGAGTTACGCCGCGCTATCGAGACGCTGCTGCGCCGCCCGATCGATCTGACGTGTGCGGGTCGTACCGATGTCGGCGTGCATGCGGTGGCCCAGTACATTAGCGTGCCCGTAACGGACGCTGAGCTTGCTCTGACGCGCCGTAGGTGGCTGAGGGCTATGGATGCCCTCCTGCCCAAAGATATTGCCATAAACGAGGTCTACAAGGCCCGTAGGGGCTTTTCTGCCCGCTTTGACGCGCGGTCCCGTACGTATACGTACCGTATTGCCGATCGCGATGCGCGCCCCGTGCTCTCGCGCGGTGCGGTGTGGTGGCATCGCTATCCCCTCGACGTCGATGCGATGGCGGCCGCCTGCCCTGCGCTTTTGGGCGAGCAGGACTTTAAGAGCTTTTGCAAGGTTTCCTCGGCCGTTGGCAAGCCCACGCATCGCTGCGTGATGCGTGCCGAATTTGGCCATGAGGTTGCGTTTGGCGAGGACATCCTGACGTTCACCATCGAGGGCAATGCGTTTCTGCATTCGATGGTCCGTACGATCGTGGGCACGCTTGTCGAGATTGGCATGCATCGCCGTGAACCCGAGTGGATGCGCGAGGTTATCGATGCTTGCGACCGTACCGCTGCGGGCCCCACGGCTCCTGCCTGCGGCCTTACGTTTATGGGCGTGGATTACGATCCCGCCGAGCTTGTCGTGCTCGACTAGGGGAGGGCTCGACGTGTCGTGCGTCGACACCTGTCATCTGTGGGCTGCGCGTGTGCAACATCTGTTCTTGGCGTGCAATGCAACCGGTGTCTCATTGCTTTTATTGCCGGGGTGTACCATGAACCACGGTTTGATTCATTACTGTCGAGAGGACGGATAATTTGGTTCGACGTGGCTCGCATCCGCGACTTTCGGTGATCCTTGTGGTAGAAGGTTCGCCCAGCTATGCGATGCGTGCGCTCGAGAGTATCCAGAACCAAGACCTCTACGATTTGCAGATTGTCGTTGTCTGTCGCGATACTGCGCCCGGTGTGCGCCATTCGCTTCAAGTTGCTGCCGACAGGGACATCCATATTGATTTGATTGACGTCGAGGACGCGACGCGCGGCGCGTGTCTTCGTGCCGGTTTTGCTGCCTCGCGCGGCTCTCAAATCATCGCCATGAACGCCGATGAGTGGTTTGCTCCGCAATCCCTTTCCAAGATGGTCGATATCGCGTGCGATACTGCGGCAGACATAGTGTTCCCCACGGTGTCGCTCGACCGCTATGATGCACATCGAGAGCGCCATTCGCGTGTCTTGGATGCTGCCTCTATTGTCATTGAAGACAAGTCTTCGATGGTGGCCGGGCTGCCTCAGTTGATTTTAGGCGGCTTGGTTGCTCAAGTCTCTGGCGTGATGTATAGCCGTCCGCTGTTTGAGGCATGCCTTTTGTGCGACAAGGCGTTTCGCACAGTTGGGTTTATGGCATGCGCGCTCTCGCAGGCGCAGCGCGTCTCCGGATGCGGCGACGCTTGTTTCCACGCGGTGGCGCCTAAGCTTACAGATGCCTTTGATCCCACCATGTATGCCAGGGTATCCGATGACACCCGAGCACTCGACGAGCTTGCGGACTCACTCTCGGAAGCAGATAGCGGTGGCCGGCTCAAGCTGGCAAGCCAAAAGTTCTACTTTGCCGGACTGGTCGCCTGCATCGAGAATTTGTGTCTGAGCCCGCATGGGGTGTCGTCAATCGAGCGTTCCGCCCGCATGCGTGATATGCTCGAGGCGCCTCGAACCCGTCAGATGGTCGCCGCGCTCAAGGATAACCATCGGGGGCTCGGTCTGTTGTTTGGGCCGATCGCTAGCGCCAAGCCCGCGCGTTGCGTGATGTGTACGCATCTGGCAGCTTTTCTTAACCGGACGGGCGCAAAAACCGCCTAAACGGCTCATTACGAAACAAACTTGCATAGAATTGTTTCGAAATGCGTTCTTATACACAAAAGCCTTCAAATAGCGTTAAACTATTCAATCACTGATTGATTGTCTCCGCCATCTTTTGGAGTGAGGGTTTGTATGGCTAAAAAACGCAATGGGCGCCAGGATGCCATTAGAGATATTGTGCGCAATAAGGACGTCCGCACGCAGCGTGTGCTGGTCGATGAGCTCCGTGCTATGGGCTTTGATTGCACGCAGGCGACTGTCTCTCGCGATATTGCCGATATGGGGCTGCGTAAGCTCCCTGAGGGCATCTATGTTCTGGCAGAGGACCTGCACCTGCAGCGCATGGTTTCCGAGCTCGTAACGGGCGTTCTGCGTACCGATAATCTGGTTATGATCAAGGCTCAGCCTGGCACGGCTTCCGGCATCGCCGCCGCCGTTGATGCGGCAGAGTTGCCCGATGTGCTTGGCTCGCTTGCCGGCAACGATACGATTTTGGTTATTGCCCAGACGGCCGAGGACGGCGAGCGTCTCGAGGCGCTGATCAATAAGCTGAGCAATTCTCGCAAGTAGGCGTGCGGGTCGTGCGCTCGGCACTGCGTGCGCTTACATAGTGGCTTGTAAGGGGTGTCGACGTTGGTCGGTATCCCCTTTTTTTGTTTGCTGGTATAACGACCGCCCAGTCGCTTCAAACTAAAAGGCCCCGAGCAGTTCAATAAGCTGCTCGGGGCCTTGTTGGCTTTAGTCGCGTACTTCTTAGCCGACCGTATCGTCAGGCGTGGGCGAGGGGTCGGGAGTGGGAGTGGGCGTAGGCGTAGGCGTGCCG
>UQOQ01000026.1:0-28237 GCA_900542715.1 uncultured Collinsella sp.
GAGCCATCGTCTGTCGTCTGTCTGTGCCAACGGTTCCTTGCAGTTGCCGCGGTCGAGCTCCGAGAGGTCGACCGTCACCTGCGTGGCGGCCTGCGCCTGTTCTTGCTGGGCAAAGGCCATGGCTGGCCCAAACGCTAGGATACTGACGGCGGCGGCCAGGGCGACGGCCTTATGCCGTGTGCGCACCGGGCTCGACCGTCCAGGTGATCGTTGCAACCTGATCGCCTTCGCCGGTTACGCGGAAGATGTCGCGCGTGACGCGGGCGACGTTTCCGCTTGTCTTGAGCTTAATTTTGTCCGCGCCGCCGGCAATGCCCTGGTAACCCATGTCGAAGGCTTCATTCTTGGAAAGATCGAGGCCCGTCCCCTGCATTGCGGCGCTGGCGTTCTGGAGTGCGCCGTCGGGGCCGACCTTAAAGTCGATGGAATTCTGCGCGGTTCCGGCCTTGGCGTCGGCGGCAATGGTCCAGGTGTTCATGGCGTCGATCTTCATGTTGGTGACATGGATGCCGTAGGCCGAATGATTGTCGATGGTGGTCGCGTCTTCTGAGGGGCCCTGAAGCGTGCCGTCGGCCTTGGCGACGAAGGGAATAACCGTCGGAACTTTGAACTCTACGTTGTCGATCTCGGTCCTGACCATTACTTTCGTGGTTCCAACGCGCCCGGCTGCCAGAGCTGGCGTCGGGGCGGCGCCCATTGCGAGCGCGAGCGCGAGCCCTGCGCCCACGACGAGCGCTCTGGCTCCGTTCATGTTCCTGGTGATGTCCATGGTCGTTCCTTTCTATTCGCCGCGGGCCGTCCCCGCGATGATTGGACGAATGCTGGTGAATTGCGTGCGGTGCCGCGTCGGCCGAAAAAGCTAGTTCTCGGCTTGCTCAACCCGTACCTTGACACGTGTCGGATTGCCGTGGCTGTCGAGGGTCTTGGCATCGAGTGCCTGGATCTCGATGTATGCCTCGCCTTCTTTGATGTCGCCGGCGGGGCACGTCTCGATTGTCTTGCCGGTCTCGACCACACCGGATTCGTACATGGTCTCGTCGTTTTGGATGACGCGGAATCGCTGGGGAAATTTATTGTCTTGGACGTTTTGCACGTTGACGCGCAGCTTGCCGTCCTCCTGTAGCTGAGCGACCGGCGCGACCGAAATCGTCATCATGTTGTCGCGGACGATGGCATCGAGCTCATCTTGGATTTCTTGTCGCGATTTACCCTCTGCCGTCGTGACTGAGGCGCCCGCTTCGGGCACGGGCTGCGACTGCCAGGCGTATAGCCCTACGGCGATGAGGGCGCAGACGATAGCCAGACAGACAACGACGAGTTTCTTGCGACGCCCCAGTCCTGCGAGGCGGGGCGGCTTCTTCGCACTCATGCGGCGTCCTTGGTGGTGTAGACACGTGCGAACGTGGACGGGTCCGCTCCAAAGAGCATGTGAAGCATCAGGCGGCGCGAGTAGATGAGCTCGTCAAAGTCGTGAGGGAGCTCGATGTCGTGGATACGCGCGATGTGGTGGGCGAGCGCCGAGAACGACTCGGGGTCGCAGATAACATCGGTGGTGACGTGGTAGACCGCCGTATCGGGGAACGCCTCTTCGTCGAAAGGCAGGAGATAGGGATCGTCGTCGACCTCGATGGCGACGCCGTACTGGGGCCAGTAATATGCCATGGGAACCTCCCTGCTTCTGGGGCCAAAACTTCTATCGGTTTTGGCTGTCGACGCCGACCGTATCAGCCGCTACTTGACCAATTTCTGACCAAATGCTTGACGGATTGACATCTCCGCAGGTAAAAGGTGGAAAAAATTACTTCAACTTTTTTCGAGCGACAATCGAGCGGTCGGCGACGGCGGGGCGATATTTGTCAAAAGCATCGTCTGCCGAGGAAATCCAGCCGCTCGCCGAATTGCACGAACGTAAAAATCGCCAATTATGGAGACGGTCTCGAACACGTCGACGAAACGATGCGGTAACATCTCCCTGCAAACACTGTAGTTAGCTAAAGGGGGAGTTCGCGTGTCTGCAACCATCAAACCCTTCACCGACGAGTTCGAAGAGTATGGCCGCGATGAATCTCGCGCATCGGGCGAAGCATCGAGCATCTCGTTTCCGACAACGGAAAACGAGGTCCGTGCCATTTTGGAAAAGCTCCATGCCGAGCGTGTCCCGGTAACGGTTCAGGGCGCCCGAACCGGCCTTGCCGCCGGTGCCGTGCCCCACGGCGGGCATATCCTCAATACTTCCCGTATGAATCGCTACTTGGGTCTTCGCCGCGATGAACAAGGCCAATTTTTGCTGCGCGTGGAGCCGGGCGTTGTGCTCTCGGAGCTGCGTAAGCAGCTGAGCAAGAAGGTACTGCCGACCGCTGGTTGGGACCAGGCATCGCTTGAGGCCTACGAGGAGTTCCAAGAGTCCCCCGAGCAGTTCTTTCCCACCGATCCCACCGAGGCATCTGCCTGTCTGGGCGGCATGGCGGCATGCAACGCCTCCGGCGCCCGCAGCTACGCTTACGGTCCCATGCGCCCGCATATCACGGGACTCCACGTCGCGCTGGCTGATGGCGATTTGCTTGAGCTTCAGCGCGGCGAGGCTTTTGCCCAGGGCCGCCACCTGTCGCTCGTGACGGCAGAGGGTCATACATTCGAGCTTGATCTTCCTGACTACACCATGCCCAAGACCAAAAATGCCTCGGGGTATTTTGTTGCGGACGATATGGACGCCATCGATCTTTTTATCGGTGCGTGCGGCACGCTCGGCGTCATTACCGAGCTCGAGATCGCCCTGCAGGCGGCACCTTCGGTCGTATGGGGTGTGAGTTGCTTTTTCGATAGCGAAGACAAGGCCGTGTCCTTTACCGATTCCGTGCGTCCCGTGCTGTCCCATGCCGCCGCTATTGAGTATTTCGATGCTGGCGCCCTGGATATCCTGCGTCGCCAGCGCGAGCAGTCGACAGCGTTTGCCTCGCTGCCGGCGCTCGACGACGAGGCAAAGGTCTGTGTCTACGTGGAGCTCGACTGCGATGACGAGGCGCAGGCGACCGAGGAGCTGTACCACCTGGGATGGGTGCTGGAGCTTGCGGGCGGCCGCGACGATGCGACATGGGTCGCCCGCACCGAAGTCGATCGCGAGTGCCAGCGGTTCTTCCGCCACGCGGTGCCCGAGAGCGTCAACATGCTCATTGACGAGCGTCGCCGCACCGACCCCACCATTACCAAGCTGGGATCGGATATGTCGGTGCCCAATGCACGCCTTGCCGATGTCGTGGCCCTCTATCGCCGCACGCTGGCCGAAAGCGGGCTTGAATCTGCTGCCTGGGGACACATCGGGAACAACCATCTGCATGTGAACATCCTGCCGCGCGATGCGCAAGACTACCGTCGTGGTGGAGAGCTCTTTGCCCAGTGGGCTTCCGAGGTCACGGCCATGGGCGGTGCCGTTTCTGCCGAACACGGCGTCGGCAAGATCAAGGCGGGCTTCTTGGAGACGATGTACGGCCACGAGGCCATGGTCGAGTCGGCGCGTCTCAAACTCCAGCTCGATCCTGCCGGCCAGCTGGGTCGCGGCAACCTGTTTACGGAGAAGCTCTTGGATGAACTCGTCCAGAAAGGGGGCGCGTGAAGATGAGTGATTTCCATATGGTGGTGTGCGTCAAGGCGGTGCCCGGAAGCACCGAGGTCAAGATGGACCCCAAGACCAATACTATCGTGCGTGATGGCAAGCAGGCGGTCATTAATCCCTTCGATGCAAGTGCTCTCGAATGTGCGCTAGCGCTGAAGGACGACTTTATCGGCTTTGGCATGGGCGTGCGTGTGACGGTGGTGTCGATGGGCATCCCCGCGACCGAATCGCTGCTGCGCGACTGCATCGCCCGCGGTGCCGACGACGCGCTGCTGCTGACCGACCGAGCCTTTGCGGGCGCCGATACCCTAGCCACCACCTATGCCCTCAAATGCGGCATCGAGGCACTCGATGAGGACTTTGACCTGCTCATCTGCGGCAAGATGGCAGTGGACGGCGATACGGCCCAGATCGGCCCCGAGCTGGCCGGCGCCTTTGGGGTCCCCTGCGTGACCGACGTGAGCTGTGTGCAGAGCGCGGGATTTACGACGTGTGGCTCGCTGGCGCTCGTCCACGGCTGCGATGCCGGCGAGGAGACGGTGTACCTGGAGATGCCGTGTGCGATGACGACCGCCAAGGAGATTGGCCAGCTGCGCATGCCGAGTATTGCCGGTATTCGCGCGGCCGAGGATGCAGACGTGCGTGTGGCCAGCGCTGCCGACGTAAACGCCGATCCCTCGCGTTGCGGCCTTGCCGGATCACCGACGCAGGTCGTGCGCTCGTTTGTGCCCGACCGTGACCAAACGTGCGAGGCCGTTGAGGGAACGGCGTCCGAGCAGGCGGTAAAACTTGCCAAGATTATTGAGGGGATGGCATAGATGAGCGGGCTGATTATCGATAGCGAAGCCTGTATCGGCTGCGGTCGCTGCGTTCGCGCCTGCGCCTCGGGCGGCATTGTGGCGGAGGGTGAGCGCCCCAATCGCTGTGCCCGCGTAACCGACGGCTGTATCCTGTGCGGTGGGTGCGTCGACGCCTGCCCCGTCAACGCCATCTCGATTGAGCGCGACGAGGCCGCCGGCGCGGCAGACCTTGACGCATATCGAGACATCTGGATCTTCGTGCAGACTGACGAGCACGATGCCGTTGCATCCGTGGCCTTCGAGCTCATGGGCAAGGGGCGCGAGCTTGCCGATGCCCGCGGCTGCCGTCTGGTGGCACTGGTCGGCATGAGCCCCGAGGGCTCACTCGGGGACCTGGAGCATCTGATTTGCGCCGGTGCGGACGAAGTTCTGGTCTGTCGTGACGAGCGCCTGCGTCAGAACGACGCGGAGGTCTACGCCCGCTTGATCTGCGATTTGGTAGCCGAGCGCAAGCCCGAGGCCATTCTGTACGGCGCGACCGCCTTTGGTCGCGAGCTGGCGCCCGGTGTGGCCGTGCGCTTGCAGACGGGCCTTACGGCCGATTGCACGGTGCTTTCGATAGATACGGAGACGGGTCTGCTGCAGCAGACGCGCCCGGCGTTTGGCGGCAACCTGATGGCCACCATTATCTGCCCCAACCACCGTCCTCAGATGGCAACGGTGCGCCCCGGCATCTTTAAGGCGCCCGAGTTTGACTATAGCCGCTCCGGCACGATTGCCCAGGTAGTGCTAGCGGATGACGTTAAGGCCCGTGTCGAGATCTCGATTCCCGCCGAGGAGTGGGGACAGCAGGCCTCAATTGCCGATGCCGAGCGTCTAGTCGTGGTGGGCCGCGGCATCGGCTCCAAGAAAAACCTACCGCTGATGCGAAAGCTTGCCGAGGCTCTGGGTGCCGAGCTTGGTTGCACGCGTCCCATTGTGGAGGCAGGCTGGTTGGAGTATCGCCACCAAATTGGCCAGACGGGTGTATCGGTCTCGCCCAAGCTCCTCGTGAGCATCGGTGTCTCGGGCGCTATCCAGCATCTCGCCGGCATCGGTGGGGCGGAGTGCATTGTCGCCATCAATGAGGACCCGGATGCCCCCATCTTTGGTGCCGCCCAGTACAAGGTCGTCGGCGATGCCGTTGAGATCGTTGAGGAGCTGCTGGCTCAGCTTGAGCGCTAAGCGCGCGTCAGCCAGTCGCGCATCTCGTCCTTTAGGCGGCTCCAGGTTGCCTGCGTGGCGGGGTCGGTAAAGGGCCGCGTAATGCCAAAGGGCGCGTCGAGCAGGCGGTGGATATCGCCCTGTTCGCGCGCCAGCGCGCGGCTCGCTGGATAGACGAGCTCAAACATAAAGCAGATGAGTCCCACCAGGTAGTCTGCGGGCTCATCGCGCTCATCGCGTGCGACGCAGCGGTGCTCGTCAAAGGCGGTAAGCGCCGGTGCCGAGAAGTGGCTGGCGAGAAATGCGTCCTCATCCACCTTGAGGATGGTCTCGACGGTGCTGTCGGCGATGGTGCGCATAATGTCGATCTTGTCACCATCGCGCACGATATCGCAGAAGCTCCGCGTACGCTCGTCGAGCTGCGCGGGTAGACGAAAATCGCTGTGATAGGCAATGCTCGCTCGGATGAGCTCATCTTCTGCCGGGTCATCGATAAAGTCGCGGATGCTCGTTACGGCGGGTGCATCGGCGGGATTCTCGCCAAAGAGGACCTCGATGCCCAGCGCTGCATGGCTCATGCTCTCGGCGTCCTTAAAGGTGTCCCAGCGCCGCAACTGCTCAAAGCGGCCCATATCGTGTAGCAGGCCGCAAAGCCATGCCAGGTCAATATCTTCTGACGACCAGCCCTGCTCGCGTGCTACGGCATCGCATGCCTCGGCCACGTGGTACGTATGCTCGATTTTGAGCGCGATGCGTGGGTTAGTGGCGTCGTAGGCATCGGTGTAGCTTTTGAAGGCCGCGCGCGTCCGGTCTCGATCGATAGCTGTCATAATGACTTCCTAAAAAGTTGTGTCTTTCGATCCGGTGGCAATTGTAGGTGAACTCGGTTGCTGTCGGATGATGATTCTGCCGTGTCGCTACATGCGGCTCGGAGACCTTGTCAGGATGAGAAGCGTATGGTGCTCAAAATCGTTAGAACCGTCTGGCCAGTGATGCTTACCTATGTTGCAATAGGCGCTCCGTGCGGAATGATCATGGGGCAGACGGGAATGGAACCCTGGATGGTCTTTGCCCTGAGCAGCACGTTTGTGACGGGCAGCGGCCAGTTTATGATCTGCAACCTGTGGCTGGCGGGCGTGCCTGCGGCATCGATCGTCGCGAGCGTTGCTGCCATCTCCTCGCGCTTTGCGCTTTACTCGGCATCGATCACGTCGCATCTGACGGGTGCCTCGAAGAGTCAGACGCTGGCTGTTGCCGCGACACTTACCGAGGAGGCATATGGCATCTCGCTTGCCAAGTTGGTTGAAGGGGAGGATTGGGGCCCGCGCGAGTCCTTTGTGCTCAACGTGATCCTTATCGCAACATGGGGCGTATCGTGTACGACGGGCGCCATCGTCGGCGCCGTTGTCGATGTTCCCACCGCCATTGCAGCCTTTGTCTGCACCTCGCTCTTTATCTGCCTGCTCTTTTCGCAGCGGCTGTCGCGCGGCAACGTTGTCGCGGCGGTTTCGGGCGCGGTGTCCGTCGCCGTATGCAAGTTCTTGGGCCTCGTGAATATTGCCGTGCCGGCAAGCGTCGTGGTCGGCATTACCATTGCGCTGGCGTGCGATGCTGTATTTGACGGAAGAGGTGCCCGCGATGCCCGTTAACGAGTTCTTGGTTCTGTGGCTGTCGCCGTGGGCTGCCATCGCGTTCTTTCGCATCGCGCCGGCGTTCGCCTTGCGCGGGCGGACCCTGTCGCCCCGTATTACCGAGGCCCTGGGCTATATCCCGCCCGCTGCCTTTGCCGCGCTGGTCGCCAACGACTTGGTGAGTCCCGGCGCGTTCGACGCGGGGCTCTGGCCTGCCTTGGTTCCCTGGATTGCGGCCGCCGGCGTCGTGGTCGTGGCGGTCAAGACAAAATCGATGCTGTGGTGCTGCGTCTCGGGCATCGTACTCTATATCGTCTTGAGCCTTATATAGGGGTGGCGTCGCGGGCGCCGAATCTCGTTCCATCCCAACTTGTCGAGTTTTTCACCGAGCTGGTCTATTTCTTCTGGTACCATGGTCAAACTTTACTGTAGCAAAGCGTGACGTGGGCTTTTGTATCCCGTCAGCGGAAATGGGGGTTTCATGGCACAGGAAGCAACCACCAACGAGCAAAAGAAATTCAGGGTCCCGCGCATCCCGGGCGACATCATGATTTATCCGATGATCGTCGGTCTTTTGCTCAACACCTTCTGCCCGCAGGTTTTTGAGATCGGCGGATTCTTTACGGCTGCCTGCCGCGGTGGCTCCAATACCATCGTCGCCGCGATCCTGCTGTTTGTGGGCGCCGGCATCAGCTTTAAGTCCACGCCGGGCGCTATCAAGACCGGCATCGTCGTGCTGATTCCCAAGCTGGTCGTCGCAGCGGCTCTCGGCCTGGGCGTGGCATATTTCTTTAACGACAACTTCCTGGGTCTGAGCTCCGTGTCTATCATCGGCGGCATCACGTTTTGCAACATGGCGCTCTATACGGGCATCATGGGCGAGTTCGGTGATGAGTCTGAGCAGGGCGCCGTCGGTATCCTGTTCTTTACGGCCGGCCCCGCCGTCACGATGATCATCCTCGGTGTTTCCGGCCTCGCCAACATTCCCATTGGCACCATTATCGGCTCCATCTTGCCACTCGTTATTGGCATGGTTCTGGGCAACCTGTTCCCGTTTATCAAGAACCTGCTGGTTCCCGGTGCCAATCCCGCGATTGCCGTCATCGGATTTCAGCTCGGTGCGTCCATGAGCCTGTCGAGCTTTATCACCGGCGGTATTTCCGGCATCTTGCTGGGCCTTGTCACGCTGTTTGTCGTCGGTCCCATCACCTTTGCGTTCGAGCGTCTGTGCGGCGGCAATGGCAAGGCCGCTGTGGCTTGCTCCACCATTGCCGGCACGGCTATGACCACACCGGTTGCCCTCGCCGAGGTCGCACCGCGCTACGCCGAGCTTGCGCCCACCGCGTACGCTCAGATCGCCACCGCCGTTATCATCACGGCGATCATGGCTCCGATTCTGACTGGCTGGGTCGACAAGAAGTTCTGCCAAGGCAAGGAGGATCTGTCGCCTGTCGGTGTCGAGGCCATCGAGGAGGCCGTCGCGACTGACATCGATGGCGAGTAGCAATCGATACCCATCAATGATGCCGGCGTGTGCAATTCGCGCCGTATGGGCGCCCGAACAGAAACTGTTTTGCAGTGATGTTCGGGCGCTCTGCTATTATCCCCTTTACCCCTGCGGAGTAAAGGGGTGTTTATTGCCCTGATTCGAATTGGG
This sequence comes from uncultured Collinsella sp., assembly GCA_900542715.1. Lineage (GTDB taxonomy): Bacteria > Actinomycetota > Coriobacteriia > Coriobacteriales > Coriobacteriaceae > Collinsella. Next base: position 8,902 of record UQOQ01000026.1, read on the forward strand.
CGATTCTGACCACTTGGGTATTGAAGGGGTGGCGCTAGTGGTTAAGGCACTCAAGATTGAGATATTCGTGCTATGCATGATTGTTCTTATCGGGCTTGCCGTGCGAAGTCGTCGCTCCTTGTTCTCGAGCACCCAGCAGCTATTGTTTAGCATGCTGGGCTACACGTCTGCTGCCTACATTTTCTTCGATATGATCTGGACGCTCTCGGATGGCTTGAGCACTCCTGTAGGCATCACGGCCAACTGGATTTCCAACGCGGTTTCGTTTTCGCTCTTTGCTATCGCGTGTCTCATTTGGTTTATCTATTCCGAGACGGTGCAGGGTTCTCGCCTTTTGACCTCGCGCTATAGGGTGGTGCTTGTTGCGTTGCCTACGGCTCTGGTGGTCGTGCTGGCGTTTACCAGTTACTGGACGCACGCCCTGTTCTATATCGATTCGCAGGGCGTGTATCGTCGCGGCTTTGCCTATATGATCCAGCCCATCGTCAGCTACTGTTACGTTATACATACGTCCCTGCATGCATTTGTGCAATCTCGCAGGGTCGAGAGCCTGCAGACGAAGGCCATCTATCGAACCTTGGCATTTTTCGCCATTCCGGCCCTGGTGGGCGGTACCTTTCAGGTCGTATACTCGGTGCCCGGCCTTTGTGTCGGCATAATGATTAGCATGTTGCTGCTCTACATCATCTACCAGGAGCAGCTCATCTCGACCGACCCGTTGACTGGACTTAACAATCGCAACCGTTTTGAGACCTATATGCTGTCGCTCTTCTCAAATGTGGATCAGGCCGAAGATGTATATCTGCTTATGATGGACGCCGACGGCTTTAAGCAGATTAACGATCGCTATGGGCATGTGGAGGGCGACCACGCTCTTCAGGTCATATCCGCTGCGCTCAAAGAAGTCTGCTCGGCGTCTGGCGGCTTTATCGCACGTTATGGTGGCGATGAGTTCGTGGTGCTCCAAAAGGCAGTGGCGGAACAGGATATCATGCATCTGTGCGCGACAATCAACGATGAGCTCGCGCGCGCCGAGGTTCCGTATCTGTTGCGGATGTCCATCGGCTACGCACGGGTTGGTGATGGCGTCGATACCTGGCAAGACTTGCTTCGTGCTGCCGACGCGGAGCTCTACCGCGTAAAGCGCGAGAAGAAGAAAGCCGGCGTTCAGATACGCTAGGAAAAGGGGCACACGCTGGCGTGCGTGGCGGCCCTCGGCTCTCCGATGTACTCCATTAAACTAAAGTATGTGAATCCGCTCTGCTAAATAAGGGCAGTTCATTAGGCCTTTTTGGGCCTGTTGACGATGATGATGCCGCCGCAGACCAACAGCAGGGCAACAAGTACGGTCACAGGGCTCGTGCCAGCGCCCTCGCCGAGCAGCAGCGCGCTTAACAGTACGCCAAAGACTGGATTCATAAAGCCAAAGACCGACACACGGCTGACGGGGTTGACGGCAAGCAGACGCGACCATAGCGAGTACGCGACGGCGGAAATGAGTGCCATATAGATAATGAGCGCGATGGCGGGGGCGATTTCAGTGGGGGAGAGCGCGCCGCCCATCAAAAAGCCGATGGCGGTGAGGACCAGTCCCCCGACCAAGAACTGCCACCCGGCAAGCAAGACGCCGTCGTGCTTGCGCGAGAAGATGCCGATCAGGCAGGTCGAAAGAGCACCCGCGACAGTGGAGGCCAGGATAAAGCCCTCGCCATCGAGCCTGAAGCCAAAGCTGCCATCTGCGCCCGAGAGGTTGACGAGCGCGACGCCGGCAAAGCCCAGCGCACAGCCAAGCACCTTGGCCGTATTGAGCTTCTCGGTGTGAAATGCTAGGGCGGCAAAGAGGATTGCGAGGAAGTTGGCGCTGGCCTCGATGATGGAGCTCGACATGGCGCTGGCGCACGAGAGGCCCAGATAGAAAAAGAAGTACTGCCCGATAGTCTGGAAGAGCGACAAGACAAAGATGGGCTTGATGTCGCGAGCCTGCGGAATGAGGGGGCGGCGTTGGGCCGCACTCATCCCAACGATAACCAGGGCGCCGGCAAGCGTGAAGCGCAAGCCCGCAAAGAGCAGCTGCGAGGCGCTATCGTGCGCCGGGATACCAAAGAGCGCGTAGCCGATCTTGATGCAGGGAAACGCCGATCCCCAGAGTGCACAGCAAACAAGACAACCCAGGATGAGTCCGGGCAGGGTGGCGAGATACGGCTTGCGGCTTTCCATGATGTCCTTCCTGCATGCGCGAAGCAAAAAAGAACCCGCCACCGGATGCGTCGGTGGCGGGTGTTGTTACCCGAGGGGATTGTACCCGATGGGAAAGGTTTAAGCGAAGTAGGCCACGCCGCTCTCAAAGATCGGCATGAACTTATCGCCGGGGACATGCTCGGGCACGTTGCGGTACAGGTTGTCGCCGCGACGCTCGGCATGGCCCATCTTGCCCAGGACGCGGCCGTCGGGGCTCGTGATGCCCTCGATGGCGAGTGCGGAGCCGTTGGGGTTGACGGCGAGATCCATGCTGGGCTTGCCGTTCTCGCCCACGTACTGCGTGGCGACCTGGCCGTTGGCGATCAGCTGGGCGAGCACTTCGTCATTGGCGACAAAGCGGCCCTCGCCGTGGCTGATGGCGACGGTGTAGGGGTCGTCCAGGCTGCACTGCGACAGCCACGGGGACAAGTTGGACGAGATGCGGGTGCGCACCAGACGGCTCTGGTGGCGACCGATGGTGTTGAACGTCAACGTGGGCGCATCGGGCGTGGCGTCGACGATGTCGCCGTAGGGCACCAGGCCGAGCTTGATCAGGGCCTGGAAGCCGTTGCAGATGCCCAGCATCAGGCCATCGCGGGCCTTGAGCAGGTCGCGGACTGCCTCGGTGACCTCGGGAGCGCGGAAGAACGCCGTGATGAACTTGGCGGAGCCATCGGGCTCGTCACCGCCCGAGAAGCCACCGGGGATCATGACGATCTGGCTTGCACGGATGCGGCGGGCGAGCTCGTGGGTGCTCTCGGCGACGGCCTCGGGCGTGAGGTTGTTGATCACGAAGGTGTCGGCCTCGGCACCGGCGGCACGGAAGGCGCGGGCGCTGTCGTACTCGCAGTTGTTGCCGGGGAACACGGGGATGATTACGCGCGGGCGGGCGATCTTGGCGCCGCCGTACACGTGGATATCCTTGGCGCGGAAGTCGATGGTCTCGACCTCGGCGGTCTCGCCGGTGCTGCGGTAGGCGAAGACGCCCTCGATGCCGCTCTCCCAGGCCTCCTGGAGCTCAGCGAGCTCGATGACTTCGGAGCCGGTGTCGATGACATAGCCCTCGACGGTGGTACCCAGGGGCTCGACGACAACGCCGTCGGCGACCTCGGGCAGCTCGGCGTCCTCGGCGAGCTCGACGATAAAGCTGCCGTAGAGCGGGGTGAAGAGGCTCTCCACGTCCACGTCCTCGGCAAGCTCGATGCCGATCTGGTTGCCGACGCACATCTTAAAGAGGCTCTCGACGCCGCAGCCGTAGCCGGGCGTGGAGACGGCCAGGGCGTCGCCGTTGGCGGTGAGCGCCTCGACGGCGTCAAACGCGGCGAGCAGCTGCTGAGCGTCGGGGCGGTAGTCCTCACCATAGGTGGCGGGGGCGATGCGCACGACGCGATGCGTCAGACCCTTGAACTCGGGCGAGACGGCACGGGCGGCCTTGCCCACGGCCACAGCGAAGCTGATCAGAGTCGGCGGAACGTTGAGCTCACCGGCCTCGTCCTCAAACGAGCCGCTCATAGAGTCCTTGCCGCCGATGGCACCGGCACCCAGATCGACCTGGGCCATAAGGGCGCCCAGGACGGCTGCCATGGGCTTGCCCCAGCGCTCGGCCTCGGTGCGCAGGCGCTCGAAGTACTCCTGGAAGGAGAGGTAGGCGCGCTTGTGCTCAAAGCCGGCGGCCACGAGCTTGGCGATGGACTCGACCACGGACAGGTAGGCGCCAGCAAACTGGTCGGCCTCCATCAGGTAGGGGTTGAAGCCCCATGCCATGGCGCTTGCCGTGGTGGTCTCGCCGTCCACGGGGAACTTGGCGACCATGGCCGAGCTCGGGGTGAGCTGCGTCTTGCCGCCGAAAGGCATAAGCACGGTTGCGGCGCCGATGGTGGAGTCGAAGCGCTCGGAAAGGCCCTTGTTGGAGGCAACGTTGAGGTCGGTGACAAGCGAGGTCATGCGCTCGGCAAGCGTGGTGCCGGCCCAGCTGGGCTGCCACACGCTGCGGGCACAGACGTGGGCGACCTGGTGCTTGGGCGCGCCGTTGGAGTTGAGGAACTCACGGGACAGGTCGACGATGGCGGCACCGTTCCAGGCCATGCGCATGCGCGGCTCGGCGGTAACCTCGGCGATAACGGTCGCCTCGAGGTTCTCCTCGGCGGCGTAGCCCATGAACTCCTCGACGTCACCGTCGGCGACGGCGCAGGCCATGCGCTCCTGGGACTCGGAAATGGCGAGCTCGGTGCCGTCCAGGCCGTCGTACTTCTTGGTCACGGTGTCCAGGTCGACATACAGGCCGTCGGCAAGCTCGCCCACGGCGACCGAGACGCCGCCGGCACCAAAGTCGTTGCAGCGCTTGATCAGGCGGCAGGCATCGCCGCGGCGGAAGAGGCGCTGTAGCTTGCGCTCGACCGGGGCGTTGCCCTTCTGGACTTCGGCGCCCGAGGTCTCGATGGACTCGGTGTTCTGGGTCTTGGAGGAGCCGGTGGCGCCACCGATGCCGTCGCGGCCGGTGCGGCCGCCCAGCAGGATGATCTTGTCGGTGGGGGCGGGGCACTCGCGGCGCACGTGGTTTGCCGGGGTAGCGCCCACGACGGCGCCGACCTCCATGCGCTTGGCAACGTAGCCGGGGTGATAGAGCTCGTTGACCTGGCCGGTGGCAAGGCCGATCTGGTTGCCGTAGCTGGAGTAGCCGGCGGCAGCGGTGGTTACGAGCTTGCGCTGCGGCAGCTTGCCCTCGAGCGTCTCGGACACGGGGACGGTGGGGTCGCCGGCGCCGGTGACACGCATGGCCTGGTACACGTAGCTGCGGCCCGACAGCGGGTCGCGGATGGCACCGCCCACGCAGGTGGCGGCACCGCCGAAGGGCTCGATCTCGGTCGGGTGGTTGTGGGTCTCGTTCTTAAAGAGGAACAGCCAGTCCTGGTCCTCGCCGTCGACATCGACCTTCACCTTGACGGTGCAGGCGTTGATCTCCTCGGACTCGTCGACATCGGTCATGACGCCGGTCTTCTTGAGGTACTTGGCGCCGATGGTGCCCATGTCCATGAGGCAGACGGGCTTGGTGTCGCGACCGAGTTCGTGGCGCATCTCCATGTAGCGGTCGAAGGCCTGCTGCACCACGGCGTCGTCGATCGTCACGTCGTCCAGGACGGTGCCGAAGGTGGTGTGGCGGCAGTGATCGGACCAGTAGGTGTCGATCACGCGGATCTCGGTGATGGTGGGGTCGCGATCCTCATCGCGGAAGTACTGCTGGCAGAAGGCGATGTCCGCCTCGTCCATGGCAAGGCCGCGCTCGGAAATAAAGGCGGCAAGGCCGGCTTCGTCGAGCTCGCGGAAACCGTCGAGCACCTCGACGGGCTGGGGCTCGGGGGTCTCCATGTACAGCGTCTCGGGCAGGTCGAGCGAGGCGATGCGCGCCTCGACGGGGTTCACCACGTAGTGCTTGATGGCATCAATGGCGGCCTCGTCCAGAGCGCCCGAGATCATATAGACCTTGGCGGAGCGCACGGCGGGGCGCTCGCCCTGGCTGATGAGCTGCACGCACTCGCTGGCGGAGTCGGCGCGCTGGTCAAACTGGCCAGGCAGGAATTCGACGGCAAAGACGGCGCTATCGCTTGCGGGGAGCTCGTCGTAGGTCACATCGACCTGGGGCTCGCTAAAGACGGTCGGCACGCAGGACCGGAAAAGCTCCTTGTCGATGCCCTCGACGTCGTAGCGGTTGATAATCCTCAGGGCCTCGATGCCCTTGATGCCGAGAATTTCGGTCAGCTCGCCCTTGAGCTGCTGAGCCTCGACGTCGAACCCGGGTTTCTTCTCCACGTAGATACGAGAGACCATTGGTTCCTGCCTTCCTGATCGGTTGGGCGTACGGTACGGTATGCGGCAGCGGTCGGTTTGCGGGGTCTGCCCTGCGGTCGCCTTGAGCCACATGTTTGTAAACCTCACTATGATACGACAGCTCGCGGCGCGTTGAGGACGGCGAGGGTGCTACAGTGAAGCGCAAACAAGAGAAAGGCATCACATGGCATTCGTTTCGCTCGCCATCATCGCACTCGTGGCCTTTGCGAGTCCTTTTATCGCCTCGGCGATTCCCGGAAAACCCGTTCCCGAGACGGTCTTTTTGCTCGTGCTCGGCGCGGTACTGGGACCCCATATGCTCGGCGTCATCCATGTAGATGCTGAGGTCTCGCTTGTGTCCGAGCTGGGCCTGGCCTTTTTGTTCCTGCTTGCCGGCTTTGAGATCGACCCCAAGAGCATCACGGGCGTCGAGGGGCGCTACGGCTTGGCGACGTGGGTCGTCACGTTTGGTATCGCCTGGCTTGCCGTGCGCTTTACCCCGTGGTTCTCAGTCAGTCATTTCGACGGTATCGCCGTGACGCTTGCCCTCACTTCGACGGCGCTCGGTACGCTTGTGCCCATCATGCGCGAGCGCTCGCTCACCGGCACGCGCGTGGGCGACTCGATTCTCGCGTATGGCACTTGGGGCGAGCTCGGTCCCGTGCTCGCCATGTCGGTGCTGCTGTCTGCCCGCACTGGCATCCAAACGCTCGTAATCCTTGGCTTGTTTGCGGTGGTTTGCGTGTTGCTGGCCGTGGTCCCAAGCCGCTCCAAGCGCGTCGGCAGCCGCTTCTTTGCGTTTGTCGAGGAGCGCGCCGATACCACGTCGCAGACCTTCGTGCGCCTGACGGTGCTCATCCTGGTCACGCTCGTGGCGTTCTCGGCCGTCTTTGATCTCGACATCGTGTTGGGTTCTTTTGCCGCCGGCTTTGTCCTGCGCTATATCATCCCCGAGGGCAACCATACGCTCGAGACCAAGCTCGACGGTCTGGCCTACGGTTTTTTGATTCCGGTGTTCTTTACCGTATCGGGCGCAAAGATCGATCTGACGGCCGTGGCGTCGCGCCCGGGTCTGCTCGTGGGCTTTATCGTGGCGTTGTTGATTATTCGTGCCGTGCCTATTCTTATTTCCATGAGCATTTGTCCTGCGACGCGCGATGTGTCGGCGTATGGTCGCATTACCGTGGCCCTGTACTGCACCACGGCGCTGCCGATCATCGTTGCCGTTACGAGCGTTGCCGTCAACGCGGGCGCGCTGTCGCAAGATATTGCGTCGGTCATGGTTGCCGCCGGTGCCATCACGGTGTTCTTGATGCCATTGCTCGCGCAGCTCTTCTACCGCGTGGTGGATGCCGCACCGGTCGCCGCCGTGGCAGAGGTTGCCGAGCATCCATCCGATGCGCTCGACATCTTGCGCGCCCACCACGACCTAGCGAGCTTGCTCGCGCGCGAGCACGAGCTGCTGACCTCGCATGGCCATGGTCGCGTATTCGAGGGCCTGCCTACGCTCGATACGATTGCCGAGCGTCTTTCCGCCGAGGCAGCGAGCGGCCACATCGATGCCCGCATCGTGGACGCGGCGCACCTGCTTGCCGATAAGACCTATGGAGACGAGGTCGACCCGTCCGAGCTGACTCCGCGTGAGCGCCGCCGCCTGGAGCGCGCCAAGCTCGCTGTGCGCGAATACCGCCGCCGCATGCTGGAGCTCTATGCGCGCGAAGAAGCCGAAGACGACGACGGTAAGTAGTCGATACTTTCTCGGGGAAGCCGCGTCCCGCTTTGAAGGCTCGGAACGGGATGTGGTTTCCGCAAGGAGGTCCTGGGGGAAACCGTGCCCCGTTCTGATCCGAAATACTGGGACATAGTTTCCCTTTCATAACAGGAGAAGGCGCGCTGTCTGTAGTTGATTCAGACGGCGCGCCTTTTTGGTTGAGCTATGTTGAAACTTGAAGCCAAAGCTTGTGGCTCCTTAGGAGCGGGCGGCTCCGTCGACGGGGAGCACGGCGCCCGTGACATAGGAGGACATGTCGCTCGCCAGGAAAACAAAGGCGTTGGCGACATCCTCGGGCTCGCCCATGCGACCCAGCGGAATGGTGGCGATGATGGGCTTGATGACCTCTTCGGGCAGGTTGGCGACCATGTCGGTCTTAGTCACGCCGGGGGCGACGGCGTTGACGCGGATGCCCATGGGAGCGAGCTCGCGCGAGAGCGACTGGACCATACCGTTGACGGCAAACTTGGACGTGGGGTAACCGACGCCGGAGGGCTGGCCGTACTTGGCGACCATCGAGCTTGTGGTAGTGATGGTGCCGCCGTGGCCGGCCTCGGTCATGATCTTGGCGGCAGCCTGGTGGCCATTAAAGACGGCGACGACGTTGAGGTCCATAACTTTGGCGAACTCCTCGGCCGTGTAGTCCAAGAGGGGTGAACGCTGGGAGATACCGGCATTGTTGACGACCGTGTCCAAGCCGCCCATGTCGGCTGCAGTCTGCGTAAAGGCCTCAGTCACGGCCTCGAGCGAGGTGAGATCGCAGGAGCGACCCCAGACCTTGGCGTCGGGATAGGCGGCTGTCAGCTTCTCAACGGCCGTGTCGGCAGTCTCCTGGCGCGAGCCAAAGACGGTGACGGCAGCGCCTTCCTCGATAAAACGGCAGGCGATGGCATAGCCGATACCGCGTGTGCCTCCGGTGATGATTGCTTTCTTGCCCTCGAGCAACATGGTGCTTCCTCTCATCGCGGGCGGACATTCGCAGCACAGCGTAGCGGTAGTCGGAATCGGCCGCGTTTGCATATCGGTGAACGGTAGCCCGCGTTACCGATGAGCGGCTCGCGCAAATATGCTTTGCCGTTGTGCTTAGGGCAGGTGACAAAAGGGCTCCCGTCCCACATCGGACGGGAGCCCTCAAGGCGCGTATTGCTAGGCGAGCGTTGGGCTAGTTCGCCATGACGCCTTCGGTCCAAGCCTCAACGTCCTCGATGCGCAGAACGTTGGCGACCTCGGCCACGCAGCCGACGCTGGCAAGCTCGGCGGCGGCAGCCTGGACGTCCTTCTCGAGCGCGCGGTGCGTCAGGAAGATGACCGAGCAGGCATCGCTGACGCCCGATTTGCCGTCCTCGACCTGGTTGATGAGCGAGATCGAGATGTTGTGCTTGGCAAAGATGTCGACCGTCTCGGACAGGGCGCCCACGCGGTCGGCGACTTTCAGGCGCACATAGTACTTGGTCTGGAGCTCGTCCATGGGCTTAAAGGTGAGGTTGTGGCCATAGGGCTCAATCTCGGGCAGCGGAGCCACGCCGCGGCTGATCTGCTCGGAGAGCGACAGGATATCGCCCACGACGGCGCTCGCGGTGGGGAAGGAGCCTGCGCCCGCGCCGTAGAACATGGTCTCGCCCACGGCGTCGCCTACCACGTAGACGGCGTTCATGGCGCCGTTGACCTTGGCGAGCATATGGTCTGCGGGGATCAGCGTGGGATGCACGCGAACGTCGACGCCAGCGTCGGTGTTGCGGGCGATGCCGAGCAGTTTGATGGTGTAGCCGAGCTCGCGGGCCTGGGCGATGTCCTCGGCGCCGATGGTACGGATACCCTGCTGGTACACATCATCGGTGGTAACGCGGGTGCCAAAGCCGATGGAGGCGAGGATGGCCGTCTTGCTGGCGGCATCGAAGCCGTCGACGTCGGCGGACGGGTCGGCCTCGGCATAGCCCTTAGCCTGTGCGTCGGCGAGCACGTCAGCGTAATCGGCGCCCTCGGCGTCCATGCGCGACAGGATGTAGTTGGTGGTGCCGTTGAGGATGCCGGCGATGGTCAGGATCTTGTTACCCACCAGGTCGTGCTCGAGTGTGCTGACAATGGGGATGCCGCCACCGCAGCTGGCCTCGCACTTAATCTGCACGCCGCACGCACGCGCCTTCTCGGCAAGCGTCTCGACATGGCGGCCCAGCAGGGCCTTGTTGGCGGAGACGACATGCTTGCCGTTCTCGAAGGCAGTGGTGAAGATCTCGGTTGCGGGATGCTCGCCACCAATCAGCTCGACGACGATGTCGACGGCGGGGTCGGTGACGACATCGTGCCAGTCGCTCGTAAAGGCCTCGCGCTCAATGCCTGCCGCCTCGGCCTGCTTCCAAGCAAGCGCGCAGGCGCGGGTCAGCTTAAGGTCGATGCCGTAGGCTGCCAGGTACTCATCGTGGTGGCTCTTGATCAGACGGGCCACGCCGCCGCCGACGGTTCCCAGACCGATCAGACCGACGTTCACGGTGCGCAGGGGTTCGCTCATAGATAACTCCTTCGTGCATCTTATGGATGGATAAACCGCTTAAAGGTTGAGTGCATTCTAGCGTGAACCGGGGGCGCGTGCTCGCCAGGCAACAGGAGCCGCACAAAACGGCACCCCCGAAACGCTGCGGAAACATTGGAAACACGCTCGCTACAAACGGACTTCCGTAACAAACTGTCAACGTTTGCGCCATAAGGTTTGCCCTGTACCGCAAGACGGCCGCACCGCGGCCAGCGAAAAAGGGGGACACCATGTTCAACATCAACAGCACGCTCAGCCGTAGGAACTTTCTCGCCGGCGCTGCGGCGCTCGGCAGCACCGCCGCACTCGCTGGTTGCTCGTCGGGTGGCTCGGACGGCGGCACCGCCGATGACGGCAAGACCTTCAAGATCGGTGTCATCGGCCCTCTGACCGGCGCCGCGGCAACCTATGGCGTTTCGGCCGAGAAGGGTGCCAAGCTTGCCGCCAAGGATTTCTCGACCAAGGACCTCAAACTCTCGCTTAAGTCCGAGGATGACGTCGCCGACGGCGAGAAGGCTATCAACGCCTTCAATACCCTGTGCGACTGGGGCATGCAGGCTCTCGTCGGCCCCGTCACGACTGGTGCCGCCGTCGCTGTCTCGGGCGAGATCGCCGACGATATGCTCATGGTCACGCCCTCTGCTTCGTCCCTCGACGTCACCAAGGACAAGACCACGGTTTTCCAGGTTTGCTTTACCGACCCCACCATGGGCGCGAGTGCTGCCAAGTTTTTGGCCGAGAAGTATGCAGACGCCAAGATCGCCCTGTTCTACAACTCCGGCGATACGTACAGCTCGGGTGTTGCCGATGCCTTTGCCGAGCAGGCCAAGGAGTCCAAACTTGATATCGTCGATACCGAGACCTTTAAGGACGACTCCTCCACGAGCTTTACCAACCAGCTCACCAAGGCCAAGGAGGCCGGCGCCACGCTCATCTTTGCGCCGATCTACTACACGCCGGCGTCCGTTTTGCTCAAGAACGCCAAGGACATGGGATACGACATGACCCTCATGGGTACCGACGGCATGGACGGCCTGCTCTCCGTTGAGGGCTTCGACACCTCCCTTGCCGAGGGCGTGCTGCTCATGACCCCGTTCTCTGCCGACGATGAGAAGAACGCCGACTTCGTCAAGGCATATAAGGACGCCTACGACGAGACGCCCAACCAGTTTGCCGCCGATGCCTATGACTGCGTCCATGCGATTGTCGAGGCTATCGATAAGGCAGACATCGATATTACGGCCGACGGCGCCGACATTGCCGGCGATCTTGCCAAGGCCATGCGCAAGATCAAGATCGAGGGCCTGACGGGCGAGCTCACGTGGAACGACGAGGGCCAAGTCGAGAAGCCCGCTACAGCCTATGTGATCCAGGACGGCAAGTACATCGCCGCCTAAGTGCGTATAAAGCGCTACCGGTGAGGCCGTTTTAATCAGGACAGGGAAGCTTGTAACAGAATGGAAACATTACTTTCACACAATAAAGTGGCTAAACTGCATAAACCAATAGAAATACGCATAATTATGGATAAACGGACAAAACAAAAGAATAGTTGAAATAATCGCCACTTTTCTCAACTAAAGCGTCTACTATTTTGCGAACGCCGAACACGGCGAAGGATGGCCTGTCGGGTAACCAAAACCCGACGAGATTTGAGAGGAGAGCCGCATGTCGAGCCTCACCGGTAAGTCATTGAACCCTGTTATGAATCGCAGGAGCGTTATCGCGAGCGCAGCAGGTCTGGGGGCGATGTCCATTCTAGCTGGCTGCTCCTCCAACGGCGGCGACAGCGGTTCCGCTTCGGGCGACGCTTCGTTTAAGATCGGCACCATCGGCCCGCTGACCGGTGCCGCCGCGTCCTACGGCAAGTCCGTTACCCAGGGCGTCGAGCTTGGCTGCAAGGACTTCTCCACCAAGGAGCTGCCGCTTGCCAGCAAGGCCGAGGACGACCAGGCCGACGGCGAGAAGGCCGTCAACGCCTTTAATACCCTGCTCGACTGGGGCATGCAGGCCCTTGTCGGCCCGACCACCACGGGTGCGTCGGTTGCCGTTGCCGCAGAGTGCGGTAACGACCCCAAGACGTTCATGATCACCCCGTCCGCGTCCTCCGAGGACGTCACCGACGGCAAGGATTGCGTCTTCCAGGTTTGCTTTACCGACCCTAACCAGGGCGTCAACGCTGCCAAGTTCCTGGCGCAGAAGTATGCGGACGAGAAGTTCGTACTGTTCTATAACTCCGGCGACGCCTATTCTTCGGGTATCGCAGATTCCTTTAAGGCCCAGGCCGCTGAGTCTAAGCTCGAGATTGTTGACGAGGAGACCTTTAAGGACGACTCTGCCACGAGCTTTACCAACCAGCTGACCAAGGCCAAGCAGGCCGGCGCCACCATGATCTTTGCGCCGATCTACTACACGCCGGCGTCCGTCCTGCTCAAGAATGCCAAGGACATGGGCTACGACGTCAAGATGATGGGCTGCGACGGCATGGACGGCATCCTGGGCGTTGAGGGCTTCGACACCTCTCTTGCCGAGGGTCTGCTGCTCATGACCCCGTTCTCCGCCGACGACGAGAAGAACGCCGACTTCGTCAACGCTTACAAGGATAAGTACGGCGATACCCCCGACCAGTTTGCCGCCGACGCCTACGATGGCGTGCACGCGGTGGCCGAGGCCCTCAAGGAGGCCGGTCTTGGTGTCGATGCCGACCCGACCGAGGTCGCCGAGAAGCTGCCCAAGGCTATGCTCAAGATTACCGTTGACGGTCTGACCGGCAAGCTCACCTGGAACGATAAGGGCCAGGTCCAGAAGGACCCCACGGCGTACGTTATCACCGACGGCAAGTACGTACAGGCCTAATAGACCGCCTTACATTGAGCGGTTTTGATCCCAAGCAGGGGAGGTTTTGGCCTTCCCTGCTTGCTTGGTATCTAGGGACAGTGTAACGTCCCTGTTTCATACATTAACTGGAAACCTATTCGAAAGGGGGATGTGGAACATGACGGTCTTTATCCAATACCTGGTCAACGGCCTGTCCATGGGCAGCGTCTACGCCATCATCGCGTTGGGCTACACCATGGTCTACGGTATCGCCAAGATGCTGAACTTCGCTCACGGCGACGTCATCATGGTCGGTGCCTATGTCTCGTTCTGTGCCACGTCGTATCTCGGCCTCCCGGGCTGGGCATCTGTAATTCTCTCTTGTGTGGTCTGTACCGTTCTCGGTGTTCTCATCGAGGGTCTGGCATACAAGCCGCTGCGTCAGGCGGGCCCGCTGGCCGTTCTGATCACGGCCATCGGCGTGTCTTACTTCCTGCAGAACGCCGCGCAGCTTCTGTGGGGCGCCACGCCCAAGAACTTCACTTCGCTCGTCACCTTCCCGGTGCCGGAGTTCTTGGCCAAGTTCAACGTGAGCGCCGTCTCGCTCGTCACCATCGTCGCCTGCCTGGTTATCATGGCCGGCCTGATGTTCTTTACAGGTAAGACCAAGATGGGCAAAGCCATGCGCGCCGTGTCCGAGGACAAGGCCGCCGCTCAGCTCATGGGCATCAACGTCAACCGTACCATCTCGATGACGTTTGCCATCGGCTCTGCCCTTGCCGCCATCGCCGGTGTGCTTCTGTGCTCCTACTCGCCGGTGCTGCAGCCCACGACGGGTGCCATGCCTGGCATCAAGGCCTTCGACGCCGCCGTCTTCGGCGGTATCGGCTCCATCCCCGGCGCCTTTGTCGGTGGCATTCTCATCGGCATCATCGAGGCGATGGCGCAGGCCTACATTTCCACGAGCCTTGCCAACTCCATCGTCTTTGGTGTTCTGATCATCGTCCTGCTCGTCAAGCCTGCCGGCCTCTTGGGCAAGTACGTCCCCGAGAAGGTGTAGGTGAGCGTTATGAAGTTTCTTAAAGACAAGCAGACGCGTCACGACTTTGTTACGTACGCCATGTGCCTTGTGGCGTTCGCCATCGTGTTCTTTATGCAGTCCAACCACATGATTCCGCGCATGATCGCCGGTCAGCTGGTTCCCATCACGGCCTATATCGTCATGGCCATCTCCCTTAACCTCGTCGTCGGCATCGCGGGCGACTTGTCGCTGGGCCACGCGGGCTTTATGAGTGTCGGTGCCTATACGGGAATCGTCACCGCCGTCGCGCTGGAGAGCGCCGTCCCGTCCGATCCGATGCGCCTGATCATCAGCATTGTGGTCGGCGCTATCGCCGCTGCCATCTTGGGCTTCTTGATCGGTATCCCGGTACTGCGCCTGAGCGGCGATTACCTGGCTATCGTGACGCTGGCCTTTGGCGAGATCATCAAAGAGATCGTCACCTGCCTTATCGTGGGCGTCGACTCCCGCGGCCTGCATGTGATCTTTAACATCACAGGTAACTCCACGATCGACGACCTGCACCTGCTCGAGGACGGCACCGCCATCATCAAGGGCGCGCAGGGCGCATCGGGCGTGTCGACGTACTCGACCTTCCTCGCCGGTGCCATCCTGGTCATGGTCGCACTCGTGATCGTGCTCAACCTGGTTCGCAGCCGTACCGGCCGTGCCATTATGGCCGTGCGCGACAACAAGATCGCTGCCGAGTCCGTGGGCATCTCCGTCACCCAGTACCGCATGATCGCTTTCGTGGTTTCCGCCGCTCTCGCCGGCGCTGCCGGAGCCCTCTTCGGCGGTAACTTCTCGCAGCTTTCCGCTACCAAGTTCGACTTCAACACGTCCATCCTCATCCTGGTGTTCGTGGTCCTGGGCGGTCTGGGCAATATGCGCGGCTCCGTCATCGCGGCGGCGTTGCTCACGGTGCTTCCCGAGCTGCTCCGTCAGTTCTCGGACTACCGCATGCTCATCTACGCCATCGTGCTGATCCTGGTCATGATCTTTACCAACAACCCGCAGCTCAAGGCGTTCTTCGCACGCATTAAGGACCGCTTTGCTTCCAAGAAGGAGGTGGCAGCCGATGCCCAGTAAGTTTGAGTTCAACAAGGGCAAGATGGTCCCGTATCCTTCTGGCGCCATCGTTCCCGACCGCGACCTGGGCCAGCGCCCGGCGCTCGAGTGCATCCACTTGGGCATTGAATTTGGCGGCCTTAAGGCGGTCGACGATTTTAGCCTGACCATCGGCAAGACCGAGATCGCCGGTCTCATCGGCCCCAACGGTGCCGGCAAGACCACGGTCTTCAACCTGCTCACCAAGGTGTATCAGCCCACGCACGGCACCATCCTGCTCGACGGCGAGGACACTTCGGGCAAGTCGGTCTATCAGGTCAACCGTATGGGCATCGCCCGTACCTTCCAGAACATTCGCCTGTTCAACACCATGACGGTGGAGGATAACGTTAAGGTCGGCCTGCACAACCAGGAGCGTTACTCCGGCTTTGAGGGCGTACTGCGCCTGCCGACGTACTGGAAGCACGAGAAGGCCGCCCACGAGCGCGCCATGGAGTTGCTGTCCATCTTTGATATGGAGCACCTGGCAAACGAGCAGGCTGGCTCGCTGCCTTATGGCGCCCAGCGTCGTCTGGAGATCGTCCGCGCGCTTGCCACTAACCCCAAGCTGCTACTGCTCGACGAGCCTGCCGCCGGTATGAACCCGTCCGAGACCGCGGAGCTCATGGAGAACATCGTCAAGATCCGTGACACTTTCGGCATTGCCATCATGCTTATCGAGCATGATATGTCGCTCGTTATGAACATCTGCGAGGGCATCTGCGTGCTCAACTTTGGTAAGGTCATCGCCAAGGGCACGGCAGAGGAAATCCAGAACAACGACGCTGTTATTGAGGCATATCTGGGCAAGCAGGATAAGGGGGAGAACTAAATGGCAGAGCCGATGCTTTCCGTCTACAACATCAACGTCTGGTACGGCGCTATCCACGCCATCAAGGACATCTCCTTTAACGTCAACGAGGGTGAGATCGTGGCCTTGATCGGCGCGAACGGTGCCGGCAAGTCCACAACGCTCAAGACTGTCTCGGGCCTGCTGCGTTCCAAGACCGGCTCCATCAAGTTTATGGGCGAGGACATTACCCATACGCCCGCCGATAAGCTGGTTGGTAAGGGCCTGGCCCAGGTGCCCGAGGGCCGTCGCGCCTTTTTGCAGATGACGGTCGAGGAGAACCTGGAGATGGGCGCCTACACGCAGCCCAAGTCCACGGTGGCTCCGGGCCTCGAGCGCGTCTACGAGCAGTTCCCGCGCCTGAAGGAACGCCGTCGCCAGGTCGCCGGCACCCTTTCGGGCGGCGAGCAGCAGATGCTCGTTATGGGTCGCGCCCTTATGAGCAACCCCAAGCTGCTCATGCTCGACGAACCCTCCATGGGTCTGGCGCCGATTCTGATCGAACAGATCTTCCAGATTGTCGAGGACTTGCACAAGGCCGGCACCACGGTGCTCTTGGTCGAGCAAAACGCGCAGATGGCGCTTTCCATCGCCACGCGCGGCTACGTGCTCGAGACCGGCAAGATCACCATGACCGGCACCGGACAGGAGCTCCTGCACGACGACAACGTCCGCAAAGCCTATCTGGGCGGTTAGGCGGTTCCGCCGTTCTACCGAACGGCGGATCGGCCGACGCTGCGCGGGCACCAGAGCGACAACTAGTCATTCAAAGAAGACGGCATGACCAGAAGGTCTATGCCGTCTTCTTTTCATGCCAATTTGTTCGCCCTGGCGCACGCCCGCTGTCCGTCCTCTTACTGCGACTGTACCATGGTCCAAGGTGATCGATGGGCGGGCCGCTGTTCCTGGCGCTGTGCGCACGGAATGGGCTACTTGCTAACCCAGTGGCTAACGTCCCTCCTCAGCTTTCGATCGCGGCTGTCGCGTCGTTGGTGTGCCGCGCGCATCACGGCGCGGCGGGCATCCTCCTTCATGGCGTGCTCCTGAGCGAGGTTCCTGACAATGCAAAACGGGCATTCGCGGGTCGGATCCTCGTGCCGACGGTCTATCATCGAGACGGGCCGTCGGCGACGAGCCAGTCATCAAAAACTCTCATTATTCGCCCCTTGGACGCGAGGACTGCGCTGCCTTGTTGCCCCATGCTCTCTTCTCGGAAGGATGGTGACCCGATGGGCTGGATAGAGGGCCTCAACGACGCGATGGACTACATAGAGGCGAACCTCGAGGGGGACCTCGACCTCGCCCATGCGGCGCGGCTCGCCGCCTGCACCGAGGGACAGTTCCGGAGGATGTTCTCCTATATCGCCGGCATCGGTCTCGGGGAGTACGCGCGCCGGCGCCGCATCTCCCGCGCCGCGCTCGACCTGTCCCGCGGGGAGCGGGTCGTCGACGTCGCGGTCCGGTACGGCTACTGCTCCCCGACCGCGTTCAACCGAGCGTTCAGGGACGCCCTCGGGATCTCGCCCAGCGAGGCAAAGCGCCCGGGCGCCCCGCTCTCGGTCTTTCCGAGGCTCTCGTTCTCCCTCACCGTCACGGGCGCCGAGCCCCTGCCGTGGAGGATCGTCCCATGGGGCGGGATGCGCCTCGTCGGGGTGTCGCTTCCGTGCGGGCCGTCCGAGGCGGGCCTCCTCGCCCAGATGGGGGAGGAGGGGAGAGAGGAGCTCGGGAGGTTCTGGGGTGGCGCCTCGCGCTCCGGGAGCATCGAGGCCCTGCTCGCCCTCGCCGATGGCTCGGGACCCGAGGGGGTTCTCGGGGTCAACGTGTCCGAGGGCGGGGAGTCGAGCTACCGGATAGCGGTGGCGTCCTCGGGGGAGGCCCCCGGCTGGGCGGACGAGATTTACGTCCCCGCCGGCACGTGGGCCGTGTTCGGCTGCACCGGGCCGTGCGACGTCGCGACCGCCGAGCACTACCGCAGAATCTTCTCCGAGTGGCTCCCGTCCTCGGGCTACGAGCTCGCCGGCGACGTCAGCCTCGAGGTGTACCCGCATGGCGACTTCGCGTCGAGAGGGTATCGCAGCGAGATCTGGATGCCCGTGGCGAGGAGGCCCAGGGGGTGACCCGTCCTTCCTTTTGTCTGACGCGGGGGATGCCCCGCGGTGCCCGCGCGGGCGGGCGCTGAGTAGAGAGGAAGAAACATGCAGGAAAAACCGATGTCCATCCCCGCGACGGGGGCGGTCGGTAAGTCGACCGTGGCGGGCCTCATGCTCGCCTTGTTCGTCGCGGCGCTCGACTCGACCGTGGTGGCCACTGCCATGCCCACCGTCGCCGCGGCGCTCGGAGGGGAGGCCCACTATGCCTGGCCGATGACCGCCTACCTCGTGGCGAGCACCGTATCCACCCTCCTGTGCGGAGGGCTGGCGTTCTCGTTCGGCCTCAGGAGGGTGTACGTGGCGGGGCTCGCGCTCTTCGCCGCATCGTCCGTCCTGTGCGCCCTCGCACCGACGATAGAGGCGCTGGCGGCGTTCCGCCTGCTTCAGGGCGTGGGCGGCGGCGTTCTCGAGGCGGGTGTGTTCATTGCCGCGGCGATGATGCTCGCCCCGAGGGACAGGGGACCGTACCTCGGGGCGGCTTCGGCCATGTACGGGATTGCGAGCGTCGTAGGGCCCGTCATCGGCGGGGCCGTCGCCCAGGGGTTATCCTGGCACGTCATCTTCGTCGTCAACCTCCCCATCTCGATCGTCGCCCTGTTCCTGTCGGGGCGTTGCCTGCCCGGCAGGGCTCCCGGGGCCCCTGTAGTTGGCTTCGACGTCTCGGGGAGCGTCGCCGCCTCGCTGTGCGTTCTGAGCCTCGTCCTCGCCTTCAGCTTGGCGGGCAGCGTCTTTCCCATGGCCTCGCCGCAGTTCGTCGCCCTCGTCGTGCTGTCCGTTGCCTGCGCCGCGCTCCTTTCCCGCGTGGAGAGGGGCAAGGCCGCCCCGACCGTCCCCATGGGGCTGTTTCGCCGCGGGCAGGTCGTAGCGGGGTTCGTCTCCGGCTTCTGCGTCCAATTCGCCCTCATGGCGGGCGTCTCCTACCTGCCTAGGCTCCTCCAGGAGGGGCTGGGCATGGCCGCTGCCTCGTCCGGCGCGGTGCTCATTCCCATGA
>UQOQ01000027.1:0-27423 GCA_900542715.1 uncultured Collinsella sp.
CCACGAGACCGTCGACGGAGATGAGACCACCCTCGAGAAGGTTCTTGAGGACTCCCGAGTCCTCGCCCTCACCGTTCACCGCATCCGCAAGGCCACCCGTAGCCGAGACGCCTACGAATCCGCCCGCCGCACCGTCCGAAGTTGAGGCGTCAGCAGTGACCGCCTTTACGGCCGTGGCGTGAACGTTCGCCGACTTGGTGCTGTTCGCGCGTCCGAAGAAGCCGCCCGCCGCGTAGACGTTCGTCTCACCCGCGGCGTTCACGCCGGTCGCTGCCACCGTCATGCCGGCTGTGACGCCCGCAACGGAACTGTCGGTCACCTCGACCGCCGAATACTTGGCCACCGAGAGCAGGCCCGAGACCTTGATGAGGCCGAGGACGTCGAGGCCGCCCACGTCGGCCGCGTCGCTCGGGCCGGAAAAGCCGATGAAGCCGCCGGCCTCGCCCTTGGCCTCGACCCGCTTCACGCCGGTGAGGGTCGTGGCGTCCACGTCGCCGCCAGTCGCGCAGCCGATGGCGCCGCCAGCGTAGCACCCGTCCACGGAGACGGTCGCACCGTCCGTGGCGCCCGCAACCGTCACGTTCGAGACCTCGAACATCTTGAACTGGCCGTCGCCGAGCTTCTGGCCAATCGCACCCAAGCCGAGGGTGTCGTTCAGCAGCGCCGCCACGGCACCGGGGACAAGCATGCCCGCGATGCCGCCGGCGTAGCTGCCCTCGGCCGTGACGGAGCCAAGACCGGCGAGCAAGGTGGTACGGCTGTCGACCGCGGTGGCGTCGAGCTTACCCTGCTTGTAGAAAGCGAGGCCGCCCACGTGCGCCGTATCGGAGTTCGCGATGACCGTGCCCGTACCGCGTCCTACCATGCCGCCGGCGTAATCGTTGGCCGAGGACACCGTGAGGGAGCCAGACACCTGCGCACCCAGGATCTCGGACTCGCTCAAGCCCGCGAGGGAAAGGAGGGTGTTCGCCTCGCTCTGATTGTTCGAGTCGAGCAGGCCCTTCAACAGGCCGCCCACACCATTCAGCAGATTCGTGTTCTTGTAGTCGCCCGCGCCGAGGTCCGTCGCCCAGCCGAGCGTCGCGGCACCGGTGAAGCCGCCCGCGTAGGCGAGCATGTCGGCCGTGCCGTCCTGAATGCCCGAGGCCGTGACGTTGACCGCACCCGTAAGGCTATCGTTCACCGCGTGGCTGCCCGCCATGGCGCCCGCAAAGCCGCCGGCATACGAGCCACCCTCAACCGTGACGTCCGCAGCAAGCGAGGAGGTCGCGACGATGCTCTGCGGGATGGCAAGCCTCGCGAGGTTGGGCAGGTCTACGCCCAAATCGGAGAGCGCGCCCTCCATCACGTCGTCGCGGATGACGCCCGCAAAGCCGCCGGCGTATGCCTTGGCGCGCACGGTGTAGGCGACGTCACTCTGTATATAGGCGTCGGTGACGATGGTACCGGCCTGCACGCCCGCGAAGCCGCCAGCGTAGTTCTTGCCAGCGGAGCCCAGGACGGTGCCGCTGGCGAAGTTTACGACGCCCGATTTCGAGATCGTGGGGTTGTAGTAGGCCACGGGGAGCAGCTGGCTCGCCTTGATGATGTTGTTGTTGAGCAGCAGGGTGATGAGGTCGCCCAGGCCTAGGCCAGGGATGAGGTTCAGGATGTTTGTCAGGAGCTTGACGATGTCGCCCAGCGCATCGGAGAGGATATCGTACTTGACCTCTCCCTTAACGTAGCCTGCGAAGCCGCCCGTCATGTCCGCCGCACTCGACACGTTCGCGCCCTCGACCTCGCATTTGTCGACCGTGACCTCACCCACGATGCGCCCGGCGAAGGCACCCGTGGCGAGCGAAGAGGGATCGGCGGCGCGAACGTTCAACAGGGACCCAATAAGGCCACTGAGGTCAACCTTGCCGAGTGTAAGAATCTTCAACAGGGTGCTGACGAGGCCGCCCACCACGGTGCCGAGTACGCCGAGGAGTGAGCTGATGAGCGTCTGATCGACCTTGACCTTGGTGGATTCGTTAGTAACAGAGACGTCCCGAAGCTTGATGTTGTTCACGTATGCGGGTGTAGCGGACCCGGTAAACGGATTGGTTTCGCTGAGCTTGTGCGAAACGGTGCCGAAGAATCCGATGCCCGTGTGGCTGGAGACATCGAGCTTGCCAGTCTGAGTGACGTTTACATTGGAGATGACGGGACGCTGGGCAGTGTCGTTGGTGGAGATGCCGTCGGCGTTAATGGTGGACCAGAGCGCGCCGGCGGTCTTAGCGGCGTCGGTGGTGGTCGCCGCGCCGAGCATGGTGCCACTGAACATGAGCGGGGTCCAGGTCGCGTTGGATGAGGTGCCGCTGGCCGCGTCGGAGCCCACGTCGATGTTTCGGAAGATTATGTAGTTGGCGTCGGCGGCGTAGGTCAGCGTCGAGCTTGTCGCGTTGCCGTCGGCCTTGACCTCGTTGCCATAGTCGTCAAGGGTCACGTAGCGTTTGCGAGTGTGACCCGCAAGGCTGACACCCAGCTCATCCGATTTCTCGCTCGAGCCCTCGTCCAATTTGGAGGTCGCGGAAAGGTCCGCGTCACCCGCGTAAATCTCGGTTTTGGAGCCCTCGACATCGACCCAGCCGCCTTTAATCAAGCCCGTCTTCCGGTACTCCTGCGTGATCTCCCAGACCGGACGTGTGACCTTCTTGCCCGAGCCTATCGCGCGCAGCTGCTGCTCGTTGCCAATCAGGATATAGGTCTTGCCGTTGATGGTTTTGGTGACCTGGCCTTGAAAGTCGCGGCCGGCGAGCTGCGCCAGGTCCTGGGCGGCGTCTTCGACGGCGGCGTCCGTGGCGGTCTGGGCGGCGGGCTGAGCGGTGGGCTGGTTGGTTGCCGTGATGGCGTCCGCGGGAGCGGGGGCATCGGCGGTCGCGGCGTCGCTCGTGGTTGCGGGCGCGTCGGCATCCGCGGTGACATCGGCGTTGGAGACGCTATCCGCTGAGGCACCGGAGCCGGTCGCGGCGGACGAATCCGCGGCATCGGCTCCGCTGGCCTCGGTGCTTGCAGCGGTGTCTACCTGGAGCGTCCCCCCCCGCGTTTTCGGAGGTATCGGCATACGCGGTCGAAGCGGTGAGGGTGCTCATCAGCTGGCGGACAGCGGCGGCGTTCTGGATGGTCAGCGCCTGGGAGATCTGGGGCACCGGCGATGCTTCAAACAGCATGAGTCCGGTCAGCGCTATCGCGACAGCTCGTTTCGCCCGCATGTTCTCCCCCAACTGTAAGACGGCTGTTAATTACAGTTTGTAAATTCTTGCATTCCTCGATGCGTAAGGCAACAAAAAAACGAGATTGCGGAACTCTTACTTTAGTCTACCGAAGCATTTCTTAGGAGTCGTCGAAAAATCGATATCTCGGCGATTACAATTTATTGATCCACAAGTCAGTTCCAACGCACAAGAAAGCCCGCCGGCAGTTCATCACAAGCTGCTGGCGGGCTTTTGTTGTGGATGGGACGGGGCGAGGCGGCACCTAGGGCCTTATGCTTCGCGCTCGACCTCGCTCACACACTCGTTTTTGATGGTGCCGACGAGCGCCTGCAGCGCATCGACCACGTGCGGGCGAATGTCTCCGCCAATGAGCACGAGCATGATGTCGTCGCCCACCGCGAGCTCCCCTCTCGCCAGCCACACACGAACGTAGCCGATGCCCGGCATCGCGCACGTCCCCTCGATAGCGGCCTGCACCTTTTCGGCATCGAAGCCAAACACCATGCCGCCCACCTTATGTCCAGGCGCCACACCATCTGTCTCGACCCCACGCACCTCGGACTTAGGCGTCGCACGCACCACACCGTTATGCGTCAGGTACATACCGCACGCAGATGCCGACGAATCGGCCTTGGCCTCGCGCAGCCAAGCATCAACCGAAGGCATCGATTTGCCACTTTCAAGCATCATTTCTCCTTTTTACCGTCGTCGAGTAGCTCATTTGGGACGGGGCTTTTTATCCACTCTCGAACAATCTATTCCTCGACTGGCGTGAGCACCATGACGGCGCGCGTATTGCTAAATGACAGCGAGCGGCAGGTCACAAGCGTTACGACCTTCGTTGCCGAAGCGGCGCGGTCGCCTGCGTCGCTCGCCACGGCAGAGGCACCGTCGAGCATCTCGGACAGGTAATTCTTCAGTCCGTCATCGCCCTCAAAGTTGGGCGTGCGCGCCTTGGCATACGTGTCCTCGACCACCTTGGTCGCCAGTGGGCGCAACTTATACGTCGCATCGCGCGTAATGTAGTACACGTATTCCATGTTGTCGAACGTCGCTTGATCGGTCGTATCCGAAATCACATTGAACATCGAACCGTCGTTCATGTGATGGCCGTAAATCGTGGTCTGCTGATCCACCATGCCCGGCGCGGTGTCGTCGCTATCCAAAAAGATGGCGCCCGACGCATTGGCGGTGCCGTCGAACAGCGTGTTGAGGTACTTGGAGTTGTTGTTGGTCTGCACCACGGGGTAGTTGATGTTGGTGCCGGGCGCGTAAATCCAACCCACAACCTCGGGATTTGTCTGGGCAAGCGCATTGAAGTCGATAATTGGCACGCCACTGGCGTCCTTGTCGCTCACATATTGTTTTTCGATCTTTTGATACGACTCGCTCGCCTGCTTGTAGCCAATCTGGGCATTAATAAAGATGGCGGCCGCAGCAACGATCAGGCCGATGCCAATGATGATGAGCAAGATGGGGATAACGGAGCGGCGCTTTTTGCGCGGTGGCTCGGTATGGCTCGATGGCGCGGTGTGCGCCGAAGAGCGAGGTGACTTCTTGGCCGTACTGTATGACGAAGGGCGATATGCAGCAGGTGTATCCTGGCGGCGATGCTTCGCCGGCGTCACGGGGCGTGGCGCGCGCGGCTGCTGAGGAGAGGATGTCCGACCCTGTTGCGGCGCGCGGGCTGCTCCCGACGTGGCTGGATCGGGAATCCGAGAAGCCGAAAAACGCTTTCCCTGATAGTCGGACATGGCTCTCCTTATGCTGCAAATGGACTGGCAGAGCGCTTAGGCGTCAGCCATCTCCTGCTTCATCTTCTCGATAACCTTGCGGTACTCGGGGTCGCAGGCGCCCAGAATCTGCGTGGCGTAAATGGCAGCGTTCTTGGCACCGTTGATGGCCACACAGGCAACGGGCACGCCCGAAGGCATCTGCACCATCGACAGCAGCGAGTCCATACCACCCAGATCGCTCGTCTTCATAGGCACGCCGATGACCGGCAGCGGCGTAAAGGCCGCCACGACACCGCCCAGGTGAGCAGCCTTGCCGGCGGCGGCGATAATCACTTTGATACCGCGATCGGCGGCAGTCGAGGCCCACTCGTGGACCTTCGCCGGCGTACGGTGCGCGCTTGCAATCACGAGCTCATAGGGGACGCCTAGCGCCTCGAGCTCGGCGGTGCAACCTTCCATAACGCCCAGATCGGACTTGGAGCCCATGATGATCCCGACAACCGGCTTCTGATCTGCCATAAACAAAGACCTCCTGTTGAGAGCGGTGACGCAGCGAATCCGCGACCCTTAACTACTGAGAGTAGTATAGCTGCTCCCGTCCCTGCGGTCTGTGGGTGCTCTGCGGCGGCCCGGTGTTTTCATCTTCACTCCGGTTGCTACGCAAAGTCGTTCAGATGAAAACACCGGGCCGCCGCAGAGCACCTTCGACCTACCGGGGATTGCCATGACGTACGTTGGCTGAAATATTAACGTGGGATCCGCCGTTCGAACGAACGGCGGATCCCACACTCACTTTTTATTCAGCCCTAGTCATCACGCAAAGCCCCTTCCGCAGCACACGGTGCGGCCAAGTCACCGCAGGCCGGGGCGGGAGGCGGTCCTTTCTCTCGGAAAACTTCGCGAAGCCCAGTTTCCGAGAGAAAGGACCGCCTCCCGCCCCCGGCCGGACAGCTCAACCTACACCGTGTGCTGCGGCAGGTCCTGCAGGGCGATGACGTCCATGCCCATGTCGTTGGCGCTGCCGTGACCCTGCTGGTCCTCGCGCACCGCCTCGATGGCACTCACGTACGTGTTGGCAGCGGACATCGCGGTCACGCAGGTTACGCCGCGGCGCACTGCTTCGGTGCGCAACAGATAGCCGTCGCCACGCGAACCCGGGCCGTACGGCGTGTTGATGATCACCGCGATCTTGCCATCGGCAATGAGGTCGCCGATGTTGGGGCGCTCGCCGTCGTGCGGGCCGCTGATCTTCTCCACGATCTCGCACGTCACGTTGCCACCGCGAAGCACGCGCGCCGTGCCCTCGGTAGAGCAGATATCAAAGCCCAGGTAGCGCAGGATACGGGCGACCGAAAGGATATGACGCTTGTCGCGGTCGCACACGCTGATGAACACCTTGCCGCAGCTCGGGTCGGGCAGCTTGTAGTCAATCGCCAGCTGCGTCTTGGCGTATGCCTCGGGATAGCTCTTGGCGATACCCATGACCTCGCCCGTCGACTTCATCTCGGGCCCCAGGATAACGTCGGCGCCCGGGAAACGGCCCCAGGGCATAACGGCTTCCTTCATGCAGAACCAATCGAGCTGACGCTCGTCGCTCGGCAAGCCCAAGCTCGCGATGGAATCACCCGCCATGATGCGCGCCGCGCACTTGGCCAGCGGCACGCCGGTGGCCTTGGAGATAAACGGCACGGTGCGGCTCGCGCGCGGGTTGGCCTCGATCACGTAGACGGTCTCGCCCTTGATGGCGTACTGCACGTTGACCAGGCCGCGTACGCCCAGCGCCATCGCGATGCGGCGCGTGGTCTCGCGAAGCTTCGCCTGCAGGCTCTCGCTAAAGCTGAACGGCGGGATGCAGGTCGCAGAGTCGCCGGAGTGAATACCGGCCTCCTCGATATGCTCCAGGATGCCGCCGATGTAGACCTCCTCGCCGTCGCACAGGGCATCGACATCGGACTCGATCGCACCCTCCAGGAAGCGGTCCAGATACACCGGGTAGTCGGGGCTAATGCGCGCGGCCTCGGCCATGTAATCGCGCAGATGCTCGGCATCGTAGGCGATCATCATGCCACGGCCGCCCAGCACGTAGCTCGGACGCACCAGCAGCGGGTAGCCAATATGCGCGGCCACGGCCTCGGCCTCCTCAAACGAGGTTGCCTGGCCCGCCGGTGGGTACATGATGCCCAGCTTGTCGAGCAGAGCGGCGAAGCGCTCGCGGTCCTCGGCAAAGTCGATGGCATCGGGCTTGGTACCCATGATGTTCACGCCGCTCTCCTCGAGCATGCGCGCCAGCTTAAGCGGAGTCTGGCCGCCGAGCGTCACCACGACGCCGTCGGGGCGCTCGACATCGATAACGTCCATGACGTCCTCGTAGGTGAGCGGCTCAAAGTACAGACGGTCGGACGTGTCATAGTCGGTCGAGACGGTCTCGGGATTGCAGTTGACCATGATGGTCTCGAAGCCGCGGGCCGCCAGCGCGTAGCTCGCGTGCACGCAGCAGTAATCGAACTCGATACCCTGGCCAATGCGGTTGGGGCCGGCGCCCAGGATCATCGCCTTGGGCTTGTCCGCCGGCGTGGTCTCGTCGGGAGCCACGCACTTCTTGGCATCCGGGCTCGTGCGGTAGATGTTCTCGTACGTCTTGTAGTGGTACTCCGTGGCGCTCGAGAACTCGGCCGCGCAGGTATCGACCGTCTTCATGCTGGGAACCACGCCCAGACCCTTGCGATAGGCGCGCACAAAGCGCTCGTCCGAGCCGGTCAGCGCGGCAATCTCGGCGTCGCTCGTGCCGTATTGCTTGAGCAGGCGCATCGCGTCGGCGTCGATATCCTCCACACGCAGGCCGCGGATGCTCTCCTGGACCTGCACCATGTCGTTGATACGATTGAGGTACCACGGATCGATACCGCAGATGGCATGGATGCGGGCGATGTCCCAGCCACGGCGCAGGGCCTCGACCACAAAGAAGATGCGGTGCTCGGTCGGGGTTGCCGCGGCCTGAGCGAGCTCATCGTCGCTCAGCTTGTCGGCACCCTCCTTGCCACCGGCGCAGATGCCCTGGTGACCGTCCTCCAGTGAGCGCATGGCCTTGCCGAAGGCCTCCTCAAAGGTGCGGCCGATCGCCATGATCTCGCCCACGGCCTTCATGCGCGTGGTGAGCGTGGGGTCGGTACCCTTAAACTTCTCGAAGGCAAAGCGCGGCACCTTGACCACGCAGTAGTCAATCGTGGGCTCAAAGCAGGCGGGCGTTGCCTTGGTGATGTCGTTGACGATCTCGTCGAGCGTGTAGCCCACGGCCAGGCGAGCGGCGGCCTTGGCGATGGGGAAGCCCGTGGCCTTGGAGGCCAGTGCGGACGAACGGCTCACGCGCGGGTTCATCTCGATGACGATCAGGCGGCCGGTCTGGGGGTTCACGGCAAACTGCACGTTGGAGCCGCCGGTCTCGACGCCGATCTTCTCCAGAATGGCGAGCGACGCGACACGCATGCGCTGGTACTCAAGGTCACTTAGTGTCTGCGCCGGCGCCACGGTGATGGAGTCGCCGGTGTGCACGCCCATGGGGTCGAGATTCTCAATGGAGCACACGATGATGCCGTTGCCGGCGTGGTCGCGCATGACCTCCATCTCATACTCTTTCCAACCCTCGATGGACTCCTCGACCAGCACCTCATGGGCAGGCGAGAGCTCAAGGCCCTGGCTCACGATGGAGACGAGCTCCTCGTGGGTGTGCGCGATGCCGCCGCCGGCGCCGCCGAGGGTAAAGCTCGGCCGCAGCACGCAGGGATAGCCCACGCGCTCGGCGATAGCCTCGGCGTCGGCCACGCTGTAGGCATAGCCCGAGCGCGCGACCTCCAGGCCGATCTCGGCCATGGCCTCGTTAAAGAGCTTGCGGTCCTCGCCGCGCTCGATAGCGGCCAGGTCGCAGCCGATCATCTCGACGCCGTACTTGTCCAGCGTGCCGTCTTTCGCCAGCTCAACAGCGGCGTTCAGACCGGTCTGGCCACCCAGCGTGGGCAGCAGCGCGTCCGGATGCTCTTTCTTGATTACGCGCTCGATAAACTCGGCGGTGATGGGCTCGACATAGGTGCGGTCGGCCAAGCCCGGGTCGGTCATGATGGTCGCCGGGTTGGAGTTGACCAGGATGACCTCAAAGCCATCCTCCTTGAGCACCTTGCAGGCCTGGGCGCCGGAGTAGTCGAACTCGCAGGCCTGGCCAATAACGATGGGGCCCGAACCAATAACGAGGATGCGCTTGATGTCAGTACGTTTCGGCATGTTAGTTCTCCTCGGTCGCAGCGTTCTCGGACTCGGCGAAATTCCAGCCGGCGAGGCGGTCCTTCGCGGTGTCGATGTCCAGGTAGTTCTCCTCGCCGTCCATGAGTCGCGTAAAGGCGGTAAAGAGATAGTGGGCATCGGTGGGGCCAGGCGAAGCCTCGGGGTGGTACTGGACCGAGAAACACGGGGCGTCGAGCAGCTGGATGCCCTCGGCGGTGCCGTCGTTGAGGTTCACATGTGTCAGGCGAATGCGACCAAAGCGCTCGTTCATCACGACCGGCGCGATGCCGCGACGCACCCAGGCGCGCAGGTCACCGTCGGCCGCATACTCGGTTTCGCCGCCGGAAAGCTCCGGAATCAGTTTGCCCAGACTGGGGAACAGCAGGCCAAAGCCGTGGTTTTGCGCGGTGATCTCCACGCGACGGCTCACCAGATTCATGACCGGCTGGTTACCGCCACGGTGACCGAATTTAAGCTTTTCCATTTGGGCGCCGCAGGCCAGGCTGATCATCTGGTGACCGAGGCAAATGCCAAAGACCGGCACCTTGCCGATCAGCTGCTGTACCTGCTCATAGGTCTCCACCACGGCATCGGGGTCGCCGGGGCCGTTGGACAAAAAGACGCCATCGGGATTCATGTCGAGCACCTGCTGGGCGGGCGTATCCCACGGCACGACGGTGAGATCGCAGCCGGCACGGACCAGGCCCTCCAGAATACCGCGCTTCACACCGCAGTCGTAGGCGACCACTTTGTGACGGGCAGGAGCGGCAGCCGCAAGCGCAAAGTCATGCGTGGCAGGCAGGTCGGCGGCCACAAACTCGTGAGGCGCGGGGCAACTTACGGTCTTGACCAGGTTCTCGCCTACCAGCGTGGGCGCAGCGGACAAGCGCTCGGCAAGCTCGTCGACGTCGAAGATCTCGGTCGAGATAATGCCCATCTTGGAACCATTGTCGCGCAGATGGCGCACCAGGGCTCGGGTGTCGACGCCCTCGATGGCGACGATGCCGTGAGCGCGCAGGTACTCCGGCACGCTGACGGCCGAGCGCCAGTTAGAAGGCGTGGCGCACATATCGCGAACGATCATGCCGCGCATAGCCGGAGCGCTCGCAGGGCGCACGGCGTCGCCGGGGAAGGCCGACTGGACATCGGTCTCGTCGATACCGTAATTGCCGATCTGCGGATAGGTCATGGTTACAATTTGGCCGGCATAACTCGGGTCGGTCATGACCTCAAAGTAGCCCTCGAGCGAGGTGTTGAAGCAGACTTCGCCGGTCGCGGTGCCCTCGGCGCCGCATGCACGTCCATAAAAAATGGTCCCATCCTCAAGATACAGGATACAGGGACCGCAGGTGCCCTTGCTGGTTTTGGCCAGCATACGCTGGCAAAGCTCGCTGGGCGCGAAGGTGCGGGCGGCAGCGCCCGCGGTATGGTTGTTCGCCATAATTCTCCTTCCCGGTCTCACAGGACCGGCTTAAAGGTGTGTAGTTAGGCCTCGCGGTATTGTAACCGCAAGCATGCCTCATGGCGTTAATTTCATCGAAATGTTTACGAAATGATAATTATGACTTTCTATGCATAATGATTTTTCTGGGACGGGGATTAAAAATCATCCCGCGGGGCTTGTGGCTCACGCGGGATGATGGCGTCTTACTTTTTCTTGTCCTGTTCCAGCAGATCGGACGGTGAGCGATCGGGCTTGCCGCCGCGGAAAATCTCGCGGCCATGTAGACGATGCTCCAGGTCACGTTCGGCCTTTTCCTCGTCAATCTTGGTCTGGCTCACCACCGGGTCCTCGATCAGCGACGAAACCGAGTTCACCTGTTTTTGAATGCGCTCGGCAATGGTGTCGTCCATGCTTACGATGCGCATCTTCCAGTCGATACTCGTGGCGTTGGATGAGCTCTTGGTCCACACAAACGTCAAAATGGCGCTCTGATGACCCCGCGCGGGAAACATGCCAAAGAAGGAATCGTGCTGAATGTTGCTATCCTCGTCGATATAGGCGTGAACGTTATACACCACGCGGTCGATCTTGTCGTTGAGCAGGGCGTTGGTCGCAAGCGCCGCGGCCTGGATCTGCCCGTTGGACAGCAGCTCGAGCT
This sequence comes from uncultured Collinsella sp., assembly GCA_900542715.1. GTDB lineage: Bacteria > Actinomycetota > Coriobacteriia > Coriobacteriales > Coriobacteriaceae > Collinsella. The sequence goes on from UQOQ01000027.1 coordinate 11,347, forward strand.
CATTGGCAGACGACGTGTCCAACACCGTCACCTCAACCGTGCCCGTGCGCTCATCGGCCTCGTCGACAGAAAAATCGAGCGGGAACTGCGTAAAGCCGTTGCCCCATTCGAGTCCACCCTTGAGCGCGGTCGAGACGGTATCCACCGAAACGCTCTCGGACAGGTTGGCGGTGTTCAGACGACGCATCACGCCGTAGCCAATCTGCATGCCCACGATCAGCACCAAAATACCAATGACCACGGCCATCGCGGTCTTCGTAATGGTATGACTCACCCGCGAACCCGAAGGATCGTCCTCGGACAGCGGGTCGATATGTTTTGCCTGGCTCGCACGGTCCTCGCTGCGCAGCTGCGCTAGCGCCGCTTTGTCACCGCGCTTGGCCGCAGCCTCCTTCTCACGCATGCGCTCGGTTCGCTTTTTGGCAAGCGTGGGATCCAAGACACCGGATGCATCGATTTCGGAGAATAACTCCGTCACTTCTTCCGGAGTCAAAGGGTTCTTGTCAGCCATAAACTTCCTGTCATATCAATCAGTCGAGCTCGTGCGCACGCGCACCTTCGAACTGCATTCGATAGTAACGGGCATAGGTGCCGCCACGGGCGAGAAGCTCCTCGTGCGTGCCACGCTCCACAACGCGACCATGCTCAACGGTCGCAATCTCATCGGCATGCTTAATGGTCGAAAGACGGTGGGCAATGATGATTGTGGTACGGCCGCGTGCCAGCTCCTCGAGTGACTCCTGCACCGCCTCCTCGCTCTCGTTATCCAAAGCACTCGTCGCCTCGTCCAAAATCAGGATCTTGGGGTTCTTGAGAAACACGCGCGCAATGGCAACGCGTTGCTTCTGTCCGCCCGAAAGACGGCTGCCACGCTCGCCCACGACCGTGTCATAACCCTGTGGAAGCGACTCGATAAAGGCATCGATGTTGGCGCGACGGGCGGCCTCGGCGATCTCTCCTGCCGTAGCGCCCGGCTTGCCGTAGGCGATGTTCTCGCCAATCGTGCCGTCAAACAGATAGACATCCTGCTGCACCAGGCCGATGGCGCGACGCAGGCTCTGCTGCGTCACATCGCGCACGTCCTGGCCGTCGATGCTAATGGATCCGGCAGCCACGTCATAAAAGCGCGGCAGCAGCGAACAGGTCGTGGACTTGCCGCCGCCCGAAGGGCCAACCAAAGCGATGGTCTGCCCGGGCTTGATGGACAGATTCATATGGTCGATAACGGGACGCTCTTCGGCATCGCCCTCGCCCAGCTCAACGTCCTCGTAGTTAAAGCACACGTCGTGATACTCCACGGCGCCGGCAGTCACCTGCAGATCCGTAGCGCCCGGCTTGTCCTGGATATCCGGCGCGGTCGAGAGCACCTCGTCCATGCGCTTAAAGCCGGCGATGGCCTTCTGATACGTTTCGGCCGAATTGACGAGTGTCTCGAGCGGCGTGCAGAACAGCGAAATATAGAGTGCAAAGGTCGCCATATCGACCGCCTGCAGCTGTCCCTGGGCGACCAGCCAGCCGCCCAGCAGCACCACGATCACATAGAGCACACCCGAGAGCAGGCCATACGTCGCGGTATAGACGCCCATGGCGTGATACATGTTCTCCTTGGACGAAAGATAGCGATTGTTGGAGGCGCGGAACTTGAAGCGTTCGGTCTCCTCATTGGCAAAACTCTTGACCACGCGCATGCCCGCCAGCGAATCCTGCAGCTGCGCATTGATGCCGCTGATCTTTTTGCGGTTGTCGCTAAAGACCTCGTGCATGCGCATGTTCTGCCAAAACATGATGACCGCAAACGCCGCCGTCACCACGGCCATGGCGAGCGCCAGCACCGGGGCGATGGTAAAGAGGATCACAAACGAGCCGATAATCTCGATGCCGCAGATGATGATCCACTCGGGCACGTGGTGCGCCGCCTCGCAGATATCGAACAGGTCGTTGACCACGCGGCTCATCATGTCGCCCGAGCTGTTGCGGTCAAAGTACGCAAAGCTAAAGCGCTCATACTGGTCAAACAGGTCCTCGCGCATCTTGGACTCCATACGCGCGCCCATCACGTGACCCCAATAGCTCACAAAATAGCGGCAGGCGCAGCGGGCGGCATACATCAGCACCAAGCCCACCGCAATCATGCCGAGCGCCTGCATAATGACAGCCTGACCCTGAGTAAAGAGCCCACCGGTCAAATTGCGCAGGATAATGGGGAACGCCAGGTCAATGGCGGCAAGCACCAGAGCACAAACAGTATCAGCAACAAAAAGCCCCATCTGGGGCTTGTAGTACGAAAGAAACCTCTTCAGCATAATCACCTTACGCGGTTTTACCAAACCGCGTTTCGTCTCGACGCTGCAAGCGCCCCATTTGGACAATCTGGCCTTCAATCGTCGGTCGCGTATATCCATACGCTTCCCTCCTCTTTTAGGCCACCTTGTCTCAAATGGAGCACTTTCGCTGACTTACACAAACCTGCGGGATCATTCCCGCTCGTTAAAGCTCCGCGCCCCCAAGGCGATGCGCGATGCTATCGCAGGCCAAGGCGCCCACGACGGTCTTGGCGTCTTCGATCTTGCCGTCGAGCACGGCGTCGATCAGCTCGTGCAGCGGCACCAGGTCAACGTTGACAAACTCGTCATCGTCGGGGTTGGGCGCATCAAACTCCAGCTTGGTAGCCAAGTAGATGTGAATGATCTCGTCGCAAAAACCGCAGGACGTGACAATCGACGTCAAAAAGCGAATGCGACCGGCCCTAAAGCCCGTCTCCTCGTGTAGCTCGCGCTTAGCGCAATCGAGTGGGTCCTCGCCCGGGTCGAGCTTGCCGGCGGGAATCTCGACCGTCACGCGGTCGATGGCGGTGCGGTACTGACGCACCAGTACGATCTTGCCGCTCTCGGTCAGCGCCACAACGGCCGCCGCACCCGGATGGCGAACGATATCGCGGGCACTGCGGCGACCGTTGGGCAGCTCAACCTCAAGACGGTGGACGTCGAGGATCTTGCCCTTCCAGGCGCACTCCTCCGAAAGAATCTTCTCGTGCAGTTCGGCATCGTGTGGGTCGTCGTCGCCCAGCACCAGCGCCGGCTCGTCAGCGACCTCGCCGCCGGGCTCGCCCTCGGCGTGCCCATACATGCGGCTGTCCTCTTCAACGATCTGCGCATCCACGAGCTCTTCGTTCTTCTCGTCCATCCGTCTCATTCCTCTCGGATTTTAGGCATCCCAGGCGTCGCGCCCGCGCAGCGCGCGCAGGCCAATATCGTGACGCAGAGTCTTGCCCTCAAAATCAATCTTCTCGCAGGCCTCGTAGGCAAGGTTGCGAGCGTTCTCGAACGTGTCGCCCAGCGCGGTCACGGCGAGCACGCGGCCACCATTGGTCACGAGCTGGCCGTCCACCATGGCAGTGCCCGCGTGGTACACGGTCACGTTCTCCATGGCCTCGGCGTCGGCGATACCGGTGATGACCTTGCCCTTCTCGTAGCTGCCGGGATAGCCCGCACTCGTCAGGACAACGGCCACAGCCCACTCGTCACGCCAGTCGAGCTCAATCTGATCGAGCTCGCAGTTGGCGCAGGCGAGCATGACCTCAACCAGGTCGTTCTTAAGGCGCGGCAGCACGACTTGCGTCTCGGGGTCGCCAAAGCGGGCATTGAACTCCAGCACCTTGGGGCCGGCAGGCGTGAGCATAAAGCCGCCATACAGGCAGCCGCGGTAGTCGATGCCCTCGGCAGCGAGCTCGGCCACGGTCTGCTCCATGACCTTCACCATGGTGGCGTGCTCCTCGTCGGTCACGATGGGCACCGGGCTGTAGACGCCCATGCCGCCGGTGTTGGGGCCCTTGTCGCCCTCGAGCGCGCGCTTGTGGTCCTGCGAGGTGGCCATGGGGCGCACGGTCTTGCCGTCGGTAAAGGCGAGCAGCGAGCACTCGGGGCCGGTCAGCATCTCCTCGATGACCACAGTATTGCCGGCATCGCCAAAGGTGCCGCCAAAGCACTCGCGCACGGCCTCCTCGGCCTGCTCAAGTTCGATCGCCACGATGACGCCCTTGCCCGCGGCAAGGCCGTCGGCCTTGACGACCAGCGGGGCGCCCTGCTCGCGCACGTAGGCGAGAGCCGAAGCCTCGTCGGTAAACGAGCCGTAGGCTGCCGTCGGAATGCCCGCGCGCTCCATGAGCTGCTTGGAGAACAGCTTGGAGCCCTCCATCTGGGCGCCCTCGGCACCCGGGCCAAAGCAGAGAATACCCGCCGCGCGCACGGCGTCGGCCACACCCGCCACGAGCGGAGCCTCGGGGCCAATCACCACGAGTCCGCATCCGTGGCTCTGCGCAAACGCCGCCACGGCCGCAGGATCGCAGTCGTCGAGAACAACGTTCTCGCCGCAGCTCGCGGTGCCGCCGTTGCCCGGCGCGATGTAGAGCTTGCCGGCGCGCGGTGATGCTGCGAGCTTAGCTGCCAAAGCATGCTCACGGCCGCCGCTGCCCAACAACAGGATGTCGATGGTTTGAGTGTCCGCCTTCAAGGGTGCCTCCTCTATGGATGAATGGCCCGCTCCGCGCGAGCCCTTTGCAAGCAAATATACCCCTCGGCCGCCCGCTTGGGCTGCAAAGGGGTATATCGCAATAACCAAATAGTCCCGATTACTTCCAGAATCGGTTGATGATCTGCTCGCGACCGGCGCCGACGCCAATGAACGTCACGCGGGTGTGTGCCAGATCCTCGATAAACGCCACGTAGTCCTGAGCCTCCTGCGGCAGCTCATCAAAGCTGCGGCAAACGGTGATGTCGCACTTCCAGCCGGGGAGCTCCTCGTAGATGGGCTTGGCATGCTCAAAGCGCACCTGATGCTCGGGCACGCTGGTGTAGCGCTCGCCATCGACGTCGTAGGCCACGCACACCTTGATGGTGTCGAAGGCCGAAAGCACGTCGAGCTTAGTCAGGGCGATATCGGTGAGGCCGTTGACGCGCGAGGCGTAGTTGGCGATGGGGCCGTCGAACCAGCCGCAGCGACGACGGCGACCGGTGGTCACACCGTACTCATAGCCCTCCTCGGTCAGCGTGTGACCGGCCTCGGACTCATAGGAAAGCTCGGTGGGCATGGGGCCCGAACCGACGCGGGTGATATAGGCCTTCATGACGCCCAGCACGCGGTCGACGTTCTTCATGCCCACGCCGGAGCCGGTGATGGCGCCGCCGGCGGTGCAGTTGGAAGACGTCACGTACGGATAGGTGCCGTGGTCGATGTCGAGCAACGTCGCTTGGGCGCCCTCAAACAGCAGGTCCTTGCCCTCATCGATCATGTTGTTGAGCAGCAGGCTCGTCTCGGTGATGTAGGGACGCAGGCGCTCGGCCATGGGCAGGTACTCGTCGCAAATCTGGTCCACGGTGTAGGTGGGCAGGTTGTAGATGAGCTCAAGCTCGGGGTTCACGCGGGCGAGAGCGGTCTCCAGCTTGTCGCGGAACAGCGCCTCGTCCAGCATATCCTGCATGCGCAGGCCAATGCGGGCCATCTTGTCCTGATAGCACGGACCGATACCGCGCTTGGTGGTACCGATGTTCTTCTTGCCGAGCTTCTGCTCAAAGGCGCCATCCAGGTCGATGTGGTACGGCATGATGACATGCGCGTTGCCGCTAATCTTGAGGTTCTTGGTGGTGATGCCGTCGGCCTCGAACATGTCGATCTCCTCAAGGACAACCTTGGGGTTGACGACGCAGCCGTTACCGATCACCGACACATGGTCGGAATACATGATGCCGGAGGGCACCTGGTGCAGGCCGTACTTCTTGCCGTTGACGACGATGGTGTGGCCGGCGTTGTTGCCGCCCGAGTAGCGCACGACGGCATCGAAGTCGCCGGCGACCAGGTCGCAGATCTTACCCTTGCCCTCATCGCCCCACTGGGCACCGACCAAAACGGTTGACGGCATGTTTACTCCTTACATTCATGGACTGTCTACGCGCCACGCCGGCACGCAGAAGCACAAAACATTCCCAGTATACCCGTGCAACGGGCGCCTGTCCTACTCCTCGGCATGTGCCCCATCAAGCTCATAGAACTTGGTGGATGCCGGCAGGAACATCAGGTCGACGTCGCCGATCGGGCCCGAACGGTTCTTGGCCACGACGATACGCGTAACGCCCTCGTCGGGTCGATCGTCGCGCGAGGCTTCGGCCTCGTCGGCGGAGCGGTCCAAGAACATAACGATATCGGCGTCCTGCTCGATGGAGCCCGATTCACGAAGGTCGGAAAGCTGCGGGCGCTTGCCGGTACGGGATTCGACCTGACGCGAGAGCTGCGACAGCGCGATGAGCGGGATCTTGAGTTCCTTGGCCATGATCTTCAGACCACGCGACATCTCGGAGACCTCGACGGTACGGCTCTCGGAGCGGCGTCCCGGCGGAGGACTCACCAGCTGCAGGTAGTCCAGGATGATGATGGCCTTCTCCTTGTTGTGGAGCATGCGGCGGCTCTTGGCGCGAATCTCGGTCACTGTGGTGCCGGGCGTATCGTCAATCAGAATATCGAGCTTGGACAAGGTCTGCGTGGCCTCGTTGATATTGGCCCACTGCTCGGGGCTAATGCGGCCCATGCGGAAGTCACTGATCGAAATCATGGCGTAGGCGCAAATCAGACGCTGGGCAATTTCCTTGCCCGACATCTCCAGCGAGAAGAAGCCGACGGTATAACCGGCCGCGGCAGCGTTGAGCGCCAGATTCAGGGCGAACGACGTCTTACCCACAGCAGGGCGGGCGCCGATGATGATGAGCTGGCCCTCGCGAAAACCCATGAGCATGCGGTCGAGCGACGGGAAGCCCGTGGGCACGCCCGCAGCCTGGCCGCCTGCCTGGCACACTTCCTCGGCCTCGTTATAGGCCTCGACCATAAACTCGGTCAGCGTCTTGTAGCTCGACTTGACCTCGCGCGCCGTGACCTTGAGCAACTTGCTCTCGGCCAGCTCCACGACCTCTTTGGTATCGGTGGGAGCGTTATAGGCCAGCGCGTTGATCTCGTTGGTGGCGCCGATCAGCTCACGCAGCATCGAATCGCGGCGAACGATAGCGGCATGGTGCTGCCAGTTGACGAGCGACAGGGTCTGACCCATCAACTCCAAAATGTAGGCCTCGCCGCCCACGGCATCAAGCTTGTTGATGCTTCGCAGGTAATCGATCAGCGAGATGGAGTCGATGGGAATGCGGCTGTTGTACATATCGACCATCGCGGTATAGATGGTCTTATGAATGGGCCGGTAGAAGTCATCGGGCTGCAGCTCGACCTGGGCCTCTTCGACCACCTCGGGCGATAGCAGCATAGCGGCCAGTACATTGGCCTCTGCATCTTGGTTTTGGGGAAGACCCAACTTGGAGCCGCGGTCCTCAACCGTCAGCCCGGTCTCCCTATCGTCATATGCCATGAGCATCCTCATTCATATCGCTTGCGAGCATCCATAGTATCAGCCACGGTCCCAAAACGCGCCGCGCGCCGCCAATCATCACCGAACCAAACGGATGAACGGTCCTGTATATAGGACTTCGACGCAACGTTCACCATGACACTCACTCAGCGCAAAAAAACAAAAGGGCGCCCTGGTTTCCCAGAGCGCCCTTCTTAGAACAAGATTGTTGCGTTGCAGCAAATGCTACTCGGCAGCAGCCTCAGTCTCGACCTCGGCGGTCTCGGCCTCGGCGACCTCAGCGGCCTCCTCGACCTCAGCCTCGGCAGCGAGCTCCTCGGCGGTAACGCCGACGAGAACGACAACCTCGGCCTTGATCTCGCGGTACAGCGAGATGGCAACGGTGTGGGCACCGGCAACCTTGATGGGCTTACCGAGCTCGACGCGCTTGCGGTCGATGTCCATACCGAGCTGAGCCTTGATGGCGTCAGCGATCATAGCGGCGGTAACGGAGCCAAAGAGGATGCCCTCGTCGCCGACCTTGACGTCAACGGTGACCGTCTTGCCCTCGAAGGCAGCCTTGGTCTCGTTGGCGGTAGCCAGACGGACGGCCTCGCGCTTGGCGATGTTGTTGCGACGCTCGTCAAGCTGCTTGAGGTTGCCCTTGGTGGCGGCAACAGCGAGCTTCTTGGGGAACAGGAAGTTCTCAGCGTAACCCTGAGCGACCTCTACGACGTCACCCTCGCCGCCCTTGCCCTTGATCTCATCGAGAAGAATAACCTTCATGATGCGTCTCCCTTCTTAGCCGCGGTCGCGGTTGCCACGAGAGGAAACCACGGGGACGGTGTACGGCAGGAGAGCCATCTCGCGGGCGCGCTTGATGGCGTTGGCGATGTCATGCTGATGCTGCGTGCAAGCGCCAGTGACGCGACGGGGCTTGATCTTGCCACGGTCGGTCATGTACTTACGGAGAAGCTGAGTGTCCTTATAGTCGATGAACTCAGTGTTCTCCTTGCAGAACTGGCAGTACTTACGACGCGGCTGACGTGCAGAAAAATCATTAGCCATGTCAAAATACCTTTCGTTTGGCAACTTCGGCGAACCGAAGCCGCCTCTCACTCAAAAATAGGTGAACAACCCTTAGAACGGGATGTCCTCATCGTAGACGTCGACCGCGGGCGGCGTAGCCACCGGTGCGGCAGGACGTGCTGCGGGCGCGGGAGCTGCGGGGGCGTAACCGCCCTGGTCGTAGCCACCCTGGCCACCACGGGAGCTCATAAACTCGATCTCATCGACGATGACCTCAAGCTTGCTCCGGCGCTGGCCGTCGCGCTCCCAAGAGCTGTAGCGCAGCTTGCCCTCGATCGCGACCTTGTTTCCCTTTGCCAGGAAACGGCTCACGGCCTCGGCGCGGGTGCCGAACATGGTGCAGTCGACAAAGTTGGGATAGTCCTCCCACTCGCCAGTCTGCGCGTTGCGGCGACGATCGTTCACGGCGACGCCAAAGGACAGAACCTGGGTTCCGCCGGCGGTGGCGCGCAGCTCGGGATCGCGGGTGAGGTTACCGGTGATGTTCACTCGATTGATGCTCATAACTCACTACTTCCTCTTGGGGCACAAGCCCAGTCCAAAACGACAGTCTTACTCCTGGTCGTCGCGACGGACGATCATGTGGCGGACCACAGCGTCGGTGATGCGCAGGACGCGATCAAGCTCGGCGATCTGGGTAGGATCTGCGTGGAAGTTGATGAGGGTGTAGTCACCATCGGTGAGGTCGTTGATCTCGTAGGCGAGCTTGCGCTTGCCCCACTCGTCAACGGAGTCGACCTTGCCAGCGCCCTCAGCGATCGTGGTATCGATACGCTTCATAACAGCGAGACGAGTCTCGGGGTCGAGCGACGGGTCAACAAAGAACAGCAGTTCATAAGCCTTCATATTGTCACCTCCTCTGGGCAAATGTGGCTCCAGGTCGTGAAGGTGCGCCTGAAGCAGGAAAAGACTTGGTAATAATATCTTTCAACCTCCCAGGCCGCAAGAATATGCAGCTACAACCTCATGACCTCCACATATGCCCATACTCGCACGACGTTTCATGCGCATTCCAACCAAATGCTGACCAAATGCTTGACGGATCTGTGTTCAAGATACGGTGCCGTGGGGACAAGCTGAGCCAAGCCGCAGGTCAGCGGGCACAAGGCTGTGGTCGCAAAATGCATACCAGTGGCCCACAGCACCACCCAAAGATTTTTAAATTCATTGCCAAGTCGCTTATGAATACCCTTTTTTGAACAATTGAGTTGATCAACCACGCTGGTCGGAAGCCGTTTTTTGGGACCTCAAGCCCCGCTGCAGCGCCAAGCACGGCCAAGCGTTTTAAAAAATGCCAACTTTTCTGTTTGCACTTTGCGATTCCTCGTGTATACTGACTTTCGCATTTAACGGAGAGTTGTCCGAGTGGCCGAAGGAGCACGATTGGAAATCGTGTAGGCGTCAAAAGCGTCTCCAGGGTTCAAATCCCTGACTCTCCGCCAGTTAATTCCAAAGCAGGCCTTCGAGCCTGCTTTGTTTTTACCCCACGCGGAGGGGTGGCAGAGTGGTTGAATGCGGCGGTCTCGAAAACCGTTTGGCCTGTATAAGGTCACGAGGGTTCGAATCCCTCCTCCTCCGCCATTTTGGTTGAGAAAGCTCCCGAAAACGGGGGCTTTTTTGTTTAGAGTCCCTTACAAGCAAATACGGCGGAGGAGGAGGGATTCGAACCCGTCAGGACGCGGAGCGTAAAGAAAACGCGCCACGGGCGCGTTTTTAGCGCAGCGCGGTCGGCGTAAGCCGACCGGATAAATTTTGAGCAAAGCTCAAAATTTGGACATCCCTCCTATTCAGCCACGCCCCCATCGCGTTCAGCATCAACCCAGATCCCCAAACATGGTACCTACGCCCCCACCCAGTCCCGACCGTTTACCGAGCAATAGGGTCACCACGCCCGCCAACCATGTACTATGTACGGGCATTGTCTAAACCCGCAACCAAAAGGACCCCATCTTGCCCGTCGTCGCTGCTATGACCGTTACCTCACACGCCACGGATGCCATGGTCGCTATTCCGTTTTGGCTCGAGATGTTCGCTGTTGTCGCGGCATCGATCTCAGGCGTGCTGGTCGCGCGCGAGCACAAGCTCGACCTGGTAGGCGCCGTCGCGCTCGCTGTGGTCTGCGGACTGGGCGGCGGTCTTTTGCGCGATATGACGCTGCAGGTGGGCAACGTCTACATCCTCAACCAGCCGATGGCGCTCCCGCTTTCCATTGCCACGGCAGCCATCATCTACATCTTTCCGGCAATCGTCGACAAGCCCGAAAAACTCATTCCCCTGCTCGACATCATATCGGTCGGCATCTACGCCGCCACCGGAGCAGACAAGGCGCTGGTCTACGGCTTTGCGCCGGCAGTGTGCATCATGATGGGCTTTTTCACCGCGGTGGGCGGCGGCATGCTGCGCGACAGTTTTATGGGCGTGGTACCGGGCATTTTCCAGCGCACCAACTTCTATGCCATCGCAGCCATCGCCGGCTCGGCGAGCTATGTATGCCTTGTCATGAGCGGCGTCGTCAGCAACATCACCGCGTTGATCGTATGCGTTGCGGTAACCATGGGGCTGCGCTGGCTGTCGCTGCGTTTTGACATCAAAAGCCCCACCGAAGAGGACATCGCGCGCTTTTTGCACCACAAAAAGTAGATTGCGCGGGCTCATCCTTCGAAATGCAACCGAGAGGTTCTTTTAGAGCGCCCACGCGTTGGGTACCCTGTTAGGTGCATATCGAGCATCTGACGAAGGATTCACTATGCCCCACAATCAATTCCCGTCGACCCAACGCCGTAAAGCGTGGGGCCGCATCACCATCCTATTCGCGCTCATCGCTCTGGCGCTCACCGCACTTCCCGCTACGGCTCTTGCCGGCACGGACACCGCAGGCAACGTACTTGCGACCGACAATGACGCCAATCCGTCCGGCGTCGAAGGTGACCTGTACTGGGCAGGTCAGAGCCTCAACCTGGACGACACCTCCATCGACCGCGATATCATCGCTGCGGGCGATACCCTCTCGATCCGCGACTGCACGGTGGGCGGCGCCGTTCGTCTTGCGGCGCGCACCATCGACATTGCCAAGACTACGGTTGATGGCAGCGTCACGGTCGTCGGTCAGCATGTCGTGCTCAATTCCGACAGCACCGCCAACTGCTTCTATGCGATAGGCGAGACGGTTGCCCTGCGCGGCTCTACCAAGTCGGCAGCGCTCGCGGGCGATACGGTGACCATCGATGGCACCGTCGAGGGCGATGTCGAGGTCTGGGCCGACAAGCTCATCCTGGGCAAGAACGCCCACATCACCGGCACCGTGAACGCCCATGTTTCCGAGGACCCCGAGCGCGCCGCGGGAGCCGAGGTCGGCGCGCTCAAGATCGACCGCACCGAGAACGAGGATTCTTCCACCGTTAACGATGTCATCGGCGGCATCGTCGCCGCGGCGCTCTCGACCTGCTTTGTCGCTCTGCTGCTCGAGCTCGTCTTTCCGCGCGCGACCGCCAGCGCCGCCGGAATGCTCCACCAGCGCCCCACGCCCCTGTGGGTGAGCGGTCTTCTGGGCACGGTCGCTATCGTCCCCGCCGTCCTGCTGCTGATTATCTCAATCGCTGGCCTGCCGCTTGCCGGAACCCTCTTGTGCGGCGTTATCGGCATCGCTTTGGTCTCGGCGGCATTTACGGGCACCGCGGTCGCGCGCATGGTCGGACACAACCAAAACCGCTACGCCATGGCCGCCGTGGGCGGTATCGTCGCGGGCGCACTCACGGCACTTCCTCTTATGGGCAACTTTGTCAGCGGTGTAGCCTTCGTCTTCACGCTCGGCTACGCCATCCAGATCATCTGGCGCAACGCCCACCTCAAGCCGCAGCAGCCGGCTAACACGCCAGGACTCCCCACCGCCTAGCCGCCAACCACCACAAAAGGGCCAGGCACCTTTGTGGTGGCGCAAAGCAACCTGATCCCATTGCACCAAAAAGGGCGCCGACCATTGCGGTCGACGCCCTTTCTTATTGGCAGTTATAAGCCCCAGCGCTTATTTGTTGACCTGGCCGGCGCGGACGGCTGCCTTCTTACGGTCGGTGGCGTTGAGCAGACGCTTGCGCAGGCGGATGTTCTTGGGAGTAATCTCCACCAGCTCGTCGTCGGCGATGTACTCCAGCGCCTCCTCCAGAGAGAAGGTGCGAGGCGGCACCAGCTGCACGGAGATGTCGGAGGTCGAGGAACGCTGGTTACCCAGGTTCTTGGTGCGGGCGATGTTGACGACCATGTCGCCGGCCTTGCTGCGCTCGCCCACGATCATGCCCTCGTAGCACTCGGTACCCGGCTCAACAAACAGCTGACCGCGCTCCTGCAGCGTACCCAGGGCGTAGGCAACGGCCTTCTCGGTGGTCATGGAGATCATGGCGCCGTTCTGGCGGTTGCCGATCTCGCCGGCGTAGGGGCCATACTCCAGGAAGGTGTGGTAGAACACGCCCTCGCCGTGGGTGACGTTCATGATGCGGTTCTTAAGGCCCATGATGCCACGCGTCGGGATCTTGAACTCAAGATGGGTCACGATGCCCGAGGTATCCATGCTCGTCATGATGCCGCCGGAGGTGCCAAAGACCTCGACGACCTTGCCAGAGTACTCGTCCGGGCACTCGACAACAGCCTGCTCGACGGGCTCCAGCTTGTTACCGTTCTCGTCCTTCTTAAACAGAACGCGGGGACGGCCGACCTGGAACTCAAAGCCCTCGCGGCGCATGGACTCCATCAGGACGGACAGGTGCAGAATGCCGCGGCCCGAGACCTCGACGCCGCTCTTGTCCTCGAGCTCCTCGATCTTCATGGTCACGTTGTTCTCGGCCTCGTTGAACAGGCGCTCCTTGAGCTGACGGGCGCCCACGATGTCGCCGTCACGGCCGACGAGCGGGGAGGTCGAAGCCTCAAAGACGATGGACAGGGTCGGCGGGTCGATCTCGATGGGCTCGAGCTCGACGGGGTTCTCGGGGTCGGTGTAAACATCGCCGATATCGGTGCGGTCGATACCCACGACGGCGGCGATGTCGCCGGCGCCGACTTCCTGACACTCGGTGCGGCCCAGGTAGTCGAAGGTAAAGAGCTGCTTGACGGTAGCGGTGGCGCTGGAGCCGTCGTTCTTGACGACCAGGATCTGATCGCCCTGGTGGATGGCGCCGGAGTACACGCGGCCGATACCGATGCGGCCGACGAAGTTGGAGTGGTCGATGGTCACGCACTGCATGGCCAGCGGAGCGGTCTCGTCGACCTCGGGCGCGGGCATGTCGTCGATGATCATGTCGAGCAGCGGGTACATGTCCATGTTGCCGTCCTCGGGATCATGACGGGCAAAGCCGTTGACGCCGCTGGCGTAGATGACATGCTCCATGGCAAACTCAAGCTGGTCGTCGGTAGCGCCCAGGTCGGCCATAAGGTCCAGGCAGTCGTTGTAGGCCTTCTCGGGGTTGGCACCCGGACGGTCGATCTTGTTGATGACGATCATGATCTTAAGGCCGGTGTCGATAGCGTGACGCAGCACGAAGCGGGTCTGGGGCATGGGACCCTCAAAAGCGTCGACCAGCAACAGGGCGCCGTCGGCCATACGCAGCACGCGCTCGACCTCGCCGCCGAAGTCGGCGTGGCCCGGGGTGTCGATGACGTTGATCTTGACGTCCTTGTACTCGATAGAGATGTTCTTGGCGAGAATCGTAATGCCGCGCTCACGCTCCTGGTCGTTAGAGTCCAGGACGCGGTCCTCGACCTGCTGGTTGGCACGGAAGGCGTCCGTGGCACGCAGGAGCTTGTCGACCATCGTCGTCTTGCCGTGGTCGACGTGGGCGATGATGGCGATGTTCCTCAGATTGTCTACGCGCATGTAGTTCCCCTATCTTCTATCCATATACAAACGGCACGCGTATGCGGCCCGCCCAGCGATACAACGCTCAGCGGGAATATTGAGCCTTTTACCGAAAACTCGTTTATTTTAGCGATTTTAGATGAGAGGGGTTTCCTCACCTGCAGGTTCAGGGTCGCTCCACATAAAACCATCGCCGGCGCCCATGCCCTCATACAGCACATATGCCGAAAAACCGCTCTCGAGCGTAGTCTCAAAGAAGCTCACGAGCAGAGCGTCGTGGTAGCCTCCGTCAATCTCGACGCAGCCGGTATAGCCAATGGCATAGCGGGCGATACGGCCCAGACCCTCGTCCTTAAGACCCATCTTATGCTCGGAGATAAAGTTGGTGGCCGCCTCGAGGCACGCCTCTTCGCCATCTTCGTCGAGTGCGGCCAGATAACGGTTGGAAGCGGCGTCCTCAATTGCCACAACCACGCCCGGGTTCTCGCCCGCGGCCAGGTCGTCCAAGAACGCACCAATCAGGTCACACACCATGGCGTCGAGCTCGGCGGAGACGTTAGCGGCGTCCTGCATATCCTGTGCCATCTTTAGACCTTCCCATCGAGTCCGGCGTCGTTACAGTTCTTGTGCCTCGGCAGCAATCTTGGCGGCAGCGTCGCGGGCGCGCATCATATCCATCGCGCGCTTGTCGAGTACCTTGATCTGGTTGGTCAGCATTACCGCATCGACCACACCCCAGATCACGAGGCCCGTAGAGATCGAAAACCCAAGCGCACCAACTGTACCACGAAGGCGCGAGCAGATAGCCGCGACAAGGGCGGAGACGACAACCATCTTGATAAACGAGCCGCGGCGCTCGCGAAGCGTGCGGGCCTGCGTCACATAGGCAATGCGTGCCGCCTCAGAAGCCTCCGAGCGCATCTGGGCCTCGCGCGCAATGGCCGCCGCCTCAGCCGACATACCGCCGGCCATCAGCGAACACTCCGCAACTCTGCCGCCCCGCATTTAGAAGTCATCGGGGGAGAGCGTATGGACGAACTCGTCGAACTTCTCGAACTCCTGCTCGTCGTCGACATCCTCGGCGTGGGTAGAAACAGTGCCCAAGCGATTCATGATGTCGTCCTCCACAAACATGGGAGCATTGCTGCGCACGGCAAGGGCAATGGCGTCACTGGGGCGGGCGTCGATCTTGCGCTCCTCGCCATCGACCAGTACGACGATCGTCGCGTAGAACACCGGCGGCTCGGCGCGAACGATCTCGATGCGCTCGAGTTTGGCACCCAGGGCGTCAACGGTATCGAGCAGCAGGTCATGGGTAATCGGGCGCTCGGCGCGGCCGCTATCGATGCCGCGGCTGATGGCAGCAGCTTCAAACGAACCAGTCTGAATGGAAAGGGAACGCAGCGGCGCGGGCGAGTCCGATTTGCTGCTGCGCTCACGAAGCACGATAAGCGATGGCACGGGACCGGCGGCCATGACGATGGTCTCTATGTCGACACGAACCATGGAACACCTCCGGTACGTAGCGGTTAACACGCGACAGCCCGCCGCATTGAATAGCTATACTACCCAAACTTTCGCACAGCACACAAAATCAAAGTAGTCTTTTTGGGACGGGGCTCTTTTGACTACTCCAGCAGGTAAGAAAAAAGCCCCGAGGAAACCCTCGAGGCTCTTCACAGTTTTGATGGTGGACCTGACAAGATTCGAACTTGTGACCTCCCGGTTATCAGCCGGACGCTCTAACCAACTGAGCTACAGGTCCATC
>UQOQ01000028.1:0-27210 GCA_900542715.1 uncultured Collinsella sp.
AGGAGACGGCCAAGCGCATCAAGAAGAGCCAGACCGACTCCGAGCGCATGATCACGTTCGATCCCGAGAATCGCCCCGGCGTGTCCGGCCTGCTTTCAACCGCCGCCATCTGCACCGGCCGTTCCGAAGTCGAGATTGCCGAGGAGATTGGCATGGGCGGCTCCGGCCAGCTCAAGAAGTACGTGACCGAGGCCGTCAACGAGTACTTCGCGCCGATCCGTGAGCGTCGCCAGCGCTACGAGAACGACCTGGATTACGTAAAGGACGTCCTGCACGAGGGCAACCGTCGCGCCAATGAGATCGCCGAGCAGACCCTGGGCGAGGTTCAGGACGCCATGGGCATGGTGTACTAGGCAAAGCGCCTTCGCACAACATAGACGGTGAGGCTGAATCCTCACCGAAACAGGAACAGGCCCGCTGGCAGATAGTTGCCAGCGGGCCTGTTCCCGAAGTACACCGTTGAATCGCACAGAGGGGAGGAATGCGAATCAAACTCAACAGGGCAGGCTTTTTCATCGCCTATTGCCTGCTCCGTTGCTGAAAACAATATAGTTCACCGTGGTTTACTTTGCTGCGACAAACCGCGCCGCCATACCTTCTCCATAAGTTAACCTCGGTAAACCTGCCAAAACCACCACAAAGGGGATAGGCACCTTTGTGGTGGTTTAAGCCACGGCAGAGCCGCTAGAGCCCTGCAGGCCAGCGACAGGCGGCCAAGTCGACGTGCATGTCGTCCTTAAACGCCACACCCTCCCCTAGCAAAAGCTCACGTTGAGCATCGGGACCGCCAAAAGCAAAACCATCGCATATGCGGCCATCGGCAAACACCACGCGGTGACAGGGAATCTCGCCGGGGCGCGGATTGCCATGCAGGGCATACCCCACGTACCGCGCACTTCGTGGACGTCCAGCAAGCAGCGCCACCTGACCATACGTGGCGACCATCCCCTCGGGAATCTGCTCGACCACCTCGTACACCCGCTCAAAAAAGCCCTCAGACGCCATTGCTCGCTCCCTTCCACCCGGAATAGCATAAACCACCACAAAGGTGCCTGTCCCCTTTGTGGTGGTTTTGGCAGGTGGGCTAGTTAACGGGCTGGAAGAAGGCTACGGCTACGGCGCCGGGGCCTACATGGGTGCCGATGGTGGCGCCGATGGTGTGAACGGGCAGTTCGCCCTCGGTGTGGCCAGCCCACAGTGCCGCGCTGTCCTCGATATACTTCTTGAGCACCGCATCCGAAAGGCCCGTATAGCCGAGCGCCAGCGGCATGGAAAAGTCGATGCCGCCTGCCTTTTCGACCTTCTGGTTGAGCAGGTTACGGCCGTTCTTGGAACCGCGCGCCTTGCCCAGCTGCACGATCAGACCGTCCTCGGCAGCCACAACGGGCTTTACGTTGAGCAGCGTGCCCACGGCGCCGGCAGCAGCAGACAGGCGACCGCCGCGCACCAGGTACTCCAACGTCTCGAGCAGGCCGATGACGACCACGCGGTCGCGCACGGCCTCGACAGCCGCCGCAACCTGAGCCGCGCCCTGGCCCTCGTCCACCAAGCGCAGGGCATACTCGACCAGCACGCGCTCGCCCAGGGTAACGTTATTGCTATCCACCACGTACACATCGCCGCCCGGGGCCTCGGCAAGTGCGGTGCGGGCACTCTGATTGGTGCCCGAGAGCTTGGCGCCCACGGTAATAATCACGGCCTCATCGCCGGCCTCACGCGCTTCGGCAATCGCCTGCGAAAAGGCGTACGGGTTGACCTGACCGGTCTTGGGCAGCTCATCGCGCTCCACAAGCATCTCGTAAAAGCGCTGGTGATCGATGTCGACGCCATCCATATACACATCGGTGCCAAAGGTGACGGACAGCGGCAGAACACGCAGAGCGGGGTGCTCCGCCGGCGACATATCGCTTGCGGAATCGGTAATAATGCGGACGGACATAACGAATCCTTTCTTGCGCAGGTCCCGCGCGGGGAATTTTGACAGCAATGCCCCGGCACGGCATACGCGCTCAAACGGGACTATGCAGTTTTTAATGGGAAGCAAATGCCTTGGCGGCCTTAGATCTCACGCAGGGTGTTGAGAATCGTACGCAGCGACGCATACATCTGCTCGCGCTGCTCCACACCCATAGCCTTACCGGTGGTGTCGAGCACCTCGCGAATGATGCGGTCCGCCTCGCTCATGCTCTCGCCGCCCAGAGCGGTCAGGCGCACCGGGGCACGATACTTAACGGCTGCATCACCCGAGTCGTCGACCTCGACGTAGCCGCCCTCCTCCAGATGCGCGAGCGTGCGCGAGACGGCGGCACGGGTCACGCCTGCCATGCGAGCCAGGTCAGCGCCAGTCAGGCCGTCCTTGCTGCGCTCAAGATAGTACAGGCACATAACGTCGGAGCCCTTGAGGCCCAGCCTTGCGCCCTCGGATGTCTTAATGCGCTGGATCTCCTTGTAGAGCCCGCTGATCAGTCCGACAAAGTCCTCGAAACGTGTCTCGTCGTTCTGCTGCATGGGAGACGACCGCCTTTCGCTTGCATGATGCTAACGGGTAAACATCTTAGCCGCACAAGGCAACACCCATACCCAAATATCCCATTTGTTAACCCATCAACATAAAAACCACCACAAAGGGGACAGGCACCTTTGTAGTGGTTTTGACCGGCGAACATGATCCGCAGGCGTCGCTACAGTTCCACGCAGGGATTGTCGCGGGTCACAAGCGTCTTAACGACAACCGTCGCTCCCAGATAGCGCTCAAGCAGCTCGGCTAAGCGATCGATCGCGGCCTGGCAATCCCCCATCCGCTCGGGCTCCACGCACTCAATCGCCAGGAATGCATCGGCCGAATCGTCGGACAGCGCCGTGCGAACGCCATCGCGCCAGTTCCAGCAGCGGCATACGGCGCCCGCATCATCGATATAGGCGAGCTCGCCGGGCAGCGTCGGGTCATCCGTTTCCTCGCCAAGTGGCAGGAACGCATCGCCGCCGTCAGTCACCTTCAAGCGAAGATCCCCCTCAATCGCATGCAGGTCCTCGCCGCCAACGGGCAGCGCGTAGGTCAGCGACACCGTGTTGTAGATGTCCACCGCGGGCGTAATGTGGCCCACCGGTTTGCCCTTGAGCACGCGCTTGAGCAGGTTCTCAATTGAGCAACGCGCGCCCTTTTTGGTCTTGAACAGCCGATAAGCCTCGCGCCATGCCTTGACCGGTGCGTTCTCGCTGATAGTATCGCTGGTCAGATGACGCTCCGCGTCGATATTGGCGCGGTCGAGCAACGCCGCAATCGCGTCCACGTCCTCTTGAGGAATCTGAGCCGCGGGCTTCATGCCCTTTACGACCGCAACACCGACAGCCGCCTGCGGAAATAGCTCCCAAAACGAATCCTCGGCAATAAAGCTCTTCATGCGCTCTCCCTTCATCGTGCGCGCCCGAGCGAGGGCGCCTAAACAAAAAGCGCCCTTACGACGGCCACCTTCAAAGTCCTACGGTGCCGCCACAAGAGCGCTTACGCTGCCCCCATCCGGAGAAGGGAGCGATATGTTAGGCGTATTGTAACCCGAGTCATCCGCGCGAGTAAAACCACCACAAAGGTGCCTGTCCCCTTTATGGTGGTTTTGGGTCTGAGGCGACGCTAGTGGCGAAGTCCCAGCAGGCCGTGGCCGCGATGACGGGCGTCGGCGTGCACCTGAGCGTGCGGACCGGCGGCCTTGACGGATTCGGGCAGGTGCGAGTACTTCTTCTCGAAGTTCTCCTCGAACATCACGGCCAAGTTGTGCGCGGCCTCGTCGTAGCGAGCGGTGCTCTGCCAATACTGGCGCGGCACCAGGATGCCGTCGGGTACGCCGTGGCACGTGGTGGGAATGTCGACGTTAAAGATGTCGTCGTGCACGAACTCGCTGTCCTCGATGGTACCGTCGAGGGCGCGGGCCACCAGGGCGCGCGTGTAGGCAAGCTCGATGCGATGACCCACGCCGTAGCCGCCGCCGATCCAGCCGGTGTTGACCAGGTACACACGCGTGCGGCCGTCGGCGATGCGCTCACCGAGCATCTTGGCATAGACCATGGGGTCGAGCGGCATAAACGGCTCGCCAAACAGCGAAGAGAACGTGGGCGTGGGCTCGGTGACGCCGACCTCGGTGCCGGGGATCTTGGCCGTAAAGCCCGTCACAAAGTGATACATGGCGGCGTCGGCCGTCAGGCGCGAGATGGGCGGCAGCACGCCAAAGGCATCGCAGGTCAGGAAGAGCACGACGCTTGGAGTGGTGCCCATGCCCTTGGTCCACGCGTTGGGAATGTGCTCCACAGGGTATGCCACGCGCGTGTTGTGCGTGATCGAGATGTCGTCGTAGTTGGGCTTGCGGTTCTCGTCGAGCACCACGTTTTCGCAGATCGCGCCAAAGCGGACAGCGTTGAAGATCTCGGGCTCGTGGAACGCGTCCAGGCCCTCGCATTTGGCGTAGCAGCCACCTTCGATGTTGAAGATGCCCATGTCGGACCAACCGTGCTCGTCGTCGCCGATCAGTAGGCGCGTGGGGTTGGCCGAAAGCGTGGTCTTGCCCGTGCCCGAAAGGCCAAAGAACACGGCGGTCTCGTGCGTGACGGGATCCATGCTGGCCGAGCAGTGCATGGGTAGCACGTCGTCCTCGACGGGCAGCAGGTAATTCATGACGCTGAAGATGGACTTTTTGATTTCGCCGGAGTAACCGGTGCCGGCAACCAAAATCACGCGCTCCTGGAAGTTGATGACCACGGCGGCGCTGGAGTTGAGGCCCTTAATGGCGGGATCGCACTGGTAGCCGGGAGCGGCGAGCACACAGAAGTCCGGCTCGCCGGTGCGTGCGATTTCACGGGCAAGCGGGCGGGCGAGCATCTGCTTAATAAAGAGCGCTTGGCTGGCACGCTCGCAGGCGACAAGCAGGCGACGCGTATGGTTGCGATCGGCACCGGCCATACCGCGAGTGACGAACACATCGCGCTCGTTGAGGTAGTTGACGATACCGGCCTTGATGGCCTCGTAGCTCTCGGCAGAAAGCGGGCGGTTGACGGCGCCCCAGGCGATCTTGTCGTGCACGTCGGGCGTGTCGACGATAAAGCGGTCGTTGGGCGAACGGCCGGTACGCTCCCCCGTCTCGATCACCAGCGCGCCGTTGGATGCCATGCGGCCTTCTTCGCGGCGGATAGCGTGCTCGACGAGCTCCGCGGCGGGTAGATCGACCAGCAGACGGGGTTGATTCTCGGCGGGATCTTCGACCAGCGCAATACCAAAGTTGGACAGAACTTCTGCAGGGGTAACACCAGGCATGGGGCCTCCTTTAAAAGCGCGACACGTGGACGCGGCGCGCACTTTACTCACGTAAAGCCCGTTGTACCCGATATGCAAAAACGTTTTTGCGGCAACGGCGAAGCGCCCGCCCAACGGTCAAAAATCGCAGGCAAGCGGCCTAGTCGTTAGGGACACTCTTGAACAGGCAACAACCAAGGAGCGACCCCGGATGCCGGCACTTAGGGACGTTCCCAAAGTGCCGGCACATAAGGAACGTCCCCAAATGCCGTCTACTGAATGGCGGCGCCGAAATTATCGAACAACCTGTTCAAAAACACGAACGAACACCGTCGCGTCTATACTAGAGCGTAGCAATAGAAAGGACTCCGCTTTGAGCATCACGCCCATCGATAGCATTCGCCGCGCCATCGCCCGCCGCAATGGCGTCGCCGACCCCACCGTATCGGACGGGGCGCACGGGCAGGGCGGACGCATCGAGAACGGCCTGTTCCCCGCATCGCACACCGCCGAGGAGCTCGCACGAATCCAAGAGCTAAGCCAGCGTAACGCCGGCGGTCCCGACAGCAGCCAGGCCACACGCCGTCGCCGCGAGCGCGATCGCCAGCCCGGCCCCATCCACCGCATGGTCAATGCCTGGTGGAACCGCCTGCTCGGAGCCGTCTACGGCGGCGGCTTCTCCACGCAAGAAGCCGAGTACGAAGATCACGCCACCCGTCGCGACTACCTTTGGAATACCCTGGGCACCGCCGTGTGGGGCATGGTGTTTCCGTTGCTCACCATCGTGTCCACACAGCTCGTGGGCGCCGAGGAGGCTGGCAAATTCTCCATCGCCTTTGTCACCGGCACGCTCATCATGATCGCGTGCAACTACGGCGTGCGCAATTTCCAGGTCTCGGACATCGACGAAAAGACGTCCTTTGCCTCTTACCAGCTCAACCGCTGGATCTGCGGAGCGCTCGCGCTGGCATGCGGCCTGGTATACAGCAGCGCCCGCGGCTACGATGCGCAGATGGCCACAATCGGCCTGGGCGTCTACCTGTATAAGGTGATCGACGGCATTGCCGACGTGTACGAGGGACGCCTGCAGCAGGCCGACAAACTCTACCTGGCCGGCATGAGCCAAACGCTACGATCCGTCGGCGTCATCGCGGTCTTTAGCGTGGCACTGTTCCTCACGCGCAGCATGCCCATCGCCGCCATGGCCATGGGCATCGCCGCGATTGCCTCGCTCGTGCTGGTCACCGCCCCGCTCGCCCTGCTCGAAACCGAAAAATCACGCCGTATGAGTCTGCGCGAGGCTGGTCACCTGTTTATCCAGTGCGCCCCGCTCTTTGGTGCGCTGTTCCTGTTCAACCTCATCGAGAGCATGCCCAAGTTCGTGATGGAAGGCACACTGGCCTACAAATACCAGCTGTACTTTAATGCACTGTTCTTTCCAGCGCAGGCTATTTTGTTGAGCATTGGATTTATCTATAAACCGCAGCTCCTACGTCTGTCGAGCATTTGGGCGAATCCGCGCAAGCGTCGCCGCTTTGACTTGATTATTGTTGCCGTTATGGCACTGATCGTGGTCATTACCGGAGCGTGCGCCGCATTTATGGCAGGCCCCGGCATCCCCATCATGAGCTTTATGTACGGCCTCAACTTTGAGCGCTACCGCACGCTGGCACTGCTAATGGTTGTCGCCGGCGGCGTCACCGCGGCAATCGACTTTATCTACGCCATCATCACGGTGTTGCGCCACGCCGGCGATGTCACCAAGATCTACCTGATCTGCTTCGCCGTAAGCGTGGTGCTGCCGGTGATCCTGATTAAGCTACTGGGTCTGATGGGCGCTGTGGTGAGCTACCTAGCCATCATGGCCCTACTCCTGGTGCTGTTGATTGTCGAATACGCCCACATTCGCCAGCGCATAGAACGCGACCGCAACCCCTACGGCGCCTAATTCGAATCAATTTGAAGAAAAGAAACGTCGATGTTTTGGCACCGACAGCGAGCAGTCTCGAAGTGCCCCAGGTTGGCGCGAAGGAGGAGCGACGCGTACTTCTGTACGCGAGCGACGGTTTGAGCGACAAGGTGGGGTGCTTCGGGGCTGCGCAGAGTCAACGTGACCGCCGTTCGGTAGAACGGCGGAACAAGGTTATTCTCCAGGGTTGATGTTCGCATAGAACTCCGCCCCGTCGTCCAGACGCAGGATCCCGACGCGGCCGAACTCGGAGCCGGTGGCGGCGGCGCAGTCGATATCGATGCGATCGGGCACGCCGGCGGTATCCTCGCCACCCAGACGCACAATCTGCCCGCGGCCCGACTCCTCATCGAGTCCCGCAAGGCCACCTACCTCGCAATAACGCCCGAGCGACACCGTTGGCGTGTGGCCGCTCACCACGACCGGCCCCTCGCCCTCGGCAGAAAGCAGTCCCGTCGGCGCATCCCAATAGCCGTGACGAATCCACAGCAGGTCATCGGACGACTGCACGGCGAGCATTTGCCGCAGCAGCTCGCTATCGGCATCGACCGCTCCCCTGCCGTCACCGCAATCGACACCATGCTCAAGCAAAAACGCGCGCGCCGCCTCGGTCTGGATGCCGGCATGCACCAGCAGGTACGGGCGCTCCTCGGTCTCGGCCACCGCGTAGAGCGGCAGCGCGGCCATCCATCGCACGAGCTCCTCGTATGCCTCAAATTCCATGTCGTTGAGCTGCTCGCTCGTCGTCCAGCCACCGTTGATATCCCAGGTCTCGGCATCGAGCGGATCCTGGCCAATGATGGCATCGAGCATGATCTGCTCGTGATTGCCCTTGAGCACGTGGGCGTTGGGCAGCGAGCGCACGAGCTTAATAACGCCGACCGGATCGGGCCCGCGATCGATCATGTCGCCCAGCACGTACAGCGTGTCGTCGGACGTCAACGAGATCTTAGACAGGGCCTCGTCAAGCGCACGCACGTGCCCGTGAGCATCAGATGTCACATAGATCGCCATGGTACGCCTCTCCTTGCATTGCGGTCTAAGCCCGGCGCCGCAACTAAAACTTCAAGTTGAACTTAAACGTTACCCATTGTACTCCGTTGCAATAAAGCTGGAAAGGGTTTCCGAGCAGAGGCAAAGACGGCAGCCGTCTATGACGATATCGCGCACGCCCGTAATCCGCCCCCATAAACCCACCACCTTTGGGTACAAATAACCGCAGACAACTGACCGTGCCACGCCAACCACCCAGGAGCGGACACTATCCATGAACCAGATACTTCTCTTTATCGGCCTCGTCATCATTTTGTGCCTGACCATCAAACCCGTCGGCAAAAAACTCCCCTTCCCCACCCTCCTCATCTTTATTGCGCTCGGCATGCTGCTCGGCGTCAACGGTCCGGCGCACATCGACTTTAGCGACTACGCGCTCACCGAAACCGTCTGCAGCACGGCGCTGCTGTTCATCATGTTCTACGGCGGCTTTAACACCAACATCGACCGTGCCAAACCCGTCGCCGCGCCCGCTGTGCTGCTGAGCACGCTCGGCGTTATCACCACCGCCGGCATCACTGGCGTGTTCGCACACTTCGCACTGGGCTTCGACTGGATCGGCGGCCTGCTGCTGGGCTCGGTCGTGGCGTCGACCGACGCGGCGAGCGTCTTTAGCGTGCTGCGCGAGCACAACCTGTCGCTAAAGGGCGGCACCGACTCGCTGCTCGAGGTCGAATCGGGCTCCAACGACCCCGTCGCCTACATGCTCACCGCGGTACTCGCCACCCTCGCGGCGGGTGGCAACATCGACATTCCCGTGCTGCTGGCCAAGCAGATCATCCTGGGCGTGGGGCTGGGCCTTGCCATCGGCTGGATATCCAGCCGCCTGATTGAGCGCGCACACGCAACGGCCGAGGGCGCGCAGACTATCTTTTTGTTCGCCGTGGCGATCGTCGCCTACGCACTGCCGAGCTACCTGGGCGGCAACGGCTTTTTGGCCGTATACCTGGCAGGCATTGTGCTGGGCGCGAGCGACATCACCGGCAAGGTCGAGATGGCGCACTTCTTTGACACCCTTACCGAGATGGCCGAGATGACGATCTTCTTCTTGCTCGGCCTGCTCGTAACGCCCGCACGCCTGCCGCAGATGCTGCTGCCAGGCCTGGCGCTCATGGCGTTTATGCTCTTCGTGAGCCGCCCCATCGCCGTCGGTCTGCTGTTGGCGCCCTTTAAGACGAACCCTCGCCAGGTAGCGCTCGTAAGCTGGTCCGGCCTGCGTGGCGCGGCTTCGGTCGTGTTTAGCCTCTTTGCCGTGGTAGCCGGCGTTCCCGGTGGTCACGGCCTATTTGACCTGGTGTTTGTGATTGCCGTGTCAAGTATTGTGGTGCAGGGCTCGCTGCTACCGGCGGTGGCGAAAAAGCTCGACATGATCGACGCGGAAGGCGACGTGCGCCGTACGTTTAACGATTACCGCAACGAGGACGGTATGTCGTTTGTCAAGCTCAAGGTGGGCGCGGGCCATCCGTTTGCCGGACGCTCGCTCGCGGATATTGGCAGTGCGACGGATATGCTCGTGGTCCTGGTGCTGCGCGATGGAGCGCACCCGGTGCTGCCCAACGGCGATACCGTCATCGAGGAAGGCGACCTTCTGGTAATGGCCGCTCCAACGTTTGAAGAGCGTGCCGAGGTTACGCTGCGTGAGGTCACCGTAACGCCCCACGGTCGCCTGGCCGGCCAGCGCCTGCGCGACGTGCCGCAGGGCAAGCACCCCTTTATCGTCGTGATGCTCAAGCGCGAAGGCCAAACGATCATCCCCGACGGCGACACCCTCATATACGCCGGCGACGAAGCCGTCATCGCCACGCTGGCGTCGTAGCGGCCAGGGGGTAGCTAATTTGGGACGGCCTTCTTCCTAATTTCTTTTAGTAAGCCTTTTTTAAACGCAGTACTACCACCAAAAAACTTCTGGTCAGTATTAGTCTGCTTATTCGCCTGATATTTCAGACTCGTGAACTCAATGGTACAGATATAGTCCGCAGCCTGAGCCAAATAGTAATCCGATGAAGTTGTCGGCTTATAGATAACTGCATTTTTAGCCAAAGCGTAATCGATTGCCTTGTGAAGCGCACTCGAAACCGAACCCTGTCCTCCGTCGTAGTAAATCTTCACAGCATCAAACTGCTGAAACCAACTCAAATTGTCGAATATGAAATCGATGATTTCACGCCGCATCGCATCAGCTATCTGTTTGAGAGTTCGGTACCGATGCGTCTTGAATACAAACACCTTGTACAAGATGGGCAAATGTCGAAACATGACTCGAAATAATGAAAACAGCCTTTTTCTCTCACTGATGTCCAAGTCCTTGAACTGATCTTTTCCATTCATGAGAGGAGAAGCATGGAACGGAAGAAGCGGCAATCCGCTTTCGGCTACCGCCCTTTCATATTTCTCTATTCCCTCAGCGATGGGAATTTTTTGTTCATGAAAAACAAAGGCAACCAGATAGTATTTTTCACGAAGATCATCGCTTCCAGATTCATCAATAAAGATACTCAGCTCTCGCATGGGCAATCCTTAATAAAAAAGCCGGGGAAAACGTCCCCGGCACTTGGAAGCCCTCTCTTAAGAGATGACCGCCTAATTTATACCATGAAGTTGGGCGTATATTCAAGCATGAGTATAAGATACAAACATATGTTCGTCAATAGCAAAGGTGACCATCATTCAGCGTCGTCATCGACGGCAAAATCGCTGAGGTCGAGGCCTTCACGCTCGGCTCGGGCTAGTAGCTCTTGGGGCGACTCATCCTCAATATCCACTACGTCGAGCATAGCGGCCGGAAAGCCCACGCCGGTTGCACTCCCAGCACGGTCAAGCAGACTCTCGCGCAGCTGGTCAACATCAACGTCGATTTCCATGGTGAAACCCCCTACCGGATCAGGCCCCTACTCAGCAGACCCGAGCATGTCCACGGCAGCAACAAAAGCTGCAACCTGCTTGTCATCCATCTGCGTGGCCAAGCGCCCCGACGGCTCGTCATAGGTAAACTGCACCTTGTCGATAAAGCAATCCCAAGCACGCTCGTCCACACGCACGGCGTCCTCGCAATACTGGCTGAGCTTTTTGAGTCCATACCAAAACGCATTCACATGGCGCGCGGGATCCTCGTCCAGCACACCATCGTAGCGGCGTTCGTTAAACTCGCGCATGCGCGCCACGGCAACCTCGAGCGAGTCGCCTCCGTCAGCCGAAGCCTCGTCCACAAGCTCGGGAATCGTAACTTCGCGCCGAACATTATGCCTGGTAGCACCGTCGTACTCGCCCACCAATACGTCTTCGTCAAGCCGATCATCGTAGTCAAAATAACTACTGCCGCGGCAAATCCCATGCAGCGAACCGGCACCAAAGGCACGGAACAACCCACCGTCGGCAACAACGCGCCTATAGGTCTCAAACGACTTCTTAGCCTGAGCGAGCAACTCGGAAAGCTCCCCGGCATCGCACGCCGTCTCGCACGCAACGCAAGTAGGCTGCGGCAACGACACCGGCTCCACCGAACTCCCCGCAACGCGGGCGGCGCGCTCGGCCCGATACGCTTGGGCAGCCAAGCGCGCCCGCTGCGCAGCGCCGCGCACGTTGGTAAGCTCACGCTCCAGCGCCACGTCACCGGCAACATCGCCAGCAACACCACCAGCAAACCCGCCAGCAAACCCGCCAGCATCCCGCGGCCCGGTCGCACTCAGCTCGGACTCAAAGGTCATCGTGATCATGTCGGCAAGGTCCGTTGCGTCGGCTGCACAACGCAGCTGCTCCAACTGCGTACACAGCAGATCGGCATCCAGGGGCACGGCATCCACAACGCGCACGTCGCTCAGGCGTGCCACGCCCTGCAGCACCAAAGTCCCCGCGGCATCGTATGCAGCGCGAACCCTGTCCGCCGTATTGGCACGCAGCTTTACCTCGATAAACGCAAGCGTCTGCTCCAGGCGGGCCAACAGCTCGGCCTTGTCCTCCATGCGCAAAAAGGCAGCGTAGCGCCGCTCCATCTGCAACGGACCAACAACGCCCACCTGCTTGCGAGCGCGCGCAAGCGACTCGGCCTCAACGCGGCGTACATATCTGTCGACGGCCTGCACGGCAGACTCGCATGCAGCGCGCTCGGCAGTCTCAACGCCCTCGATCACGCCCAGCAGCTCGCGGGAGCGCGCCTTGCGCACCAACTCCCCGCGATCGTACTGCTCAAGCGCCGTCTGCCGCTTGGCCACCGACTCAAAGCCAAACAGCTCGTCGAGCAGCTCACCAACAGAACGCTCGTCTGCCACGGCAGGCCTCCTCACGCACTACGCACCAACATGTTCGCGGAACGCCCGAGCACCGGACGCCCCGCACGCCCGCACTCCTACAGATCCAACGCCTTTTTCGCGGCATCGACCGGGTCGCCATCCATGTAGAACACCGGGCTCAACCCCGAGATAATCTCGGACGAAACACTCTGTAGGCCCGCGATGGCGCTCAGCGGTAAAATCACGCGCTTAGCACCGGCGTTTTTGGCCACGCGCATAATGTCCTCGAGCCCGCGGATCTCGTCCATAGAGCCCGACATACGCAAGATTCCCGGGACCGCCAGCGCAGGCATCACTGGGCGGTTGCACGCCGCGGAGCACAGGCCCACAAACTCGGCAAGCGAGACCTCTTCGGACAGGCCCTTGCTCTGCAGGTCGTTATAGAACAGCAGGTAGTCCTTGGAGCCAATGTGCATGCCCGGCGCCACACGGTTCGCCAGGCTCACAAAGTTGTCGAACGCGGCCTCCAGCGTATCGCGCACCGGCTTGTTAAAGGCAACGCCCTCGTGCTTAAACTTGCACTCGCCGGCGACGGCCTTGTTCTCCAGCTTGTACACGGCAACCTCGCCGCCCTGCGACCTGCCCACGCCAAACACGTGACCGGACAGCAGCGGCCCGTCGGGAATCAGCGTATCCTCGGACTGCTCGGGCACGCGCACCACGTGCACGTCCTGCGGATTGTCGGCATCCATATAGCCCAGGTTGACGTCGATAAACTCGACGCCCGCCATAATCTTGAGCTGCTCCTTTACGCGGCGACGGCCCTCGATGGCGTAGTCCAGTAGCCAACGAACGTCGTCCTTGTCCATAGCCTCGTCGGGGAACAGCAGCTTGGCCAGGCCGCTAAAGGACTTGCGCACGGCGATCTCGTCACGCTTGTTAAAGTCGCTGTTAAAGCGGAAGTAACGGTCAATATGGTGCGTAAAGTCCTTACGGCGCATCTCCTTGCAAAACTCCGACAGGCAGTCGGTGATCAAACCGTAATGCCCGGTCAGCAGGCTCGAGCGCATCTTGGGAATCTCCCAGCCCGGCAGGTAATAGTGGATACGGTCGAAGAAGGCCGAATCGTTGTTAAACTCCGGCGGGAACGGATCAAACAGGTGCGTGGTCTTAAGAACATTTTGCACGGTGTCGTTGATGTTGCCCTCAAAGACCATGGAGGCATCGGCGTTAATCTGGTCGCGGCCACGCGCGTAGCTGCCACTCGCCATATAGTCCTTCATGATCTGTACGGCGTTGGTGTCCTTAAAGCGCATGCCGGCGACCTCGTCGAACGTCACACAATCCCAATGACCCACCAAGCCCACGCGATCGGCGCGCATAGAATTCATTCGGCCGAAGAGGTTGGCCGTGGTGGTCTGCCCGCCCGAAAGCAAAATGGCGTAGGGCGAGACCTCTTTGTAGATATGGCTCTTGCCGGTGCCGCGAGGACCAAGCTCGCATAGGTTGTAGTTGCGCTCGATCAGCGGCACCATACGCTCGATAAAGTGCATGCGCTCCTTTTCCGAAAGCTCGCTGGGCTCATAGCCTGCAGAGCGCAGCAGCATGTTGAGCCACTCGTCGCGTGAGAAATACTGACGCTCGTCGATCATGGCCTCCAGGTCCAGGTTGGGCATCTGGATGGGCGTGAGCGACGCCACGCTAAACGGAGAGTCCTCGGGCCCGCGCTTTTTGCGCTTGGCCTTGGAGCGGCGCGGCGCATCGTCGCCAAAGACCTCCATGCCAAACTCGTCTTCCTCTTCCATGGGGTGACGGTACTCGATGCTCATAATGCACCAAATACCACCCTGCAGAATCTTGGAATAGTCGCGCACGTACTCGGCCGGCATCACAAACGGCTCAATGGTCAGATTGGCAAACGACGCCACGTAGATGTCTTTGTACTCGTCGAGCTTGGCCGTCACCTTATCGATGATGGTAAAGCGGCCCAGCTCGCGAATCTTGGACTTAATGCGCTCGGATTCGTCGGGACGCACGTAGTTATCGGTGAGGATCTTGCGAATGCGCTCCAGGCCCTCCGCCACGGCATCCTCGTCGTCGGTTGAGCAGTACATGCCCAGCAGGTACTCCAACACAAAGGTAGGCACGTTGGCGCCGCGCTTCATAAGGGCCGTCAGGTCCTTGCGCACGATCTTGCCGCCAAAGTGCTCGAGCAGCTTGCCGTCCAGTCCATCCATGTCGTAGCCGTCATCCTCGGGAGCCTCGGCCACGGCCTGGGCATAGCCATCGGTCGAGGACTCGTCCTGGGCGGGCACCTCGGCCTCAACGGGCGCAGCGGCCACCACCGGCTCCGGAGCAGGCGTGGCAGCCACGGCATCCAGAGCAGGCGCAGCCTCCACCGCAGGCGCCGCAGCCTGCACCGGCGCATTCACATCAATCGAGGGAACTTCCCACAGATCGTCGTCATGGCTATCAAACATAGGGCACACTCCTAAAATCCAAAGTCAGCAACAGGGGCAAACGAAACGGCGATGGTGTACGTCTCGCGCCAAACGATCTTGCCCGTCTCGCGCTCACGGCAGACCAGATAGTACGGACCCTTGGCCGAGAATCCATCCGCCGCATGTAGCGCAAACTTGGCATGCACTACGCGCTCTTGTGAATTAACAGAAGTCTTGTTGGCATGCGCTTTGACCGTATCGCTCACCTCGTTGCCGCTTGCATCGGTAAACACCAGCTCGTACTCGCACGGCAAGACCTTGCCTTGGGCGGGTTCTTCCTGGATCAAGTTGATCGAGAAGAGCGAGTTGGTCACGCGACGTCCCTCACTTAGCACGCGCAACGTCGCCGCGCGAGTGTCGACAAAGTCCTTGGAACCCGAGCGTGCGCGCCAAAATCCGATAACGGGCACGCAAAGCTCCTGCAGGCTCATGCCGCCGTGGACGTAGTTGTTAGTACCGCCGGGACGCTTAAAGTGCACGTTCTCGCGCGGGGCAAATCCCTCAAAGCCAGCGCCCAAACGTCCCATGTCAACATTAACAAACACCCCGCGTGCCTCGTCCGAAAGCTTGGCCACGGCTTCGTTGGGCACCACCAGATGACGCTTGCCGTGCATGACGGGAGCGTCAAGGAAGGGAAGGTCTGGCTTGCCGAGCATCTGGCACTCGTTGAGCTCCCGACGTGTGTAGATAAAGCCGTGATCCGCCGTTATAACAACACGCGCGCCCGGAGCGTCGGTGCACACGCGGCGCGCCAACGCGGCAAGTTCCTCCACGGTGTCCGCGCAGGCATCGAAGACGTCATCCTGCGTAGCGGCCTTCTCGCCCGTGGCATCAATCTTGTTGTGGAAGAGATAGACGAGCCTGGAGTCCTTGAGCAGCGCTTTGCGCTCGGTTCCCGCCATGTTGAGGTATGCGCTCGAACGCAAGGCGCGGGCCGTGGACTCAACGTGGGTAAGCACGGCCTCGCGCTGCGGAGTCGTCGCAGTGGGAATGCCGTCAGCAAGCACAAACGAGCCATCCGCTGCAAGCTTAAGCGCTTGGTGCGGCAGCAGCGCGGGCATACCCACCTCGGTAATGGAGGGAAAGACCGCCTGCATACTAGAGACCTTGACGTTGCCGCCGCGCTCGCGCTCGAGCAGCGCCGCGACGTCGCGGGCCACCTCATAGCGCAGCGCGTCGCTCACGATAACGACCGTCGTTTTGGCAGAGCCCACAAAGGCGGGCAGCACGTGCCAGTAGAACTCATCCTGTCGTTCGGGCCCCTCGATGTAGCCGCAATCGGCCCACTCCCCTTGCGCAGCGGTCGCCCAGCATGCATTGGCATCGGCCAAGAACCAGTTACTGTAGAGATTCTCCGCCCAGTCCACTACGGCTCGGGCAGGTTCCTCGAGCACATCGCACTCGACGGAGCGCGCCCGCAGATACGCGGTGCACATATGGCGATAGGCAGCGTCCATGGCATACCAATCGGACGTGTAGGCATCCCACACCTGCTGGGGCTGCGCCAGATGGAACCCGCCCGCGTGCGCCTGCCTAAACGCGCACATATCGGCCACGGCGACAAGCAGGTCAAAGTAGCTCTCGACACGGCGGTACCAGCTTAGGTCGCAACGGCGCGCAGCAAAGGCACGCGCATCCTCAACACGGTCCGCACCCTGGGCAAACGAGCAGAGCAGCTGCGAGAGTACGGCCTCGTTGACGCACGGGAACACATCAAGCGAGGCCAGCACATCGATCGGCAGAGCCTCAAACCGCGCAAAGAGTCCGCGGGCATCCTCCGCCAAACGACAGATCTCAAATAGGTCCTCGCTCGACGCCTGAGCATCGGCAGTCTGGTCCCACGTACGCACCGCCTCAAGGCAATAGGGGCCGTAGGCAGGAGCCACATAGCTTTCGAGTCCTTTGAGCGCCCCCTCGGGAAGCACGGTGGATGCCGCCGTGATGAGCACATGAGATGCCAGCGCAAACAGCGAATCGCGCTCATACAGCGGTCCCTCAAACCCATAGCAACGTACAATGAAGGCAGCGAGGACATCGCGCACGCAGTACTTGTCCACCAACTCGGCCAGCGCTTCGGGGCCCTCGTGCAGCAGCGTGGTCATACAGCCGCGCAGCACAAACGCGGGGCGCGCGTCGCCAGGCTCTTTACCGCCAAAAATCACCGTAAGGATGCCGAGTTCGATATCTGATGCGCCCGCGGCATGCGGAACACACGCGGCAAACTTAGCGCAGCGGGTCTTGGCATCAAAGAACGTCTTGTGCTCGCGCAGACTCTCGCGCACGGCGTCGACATTCTCGATACCCAGCCGATCGGCCAAAAGCGAAAGATAGTCAGCCTGGAACTGATCGGCATACAGCTCAACATCGGCAAGCCAATCACCCTCAAGCCTGCCGCGCGGGCAACGGCGATACAACAAGATATCGTTCGCAAGGTCATCACGGTTGATGAGCTTCTTAACGGCAAACATGCGGCCCTCGCAGGCTTCAACAAACCGCACCGGGCGCTCAAAGTCACCATGGGCGGGCATAACGCCATCATCGGCCCCCGCGCCGTCGAAACCCTCGGCGGCCAATCGCTCAAACTCAGGAGCAAACTCACCGTCCGCATCGTGCCAAACCACAACACGGCGCGGCGCGCATGAGGACAACGGCTGCAAAAAACGCAGCTTGAGCTGTTCTTCTACATCGATCTTGGGCATGAATATCCTTACCGTATTTGCAGTTACTTAATCTTTGCCAGCACATCCTGAAACTTGGCGTAGTTGACCTTAACGCCATCATCCAGGTCGATCTTAATCATCTGGTCTGCCAAGTGGTGCAGCTTCTCCTCGTAGCCAATGGTCTCTTTGAGCTGGTCATTGAGCTTTTTCACGCGCTTATCCAAGCGCACGCGCTCGCCGCGCTCGGCACTGGCAAGGGCATCGTTGGCATAGCCGATCTGGGCACGGTAACGCTCCTGCTGCTCATGCACATAGTCGGTGCGGATGCGAGCCAACAGGTCGGGCTGATAGCGATGCATGTAAACAAGGCACTTGAAGCCGTTCTTTTTGCCACTGTCGAACAGCCAGTAGATAGGGCGCTTCTTATAGGTCTGGCAGTGGTCCTTAAAGAAGTCCTTCAAAAAGTAGGCGCGGATTACCTCGCGCGAAGTGCCCTTGCCGCCGAGCGCCTCGGCAATAAAGGCCAGGTTCTGCTCAAGCGTCTCCTCGCCGTACACGGTGCGCACAAAGTCGATAAAGTAGCGCACGATGTCGTCGTCAAAGTACTCGTCATCGGTAATGGGCAGCACGTTGTCGGCATCGGGCATAAAGGTCACGTGCGCGGGATCGGGCACCTTGGCCAGATAGTCGTCGACCGTGGCGCCTTGGTCGGCCAGCACGAGCCCGTCCACATCCAGCGAATAGCGGCCAAACATGCAGCCCACGGCATAGCTTATGAGCGAGGTGATCTCGTCGCGCTTGGTACGCACGTATTTGTTGCCCTTATAGCTCTCGGGAATCTCATCGGCGGTGTCGAAGATGCGCGCCACCGAGACGTACTTATCCTCGACCTCGATGGGCACCTCCCCCTCCATGTTGTAGATCTTGGCAAAGATTCGGTTGAGTTCCTCCTCGTTAGCGCGAAGTTGCTCAAAGCGAGCATTGACCTCGGCCTTGCGAGCCTCGTATTTATCTTGAAGTAAAGTGGCCATGACAGACCGCCCTTTCGTTGTTGAAAAGTGCGGCTATGCAAATTTAAAATTTGCACTAGCCAGCTAAACAATTAACAGATTTAAATTCTTTACGGATTAAAGCGCTTCGTTTATTAATTCCCTAGTGTTTGTTGTTCTTTCTATGAATGAGCTTTTCAAATTCGCCTCTGCCAGCGTCCTTAAAATAAAAACGAGCGTCAATATCAATCGCTTTTATCCAGTCGGTAAACGCCTTTTGAGGCAGAAGCATCATGGCAGTCGTTTTTCCACTTGAACCACCAGCTTTATCCTCGAGAAGCATCATTCCATTAGGGAAGTAATACGTACACCCATGTGCAAGTGAATTGCGGATATGAGTTAGTAAAGTCATTCCTTTACCTGAGTCTTTAGGTTCGGGACCCTTACGACCAGAGATTGTATAAGGTTGAATACAGAGGACCCTAGGACTAACGATATTAATCGGAGCTTCAATCTCTTGTTTAACTCCATCAGCCGACTTTTGATTTACAGTTGTTTTAAATCCATATTCCTCAATCACATCTCCAAGATTATCAGCCATAAGTAATTCACGCTTCCCGGAAGGCACCCCTTCATACTCAAGAAGAGTATCGAATGGCAATTGTTTCAATCCATAATCAGAGGCGGTTCTTCTTTGAGAAGCAGAGTTAGCTACAGATTTAGTCACAAAGAAATCCCAAATAGAAGAAATCTCATCCGGAGTCCAATAGCTAGATTCATGCAGAGACATATGAAATGAAGATATACAGGCTTTGTCCATAACCAACACCTACACCAAAGGGTGATGTTTGAAATCCCAAGAGGTTTCAAACGAGTCCCAGTCGGTTTTTGATAGTTCGCGACACGAGTCGACCATGTCATTGACCAACGGCTCCTGCTCCTCGTTCTGAACGATCGGATAGGTTGCGATTTGGCCCACCTCGAAATTAAGCGTCGGCGAGAGCATGCTTGCGACACGCATGATCACGGAGCTGTTGCAAGCTCCCTGCAAGTATTTGAGTGATTCCCCGTCGCTAAAAACGCTCGTACCCGCCACATCAAACACATGGCCAGCAGGCTTAAAACGAAACGCAATAGACCCGCTCGAGATTTTTGACCATGTAATCGAGGGCCTGAAAAAACAGTCGGGATTTCGAATCACCGAACCCGAGAACTCTCGAACCAGGCAGCCATTGTTCTCCCAATTGATAACGCATTCATTATTTCCGTACCATTTACGGAAATCACCGCCCTTGTTGTAGGGGAACCATTTGCAAGCGCTTTCAATCGACTCTTGAATAGACCCGCAGGAATAGATGCTCTTGCAATCATCGACTTCCCACCACTCGCGAACAAAACGAGCGTTTTCACCAGTAGCAAGTCCTTGACGCGGCTTGCCATACTCACTGAGCTGTTTTGCGTTTCCGAACGCATCCAGAAGGGCGTCGCTGGCCCAGTAGGCTATGGGGGTGCCGGGGATTTGTTTGAAGGTGTCGGCGTTGCGGCGGTAGAACCAGCCGCAGGCGGGGTTTTGGATGGCCTCGACCAGTTTGAGCCTCTTGGCCTCAGAGCCGTTGATATCAACAAGGCGCACGTAGGCGCCCTCGTATGCCGCGCGGCCGTTGTAGATGACGTCGGCGGTAACGTTGACGACCTCGCCGCCGATAGCATCAAACGCGCGAGGGCCCAGATGGGCCATGGAAACGATTGTCTTGTTGTCGATAACCTTGGCGCGTATCTTCTCGAAGCTGCCCAGGAACATCCAGCTCTGCATGGTGACCATGGCCGCGTAGCCGCGGTCCTTGGCAAGGTTGAATCCGCGCTCGATAAAACACGTGCAAAGGTCGCTTTTCACGTCAGGGTAGTTCTTCTTGACCCACTTGCTCATAAAGGGGTTAAAGCTGCTGTTGCCCATATACGGAGGATTCGCCACGGTACAGGTAAAACGACGGGACAGTTTCTCGCAGATGGCAGCGGCACTTTCGAGCTTAGTTTTTGTCGCAGCGGCAAAAAGGTTGTCAGAACAGCTCGCAGCGGAAGCCTTGAGCTCGTCGATCTCGTCATCTGAAGGATTAAACAGCGAGCCGATCTCGCCCAAATGGCTCAGCTCCTCGGCAAGCTTCTTGTTGCCCGGCAGGTCGTCCTCCTCCAGCGGGATGCTCGTGAGCACGGTAACGTCGGCGCGAACGCCACGCCTAAAGAAGCGGCGGTCGTGCTCGCGGGCGCACATGGCAAGCGCCAGCTCGGCGATCTGCGCCGCGCGGGGATCGATCTCCATGCCCGCAAGGTTTTTAGTAAGAATGAGCTCGGGGATCTCGCGCTCACGATAGCCGCGCTCCTCGTACATATGGAAGAGCAGTTCAAACGCGTAGACCAAGATATGGCCCGAGCCGCATGCGGGGTCGCAGAGGGTTATCTCCTCGGGACTCGAGATGCGGATGAAGTCCTCGTGCTCAGCATCGGGCTCAATGTAGAACTCCATGCGCTCGCGCAGTGAGCTCCCGGGATTGTTGAGCATCCACAGACGGCCGAGCGAGTTCTCGACCATGTAGCGCACGATCCACTCGGGCGTGAAGAGCTGCGTGGCGGGCGCGATGTCCGCCGCCGCTGCTTTGCGCTTGGACTTGAAGAACTCGTCTTTAACGTCAGCGTTGTAGTACTGATACATCCAGCCCAGAACGGTCACGCCCTCGCGCCAGTCCTCGTCAGTGAGGACCGCGTTGAGTTTGCCCACCACGCCGTCGACCATCATGAGGCCCTGGGGCAACAGCAGCTCCATGGCACCGCCCACACGTTCAAAGACCCCTGACAGGCAATCGGCAAGTTCCTCGCTCTGCGCCACAAACAGATAGCGCCACAGCGGTTCGTCGGAACCCGCCATTTTGAGTTCCGCCACGCGCTCGGGGTCGGCCGTGGAAATCTCCACGTCCAGGGCGTTCTCCACGGCCTCGCTACCATGGCTGCCGTCCGCACGACTTAGCATGCGCATGCGGCTGGGGAGCCATCCGCGTGCATCCATGAAGCGAATGGCCACGATGCGGTTGAACCAGGTGTAGGCCGCACGGTCGCAGAGCGCGTCATGGCCTTCTGCAGTCTGCAAGCGCAACAGCTCGTCGCGCTGCTCGACCTCGAGCGGGCTCAGAGGCTGGCCGTTGACGGTCTCAGACCCAACGGGTGCGGGTGCAGGTTCGGTGATGCCGTAGCGCACCATCTGTGCCTCCACGCCTTTGATGAGCTCCGTGCGGGCCCAGGTGCAGAAGCTCTTGAGAGCGGAATCGTTCATGGTTGATGAGCCTTTCTAAACGCCATAAGCCACCGGTGCGCGCTTTGGCACCGATAGCTCCGCGGGTTAGTTGATACGGATCTCGTCGTTTGCAGCGAGCTCCTGCATAAGGCGAGAGCGCAGGTCGTCCACGTAGCGCTCCACATCCTCTGCGGACAAGAGACGACTCGGCTTGGCCAGATCGGCGCGGCGCACGGTCTTGATCTTGCGCTGGGGCACGGGTGCAGGCGTGGGCGCGGACGCAGACAACGCAGCGCCCTTGTTGGAGACCTTTTTGACCACCTCGCCCGTACTCGTGACCTCGGTGGTGCGGTGCTCGTTGTCCATACGCGCGCGGGCCTCATCCACAGCGTCGTACATCTCATTGGCTGCCACACTGAGCCAGTCGCCCCAGTTAGTTGCAACAACGCTCAGCTCGTTGAGACTTTGAGCGCTGTGGGCACGGTTTTTGAAAGACTCGTATTTGGTGCCGGCGCCTGCTATGGCATCCTTGGCCTGATTGACAAAGCCCTTTTGGCTCTCGGCCTGCGCCCGCAGGTCTTGCAGATCGCTCTCGATGCGACACAAAAACTCATTGCGGCGGATACCCAGCAGCTTTTTCATGTCGTCCTCGACGGGATCCATAAGCGGCTGCAGGTCTTTAATACGGCCGTAGGGCTTGGAATCTTTGAGGATCTCACGCACCTTTGCCACGTTCTCCACCGCACCGGGAATGTCATCGGAGGCATACTCGATACCCTCGGTGCGGTTCAAGAAATCCCTGGCGTGGTCAAACGCTGTTCGTTGGTTGGACTCGAAGAACTCAACCATCTTATCAAAGTCTTCCTTGGCATCGAGCAGGCGGTCCTCGTGCTTGGTGAACGTGGTCAAGAACGCCTCGGCCTCGTTCTGATCCTTAAGGACGTCGGCCACCTCCGAGCGCATCTTCTCGCACTCGTCCTCGCCGGGATACGGGTAGGCCGGTTTGATGCCCGTGTAGTAGTCGCGCGCCATGGTGAGGCACGTCTCGCGCAAAGCCTCAAGACACTCCTTGAGCTCGGCCACAAGCTTATCCTCGTTGGAGGGTACGGTCTTGAGGTCAAATAGGTCGCGCATAAGCTCGCCCGTGGCGCGCAGCAAACGGTCGCTCATGCGCACGCGAAGGCGCACCTGGGCCTTATCGGCATTCTTGCGCAGGAGTGCCACCATGCGGCTGTCGTTAGCTTGGACCGTCTGGCCGCCAAACAGCACCTGCGCGCGCTGCTCCACCACGAGCTGCGCCACCACATTGGCGATGTCGACCTCACGCCAGCCAAAGGGCCTTTGCCGGTACTGGCGCTGGATATCGCCCATAGCGGTATCCAGATGGCGCTGATGCTGCACCTTGAGGTAGCCCTCGACCTCCTTGAGCGCACGCGTGTTGCCAGCATCCATGCCATCGAGCCCCGCTTGAACGTTGCCCGCCAGCGTGGAGCGGATATCGGAATCGCCCGTGACCGGCGCACCGATGTAATCGGCCTTTTCAAAGACCACATCGCACAGCTGCGCCAGCACCTGCTCAAAGAGCTGGGCAGGCTTGGTTGCACGGACCTCGACCATGCGGCCGTTGACAGCGCAACGGGCATGGAGCACGGCCTCGCTCAAAAGGGCATCGGCCTCTTTTTCGTTATAGGCCGCCTCGCGCATCTTAGACTCGACGATCTGGCGCGTGCTCGGCCGGAGCTCCTGAAGGTTGCGCGTCTTGGCGTACTTGCGGATCTTGGCGGCGTTGACGAGTGTCTCCCAATAATCTGCCTCGTCGCTTAAGGCCACGACGGCTTTGCCCGAAGAAGCCAAGGCCAGCTCGGTATCGTCCGCACGGCCCAGGTCGCTCGCCATAGTCGCCACGTAAAGCTCCATGCCGCCCATGCTGCCACCGTGGATTGAGCCGTCCACATAGCGGTCAAACGGGAAGTCGTTGGCCCCGCGGTTGAGTTTGCGCGCGGTGTAGATGCTGTCGAACAGGCGCTTTTTGATAGACTCGATCACCTGCGCGTTATCGATCGGGGTGCGTGCGATCTCCTGCGCTATCTCCTGCTCCTCGTCGGTGAGGAAGCTATAGGTATCGCCCTGGCGTGCCACATAGTTCTCACGCTCCAGACGGGCAAGAGACTCCTTGACGCGGTCCTTGAGGGCGCGCTTGTCCACGTCGAGGCCGTCGATCATGAGGATGGAGATGTTCTCGACCGTGGCCTTGACATAGCCGATGTAACGAATCAGGTACAGGAGCTTAAGCACCCGGACGTCGTAGGGCTCAAGGCCCTTTGCGTCCTCGGCCGCGCGGACCGCGCGGTCGACCACCTGGTTGATGCCGTGCTCAAGGTCTTTTGAGATAGTGTCGAAGAAGCGCCAGAACGGCACGAGCGCACCGGTCTGGTCATGCTGGATGGCCTGGGCACTCTCCTGGAAAGCGCTCAGCATGGAGCGCTCGCCCGTGGACATGTGTTTGGCCTTGACGCCGTGCTTGCGCACCTCGGTCATGACATCGGGCAGAAGCTTGAACTGATAACCCACAAACGGGTAGCTGGCGACAAACTCCTTGGCGTTGGCGTAACCGGCAAGGTCGGAGCGCGAGCCACCCTCAAAGGTAAAGTTGTTTTTGAGCACAGCGGCGTCTTGCTCGTAGACCTGTGCAAGCATGTCGGCTGCCGGCGCGGTCTTCTCGAGCACACGGCGCTGGATGACCTCGTCCACGCTGGAGCTGGAGAGCGAAAGGCGGGTATTGAAGCGGCCTTGGATCTTTGAAAAGTCGTTGCCCACGGGCAGGCTCAAGTTGTCGATGGCCTCCTGGCTCGTGACCATCACCCACACGCGGCCACCGCAGGCGGTACCCAGCTCCTCGACGATGGTCTGAAGGCTCAGCATAAGGCTTGGGTCCTGGTCGTTTGTAATAAACTGACCCACCTCGTCGACCATAAAGAGCAAACGGAAGTTGCCGCCGTGGGCCGCGGCCTGAGCGTCCACGTAGTCCTTGACCTTTTTGGCAAAAACATCGGGGGCCAAAACCTCGTCCTCAGAACCCTCGAGCCAGTTCCATGCGGCCTTTTCGCTCATACCGAGCACGCTCTGCAGCACCTCGACGACGTCGTCCTCAAAGTAGCTGTAGGTGTCGCGGACCTGGAGCCAGGACTCGCCATTGACGCGCTCAAAGGCCTCGCGGAACTCCAGGGTCTTGCCCAGGGAATCAATGTAGTCCTCGAGCTTTGCAAGCTTGAGGTCCTCGCCGTAGAAGCCGCGCGCCTCGTAGAACATGCGCTCAAAGCCGCGAAGCAGCGCCGTGGGAGCCGTATCGCCCTGCTTCCACTGACCCGCCTTGCTATCGATGTTAAAGAGGATGGCCTGCGTGGGCACCGAGCAGGCGCGCTCCATGGCAGCCGCGACCATGGGGTCGACGATCTTGCCGTCAAAGTAGCGGATGGCGCTCTTACCGCCGATCGGACGATTCTCGAGCAGGTAGCTCAGCATCTTGAGGAAGTGCGATTTACCGGAACCGAAGAAGCCGCTGATCCACACGCCAATCTTGTCGGTGGGAATATCGATGGCGTCGCCGTAGGCCTTGAAGAACGTGGCAAAGTGCCCCTGCAACTCGCGCGTCACCACGTACTCGTCAAGCTCCTGGCGGATGGACTCGTTTTTTGAATCCTGGACCTTGACCACGCCGTTGATGGAGCGGTTGATGTCTTTTGCAAAGAGGTCGCGAATGATCGTGTTGTCCATGGGTGCTCCTTTGGGTTTGGGAACGTTATGGCAAAGGGTTGTTACCGGCGGGAGGGCCTTGTATGCGGGAAGCCGTGCTTACGAGATATCGATGGCGCGGTAGTAGTTATCGGCCGGCAGACGGTTAAAGAGCTGGAAGGAAGAGCCGTTGAAGCTGCCTGGATAGGCGGCAATCACCGGCAGGTCGGAAAAATCGACTTGCATGCAGTCGAGAAGGGTGTGAATACGAAAAAAGGGATAGACCTCGCCGGCACCGGTCAGAAGAATGACGTCGCCAGGTGCATGAGGTTCGGTTTGCTCGAGGATGAACGCGGCGATCTTCTCGGGCGAACAAAACTTGGCCACGTCCTCAAGCACACGCTGGGTGCCGCGGCGCTCCTCTTGGCGCGAAATGGCCTTGAGGACACGGCGCTTTTCGAGAATCGCCAGCACAGCGTCGTAGAGGTTTACGACCTTGAGCGTGCACGGGAGCTTGCCGGCCTCGGCATCGAGCACAAGGGTGTCAAACAACGCGCGCGCCTCAAACTCAAGCGCGGGGTCATAGCAAAAGGTGTGGAAGCCGATCTCATTGCCTATGCCCTTGTTGGCCAAAAAGTTCTCGCTACACAGGCACTCGCGCAGAAGCTGGGCGCGGCGCTCAAATTCCTGACAGGCGTGCTCGGAGCGGGCATGCGCCGCCACGACGCTCTTGCGGGAATGGATGCCGATATTGGTGGTGAGATCGGTCGCCGGGGTGATAGCAGGGTCGACGGTACTGTAAACGGGAGCCACGCTACATCACCGCCCTGCCGGTAAGGGCCGCGATAAGCGGCTGCTCGCCCAGCTGCACCAGAGCCTGCTCAACATCGGGATCGAGGAAGAGCGGGGAAAGGCGTTCGGACTCCGGACCCATGCCCTCGCCGATAAGGCCGGCATGGCGGAGCGTCTGACGAAGCGAGCCTTTGATGCGCGTGACCGTGGACTCGGTCCAGCGGGCGGCGTCCGGATACTCCGTGGTAAAGCGCGTCATAAAGGCGTTGAGGTCAACCGCCGTAAAGGCATAATCATAGTTTTGCAGGCGCTCCCCTACCTCGACGAGCACGAGCTCGCGCACGATGTCGTAGCGGCAGATCATGCTGTAGAAGATGGTCTGGTCCGCCTGCGTGGGAGTGCCGGATGCCATAAGGCTGGTTAGGGATGACGCAGCCTCGACGGCGATATTGGGGGCGATGCCACGCACGGAGCATGCGGCGTCCGTGGGCACCATGGCGTCGAGGCGGCGAAGGCACACGATCGCGCGGTTGGCGGCCATGCGCTCCGTGGGATATTGAAAGAGGTTTTCGCTCTTTACGCGTACAATGACCTGTTCGTCGCTTACGCCCTGCGTACGCAGGCCAGCGACGATGCGCATCTCATGCGGGAGGAATTGCTCGCGGGTGAGCACCCATTACAGTCTGAAGTGGGCCACCGATAAATTTCGATGGCGAGCATTCGGCGC
>UQOQ01000029.1:0-22498 GCA_900542715.1 uncultured Collinsella sp.
GGCCTCGCCCTGACGCACGAGCATCAGCAGCAGCGAGCAGGCCTCAGGCTTGCCAGCGGCCATCGGGATGTCGTCGAAAGATCGATTGCGGTCCACGTGCGACTCGAGCGCACCATCGACCTCACCCGGCTCGAGCCCGCCGAGCAGCTGTGCCGCGCGGTCGAGCATATCGACCGGACCGTCGAGCGTCGAGAGCGCCTGCGCCAGCACTCGCTCCATACAATCTTCCACCGCGTTGAGCGTCACGAGCTCTTGGGGCACCACGGCAGACGTGCGGTTGCGCACGCGCGCCACAAACTCAAGCGTCGACAGGTACACATCGCCAAAGGGCGCGTAATCACCCTGGTAGCCGCCGCAAAGCGCCGGCGCCGCCAGCGCGTACTCGGTTTTGGACAGCGGACTCAACGCCATCGCACCCAGCTCGAGCGCCGTGTCCTCCAGCATGAGGCCCAGCGTGCGAGAGCGCAGGCGCTCGGCGTCGCCCGCCGACACATCGCGGTCGAGCACGCGCGCGGCATCCGGCGCATCGCGCTCAACCGTGCGAATATGCAGGCGCTCGGCAATGGCGCGAACGGCGGCACAGCGAGCAGCCTCGGCCTCCTCCTGCGCCGGCGTAAAGTTGCGGTTGCGCCCCAGCACCAGGCCAATCACGTTACGTGGGCCCAGAGCGTCGACGGCCAGCGCCGCCAGCAGGGACGACGGCAAGTCGCCCTCGAGTGCCACCACGGCGCGCGACGCACCGTGGGCCCGGGCGTTGTCGCGCACGGCGAGCACCAGCGCCTGCCACAGCCACTCCTCGGAACGGAACTCGGGCAGTTCGTGATCTTCCAGGGCATCGAGCATCACGCCGCGCTGAATCTCCTGAACCAGCAGGCTCTCCTCAAAACACGGCGCTTGGGCCACCACGCGACCGCAGTCGTCGAGCACAAACGAACCGCCGGTATACACCGACTCGTCATAGGCACCGACCGGCGCCATACAGGCAAACCACACGCTGCGCTTGGATGCGATCTTGCGGTAGGCGCCGCTGCGAACGGCGGCAATGGCGGCAGTCTCGCGGTCGGTCATGTCAAACGCATTGAATTGGAAATACGCAATGAGGTCAACACCGGTCGGCAACATCTCGAGTTCGCGGTCCAAGTCAAAAATCACGGCGATGCGCACGCCGTCCACGTCGAACACCGGCGGCGCCCAACGCGTGTCGTTGTTCTCGCCACGCTGCAGGGCAATGCTCGAACGCGCCGGCACCACATGACCGTCCTTGAGCATCATGTAGTCGAGCAGCGGCTGACCCTCAAACGAAACCGCCGCGGGCACGATGCAGATCATGTCAAGCTCCTGGATGCGCTCGGCGATACCAGTCAAGCCGGCAAGCATGTCGTGCTCAAAGTCGGCAGCGCCCACCAGGCCACCGGGCATGGCGCCCATAAAGAGCGGAGCCGGAACGCACAGCACGCGCGCCCCGCGCTCGTGGGCCAGACGAGCCTGGTCCTCGATGCGGCCGCAAATGCCCTCAATATCACCCAGGCGCATATCGATCTGTGCAAGCGCGAGCTTCATGGCTCAGCCCTTTCCGTCGTAAACCATCGAAATCGTAGTAAA
Organism: uncultured Collinsella sp.; assembly: GCA_900542715.1. Taxonomy (GTDB): domain Bacteria; phylum Actinomycetota; class Coriobacteriia; order Coriobacteriales; family Coriobacteriaceae; genus Collinsella. The sequence continues at coordinate 1,603 of UQOQ01000029.1, forward strand.
AGCGCCGGCCGCATGATGCAGTCGGCGCTCGCATGTGCATATGCTAGCTATGATACCCCGAGCGGGGGCGCGCTCCTAGAACGTCGCGGACCACAGCCCGTGCAGGTTGCAGTAGGCATAGACGGTACCGGTCTTGGAACCGCCGGCAAAAAACGTCGCGGGCTTCATGCCGGGCTCAAGGTAATGGACCTCTAAGCGGCCCTCGGCCTCAAGGGCGATCCACTCAATATAGTGCTCGGGCAGGCTGGGGTGCTCGACCGAGCCAACGCGTGCGCGAATCACGTGACCGTCGCGCTCGGTCTCGACAACAGGCACATGCTTCTCGTGCGCCGCGTCCTCAGTGTTTGCGGTCAGTTCCGTGCAACCGGCAGGGGTTGCAACGTCGTTGCCAAGGGCGGCAATGAGCTTACCGTCGGGGTCCTTAAAGAATTTCGCCATGATGTTCTCCTTTGCTGACGCGCCAATGTTCTTGGTGGTTCTTATGCCCAAAGGCAGACAAACCATCCACGGCATTGCAAATGAACACATAACGGGCGGGGACGATGGGGCAGCGTGCGCTATCCGCCCTGGCGGCCCCACCCGAGCGGGTTAGCGCCCGTCGCCGCCCAGCAGCGCCAGAACATCTTCGCGGGTAAACAGCGCCGACGAGATGCCGTCGCCGCCGAGCACGCTGTTGACCAGGTCGCGCTTGGACTCCTGCATCTGCATAATGCGCTCCTCGATCGTGTCCTTGGCGATGAGCTTGTACACGGTCACGGTATGTTGCTGGCCAATACGGTGCGCGCGGTCGGTCGCCTGGTCCTGCGCTGCCACGTTCCACCACGGGTCGTAGTGGATGACCACGTCGGCCGCCGTCAGGTTAAGGCCCACGCCGCCCGCCTTGAGCGAAATCAAAAAGACCGGAACCTCGCCCGCTTGGAACTGCGCGACCATCTTGGCGCGGCTCTCCTTAGACGAAGCGCCCGTGAGCTTAAGGAAGGCGATGTCCTCCTTGGCCAAGCGCTTACCGATGATATCGAGCATACCCGTAAACTGGCTGAACAACAGGATGCGATGCCCGCCGTCGAGTGCGCCGTGCACGAGCTCCATACACGTATCGAGCTTGGCGCTCCCCGCCTTGTAATCCTCGTAGTGTAGACGCGGGTCGCAGCAGATCTGGCGCAGCTTGGTGAGCTCGGCGAGCACCTTGAGCTTGTCCTTCTTAAACTCCCCAGCCTCGCGGTGCTGCACCTGCTGGGCGATGCGGTCCTGGTTGGCCAGGTAGAGCTTGCGTTGCTCGCCGGTAAGCTGTGCCATCACCGTGTCTTCGATCTTTTCGGGCAGGTCGGCCACCACGTCTTCCTTAACGCGACGCAGCACAAACGGCGACACGAGCGCCTGCAGGCGAGCGGCGCTATCGCCCTCGGCATGCTCGACCGGGCTTTCGAATCGCTTTGCAAACGATTCACGCGTGCCCAGCAGGCCCGGCATCAAAAAGTCGAAGATGCTCCAGAGCTCGGATAGGCGGTTTTCGATGGGCGTGCCCGTCAGGGCAAAGCGCACGCCGGCAGGCAGGCGCTTGGCGGCGCGCGCCACCTGCGTGAGCGGATTTTTAATGTACTGTGCCTCATCGAGCACCACGCGGGCAAAAACCTGCTCGACGTACTCGTCGATATCGCGCCGCATAAGGTCATACGACGTCACGACCACGCTATGCTCGGCCACGCCGGCGATCTGCACGCGGCGTTGAGCCTTGGCGCCCACAATGGCGCACACATCGAGCGACGGGGCAAAGCGCTCCAGCTCGGCAGTCCAGTTGTACACGAGTGAGGCCGGGCATACCACGAGCGTGGGCTTGGTGTCCCCCGCCTCCACGCGCGCCAGAATATGCGCAATCATCTGGAGCGTTTTGCCCAGGCCCATGTCGTCGGCCAAGATGCCGCCAAGGCCCAGGTGTTCAAGCGAGCCGAGCCACTGGTATCCGTCGACCTGGTAGCCGCGCATCGTTGCCTTGAGCGATGCCGGCACCGTAAAGTCCATCTTGCCGAGCGTGTCCAGGCGCTCGACGGTACGGCGGAACGCAGCGTCGCGATCGGCCTCGAGCGCCGGCGTGCGTGCGAGCATGCTGTCGACGAACAGGGTGCTCGACGCGGGAAGCGACACGCCGTCGAGCAGGTCGACGGCATCGACACCCAGGTCCTCGGCAAGGCCAAACGCGGCGCGCGCTCCCTCGTCCAGGCGAATGATGTCGCCGGACGTAAGGCGCGCAAACGTTTGATGGCGCTTGTACGAATCGAGATAGACGGCAAGGTCCGCGGCCGAAAGCCCGCTCGCGCCCAGCTCGACATCGAGCAGATTGCTCTTAACGGTCGCACGAACCGAGAGCTTGGGCGCGGGGCGGACCGAGATCTGGCGCAGACGGTCGCTAAGCATGACCTCACCCAGCTCGGACAGGGCGGACAGGCCCTCGGTCAGCAGGCAGAACAAGCGGGCGTCATCGCGCTCCTCAAACGCCAGACCGCCCTCGTAGAAATCGAAGTACAGGGCCGCCGTATCCATAACGCGAAACTCCGCCACCTCGTCGCGGGGTGGCACACCGGGGCGCTGCTCTTCGAAGGGGCTGCCCGGAGCGCCCAGGCCAAAGAGATCCGCCGACCAGTCGCCGTAGGTAACCGTAATCTTGCAGGTCACGAGCCCATCGTCGACGCCGATTGCCATGGCAAAGCTCGGCTCGGGCGCCACGGTATCGAGCGCAGCGGGCGCGGTAAGGTCGGTATAGTCGCGCAAAATGGGCAGCGCCATACGGCAGAACTCCCCCACCTGATCGGCGGCAATATGGGCGGGCGTGCGGCACGGCAGCAAGCGCGACAAAAAAGGTGCGGCATGCTGAGCAAATGCAGCGTCGGTACGGCGCGCGCGGCGCGTGTCAACCAAGTAGGCGGCATCGCCCGACGCAAAGCAGTACATATCGGCGGGCAGGCGCAGGTCATAGCTACCACCAGCCGCCGGCGCGATTTTGGCGGCAAGCAGCGGTGGGCGCTTAGCGGATGCCCCGTCCTCCCCTTGCGGAGACAGCTCAACCGCCACGTCGTAGGTGCGATGCGTCGTCATCCCCCGCGACCAGGCGGGCTCAAAGGAGATGGTCTGGCCGCGCAGCAGGTCCAGCACATATACGATGCTATGCTCGGACAGCGGCAACTGACGCTCGGCAACAAAACCACTGCGGGCAAAGTCGTACGACGCCGAACGCGAGCTTGTGATGTCATCGAGATAGGCAACTGTCGTCACAACAAGGTTGAGCAGCTTTGCCGATGTTTCGTCAAAGGCCTCAGGTGAATGGACAAACGTGAGCTTCTTGCCATAGGAGAACGTGCCGCCGCGCACGTAGGCATCGGCCATGCCGTCGATGTCCTTGACCACGTAGGAGACCGATCCACAGCGAATGCGGAACTCGAGCGCCCAGCTAAAGCGGTCAGCGAACAGCGGATTGTAGTACGGCACCAACGAGGGCTCCAACGCCGCTTTGGGGGCGTCGGGATCAACGGCACCGGCTAGTTTGCGGCGCATGCTCGCCAGCTCATCCATGCGCGCGTCCGAAAGATCGGAAAGCGCCGCCACAAGGCTCGGGCTCGTGGGGACGGGCGCCGGGAAGGGAAAGTTGGGGTTGACGGCCGGCGCGGCGGACGCGGCGCGCGCGGGCTGTTTCGGCTGCGCCGTAAACGTGCGAACCGGCGTGCGCAGCCCCTCAACAGGCTCAATGCCGCTGGTGTCCAGGTACGCCAGCGCTGTGGCGATGGCGTGCTTGCACATACCGGGATAGCGGTATGCGGCGGGGCAGTCGCAGTCGTAGTCGATAACCTCGTGCTCGTCCATATCGAGCGCCACGTGCGTCTTGTACAGGTCGCCGCGCGAGCCGCGCACCGAGCCCTCAACCGTCACGTTTTTGGAGAAGCGCGAGCCGCTGTCCTCAATCGACAGCACGGCGCCGTTGAGCATGAGCGAGCGGCCCTTCATAAAGGTGCCGCTCAACGCCGCCTCTTTGCGAAGCGCCTGCACAAACGTCCCCTGCGCCATCACTTCCTCCAATCTCACCCGGGGTAGCTTAGATCACCGTCACGCGGCCCTGGTTACCCACAATGGCCTTGGCCTCGGCCAGCAGCGGAATCGAACGCGCGTTGACCTTGGCAGGTACCTCGGCACGCAGCACGCGCCCGTCCACCTGCTCGATAAAGATCTCCACGCGGTCGCCGCCCGGGTTAGCGGTGAGCACCGTGGCCAGGCGCGCCATATTGCCCTGGCTAAAGCGGCTGTTGGGCACCATGACCTCAAACACCTTGGGCTTGTTGTTCTCCTCGTTGAGCTCGAGCGGCACGATCTCCTGCGCGATGATCTGGTCGCCGCGGTCCGAGCGCTCGAGCTTGCCCTTAATGCGCACAAAGGCATCGGACAGCTGCGCGCCGGTCTCGGGATCGACCTCGCCGTACAGGTACCCCTCGGCCTCCTTGTAGGTCTTGGGGAACACGACGACGGTGGCCTCGCCTTCCATGTCCTCGAGCTGCACGATGCCCATGGGGTCACCGTTTTTGGTCACGCGCTTGGACACGCTCGAGACCATGCCGGCCCACCACAGCGCCTTGCCCTCGGGAATTTCCTGGTTGATGGTGCCGCCCGTAGGATTCTGAACTTCGTAGCCGGTGTCGATCTGCGAGAACGAGAAGTCACGCGCCTTGGCTAGTGCATACTCAAACGGGCGCAGCGGGTGGTCCGAGACATAGATGCCCAGAACCTCCTTCTCCTGACTCAACTTAAGGTGGCGGTCCCATTCCTGGCCATCCGGATCGGGCACGCTCACCTCAAAGCCCGAGCCCTCAACGTCGCCAAACATATCGAAGAACGACGTCTGGCCGCTCGCGCGATCCTTCTGGCGCTTCACCGCGGCATCGATGATGTTCTCGGGGTTGTTCTTGTCCACAAAGTGCATCATCTGGCGACGCGGATACCCCGTGGAGTCGAAGGCGCCTGCCTTGATGAGCGATTCGATCACGCGACGGTTGGCCTGGCTCGAGTCCACGCGCTCGACAAAGTCGTGCAGCGTCTTAAACGGGCCGCCCGCCTCGCGCTCGGCAATAATCGCCTGTGCCACGCCGGTGCCCACGCCGCGGATGCCGGCCAGACCAAAGCGCACGCCCTCCTTGGTAGCCGTGAACTCGGTACCGGACTCGTTGACATCTGGCGACAGCACGGGAATGCCGTCGTGACGGCACGCCGAGACGTAGTGCACGATCTTGTCGGTCTTGCCCGTGTAGGACGTCAGGACGGCCGCCATGTACTCGTGCGGATAGTGCGCCTTAAGCCACGCCGTCTGCATAACCAGGATGGCGTAGCCAGCGGAGTGCGACTTGTTGAAGGCGTAGGACGCGAACTCGAGAACATCGTCCCAAATCTTCTGGGCGACCTCGCGCGTGTAGTTGTTCTTGATAGCGCCGTTCATCCAGTGGTCGTAGGTGGTCTCGTCCGAGCCATCCTCCCAGTGCAGCACCGTCGACGTGAGCAGCTTGATCTTTTTCTTAGCCACGGGCTTACGGATACGCGAGTCCGATTCGCCCTTGGAGAAGCCGCACATCTCGACGGAGATGAGCATAACCTGCTCCTGGTAGACCATGGTGCCGTAGGTTTCGCCCAGGATGTCGTCCAGGCGGTCGTCGTAGGAGACGGCCGGCTCCTTGCCGTTCATACGGTTGATGTAGGACGAGACCATGCCGGCGCCCAGCGGGCCCGGGCGGTACAGGGCGATCAATGCCACGACGTGCTTGTACTCGGTGGGCTTCATGTTCTTGATCGTGGCCGTCATGCCGGCGGACTCGACCTGGAAGACGCCGGCAGTGTGGCCGGAGCCCATGAGCTTAAAGATCTCGGGATCGTCAAAGGGAATCTCTTCCTCTTTGATGTCGATGCCGAAGTTCTTCTTGATGTTTGCCTTGGCCTTGGAGATAACCGTCAGCGTACGCAGGCCCAGGAAGTCCATCTTGAGCAGGCCCATGTCGGCAACGGTATGGCCCTCGTACTGGGTAATCTCGACGCCGCCCTTGGTGTCGAGCTTGGTGGGCACGTGCTCGTTGACGGGGTCGCGGCAGATCAGAACGGCGCACGCGTGCACGCCCTCACCACGGGTGAGGCCCTCAATCGAGAGCGCCGTGTCGATGATGCGGCGGGCGTCGTCGTCCTTTTTATAGGCCTCGGCAAAGTCGGGGTTAAACAGATCCTCTTTGCCGGGTTGTTTTTCGAGTACCTGTTTGAGCTTGACCTTGGGGTCGCTCGAAACCATCTTGGACAGGCGCTGGCCCATGTAGACCGGGTAGTCCAGAACGCGCGCGGCATCGTTGATGGCCTGTTTGGCCTTAATGGTCGAGTAGGTGATGACGTGGGTGACCTTCTCGGGGCCGTAGAGCTGGCGAACGTGCTCCACGACCTCGAGGCGCCGCTCATCGTCGAAGTCCATATCGATATCGGGCATCTCGGTACGCTGCGGGGACAGGAACCTCTCGAACATCAGGCCGTTCTCGAGCGGATCGAACGCGGTGATGTTCATGGCGTAGGCGACGATAGCGCCGGCGGCCGAGCCACGGCCGGGGCCGACGCCGATGCCGTTGTCCTTAGCCCATTGCACGTACTCGGCGACGATCAAAAAGTAGGCGGCAAAGCCCTTGTCGCAGATGACCTTGTATTCGTACTCAAAGCGCTCTTTGATGTTGACGCCGCCGATCTCGCGCGTGGCCCAGTCGTCACCGTAGTGCTGGCGCAGGCCCTTCTCGCACTCGCGGCGGAACTGGCTCTCGTGCGTCTCGCCGGGATCGAGCAACGGGAAGCGCGGCAGGATGATGGAGTCCCAGTCCAGTTCCACGTAGCACTTGTCGGCAATCTCGAGCGTGTTGTCACAGGCCTCGGGGCAATACGGGAACATCGCCCGCATCTCCTCCTCGGTCTTCATATAAAACTCCGAGCCGGTCATGCGCATGCGGTTGGGGTCGTCGACCTTGGCGTTCATGCCGATGCACATGATGACGTCCTGCACGGGCGCGTCCTCGCGGCGCAGGTAGTGAAAGTCGTTGGTAGCGATGACCTTGACGCCCACCTGTTTGGCGATGTCGATGAGCGTACGGTCCATCTGCTCGTCGGTCAGGCCATTATCGGTGGTAATGCCGTGTTCCTGAATCTCGATATAGAAGTCGCCGGGATCGAAGGTGTCGCGGAAGGTTTCGGCCCACTTGATGGCGCCTTCCATGTCGCCGCGGTCGATGTATTTGGGGATGATGCCCGCGATGCAGGCGCTCGTGCAGATCATGCCCTTGGCGTGGCGGCGCAGGTTGTCGAGCGTCACGCGCGGCTTGTAGTAAAAGCCCTGCACGGCGGCCTCGGAAACCGTCTGCATCAGGTTGACATAGCCCTCCTGGTCCTTGGCCAGAAGGATCATGTGGTAGAGCTCGGGCTTGTGGTCGCGGGCAAGGGTCTCGTCCGGCGTAAAGTAGACCTCGCAGCCAAAGATGGGTTTGATGACCAGGGGCGGCTTGAGCTCGTCGATATTGCCCTTCTCGTCCCACATGGCCATGTCCTTCACATACTGGGCATGCTCGCGCGGGTTTTCCTCGGGATCGGGCTCCACCAGCTCGTCACGACGGTCCTTTTCCAAGAAGGCCTTGTCGTGGCTCCAGGTTTTGTACTCGGGCGTGTTGTGGTTGACGGCGTCGCAGGCCAGCGCCAGGTCGGGCACGCCATACATGTAGCCGTGGTCGGTAATGGCCACGGCGGGCATGCCCAGCTCAACGGCACGGTTGACCATATCCTGGATACGGGTTGCGCCGTCGAGCATGGAAAAGACAGTGTGGTTGTGCAGATGGACGAATGCCATGTGATGAGCTCCGATGCGGGTTCGTGTTCTGACTGAACGATTTTACCGCACGGCGCGGACGGCACCCGAACCTAGCCAAACCCACACGGCTCCTCTTGCAGTTGCGGTGAAATGCGGACTGTTTGGCGGCTTTTTTGGCCAAAACAGTCCGTATTCCACCGCAAGTTATTGGGGGATGGGGCGTGGGCAGCTCCGGTTGAGCTAGAGGTTGTAGGTGACTACCTGAGGCTCGGCGGGTTCGACGAAGATGGTTGGATTCGCCTGCTCCACGCGAACGAACTTGACGGTCACGGCCTCAAAGCCCGCCTTGTGCAGAACGTCGGCGTAAACGCGCGCCTGCAAGGCGTGTTTCTCCTGCAGCTCCTCCGGCGTCTCGTCCGGCGTGCCACCCGTCTTGTAGTCGATGACCAGCGCGCGCGACGGATCGGCCGGGTCGGTGGCCAGTGCATCGATGGCGCCCTCGGCATATGCACCGTAGCGGGCAATGTCCTCGTCTTCGCAACCCAGCGAGAAGAATGGTACCTCGGCACGAACGCACGGCCACGCGAGCAGGTCGGCACGAACAGCCGACTTGAGCCAGCGGTCCAGGGCGACGTCGAAGCGTTCGCGCTGCTCCGGCGTCAGGCGCCACAGACGCGCTAGCGCATCGGCACGCTCAGCGGGCAGCTCATCGGCACCCATCTCGATCAGCCACTGGCAGGCGGCATGGAACGCCGAGCCCAGCGCCATGGGGTTGCCGGCAGGCTCAACGGCGGCCACGTCTGCATCCGTCATCTCCGAGCCATCCGACTCCGCATCATCGCCAGCCTCGTCCATGGGCACGCGCGTCTCGGCGGCACGGTCCTCGGCCTCGGCATGCAGCGCCGCGGCGATTGACGAGTAGCTATACGAGTCACGCATCGGATACGGACAGATGCCCATGCGCACGCCCGCTGCCTGGGGATACACAAGCTCAAATGAATCGGCCTTGGGGTCGGCAGGACCGGGCACAGTTGAGCGCGAAGCATTATCAGCGACATCGACATCGCCGCGAACAAGCCTGCCCTCGGCATCCAGCGAAGCGTTAGCCTCAAACGCCTGCTCGCCAAACGTAAAGTCCGACAGCGAGATGAGCTCGTAGTCGCCCGGCTGGGAGTTGTCGAACACCAAACGGTCGCTATCGAGCTGCGGCATGTCCAGACTGTCGGTCGGCAGGATGCGGCGCAGCACGTCGTAGGTCAGATCCGTCTCGACATCGAAGGTCGGCGCCGTCACCTTGCCGCGGCTCACGCCGGCGTCCATCGCCAAAATGACCAACTCGCGCGCTCGCGTCATGGCGACATAGAGCAGACGCGCCCGCTCCTCGAGCGAAAGCTGCAGGTCGGCGTTGCGCAGGCGGGCAAACGCCTCGGCGGGAGAACCCGTCGCGCAGACATCCTCCATGAGCTCCGGCGGCAACCATAGCGACGTGCCCTTACCCTTAAACGCATGCTCAAACTGCTTTTTGACGTCATCGCCCTTCACGAACGTACCGTCCGCGAGTTTAACGCCGTCGAAGCGTGCCGGCAGCGCCACGACCTGCGCCCCGCCGTCGACGCGACCCATCTGCGCCGCACCGGACGACTTGCGCACGCCAAAGCACTCGGCAACTGCAACGACCGGATACTCCAGGCCCTTGGACGCATGCACGGTCATGATGCGCACCGCGCCGTCGCCCTCCTCGTTGAGGGCGCCTGGGGCCTCCTTGCCCGCCAAGAAGCGGTCGAAGGCAAGCGCAATGGAACGCGGCGAGTTACCGAACTCGGCCTCCGCCTCGGCCACGGCATCGAGCGCCTTAAGCACGTTGGCGGCAATGGCCCTGCCCTCGGGACCACGCTGTGCCAGACGCACAAACCAGCCGGAGGCGTTGACAGTATCGCGCGCGATGGCGGCGAACGAATCGCGCCCCACACGGCGAAGCGCGTAGCGCAGCACCTCGCGGGCGCGCGTCACGAGCGGCAAGTCTTGCAAACCCGGCACATCGAAATCGCTCATGATACCCGCATCGATGTTGCGGCGCGAGGTCTCCCCCGTCTGGTCGTCCAGCTTGGTCGCCAGCGCCAGGAACTCCTGGGCGCCGAGCGCAAACATCGGCGAGGCGAGCAGCGGCATAAGGCCCTGCGCCGTATCGGCCGGATTGGCGAGTGCGCAGACCAGGGCACGCACCGTCTGCACCTCGGCTGCCTGGGCAAAGACCGAGCCGCCTGCGATCACGCAGTCGAGCCCTTGGTCGCGGAAGGCCTGCGCATAGACATCGGCGTTGGTCATGCGGCCCAGCAGCAGGACCATGCTGCCCTGGGGCTGCCCCGCTTTGACGAGCGCTTGGAACCGCTCGGCAATCGCACGAGCTTTCGCCTGCGTTCGCTCCTGCGTGCTGCCACCGGCAACGAAGACCGCCTGGCGGCGCGAAGCCTTTGCCTTGAGCTTGTCCTCGCGTTCGTCGCTCGGTTCAAGATCCAAGAACCCCTGCATCAAACCACCGGTGTCGCCGTCAAAGACGCGCGCCACATAGCGCAGCACCTCGTCGTGGCTGCGGAAGTTGCGTACAAGCTTGACAAGCTCGCCGGCGGGGGCATCGGACGTGGCGACCGTCTCGGACGCCGTCGTCGAACCCACCTTGCGCTCCTGGCGACGGAACACCTCGACCTCGGCACCACGGAAGCGGTAGATCGACTGCTGTGCATCGCCCACGGTACACAGTGCACGCTCACCCGCGCCGGTCAGGTAACGGATCAGGTCGACCTGCATCTGGTCGGTATCCTGGAACTCGTCGATCATGACCATCTTAAAGCGGCCCTCATAGGCCGCTCGAATAGCCGGGTAGTCGCGCAGCGCCTCGTACGCCATACGCAGTAGGTCGTTGTTATCGAGCGCGGACTGGCCGGCCTTCAGCGCGCGATACTCAGCCTCCACGGAACGGGCCAGGCCCACCAGCGCATCGAGTGCGGGACCACCGCAGGCCAGCACGATATTGATAAACGCATCGGCAGCCTCGGCCTTGAGTAGCTCCACCTGCTCCTTAGAAAACGCCTTGCTCGCCCGAGGCATGCTGCACGACATCATGAGTCGCGCCGCATCCTCCATGGTTTTGCCGCTCGCCTCAAACGCGTCGATGGCGTCGAGTGCCACCTGTGCCTTTTCGGTCGCGGCCTTGCTCGCACCCAACGCCGCGCGATAGGCGTCGGCAAGCGCCGAGGTGTCAGCCTGGCCGCGCGCCACGCACACATCGTCCATGCCGCCCGGCAGCTGGCTCGATAGCTCCAGCAGGTCGCGCACCAGTCCTTTAATGGTGGTACCGGCGCCAAACGGCCCACCCTCGCCCGCCATGGGATACCAAGCGTAGAGGGCCTTAAGCGAAGCGGCGAGCTCGGGGGCGGCATCGGGCGCCGTCGCGCGGGCCAGCACATGCTCAACAGCCTGGTCCATAAGCTCGTCGGTATCGGTGAGCACCGTGAACTCGGGATCGATGCCCAGCTCCAACGCATGTGCGCGCAGGATACGCGAGCACATGCCGTGAATGGTCGAGATCCACGCATCGTCGACGGTCAGGGCTTCCTCGTCCATGCCCTCGTCGATGAGCGCGCGGCGCACACGGTCACGGATCTCGGCCGCGGCGTCTTTGGTAAAGGTAATGGCGAGCACCTGGTCCAGATGCTCAACGAACGGACCGGATTCGGGCGAGAGCGCGTAGACGATGCGGCGCGTGAGGGTAAAGGTCTTGCCCGAACCGGCACCCGCCGAGACAAACAGCGGACGGTCGAGCGTTTTGACGATCTGCAGCTGTTGCGGCATCAAAGTCGAAAGATCCATGGTCTACACGTCCCTCCTTACAAACGTTCCTTCGTGGTTATACGAGCAGCGCGCATGCGCGGCCTGAGCCGACGTCGGGTCGACGGCGGCAACGTCGCCTGCCTCGAGTTCGTGCAGGCGCTCGGCGATGCCGGCCTCCACGCGATCGAGCAGGGCGTCGAAGTCCATGCTGCCACCCTCGCCGGGAAAGCCCTTCTTAAGCCCCGGGATGCGGCCGTCACCACGCTCCTCCTCGAGCAGCTCGGCACTCGCGGCGCCGCGCAGCGCCGGTTTGCCGCCCTTGGTCGAAAAATAGAGCGCCGCACGGGCATCCAGATCCAGCGCCCGGCGCATAGCCTGCGCATAGATAAGCGTCTGGGTATGGGGCGGCAGCCACCGCGGGTCGTCGATGGCGGCCTCGCCCGATTCCTCGTCGCGCACCGTGGGGTCGGCGAGTTTAAACTCCTCAACGCCCGTGCGATGCTTGTAGTCGATTACCACGGCGCGATTCTCGGCATCCACATCCACGCGGTCGATGCGCCCGCCGAGCGGCCAGCCGGCATACTCGACCTGGAGCTCGTTGAACGCAAACTCCAGATAGCGCGGCGCGAAGGGCGCGAGCGCCTCGGACTCGTAGGCAAGAACGCCCTCCAGCTGCGGCAAAATCTCGGCCACCTGGCGCTCCTCCACCGGGGAGAGCGGCACGAGCGGGCCCTCGGTACCGCGCTTGCCCGCATGCTCGGCCAAGGTCTCGTCAAAGACCTCGCGCAGCAGCTCCTTCGCGCGTGGCAGATTCATGGGTGTCACGCGCTCCATGCCCTCCTGGGGCAGACGGGCATGCAAGTGTTCCAGCACGTCGTGGACAAAGTTGCCCTTCTCCATATTGCCAAAGCCAGCGTCGATCGACTGGGGCTTCACGCGGTACGAGACGAACCAGCATAGCGGGCAGGTCGAATAGGCCTCGATCTGCGAGGCAGACGTCAGGCGCGGCACCAGCGGCGCATCCTCGCCCTCGCCATCGCGACGACGCAGGACCAAATACGGAATGGCTTCATCGCTCAGATGCTGAGGAGCTTCGCAGGTCACGCGCTCGCGCCTAAGACCTTCGCCTGCCGCGGGATCGAAGTCCCTTACGATATCGCCCTCACCCACACACTTCGCCTTGTCGGCGCCAACGGCCTTAGCGTCGTCAGCGGCCTTGTCGGCGTCAGCGGCCTTAGCATCGTTAGCGGCCTCGGCATGCGCCCGCAACTCGGTCCACACGGCAGCCGGGTAGCACTCGCGCGCCTGGCGATCGTGCGTCACGCGGGCAAGCGCAACCGGACCGCGCGCGGCCTGCATCGCGCGGCCAAAGCGCACGCGCAACAAGGCGGCAGGCTCAAGCGTCACACCCTCGCGATCGAGGCTCGCCGTCAGCGTGGCCAGCGGCCCCTCTTCGTGTGAGAGCGGATAACTGTCCAGGTCGACGTCGGCAAACAGCACGGCATCGTAGCTGCCGGGGCGCAGGGCCGCCGCATCGGCAAGCGAAGCAAAGCGAACCTGGGCGCGTGGCGCACGGTCAACCTCGTAGGTCTCGTAATCGTAGGCGGCGCTACGCTTGTCCACCTTGGTGCGAATGTCATCGAGCACGGGCACGGTCGCGGCCTGCGACACGTCGAGCGCACGGGCGCCATTCATAAGGATGTCGATGACGTGGCGCAGCAGGGCCACCTCCGCCTGGCGACGGGCCTGACCGTCGAGACCGCCAAGTGCGCGATCGGGCAGTGCCTCGGCAACGGCAAGCATGGCCTTGAGCGCCGTCACGGGTTTGTCGCGCCACAGCGCCTGGAACACGTCCGAGATCACGCACGGCACGTTCTTAAACCAGTTCTCGTCGCTCGCCGCTTTACGCGCGCCCCTCACCTGGCCCTGCACGCTCTGCAGCAGGCTCTTGACGCCCGCAGTGGTCTTGCTGCGCGACAGTCGCATATTCTTGTCGAACGTGCGCGCGCTGGCGGCGTCGGCACCCGAAAGCGGGCTGTAAATCCAGTCGGTAAGCTCCGGAGCGGGCCACCACTCAGTCTTAGAAGCTGCCCCTTCGTCGGCGGCCTTCATACGCTCGATCAGGTTGGCGAGCGCCGTGAACTGCCTGCCCGCAATGGATTGGGAAAACGCCGTGAACTCGGCCGTCTCGGCAGCAACGTGGCGCGCCGCCAAACGAGCGGCAAGCTCGCCGAACAGCTGGGGTGCCCGGGCAGAAACAACGAGCACGCGTACGGGGTCGGCGGGTGTTGCAGCAGCTTTATCGTCCTTGGACTCCTTGTGCGCTTTCACCAACTTATCGATGACGTCCGCATAAGCATGGGCACGGGCATGGGGGCCGGCGACCTCAATAAAGGCAGGCTGAGCAGCGGACTTGGAGGCAGTCTGGGGCGCGGCGGCGCCCTCCCCCAGCGGCGCGATCTCAAACAGCACACCGCGGACATCAAATGCCGCGGCAAGCTCCTCGCGCATCGCCGCTTGCTCGCGGGCAAGCAGCACGACAACCTCTCCCCCGTTGTTTGCCACGGCGGACAGCAGCTCGAGCAGGCTATACGTAAATGACGCGACGCCGCGCACGCAAACGGCGCGGGCGCACCCCGGCAGGTTGTCGGCCAAAGCGCCGGCCATAATGTCAGCCGCCTCGCAGGGCTCGACCATATCTCGACGGTCCAAACCGCGCGCATAGGCGCACAAAAGTTCAAACACGCGAGCCTCGGCGTCGCTTTTGGGCTTGGGCTTGCAAACGTTGTCGCAGCAACGCTCGGCACCTGTCCCTGCCACACCCGGCAGCACATCGCGAGCCATACGCGCGAGCATACGCACCGTGCCCTGGCTGCGCGAAAGCGGCTGCAGGTCGGCGTCGTCGAGACGCGCTACCATGTCCGAAAACAGCATCTGGCGCTGCAGGTTGTCGACGAAACCGCGCCCGTCGCCCAAAAGCTCCCAAAGCGAGCGAAGCCACGATGTAGGCGTCTTGTAGTCAATACCCAGCGAAACGCCGGCTTCCGCCGCATCATGACGGCACAGGTCGAGCTCGGCAAACGTTGGCGCCAGCAGCACGGCACGCCCGTGGCGGGCAATAAGGTCGGCAAGCAGCGCCGCCTCGGCATCGCTCAAATCCGCGCCGGCGTTGGTGGTATAGATTCGAACAGGCATGGTCCTCCACTCAAACCGTTCGCAATATTCAATGCTTTCATCCTACCCGCCCGCGCGGACAGATTTGCCCCACGCCAACAGATTTGACCCCTTGGAGACGGAGGAAAATGGATCACCGAGGAGGTCAGTCTAACCCAGTGATCCGTTTTCCTCCGTCCCCAAAGGATCAAAAAACCGCCCCCGAAGGGACGGTTCTGCGCAATTCGTTTTTACCGCTGGCCTACTCGCCATCCTCCAGCTTGATGAGGATCTTGCGATAGCCGCCGTACTCGCCGTTGAGTGCCTTGGACACGCGGCTCACCGTAGTGGACGAAGCGCCGGTGCGGGCCTGAACCTCAACATAAGGCTCGCCCTCATCCAGATAACGCGCAACCTGCAGACGTTGCGAAAGATCGCAGATCTCGCGCGGCGTGCAGATATCGGTCAAAAACGCCTGGATATCCTTCTCGTCATCCAAAAGACTAAATGCGTGGACCAGCTGCTTGACATCAGGCTTGTCAAACATGTTCTCGATATTCATCGATCACCGCCAAACCCGCCATAAGGCATCGAAGTTGATACTGACATCGGGCATCGTTCGCCCGTTCTATGCAATAGGGCAACGCCTGTGGCTTTTGCCCGTAGCAGTGTAGCACACCACCAAACTAAAGCGACAAGACTCTCTGCCAGCGGCGCGTTTTTCAGGACGAACGCCGTTTTGAAACCGAATGCGCACGTAAGCTCCACGAATATTTGAGACAATGGGCGGCCAAACAGAGCCGTGCCCGAGCATCTGTCCGAGTTGCAAAGGCATGTGCCTCTCACGCTCCCTCACCACGCCATGCGCAAGAAAGGATTCACACCATGCGCTTTATGCTCAACTGGCTTTTGACCTCAATCGCCATCGCGATCGCAACGTTTCTCGTCCCCGGCATTCAGCCCTTCGGCATGACCGACGCCTGGGTCTGCTTTGCCTTCGTGGGACTGTTCCTCAACATCGTCGACTCGCTCGTTAAGCCGTTCCTGACGGTCATCTCGCTGCCACTCACTATTATCACGCTTGGTATTTTTCAGCTTGTGGTCAACAGCTTTATGCTCGAGCTGGCCAGCTACCTGTCGGTCAATCTGCTGGGCGCGGGTATCTCCATCGCCAGCTTTGGATCGGCGTTTATGGGCAGCATCCTGGTATCCATCATGCGCAGCATTCTCGACAGCATCGCCGAGGGCTAAAACGGCCATTCCGGCCGCGCCCGTCTCAACAGCCCAAAACGAAGGCCGCCCATCGCAAAAATGGGCGGCCTTCTTATTTGCCAAGTCTCAAAGGGCGAGAAAATCTGCCATTTCCACCCTGTCCCCACATGGCAGGTGTGGGTTAGATGACGTAGTCGTAGCCTTCATTGGGAGCGACAAGTTGATCGAGCGTCACACCGTCGAGGTAGTCGTTGATGAGCTTGTCCAGGTTCTTCCACACATCGAGTGTGGGACACTCGTCCGAACGCGAACAGCCCTTGCAGTCGCCGTCCAGGCATGCGACTGGTGCCAGACTACCCTCGGTCAGGCGCAGAATCTCGCCCACCGTGTACTGCTCGGGCGGGCGCGTGAGCACGTAACCACCGCCCTTGCCGCGCATGCCCGAGAGCATATTGGCGCGCACGAGCGTGGCCAAAATGTTCTCCAGATACTTCTCCGAAATCCCCTGACGCGCGGCGATCTCTTTGAGGGGAATGCGGCCCGCCGCCTGGTGCTCGGCCAGGTCGACCATAACGCGCAGGGCATATCTGCCCTTTGTGGAAACCAACATATATATAGCTGCCTTTCGGTCTTTGAATTCGTAGAAATTCTAGCCGAAAAATTGGTTTTGAAAATACCTATTCCCGTCAAGCTGGTTAATCGACTCGTAATAATCTTCTATTTCCTATTGCGTTACTAGGCTTTACTGTCTACTATGCTTGCCAACAGTAAAACGAACAACCCATAAGGTTTGTGGGTTTCGCTGCCACATACACCGTAAAACCACACGGTATCCAGCCATTTGAACACTTTGGAGGTTCACCATGAGCAATGTGTACACATCCATCGATCAGCTTATCGGCCACACTCCGCTTCTGGAGCTCACTCACTTTGAGGCCGATGAGGACCTCAAGGCCCGCGTGCTCGTCAAGCTGGAATACTTCAACCCCGCCGGCTCCGTCAAAGACCGCGTCGCCAAGAACATGATCGACGAGGCCGAGAAGGCCGGCAAGCTCGTGCGCGGCGGCGACTACACCATCATCGAGCCCACGAGCGGCAACACCGGCGTCGGCATCGCCTCGGTGGCGGCGGCTCGCGGCTACAAGGTGATCATCACCATGCCCGAGACCATGTCCGTCGAGCGCCGCAAACTTATGCAGGCATACGGCGCACAGCTCGTGCTCACCGACGGCTCCAAGGGCATGAAGGGCGCCATCGCCAAGGCCGAGGAACTGCAGAAGGAGACGCCCAACAGCATTATCGCCGGCCAGTTTGTAAACCCCGCCAACCCCGCCATCCACAAGGCCACGACCGGCCCCGAGATCTGGGATGACACCGACGGCAAGGTCGACATCTTCGTCGCCGGCGTCGGCACCGGTGGCACCGTGACCGGTGTGGGCGAGTTCCTCAAGGAACAGAACCCCGAGATTCAGGTCGTCGCCGTCGAGCCCGCCACCTCCCCGGTGCTCTCCAAGGGCCAGGCCGGCCCGCACAAGATCCAGGGTATCGGCGCCGGCTTTGTGCCCGACGTCCTCGACACCCAGGTCTATGACGAGATCATCCCCGTCGAGAACGACGACGCCTTTGCCACCGGCCGCGCCGTGGGCCACAAGGAGGGCGTGCTCGTGGGCATTTCGTCCGGCGCCGCCGTGTGGGCCGCACTGCAGCTGGCCAAGCGCCCCGAGAACGAGGGCAAGACCATCGTGGCGCTGCTCGCCGACACCGGCGAGCGCTACCTGTCCACGGCACTCTTCCAGGACTAGAGCTCTCGTTCCTAGAACGAGTCCAAGGCACGCCGGCCCCCCTCTCTTCTGGCAGCCTGAGCTCATCCCAACAGGGTGTCCCACAGGACGCCCGAACTTGCTACAATGTCTGCGGCGCGGAACCAGCCTCCCGCGCCGCTTTTCTTTTTTGGCCACATGCCACCAAGGAGAACCTCCTCATGCACAACAAGCGCGTGCTCGTCGCCATGAGCGGCGGCGTCGATTCCAGCGTGACCGCGTATCTGCTCAAAAGTCAGGGTTACGAATGTGTCGGTGCCACCATGCGCCTCACCTGCCCCGCGCCCGATCCCGCCACGGGCATGAGTAAGGTCGACCACGACATCGCCGATGCAAAGGCCGTCGCCGAGCGCCTGGGGATACCCCATCACGTGCTCGACTTGCAGCAAACCTTCGACCGCAACGTTGTCGAGCGTTTTATGAACGCCTACCAGGAGGGGCTGACGCCCAATCCGTGCATTATCTGCAACCGCCACATTAAGTTTGGCGCGCTGCTCGATGCAGCGCTGGACATGGGCTGCGACTACATCGCCACGGGCCATTACGCCAAAACAAGCCAGGCGGCAGACGGCACCTGGCAGCTGCATCGCGGCGAGGACCCTAAAAAGGACCAAAGCTACTTTTTGTATTCGCTCACGCAGGAGCGCCTGGCGCACACGATCTTTCCGCTGGCAGGCCTAGACAAAGAGCGCGACGTGCGCCGCATAGCCGCCGAGCAGGGCTTTACCAACGCCCAGAAGGCCGAAAGCGAGGACATCTGCTTTATTCCAGACGGTAACTACGCGGGCTATATCGAGCGCCGCTGCGGACATCCCGCTGCACCGGGCGACATTGTGTGGCGCGACGGCAGCGTGGTCGGGCGCCACAACGGCGCGCTGCGCTACACCATCGGCCAGCGCAAAGGCCTGGGCGTCGCGATGGCGCATCCTGTGTATGTGACGGGCGTCGACGCCGCTAACAACACCGTGCATCTGGGCGAGGCCGAGGACCTGACGGCCACGGCGCTCACGGCCAACGACTGGATCTGGAGCGCCCCTGCCGACCGCATGGAGGCCGAGCTGGATGCCGGCGGCATCCGCGTGGGCGCCAAGTACCGCTACCGACAGAAAGACCAGGCAGCGATCCTTACGTGCGGCGAAGACGGGCAAATGTTGCTGACCTTTGACGAGCCGCAGCGCGCCATCGCCCCCGGCCAAGCCGTTGTAGTCTATCGCGGCGACATCGTCCTGGGCGGCGGCACCGTGACCGGCGCCATCAAATAGCCCCATCCCCTTCATAAGTTGCGGTGAAATAGGGACTGTTTAAGCGTTTAAAACCGCCAAACAGTCCCTATTTCACCGCAAGTTAGAGAGGACAGCCTCGGTCGGTACTGCCGTGTCAGCCGAGGCCGCTGCATCGTTAGCGCTGGACGTAGGCGCGAACCAGCTCGAAAGTGTTGCGCACACCGTCGATGTGGCTGCGCTCGTAGTTGTGGCTCGCGTACACGCCGGGGCCGATCAGACCATGGCGAATGTCGTAGCCGGCCGAGAGCGTGGCCTCGACGTCGGAGCCGTAGTGCGGGTACACATCGATGGCGTAATCGAGCTCCAGCTCGCGCGCGATGTTGGACAGCGTGGTTACCAGGTCGTAGTTGTACGGACCGCCCGAATCCTTGGCGCAAATCGAAACCATGCGCTCGGTGCAGCCCAGGTCGTCACCCACGCAGCCCATGTCCACGCTGATCATCTCACGCGTGTCGGCCGGCACAAAGGCACCGCCGTGGCCGACCTCCTCGTACACGGTAAAGAGCAGCGACACCTTGCGCGAAAGCGACACCTCGCCGTCAGCAACGGAACGGGCCAGACCCAGCAGAATCGACGCCGACAGCTTGTCATCCAGGAAGCGGCTCTTGATGTAGCCGCTCTCCGTCACCGTGGTACGCGGATCCATAGCGATGATGTCGCCCGTCTGAATACCCAGCTCGAGCACATCGTCCTTGCTGTCAACGTTCTCGTCGAGCAGGATTTCCATGTTCTTCTCGATGGTCTTGACCGGCTCATCGGCCACATGCGCCGAAGGCTCGGTATTGAGGACCACACCCGTAAAGACTTTGCCATCGCGCGTGTAAACGGTGCAGTTCTCGCCATCGGCCGTAGACCACTGATGCCCGCCGAGCGTCGTGGGACGCAAGCGACCATTGTCCTTGATGGAACGCACCATGGCGCCCAGGGTATCGACATGGCTCGCCAGTACGAGCGGCCCACCCTCGCCACCAAGCTCAACCAACACGTTGCCCTTATTGGAACGCTCGGGCCCAAACCCCATATCGCGCAGGGTCTCCATCAGATAATCAGTCGCCGCACGGGTATAGCCCGTAGGCGAAGCAATCGAGGTAAGCGCCTTCAACTGGTCAGTAATATAGGAGAGCGTCTCCTCTAGAGAAGCATCAACATTAGAAGCCATATGCATCCTTCCAAGTAAAACTAAGACCGAGTCCCGATTTTAACCGTTCTGCACGTGCAATGCCCCAGGAGCCGAGCCGACTCCAGACGTCCCCACACCGGTTTTATGCACGCGCACGGTTTACAATCCAAATCTTGCATAGAAATATCGATATATGCATAAATATGAGGTATCAATTTCTCTCATCCTAGGGTACCCCACCTTGGACCGTGCAAAAAACGGAGTATTCAGCACCGTGGGCCCCAACGGCCCCATCACAAACGACATAACGATGTGGTTGCAGCAGTGTTGCAGGCCGGCGCAAACCAAAAACGCGGCGACAGCCATCTCCGCCCATCGATAGCCCGCCCACAAGTGCTGTCGATGGGCGCCGCGGGCCACTACGACCCATTCACAACGTTATGCATTTTTCAGAGCTTGCTGAATACTCCCAAAAATGCACGCTGGGAAGTGCACCACCTATCCGCAGCGGGCAGCATGCCTTGGTTTTGCCCATATCGGGGCATCGGCGCGGCACAAAAAGCCCCCGCCGCACGAAGTTGAACTGCCTCCCATTTCTTGGACATGAGAAATGGGAGGCTTTCTTTATGCGCGT
>UQOQ01000030.1:0-21558 GCA_900542715.1 uncultured Collinsella sp.
ACGCGCATAAAGAAAGCCTCCCATTTCTCATGTCCAAGAAATGGGAGGCAGTTCATTGTGGGGCGGGCCTTGCTGTTGGGGCTAGCGTTTCTTTCCGCGGAAGAAGAAGCCGTGCAGTGACGGCTTGAGGCCGCGGTTGGCGCGATGCTCCTCGACGCGCTCGTGGATCGAAGCGACGCGCTCGATGACTTCGTCGGGAATCGGCACGTCGGGATTCATGTTCTCGACCTGGCTGACCTCGGCGGCGGAGACCTGGTCGATAATGGGCACATCGTCGTGCGAGATGACAGGTGTGGCGTCTTCCTTCATCTTGCGATAACGCTGCATCATGTCGGTCTGTAGCTGCTGGGCCGAAGGCGGCGTCCAGATGATGGCGTTGGCGCCGGCGGCGATGGTTTCACGGATGCTCTCTGGCGTCTTGCCGCCCGGCGCGATGAGCGGCAGGTTGGGATAGTGCTTGCGCAGCTCGCGTAGGACCTGGGGCGTGTTCTTGCCGGCGGCGATGTTGAGAATCTTGGCTCCAGCGCGCACCTTGGCGTGGGCATCGTCGTCGCAGCGAACGACCGTAGCGATGACGGGGATGTCGGCGATGTTGGTGATGTGCTCGACCATCTCGGCAGTAGCGGGGGAGTTGACCACGCAGCCCGCCGCGCCCTGCATCTCGGAGACGGCTGCCATCTGCACGGAGCGCTTACCGGTCGTAGTTCCGCCGCCCACGCCTACAAAGACCGGGCACTCGGCGACGGTCAACAGTGCCTGCGTAATGGCCGGCTGCGGCGTGAAGGGGTAAACGGCAAAGACGGCATCGGCGTTGGAGTTGCGGATGACCGCGACATCGGTGGTGTAAATGAGCGACTTGATGCGGCGGCCGAAGAGCGTGAAGCCGCTGGCCTCCTCGATCTCGTCGGGCATGCGAAGGGCCGCCTTGCGCAGACGTCCGTCGATGGGCAGGGGCTCCATAGGGAGCAGGCCGTTGGGCGTGACGGCTACCTGGGGCTCGGTGAACTCGTCTGCGAGCTCGACCTCGGAGAAATCGACCGAGGCGACGATGTCTTCGTGAACTTCGGCGGGCACATCGATGGGAGCTTGGTCGTTTGCCGCGGCAGGCGTGTCGAAGGAGCTGGTGCCGACGAAGGCGTCGACGCGCTCGTTTAGATCGTTGAGGGTATCCATGGAGGCTCGATTCTATGTGATGACGGCCGGCAGGGTGCCGGCAGCGTTGTGCTTGCTAAATCGTTTGACGAGTTGATTTTTCCCCGCCGCGTCCCCCGTTAGACCGAAGGGCGGCGAACGTGAAGGAGCTGTGGTGGCGGGGATCGAGGTGCTATCTTGAAAGTCCCGTTTAAAAGAGAGGTGACGCGGTATGGAATTGACAGCAATGTTGGGCTCGATTGGCCTGTGTGTGGGCGCAATCGTTGCCGCCGCGGTCATCTATTTTGTGGTTACGGCCATTAAAGGCAAAAGGGCCGAACGCAAGGAGCGCGCGATGCTTAAACAGCATCGCGACCAGCAGGGCAAACGCGCACAGAGATAGCTTGTTGAGTTTTGGATCCGTGCGCTAGCTGCGTTTTCGGATCAGGGCAATGTAGAAGCCCTCAAAGTCGCGGCTGGGCGGAATGGTCAGCGTGCCGGGCATACCGTTGGCGACGGACGAGACGTGGCTGGCGGCGATGGCCTCGGTGAGGGCGTTGCACTCGATGCGTGGCTCTTCGCCAACTTCCTGAGCACGGCGCGTTTCACTTTCGCTCGGCGTGCCGTCGAGGGGGATAAGCTCGCAATCCATGTGCTTGTCGAGGGCCTCTTGCAGGGCGTCCTCGTTTTCCTGCGGCAAGATCGAACAAGTCGAATAGACGAGCGTGCCGCCCGGTTTAAGGGTTCCCATGGCGCGGTCCAGAAGTGCTCGCTGCGAGCGGGCACACTTACTCAGCAGCTGCTCGGTCAGGCCGCGCAGGCTTTTCTCGTTGCCGCTGATGACGGTGCCCGTGCCGGTGCAGGGAGCGTCGAGCAGGATGCGGTCAAAGCGGAAGAACTCGTCGAGCTCGCGTGCGTCGGTGCGCATGACGGGCACGTTTTTTGCGCCTTGGCGGTGGAGGTTGGCTTCGAGCTTCTCGGCGCGGGGAATGCTCATCTCGCAGGCGGTAAGGTGCGCCTGCCCCTGCGTGAGGGCGGCGATCTGCGTCGTCTTGCCGCCAGGGGCTGCGCACATGTCCAGGATGTCCTCGCCTGCCTGTGCGCCCAGGACCAGCGGCGGCATCATGGACGACAAGCTCTGCAGGTAGATCTTGCCGTCGCGGTAGATGTCGAGGTCCCACAGATCGGAAACCTGGGCCTCGGGCAGGATAAAGGCGTCTGGGTACCAGGCGACGGGGTTGTGGGCGATGCCGGCGGCATCGAGCGCCGCAGCGATGTCCTCGGCGGTCGCCCTGAGCGTGTTGGCGCGCAGTGTGACCGGGCGTGTGGCCGCGGCGCCGAAGCCCTCGATCATGAGCTCGGCATCGGCGGGCGCATAGGCGCCGGCGACCGTGTCGACCATAAAGCGTGGCAGGTCGGCGGCGGAGTGTTGGGCGGCAAGCTGGTCGGAAAGCTCGGTAGCAGCAAACTGCCTAAGCTTGAGCTCGGCCTTGACCTGCTTTTTCTGCTTACGACGACGCGGCTTGGACATCCGTCTTTCCTTCCACCGAAATGATTATTCTGGGACGGGGATTAAAAAATCATTCCATGACCCCCGTCACAAAAAGACTGTACTGTGGCGCCCGGGAATGATTTTTTTAATCCCCGTCCCAGAATAATCATTCCCGGGCGCGTTGCTGCTGGCGTGCTTTAGTACTGGCTCTCGTGCTTGCTGAAGAAGTCGAAGCGCGGGGGTAGCGGCTTTACGCGGTGCTCGCCGGGCTTCTCGCCCAGGCTCTCCACAAACTCATCCGTGGAGGCGAAGATGTTATCCCAGCTAAAGAAGGCGACCGGGTCAACGTCGAAGTACTTGCAGATGAGCTCGCAGCCGGCCGGGACGATGCCGTGCATCAGGACGGTCGCCACGCGCAGCTCGGTAAAGGCGTCGACGAGAGCCTGCGTCATCGCGGCATTGGCTGGCTCGCCCTCAAGCTTGTTGGCGGCCTTGGAGGCGTCGCTCCAGCGCTTGTTGGCGGCGCGCAGGTAGTCGTCGCACACGGCGAGCGCGCGGTGCGTCTCGAACTTGTACATGGCCTGCTCAAAGGCGAGGGCTGCCTGCTCGGCGGCCTCGACTACGGTGTCAGAAGCTGCGCCGGCGGGGATGCAGCCGTTGCGGTAGGGGCTCTCGTCGCCCTCCTTGACGGCGACGCCGTAGAAGCAGCTGCGGGCCAAGCGGTTGAACACGCCGGTCAAAAGGGCGCTCTCCTTAAGGGCAGGATCGATGACGCGCTTGTCGTCGCAGGCGCGCACCTCGTTGCCGTCCTTGTCCTTGCCAGTCACACGCGTGTCGTATGCTTTGGGGCTAAAGCTCACCGGCTTTTCGGATAGGCCGAGCGACAGCCAGTGCGCGCGCATCTGCTCGCAGGTGTAGTGGTTGAGCAGGTCGTCTGCCGGCGGGGGAGGCGTCTGCGAGGACGAGCTGGCCTTTTTGCCCATGTAGAGCAGGTGGTAGCAGGCGCTGACGGTGCTCTGCGTGAGGTCCCAGCCCAGGGCCTCCCACATGGCGGTCTGCGCGATGCAGTAGAAATAGATGTTGTCCTGACCGATGAACTGGTAAATCTGAGCGTCGTCAGAGCACCACCAGTCGCGCCAGTCGAGCGAGCTGTGCTGGTAGGTGGGTGCGGGCACCTGCGTGGAGTCGGCGGCGGGCTCGCCCATGAGGGCGGCATCCTGGGCGGCGACGCCCTCGGTCACGCCGGCGGCCTTGGCATCGCGCGCGAGCACGGTACGCGTATAGCTGATGGGCGCCCACAGGCTCTCGGGCCAGCACCAGCAGGTGACGTCGGAGACGCCATCGACCTCGGGCACCGGAACGCCCCAGTCGATGTTGCCGGTGATGCGGAAGGGCACGAGTGCCTTGCCGCTGCGGAAGCGCACGCCACCGTTGGCGAGCACCGCGTGGGCGTCGTCGCGCTCCTTCCAGCTGGGGAAGGTGACGGTAAAGCTGCTCTTGTTGCCCTCGGGCTCCAGCACGGTGTGCTCGGGGAGCTGGTCCTCGACGGCATCGAAGGCCTCGCGGAACTTGTTCTGGATGTAGAGCTGAGCCGGCAGCAGCCACTCCTCCATGGTCTTGGAGACCACGGAGCGAACCTGCGGGTTCTGGGCGAGCTTGGCGGTGTAGGTCTTCATAAAGTCGAGGTAGGCCGGCAGGTCAAAGTAGAGATTGTCGACCGGGCGCAGCTCGGGCACCTCGCCGGTGAGCTGGCTCTTGGGCGCGATGAGCTCCTCGGGCTCAAACTGGTGGCCCAGATCGCACTCGTCGGCATAAGCCTTCTCGGACTTGCAGCCCTGGATGGGGCAGCGGCCGATGACCTGGCGGCCGTTGAGGAACGTGCCGGCCTTGGCATCGTAGAACTGCAGCGTGGAGCGCTTGGAGATGGTGCCCTGCTCGTGCAGGCGCTCGATAATCTCGGCAGTCACCTCGTTGTGGATCTGGGCCGCCGGCTCAAGGCCCGAGCCGCCGTAGATGTCGCAGCTGATTTTGTAGTTGTTGAGGGTCGCGGCCTGGCGGGAGTGATTGGACTCGACATACTCGCCGATGGACTTGTCGTAGCCCTCGTTCTCCTTGAGCTTGCGGTAGCTCTCCATGATGGGCGAACCGTAGCAGTCGGTGCCCGAGGTGAAGATGACGTTTTCGCGGCCCAGGCGGTCGCGCAGGAAGCGGGCGAAGAAGTCGGCCGGGACAAAGACGCCGCCGACGTGGCCAAAGTGCAGACCCTTGTTGCCGTAGGGCTCGCCGGCGGTAACGATGGCGCGGCGCGGCCAGCTGGGACGGTCGTTCATGGAGTATTTGGATGCCATGGGACTCCTTCGCATATAGGTAAGAGCGCGGCCGGGCACGGGGTTCGGCGGCGCGGTGGTCAATTCGTGCATATCGTTCGACATTATCGCACATGCGGGCGGGTGCGTGGCAGGGGCGCTATCCTAAGATGCTATGAATGAGATTTCCAACATACATGTGTTTGAGGACGAGGATTTTCTGCACGCCTGCTTTGTGTGGGGGATGGTCGTAGTCGGCGTGTTTGCCGTGTGCCTGGTGCCGGTGTTTATGCTGCTGGGCGGGCCTGCAGACTTGGATGCGGCTGACGCGGGCGGCTGGATGGCTGTCGTGGGCTGGATAGTCGGCTTGGCTGCGGTCTCAATGGCGTCGTTTGCCGTGCACGAGCTGGTGCATGCGGTGTTTTTTAAGCTGCTGGCGCCTGCGGGCGCGCATGTGACCTTTGGCGCGAATCGTGAGACGGCGATGATCTATGCCTGCGCCGAGGGCGTCGTGTATTCGCGTCGGCGGTACATGGCCATTTGCCTGGCGCCGACGGTTGTTGTGACGGCGGCGTTTGCCCTGGGATTTGCGTTTTCGGGGTATCCGCTGCTGTGCTACCTGGCGGCTGGTTTGCACCTTTCGGGATGCACGGGCGACTGGTATTACGTGCGGACGATCCTGCGCGACCGCCGCATTGCCGCCTGCGAGGACACGTCCTTTGGCGTGCGCTTTTTCGCAAGGTAGTCTTTTTGGGATGATTTTTCCGGGACGGGGATTAAAAAATCATTGCGGGGGAGGAGATGTTGATGAAGCCGTTGCTGCTGCATGCTTGCTGCGCGCCGTGCTCGCTGGAGCCGGTTCGCTTGCTGCGCGAAGAGGGGTTTGAACCCACGATTTGCTGGACCAACCCCAATATTCAGCCGCACGATGAATGGCAGCGGCGCCTGGACGAGCTACGCCGGTGGTGTGCCGATGGCGACATCGAGCTCATCGAGGCGGGGGAGGACCGCGAGCGCTGGGAGGCCGGCGTGGCCCAGCTGGGCGCCGATCGACCCCGTCGCTGTCGCGCGTGCTATGCCCTGCGCTTGGCCGAGGCGTGCCGCGTGGCCCAGGAGCGCGGGTTTGAGTTTGTGGGCACGACGCTCGCCGTCTCGCCGTATCAGCTGTTCGATACCTGCAATGATGTTTTGGAGCGTCTGGCTGCCGCCCGCGGTCTCACCCCGGTGATTCGCGATTTTCGCCCGTATTATCCCGAGGCCATGCGTCGTTCGCGCGAGCTGGGCATGTATCGACAGAATTACTGCGGCTGCCGATTTTCGGCTGTCGAGGCGGCCATGGACCGCGCCCGCATCCGCGACGAGCGCAAAGCCGCCAAAAAGTAGTTCTTTTGGGCTGGCAGCCTGCTAGGATGTAGAGCGGACTTTAACTATATAAGGAGAATCCGACGTGTCTATGCGTACCGATGATTTTGACTACAACCTTCCTGAGGAACTGATTGCCCAAGCTCCTGCCGAGCCGCGTGACTCCTGCCGCCTGCTGGTGGTGGATCGCAAAGGCTCCCAGGCGGGGATGCCGCTGGAGCACGGCGGTACCGTTGAGCACCGCATCTTCCGCGACATCATCGACTATATCGAGCCGGGCGACGTGCTCGTCATCAACCAGACGCGCGTGATGCCGGCCCGTCTGATCGGTCGCAAGGCGGGCTCGGGCGGCGTGGTCGAGACGCTGCTGCTCAAGCGCCGCGAAGATGTTGACCCGCTGGGTCACGTTTGGGAGTGCCTGGTCAAGCCGGGCAAGCGTCTGAAGCCCGGTGCTCAGATTGAGTATCGCGCCGGCGGCGCCCATGCACCCGAGGGCGCGCCCGTGGTGCTGACGGCCGAGGTCGTCGACTTTGTCACCGATAGCCGCGGTGGCCGCCTGGTGCGCTTTGAGCCGGCCGGCTGCAATGCCGCCGGCGAGCCGCGCACGCTCGACGAGGCCATTCATGCTGCCGGTCACGTGCCGCTGCCGCCCTACATTACCGATTACGAGGGTGATCCCGAGAAGTACCAGACCGTCTACGCCATGAAGGAGGAGCACTCGGCTGCCGCTCCTACGGCGGGTCTGCACTTTACCCCCGAGCTCATGGCCGCTATCGAGGCCAAGGGCGCGAAGTTTGCCGCCGTCGAGCTCGAGGTGGGTATTGATACCTTCCGTCTGGTGGAGGAGGACGACCCCACGCAGCACGTCATGCACACCGAGCGCTACCACGTGTCACAGGAGGTTGTCGACGCCGTGCATAAGGCGAAGGCCGAGGGGCACCGCGTGATCGCCGTCGGCACCACCGCAGTACGCTCGCTCGAGAGCGCCTTTGACGCTGAGGCACCGGTGTCTGATCCGGCCGTGACGGCGCGCTATTTTGAGGGCCGCGAGGATGGGGCCGACACGCTCGGCCGCGGCGACATCGTGGTGCGCGAGAACGCGACGACGCAGCTCTACCTCATGCCCGGCTCGACCTATCACGTGGTCGACGCGCTGATCACGAACTTCCACGTGCCGCGCTCCACGCTCATGATGCTCGTGAGCGCACTTGCCACCCGCGACCAGATCATGGATGTCTACGCCGTCGCCATCGAGGAGCGCTACCGTTTCTTCAGCTTTGGCGATGCGATGCTCATTTGTTAGTTACGCGGTTCTACGAACCGCGTAACTGCTCGACGCTGCAAACCCGCCAGAGCGGCAATCTGCCTTTCAACTTCGGCGGCATGACCAGAAGGTCAATGCCGCCTCGTTTCAAGGCACCTTGCTCGCTCTGGCGGGTTTTCGCTGACTTTGCCAAGGCATCGGCGTCGCCTTTGTTGGCACTTGGGGACGTTCCTTTTGTGTCGGCACTTGGGGACAGTCCTTATGTCAAGAGATTGGTGCAAGAGGGATAGGTTGCCTTGCGTCGATCTAAATAGGTTGCGGTGAGATAGTTCTTGAATTGGCCTTATTGAGGACTAAACAGGAACTATCTCACCGCAACTGCGTTGAACGTTTTTTGGCAACTGGTTTACTTGCTCGCGAAGAGCCAGACCAGGATGATCGCTAGAATCACGGCGACGATGCAGACGATGGCGCCGGTGAATTTGATGCGTGAGTCGCGGGTACGTTCGCGCACCGCGTCCTCGGTGGCCTCGAGCTGGGCGACTTCTCGCTCGGTCTCGGCGTGTTCGGCTTTGTCTCGGGCCAAGGATCCTGCAAGCGACTCAGTGATCTCTGGGTGGTCGTGCACTTCGGTCGCCTGTTCGATGATCGACTGTGCATGTGCAGCATCTGCTTGGGCGTTGGCGATGGTCTGTTCCTGCTCGCGGCGTGCCTTGTCCTCCGCGGCGATCTTCTCGCGCAGTTCGCGCTGACGAGTCGCGGCGGCAGTCTTCGCCGTCTGCAACTCGTCGCGCGCGGCATCGGCTTCAGTCGTCACGGCTTGGTGCGCGCGTTTTGTGTCGGCGATAGGGGCTTGAGCCTGCTCGACGGCCTGCTCGGCTGCGGCAAGCGAGTGCTCAAGGTCGGCGGTGATGCGCGGGACATCTTCTTCGGCTTTACGCAGGGCATCTGCCGTGTCGGAAATCTGCATCGAGAGCTCGCTGGTGCGCACCGTATAGTTGGCGGGATTTGCCGAGGGATTGCGTTGCAGCTCGGCATACTCATGACGCAGCGTCTCGAGCTGGGCGCGCGTGGCGTCGACGGTTTGTTGTGCGGCGGCAATGCCGGCGTCTCGCTCTGCCTTCACCTTGTCGCGGATGCGCTTGGAATCCTCAAGACGTCGAACGAGGCGGTTGCCGGTCTCGCGTGAGCTCGCCTCGCGGGCCTCCACGGCGTCGAGCGCGGCCTTCAGACGGAGCTCAGTCGCGTCATCCTCTGTCTTCATTTGTTCGAGCTGACCCTTGAGCTCTGTCGCTTTGGAGGCGTGGGCATCACGATCAATCTCGGCGGCCGCTGCAGTCTTTTGGGCCGTGGCAATCGCCTGGCGCTGGTCGGCGACGATCTGGTCGTAGCGGCCTGCGATATCCTGGCGCGTCTCGAGTTCCTCGGCCTGATCGGCAATGCGCTGCTCAAGTTCGGCCAGGTGGGCGCGGGCATCGGCAAGTGCCTTTTTCGCGGCGTTCATCTCGCGCATGGCCGAGGCACCCTGGGCGATAAAGGTGCCCACGGCGTTCGCAGTGTTCGAGACAGCGGTCCCCAGATCGCGGCTCGCGGCGGAGGAGTGCGGGGCGGTCGGGCGAGCGGTGTCGGCAGCGTCCGCATCGGCAGTCTGCGGCACGGCGATATTGCCGGTACCGCCTTCGATCACAGAAAAGCCTGCTGCGTGCGGGTCGACCGCATCGGCGCCAATCGTGGGATGCTCGAGCTGCAGAAACGAGGGCATGGTGCTGCCCTGGTCGGCAACCGGAGTCTCGCCGGGTACAAAGGTCGAGGCCGCCTCGGCGGCCTCCTCTTCCTCGGCGTCAACGTCAGCGTCGGCCACGGCGTCTTTCATCGCTTTGACGGCATCCATCATGGAGTCCATGACGGCGTCGAGCTCTTCTTCCGAAGAAACCTCGATAGGGCCCGCAGCTTGCGGAGCAGCATCCTGTACAGGGGCGTCGTCCTGAGCGGGCGCATCGTCATTTTGCTCGCCTGCATCTTCGGCGCCGGGGGTTTCCGCCGTAGCGCTTTCGTCCAAGATGGGGTCGTCGAGGTCAATATCATCGCAGGTCACAGCGTCAGCATCTGCGGTGACGTCTGCGGAATCATCAATATGCTGTTGAGTCTGGGGGTCCAGCTCGTCTGTCATAGGCATGTGCTCCTCATCGTTGTTTGTCACCCTATGATAAAGTCTCGCGCCGACATCCCGCGCGCTGCAGCAAAGTTTCAAAACGTGTTCGATGGCTCGCGTCGATAGCAAAAACTCGGCCACTTTATCCAGTTTGTACTTGACAATCCCTTCGCCGAAAGACGTTATGCCGTTCGCCTGCCGAGGCCTTTTCTTTTCACTTGAACCCGTTAAAGTTGCATTTCAGCTTTTGTCGCGTTTATTTGGATGCGCGCAGTCGGCGGGTGCGCCCGTCGCGATTTGAAAGGACTTTATATGGGACTTTTCACTGGTAAGACCGTGATCGTCACCGGCGGCGGCAAGGCCACGCTCAAGGACGGCTCCGCTGGCTCCATCGGCTACGGTATCGATATCGCTTTTGCCAAGGAGGGCGCAAACCTCGTCATTACCGGCCGCAACGTTGCCAAGCTCGAGGCCGCCAAGGAATCCCTCGAGGCCGAGTACGGTGTCAAGGTTTTGCCTGTTCAGGCCGATGTTTCGGCTGGTCAGGACAACGAGGCTGTCGTCCAGAACGTCATCGACAAGGCTATTGAGGAGTTCGGCCGCATCGACGCCGTCGTCAACAATGCTCAGGCCAGCGCCTCGGGCGTGACCATTGCCGATCACACCATGGATCAGTTTAACCTGGCCATTTACTCTGGCCTGTATGCCACCTACCTGTACATGCAGAAGGCCTACCCGCACCTGAAGGAGACCAAGGGCTCCGTGGTCAACTTTGCCTCGGGCGCCGGCCTGTTTGGCAACTACGGCCAGTGCAGCTATGCCGCTGCCAAGGAGGGCATCCGCGGTTTGACTCGCGTTGCCGCCAACGAGTGGGGCAAGGACGGCATCAACGTCAATATCGTTTGCCCGCTTGCTTGGACCGCTGCGCTCGAGAACTTCCAGGATGCTTATCCCGAGGCGTTCAAGGCCAACGTCCACATGCCACCGGCGGGTCACTACGGCGACGTCGAGAAGGAAATCGGCCGCGTGGTCGTTCAGCTCTGCGGTCCCGACTTTAAGTACATGAACGGCGAGACCGTCACCCTCGAGGGTGGCATGGGCCAGCGTCCGTAGGAGTTACGCGGTTTTACCAAACCGCGTAACGGGCCGACGCTGCGCGGTCACCAGAGCGACAACTTGTCATTCAAAGAGGGCGGCATGACCAGAAGGTCTATGCCGTCCTCTTTTCATGCCAATTTGTTCGCTCTGGTGACCGCTCGCTGATGTTGTCAGAGCATCGGCGTTACCTTGACTGTTGGATGTAGTCGTTGGGGACGTTCTTAAATGACTAGTCGAAAGGGACACTCTTGCCGGCACTTGGGGACAGTCCCTGAGTGCCGGCAGATTGGGGCGCTCATTTGCAAGATGGCGCTGAAGACTGTCCCCAACGTCTAGTCGTTTAAGACTGTCCCCAACGACTACTCAACGACTAGCGCGGGAACCTGATCCTAATGCACTAGTTTCTGTCGAGTCGGTGCTTCTTGCGGGTTGCCCGTATAATGGTTTGCGTATGAACCGCAACCAAGGAGTTCCAGTTTATGGACCAGAACCTTTTTAAATTCGACCTGATTGCCGAGGATCCGACGACGCACGCGCGCGCCGGCGTACTGCACACCCCGCACGGCGACATCGAGACGCCGATCTTTATGCCCGTGGGCACCAAGGCAAACGTCAAGGGCATTCCTACCGAGACTGTCAAGAAGCTCGGCGCCCAGATCGTGCTCGCCAATACCTATCATCTGTCCATGCGTCCTGGCGAGGATACCATCGCCGAGCTGGGCGGCCTGCACAAGTTCATGAACTGGCACGGCCCCATCCTCACCGACTCGGGCGGTTTCCAGGTCTTCAGCCACAACGATGCCGTCAAGCTCACCGATGAGGGCGTGCGCTTTATCGTCAACGATTACGACGGCCGCCACGTGTTTTGGACGCCCGAGGACAACATGGAAATCGCCATGAAACTCGGCTCCGATATCTGCATGCAGCTCGACCAGTGCCCGGGCTATCCCGCCACGCGCGCCTACGTTGAGCGCGCCGTTGAGCTGTCGAGCATGTGGGCCGAGCGCTGCTATAAGGCGCATACCCGCGATGACCAGGCGCTCTTTGGCATCGTTCAGGGCGGCATGCACCTGGATCTGCGCCTGCGTTCGCTGCGCCATCTGGAGGAGTGCGGCGACTTCCCGGGCTATGGTATCGGTGGCTATTCGGTGGGCGAGGATCACGAGACCATGTTCGAGACCCTGGCGCCGCTCGTGAGCGAGTACATGCCCAAGCATAAGCCGCGCTACCTGATGGGTGTCGGCAACCCGACCACGCTCGTGCGCGGCGTTGGCGTGGGCATCGACATGTTTGACTGCGTGCTGCCGACGCGCACCGGCCGTATGGGCACGGCATTCTCCAGCGAGGGTCGCCTCAACTTCCGCAACGCTCGCTTTGCGCACGACGACGGTCCCATCGATCCCACCTGCACCTGCCCGGTGTGCACGGGCGGTTACAGCCGTGCGCTCATCCGTCACATGGTCACGCAGAAGGAGATGCTCGGCGGCATTCTGCTTTCGATGCACAACATCTACTACCTGCTCAACCTTATGCAGCGGGCCCGCCAGGCCATTATCGAGGGCCGCTACGGCGCATTCGTGAGCGATTGGATGAACAGCCCTGCGGCGGTGGATTACTAAGAGCAGCACGGGCGCTTGCAGGGCGCGGGCAACGGCAAGGGGCGAGCGCCGGCCGGTCATCACGTTTGCTAACACCGCTTGCGCGACCGATGACCGATAGCTTGCAAGCACTTGATGCATCGTGGGTACCATACCGAATAGTTGATGTTCGGGCGGGTGTTTGGCGCACAGCGTCGACCCCGCCCGTTTTTCTTTTTCTCGATAGGAGTACCCATGATTAAGAATGAGAACGTCGAGGGCGAGCCTGTCTACGACGAGACGTACCGCCGCGGCCCCGTGGTCATGCGCGGCCCCATGATTCCTAAGGACAACACCTACGCCAACCTGCTGGCGCCCGAGGACTCGACCGACTGGCTGCATGCCGACCCGTGGCGCGTGCTGCGCATTCAGGCAGAGTTTGTCGATGGTTTTGGCGCGCTTGCCGAGCTTGGACCTGCGGTGACCATCTTCGGTAGCGCCCGCACGCCCAAGACCGATCCGCTCTACAAGGCGGCGCGTACCGTCGGGCGCAAGATCGCGCAACGTGGCGTGGCGGTCATCACCGGTGGCGGCCCCGGCATCATGGAAGCGGCCAACAGGGGAGCGGCGAGTGTCAACGGCAAGTCAGTTGGCCTAGGCATTGAATTGCCGCACGAGCAGGGGCTCAATAAATACGTGAACCTCGGCATGGACTTCCGCTACTTCTTTGTGCGCAAAACCATGTTCGTTAAGTACAGCTCGGGCGCCATCGTATTTCCCGGCGGCTTTGGCACGCTCGACGAGATGTTCGAGGTTCTCACGCTGGTGCAGACGCACAAGGTCAAGCGCATGCCGCTCGTGCTGGTGGGCACCGAGTACTGGCAGGGCCTATTCGACTGGCTCAACGGTCCGGTGATGAGCACCGGTATGATTAGCCCGCTCGATCCGGATCTGGTACACATTACCGACGACCTCAACGAGGCCGTTGACATTGCGCTCAGCGGGCTGATGTAGATCAATCGTGCCCACGCGACATGAATACGCATGGCAATCTGATGTTATCTAACATCAGATTGCCATTTATATTGGGTATACTGGTGTAAAAGACGAGGGCGAGGAGGTCGCAAATGTCTACAGCAACAGTTAAGCCTACGACGGTTCGAATCGAAGAGGGGCTCAAGGAGCAGGCGACTGAGTTCTTGGATTCGGTCGGCCTCAGCCTCAATTCCTATCTCAATCTTGCCGTTCGGCAGCTGGTAAATCAGCGAAAGATTCCTTTTGAGATTGTAGGAAGGGCGGAGGTGCCCAACGAGGTGACGAGGCGCGCCATGGTGATCGCCGAGGCTCATGAGCTGGGGATTTTGCCGGACGATAGCCTGTCATTCAATAACGCTGATGAGCTTATGTCATTCCTCGATGAGGAATAGCGATGTTCGAGATTAAAGTCGAGGCTCAATTTAAGGTGGACTACAAACGAACGATGCGCATGCATCCGCAGCTAAAAAGTGAGTTTAAAGCGGCGGTTGCAGAGCTTGTGGCTCATGGGTCACTTCCGGCGGAGTATGGCGCCCACGAGCTCTCAAACCCGGGCGGAAACTACAACGGCCACATCGATTTCCACCTATCCGATGGCTTGGTCGATGTGGTCGTTCTTTATCTTCCCCATAAGACTAACCCAGTGATTAGGCTGGTGAGAATGGGCACTCATCAGGAACTGTTTCAGGGTCCGCTGGGCTGATCGCCGATTTCTAAGTTGCGGTGGAATAGGGATTGATTGGCGGCTAATAAGCCAAAAACAGTCCCTATTCCACCGCAAGAGGTAAAGGTGCCCCTAGTGGATGGGCTGGTAGCGGGGGCAGTAGCTGATGGCGATGGCATCGACGCCTACGTGGGTGGCGATGGTGCAGCCGATGGGGCCAGTGCCGGCGTCTACGTAGTCCTGGCCCGCGAGCGCCTCGTTGACAAGTTCCTGCTCCTCGGCGGCGCCAGTCGTGAGCACGCGCACGCTTGAGCCCGAGTGCTCGTCCAAAAACGCGAGGCAATCTGCCATGGTGTTGGCGACGATGCGCTTGGCGCCGCGGCCCTTTTTGATTGCCTTGATCTCGCCCGATTTCCACTCCGGCGAAACGGCCAGGCGAATGTTGAGCATCTGCGTCAGCTGGCCGGCGAGCTTGGGGGCGCGGCCGTTTTTGACCAGGTTCTCGAGCGTGCGGGGAATCAGCAGCAGGTGGGCGTCGGGCAGCGTCGCGCGGATCTGCGCCTCGGTCTCGTCCAAGCTGCGGCCGTCCTCGCGCATGGCAAGCGCGTACTCCACCAGCAGGCCCTCGGCGCCCGAGCCGGTGCGCGAATCGATGCAGCGCACGTCGAGCTCGTGGGTCTCGGCGACCAGGCATGCGTTGGAATAGCAGGCGGACCACTCGCTGCACAGCGAGATAAAGATCGCGCTGTCGTGGCCATCGGCGCGTACGCGGTCAAACAGCGCCTTGAACTCGCCGGCGCTCGGCTGCGAGGTGTGCGGCAGCTGCTCGGAGCCGGCCATGCGGGCGACGTATTCCTCGGCGGTAATCTGCACCTGGTCGAGCAGGTCCTCGCCCTCGATAATCACATGCAGCGGAATCACGTAAATGCCGAGCTCTTGGGCACGGGCGGGGGAGATGTCCGACGTGGAGTCGGTTATGATGGCAAAAGACATAATTGCACCTTTCGTTGGGGCGCGGCAGCGCCGCCTTCTGAAAGCAAAGTGCGACAAGTATAGTGGAGTTGCTCTACATTGCTAGGTTCAATTGTTGAATAGTCAACAGTTTGAAGCGGTGGTGTGGAAATCATCAACTGGGGAAGAAGGGTGCCGATGGCGGCATTGCAACTTTGCGAGCGGCCGGTTGTGCTGTTCGATTTTGACGGCACGGTGGCCGATACGGGTCGGGCAGTGATGACCTCGACGCGCAAGACGCTGGCTGCGCGCGGGTTTTCGGAGACGCAGATGGGTGATCTGCGCCGCATGATCGGGCCGCCCCTGTGGAAGAGCTTTCACGACTTTTACGGCTTTTCCCGCGAGGAGTCGCTTGTGGTGGCCGATGAGTACCGCGCCTTTTTTGATGAACTGGGACCGGAGGAGTATCCCGTGTTCAATGGGGTCCCCGAGCTGCTGGATGGGTTGGTCGCCCAAGGCAAACGTATGGCCGTGGCGACGTCGCGCATGGAGGCCAAGTGCATCGACATGGTGCGTGAGCTCGGGCTCTCTCAGTTTGAGGCGGTGATTGGCATGAATCCGCCGCAGGGACGCGAGACCAAGGCCGATTCGGTCCGCGATGCCCTGGCGGCGCTCGGCGCGACGGCCGACGATGCCGTGATGATCGGCGATCGCTTTAACGATGTGGAGGGCGCGCACGCAATGGGCGTGCCGTGCATCGGCATCTATTCGGGCGCGGCGGCGCCGGGCGAGCACGAGGCGGCGGGTGCCGCCGCGGTGGTGCACTCGGTGGCCGAGCTTGCTAAACTTTTCGCTATCTAATGACGTAATGTGAGGGGCGAGCGCGCTCGCCGCTCATTGGTAAGGAGGTCGTCCATGAATCAGGTGGAGCAGAGCGTTGCCGAATATGTCGACGAGGTCTGGGAAGATGTCGTCGCCGATATCGAGCAGCTGGTGAGCTATCCGTCTGTGGCCGTTGCTGCCGATGCGGAGCCCGGTGCGCCGTTTGGCCGCCCGGTTCGTGATGCGCTCGATTGCGCGCTCGGCATTGCGCAAAAGCTCGGCTACCAGACGAGCGATGACGAGGGCTTTGTGGGCATCGCCGATATTCCGGGTCGCGGCGATAAGCAGCTCGCGACTATCTGCCATGTGGACGTGGTGCCTGCCGGCCCCGGCTGGAATACCGACCCATTTGCGATGGAGCGTCGCGAGGGCTGGCTGCTCGGCCGCGGCGTGATCGACGACAAGGGCCCGGCGGTGCTGTCGCTCTACGCTGGCGCTTATCTGCTCAAACACGGCATTGTGCCGCGCTATACCTTCCGCGCGCTGCTGGGCTGCGATGAGGAAGTGGGCATGTCCGACGTTCACCATTATCTGGAGAACCACGCAGACCCCGACTTTCTGTTTACGCCCGATGCCGAGTTCCCGGTCTGCAATGCCGAGAAGGGCCAGTTTGGGGCGACATTTGTGAGCTCCAAGATCGACGGCGGCCGTATTGTGTCCTGGAGCGGTGCCGAGGCGAGCAACGCCATTCCGTCGCAGTCTATCTGCGAGCTTGCGATTGACGCCGATGAGCTGCCGGCACCGGTCGAGAACGCCGACCGCCTGGAGATCACGGCGCTTGATAACGGGCATGCGCAGATTTTCGCCCACGGCATTGGCGGTCATGCCTCGATGCCAGAGGGAACGATCAACGCCGTCGGGCTGATCGTGGCGTATCTGCGCGAGGCCGAGGACGCGTTTGGTGCACGCGACGAGCGCCTGCTGACGCCTGCCGAGCACGAGTTCGTCAAGTTCCTGGCCTTTGTGCATGCGGACGCCTATGGTCGCGGCCTGGGTATCGATGCGACGAGTCCGGCGTTTGGCCCGCTTACCTGCAACGCTGGCGTCATCCGCGTGGCGGATGGCCATATTGAGCAGGTCATCGACGTGCGCTTCCCCGACAGCACGAGTGCCGATACCATCCGCGAGCAGCTCGATCCGCTCGTGGGCCGTTTTGGCGTGACGTGCCGTGTGGGTCGTGCGAAGGTGCCGTTCTCGGTCTCTGCCGACGATCCGGCCGTGAAGGCGCTTATTGATACCTATAACGAGTTTACGGGCAAGCATGCTGAGCCCTTTGCCATGGGCGGCGGCACGTACGCGCGCAACTTTGCCCGCGCCGTCTCGTTTGGCCCCGAGGAGACCGGCCTGGAGCTGCCCGCATGGGGCGGCCAGATGCACGGCCCCAATGAGTGCGCCAACGAGGAACAGCTCAAGCAGGCGCTCAAGATTTATATCGTGGCGATCTTACGTTTGAACGAGCTTGAGCTTTAAGGCTGCGGCGTTTTAACAACTTAGCACCCCTTTCGTCCGGGCTTTTTAAGTTGCGGTGGAATAGTTCCTAGAATGGGCCATTTGATGGCCAAGCAGGAACTATTTCACCGCAACTTTGTTTTTATTGGTGTAAAAGGCGGGTCATGCTTGGTGGCGGGTTTGTTATCCGTTTGTAAAGGCTGGGCAGAGCTTGCGGTAAGGGTCTATCAAATGTCCGTAAGAAACCGCAGATAAGGCGGTCGTCGCCCGATCGAGACCGTATCTTTCCAAACAGCAAAGCGGGCAGGGTGCCCGCGAGTCGCATGTATGAAAGGAAGATCATGCTCGATCAGGCTTATTCTCGTCGTCAGTTCCTCGGCCTCGCTGGTGGTCTTGCCAGCATCGTCGGTCTCGGTCTCGTTGGTTGCGGCGGCTCCAACGCCGCCAACACCGCTGCTGAGGGCAGCGCCGCTGCTGCCGAGTCCGTCTCCGGCGAGGTGACCTACGACGGCGCCTCCTCGTTCCAGGCTCTCGTCGAGGCTGCTGCCGAGAAGTTTATGGATGCCAATCCCGACGTCTCCGTCTCCGGTTCGGGCAACGGTTCGGGCAAGGGCCTGACCGCTGTTGCCGCCGGCACCGTTACTATCGGTAACTCCGACGTCTTCGCCGAGACCAAGCTCGAGGCCGATCAGGTCAAGAACCTCGTCGATCACGAGGTCGCCGTCGTGGGCATGGGCCCTGTCGTCTCCAAGAACGTCAAAGTCGATGACCTGTCCCTCGAGCAGCTCAAGGGCATCTTCTCCGGCCAGATCACCAACTGGAAGGAGGTCGGCGGCGACGACGCCAAGATCGTCGTCCTCAACCGCAAGGCAGGCTCCGGCACCCGCGCCACCTTCGAGGCCGCCGTCTTTGGCGACGAGGCCGTCGACTTTAAGGGCGACGCCGAGCTCGACAAGTCCGGCGACGTCCAGACTCAGATGGGCAGCACCGACAATGCCATCTCCTACCTCGACTTCTCGCACTTCGACGACTCCAAGTTCAACGCCATCAAGGTCGAGGGCGTGGAGCCCAAGAGCGCAAACGTCACCGACGACTCCTTCAAGATCTGGGCTACCGAGCACATGTACTGCGCGAAGGACGCCGACGAGGCCACCAAGGCCTTCCTGGAGTTCATGCTTTCCGACGACGTCCAGGGCAAACTCGTCGAGGAGCAGGGCTTTATCCCCGTCTCTGCCATGAAGGTCGTCAAGGACGCCAGCGGTAAGGTCTCTGCTAAATAAGCAATCGCCCCGGAAAGGTTTGCAATGGCAAAACAGCTGCCAAAGCGCGAGCTTGAGAACGTGGGCCTGGGCGTCACGGGTGCGTGCGTAGCGCTCGTGACGCTTGTCGTTGCCGCGCTCATCTTTATGGTCGCCCAAAAGGGTCTCTCGGCTTTTCTCAAGGACGGCGTCTCGGTCGTCGAGTTTTTTACCGGTACCAAGTGGGACCTGGCCAACACGGCCGAAAACGGCCTGCCCTATACCGGTGCCCTGCCCCTGATCGTCACCTCGTTTGCGGTCATGGTGCTCTCCACGCTTATCGCGCTGCCCATCGCCATCGGCTCTGCCATCTTTGCGGTCGAGATCCAGCCTAAGTTTGGCTCCAGGGTTTTTCAGCCGCTCATTGAGCTTTTGACCGGTATTCCCTCGGTCGTCTTTGGCCTGATCGGTTTTCACGTGGTCGTCGGCCTTATGAAGAGCGTTTTCCACGTGAGCACAGGCCTGGGCATCTTGCCCGGCGCCATCGTGCTGGCCGTCATGATTCTGCCGACGATGACCACGCTTTCGGTCGATGGCCTGCGCGCCGTGCCCGATAGCTACCGCCAGGGTTCGCTCGCGCTGGGCTACACCCGCTGGCAGACCATCTGGCACGTGGTGCTCAAGTCCGCCATGCCGTCGCTCATGACCGCGGTCATCCTTGGCATGACCCGCGCCTTTGGCGAAACGCTCGCCGTGCGCATGGTTATCGGCGGCATCGAGGCCATGCCGACGTCGCTGCTGTCGCCTGCCTCGACCATTACCACCACGCTCACCACGTCCATGGCGGTCTATGCCGAGGGCTCGGCCCAGGACGACGTTCTGTGGGCGCTCGGTCTGCTGCTGATGGGCATGAGCCTCATCTTTATCCTGATCATCCACCTTATCGGCCGCAAGGGGGCGAAGGCTCGTGGCTAGCACGCGTATCCACATCGACGAGGCGAGACTCGGGCGTGTCCAAAAGCAGGACCGCATCGCCACGGGCGTGCTGACGGCGATTGTCGCCATCGTCATGCTTATCGTCGTCTCCATGGTGGCCTACATCCTGTTCGAGGGTATCTCGACGCTGTTCCAGCCGGGCTTTCTCACGCAGCCCGCACGCGCCAACGGAACGCAGGGCGGCGTGCTCTACCAGCTGTTCGACTCGTTCTATCTGCTGCTGATCACCCTGGTCATCTCGGTGCCCATCAGTCTGGGCGGCGCGGTCTTTTTGGTTGAGTACGCGCCCGATGGGCCCATCCGCGACATCGCCTCCACCGCCATCGAAACGCTGTCCTCGCTGCCCTCCATTGTCGTGGGCATGTTCGGCTTTCTGGTGTTCTCGGTGCAGCTGGGCTGGAAGTACTCCATCATCTCCGGCGCCGTCGCGCTCACCATGTTCAACATCCCCATCCTGGTGCGCGTGATCCAGCAGGCACTCGAGGACGTGCCGCAAGCCCAGCGCGATGCGTGCCTGGCCATGGGACTCACCCGCTGGGAGGCCACGCTGCACATTCTGATTCCCGAGGCCATGCCCGCCATCGTGACCGGCATCGTGCTTTCGGCCGGCCGTGTCTTTGGCGAGGCCGCGGCGCTGCTCTTTACCTCGGGCATGAGCTCGCCGGTTCGCCTGAACTTCTTGAGCTTTAACCTGTCGAGCCCCACCTGCGCCTGGAACGTGTTCCGTCCCGGCGAGTCGCTGGCCGTGCACATCTACAAGATCTATGGCGAGGGCAGCCCCGAGGCCCAGCAGATCGTCTGGGGCACCGCGGCACTGCTGATGATTTGCGTGCTGCTGTTTAACGTAGTCGCCCGTATCGTGGGCAAGCAACTGGCAAGGAGGATGACGGCCGAATGAGCGAGATGAATGCGACGCCCGCAACCGATGCGGCCACGTCCGAGACCCAGGACTTTCTGTCGAGTGTGGGGGAGAGCGAGAAGCACGTGCGCGTGAGCGGCAAGGCCGTGAGCGACGAGGTCGTGCTCTCCACCAAGGACGTCAACGTGTACTATGGCGACCACCATGCGCTGCACGACACGTCGCTCGACTTCCACAAGGGTGAGATCACGGCGCTCATCGGGCCTTCGGGCTGCGGCAAGTCGACCTTCTTGCGCAGCCTCAACCTGATGAATCGCGAGATTCGCGGCTGCCGCGTGGAGGGCGAGATCAGCTACCGCGGACGCAACGTGAACACCAAGACCGAGAATACCTACGAGCTGCGCCGGTCCATTGGCATGGTGTTTCAGCAGCCCAACCCCTTCCGCAAGTCCATTCGAGACAACATCACGTTTGCGCCCAAGCGCCACGGCATCACCGACCGCGACGAGCTCGATCGCATGGTCGAGGAAAGCCTGCGCGGTGCGGCCCTGTGGGACGAGGTCAAGGACAAGCTCGACAAGAGCGCCTACGCGCTTTCGGGCGGTCAGCAGCAGCGTTTGTGCATCGCGCGCACGCTGGCACTCAACCCCGACGTAATCCTGTTTGACGAGCCCTGCTCGGCGCTCGACCCCATCTCGACGCTGGCGATCGAGGACCTCATGTCGTCGATCGTGGCCGACCGCGCCATCGTCATCGTGACGCACAACATGGAGCAGGCGTCGCGCGTGTCCAACCGCACGGCGTTTTTCTACATGGGCGATATGGTCGAGTACGACGAGACCGACGAGATTTTCCAACGGCCCAAGGATAAGCGGCTGAATGATTACCTCACCGGCATGTTCTCCTAGTCCGGGACATGCTTGAGGCCCGCGGCGGCCACGGTTGCCGCGGGGCTGATTGGAGAGGCGGGTCATCTCTTGCGGGAGATGGCCCGCCTTTTTGCGTCGCGTGCTGGTGCGCTTGCCCAAAACCACCACAAAGGTGCCTGTGAACTGCCTCCCATTTCTTGGACATCGGGAAATGGGAGGTTTTCCATGAGTAT
>UQOQ01000031.1:0-21208 GCA_900542715.1 uncultured Collinsella sp.
CTTGTATTCCTCACCGCGACCGTGAGCTGCAAGGAACGCATGAGTGTCCTCGTCGGTGGCCCAAATAGAGGACAGGCACGTGGTCTCGGTCGTCATGACGTCGATGCCGTTGCGGAAATCGGTCGTCATGGACGCGATGCCCGGGCCCACGAACTCCATCACCTTGTTCTTCACATATCCCTTTGCGAACACCTCGCGGATGATGGCGAGCGCCACGTCGTGCGGGCCGACGCCGGGGCGCGGGGCGCCCGTGAGGTAGATGGCCACGACGCCGGGATAGGCGACATCGTAGGTGTCGCGCAGCAGCTGCTTTGCCAACTCGCCGCCGCCCTCGCCCACGGCTATGGTACCCAGGGCACCATAGCGGGTGTGCGAGTCGGAACCCAGGATCATCTTGCCGCAACCGGCGAAGTTCTCGCGCATAAAGGAGTGGATGACGGCGATGTGCGGCGGAACGAAGATGCCGCCGTACTTCTTGGCTGCGGAAAGGCCAAAGACGTGGTCGTCCTCATTGATGGTGCCGCTCACGGCGCACAGCGAGTTATGGCAGTTGGTGAGCAC
Organism: uncultured Collinsella sp.; assembly: GCA_900542715.1. Taxonomy (GTDB): domain Bacteria; phylum Actinomycetota; class Coriobacteriia; order Coriobacteriales; family Coriobacteriaceae; genus Collinsella. Next base: position 562 of record UQOQ01000031.1, read on the forward strand.
GTAAGGCAGCGGGAACTGCTCCATGCCCGAAGCGCGCGCCGTCTGGATGATGCCGACAAAGGTGATGTCGTGGCTCGCCATGGCATCGAAGCGAATCTTGAGTGCCTCGGGGTCGCCCGACGTATTGTGTGCCTGGAGGATCGAATACGCGATGGTGCCGCGCTTGGCATCCTCGGGTGTCTGCGTAATACCGCGCTCGGCAGCCTCGGCCGCAGGCACAACCTCGCTGCCGCCGCGCAGGTAGATGCCGTCCTCGTACAGCTTGACCATACTGTCTCCCACTCTGCCCAAAACGATTTGGGCGCATAGCATACATTCGTTCAATATCGTGCCATAGAACGGTTGCGAGTGGGTTACGAATCTGCACGTTCACTTTATCTCAGTAAAGCAAAGAACGAGTTGGGTGCCGGGGGCAGACTTAGACGCCGAAATGACGAGAGTGGATAATCTCCCACTTTGAGCCTGCAAACAGGCCAAAAACGGGAGATTATCCACTCTCATTCTGCGGGCACTCATTTAAGTCTGTCCCCAATGAGTGCCCGGCAGCGTCGGCGGAGCTATAGGTCGCTACCCGTACCTAGCAGCTTGCGCATGACTTGCTCGGGGTTGACTGAGCCGTCGCGCGGGGCCAGGGCGGTGATCTTCTTCTGCATCTTATACTCGTGCAGCTCGTCCTCGAGCTGGCGCACGCGAGCGCGGAGCTTCTCGTTCTCGCGCTCGCGCTCCTCGGAACGCTCCTTCATATCGAGGATGCGCACCACGCCGGCAAGGTTGATGCCCTCGTCGGTCAGTTGGTTGATGAGTTCCAGACGCTCGATATCGGCACGCGAATACAGGCGCGTGTTACCGCCCGAGCGCTGAGGATTCACCAGGCCCTTGGACTCGTAGACGCGCAGAGTCTGCGGGTGCATGCCGGTCAGCTCGGCCGCCACGCTGATCATGTACAGCGGTTTGTTCCTATTGTCCTCGGCCATGCTACCTGACCCCTTTCCGTCTCGTTATCGTCCATCATAAGCCCGCGGGCGTGGGCGTGCGCCGCGACCGCCCTAGTACGTCGCCTTGTAACGATTGACCTTCTCGCGATAGTCGCGCGTGTCGGCCTCGCGCAGCTTGGTCATGGCATCGCGCTCATCGTCGGACAGGTTCGTGGGAACCTGCACCTTGATCTCGACGAGCAGCGCGCCCGTGCGGCCACGGTGTTTAACGTCGGGCGCTCCCATCTCCTTAAAGCGGAACTTCTTGCCCGTCTGGGTACCCGCGGGCACCTTCAGACGGACCGTCGCACCGCCGGGCGTGGGCACGTCCACCGTGCAGCCGAGCGCCGCCTCGTAGACCGAGACCGGTACCTCCATGGTCACATCGGCGCCTTTGCGCTTAAACAGCGGGTGCTCCTCCACATGCGTGGTCACGACCAGGTCGCCGCGCTCGCCACCCGCAACGCCATACTCGCCGCGACGTTTGTAGCGTAGCTTGCCGCCGTCGACCGCGCCCGCGGGCACCGAGACCGTAATGGTCTGCTGCTCACCTGTCGAAGGAATGCGATAGGTGACCTTGTGCGTCACGCCGCGAAACGCGTCCTCGGCCGTCACATCGACGGTCAGCGACAGGTCGCCGCCCTTGCGCGCGCGGCTGCGACCCGCGCCGGCACCGGCAGCACCCGCAGCCCCGGCAAAGCCCGAGCCCCAATCGCTACCCCAAGCGCCGTTGCCGCTAAAGATGCTGTCGAAGATGTCGCCCCAGCCACTGGCGCCCGCGCCGGCACCGTAGCCGCCGCCATACGCGCCGCCTGCGCCCGGCATGCCGCCGAACATGAGCATCTGGTCGTACTCTTTGCGCTTCTTCTCGTCCGAAAGCGTCTCGTAGGCCTCGCTAATCTCCTTAAACTTGGCCTCGTCGCCGCCGGCATCGGGGTGATATTTTTGCGCGAGCTTGCGAAACGCGCTCTTGATCTCTTTGTCGGAGGCGCTCTTGGATACGCCCAGGATGTCATAGAAGGTTTTGCCTGCAGCCATCGTAGCTCCTCTCCTGTTTCATCCGCCGTCCAGCGGACGGCGGCTCATGCTTTCATATGGCACTAGGCCAGAAAGGGCCCCGGGTGTTGCCCCGGGGCCCTTCTCAATTACTCCTCGGTGCTCTCAGCCGTATCGGCCGCAGCATCCTCGGGCGCCGCTTCGGGCTCCGGTGCGGGGCGCTTCTCGCCACCGTAGGTCACCGTCACCATCGCGGAGCGCAGGATGCGGTCCGCCATGCGGTAGCCCTTCTGGTACACGTCGTTGACGGTCTCGTCGTACTGCGATGCGTCCTCGACACGCCCCACGGCCTGGTGCTCGAGCGGATCGAACGCCTCGCCCTTGGGGTCGATGGGCTCAACGCCCTCGTGAGCAAACACATCGAGCAGCTTGGCATGCACCGCGTCAACGCCGTCGACGAACTGCTTAAAGTCGTCGGCGAGCTCCTGGCTGCGGGCATGGTCGATCGCGCGCTCGATATCGTCGACCACCGGCAGCAGCGCGGTGACGAGCTTCTCGGTCGCGCGCTCGCGCTCGGCGATGCGCTCGTTGGCGGTGCGGCGACGGAAGTTCTCCCAGTCGGCCTGCAGACGGGCGGTGCGCTCGGTAGCGTCCTTCGCCTTGTCCTCGGCGGCCTTCTGAGCCTCTGCCGCAGCATCGAGCTCATTGCGCACATCGGCAAGCTCCTTTTGGGCCTGCTCGAACTTGAGCTTAAAGTCGTTGTCGGCGGCTTCTTCACCGGCGCGGATAGCGGCTTCCACCATCTCGTCCTCGGTCATCGTCGCCTCCTTGTTGGAATCCTCTACCTGGTTCTCGGCAGCCTCGGCGGCCTCGGCCTCGTTGGCCTCGGTATCGTCTGCGGCCTCTACGGGAATCTTCACGTCCTTCTCCTCAGAGTCAACGGGGGCGGCGCCAGCAGCAGCCGCCTCCGTGCGAGCTTTACGGGCGGACATGATTACTTGTCCTCGTCGTCCACAACCTCGTAGTCAGCGTCGACAACGTCATCGTCGGCAGGCTGGGCACCGGCGGCACCGTCGGTCTGCTGCTGAGCGTCGGCGTAGACAACCTGGGCCAGCTCGTAGGCCACGGACTGCAGGGACTCGCCGGCGGCCTTGATAGCCTCGACGTCAGAACCCTCGAGCGCCTTCTTGGCGTCGGCGATAGCGGCCTCGGCCTTGGACTTCACGTCGGCGGAAACCTTGTCGCCCAGCTCGTTGAGGGTCTGCTCGGTGGAGTAGCACAGGCTATCGGTCTGGTTACGGACCTCGACCTCTTCCTTCTGCTTCTTGTCCTCCTCGGCATGAGCCTCGGCGTCCTTGACCATACGATCGACTTCGTCGTCGGACAGGGCGGTGGAGCCGGAGATGGTGATCTGCTGCTCCTTGCCGGTGCCCTTGTCCTTAGCGGAGACCTTGACGATGCCGTTGGCGTCGATGTCGAAGGTGACCTCGATCTGCGGCACGCCGCGACGGGCAGCCGGGATACCGGTCAGCTGGAACTTACCGAGCGACTTGTTGTCGCGGGCAAGCTCGCGCTCGCCCTGGAGCACGTTGATCTCGACGCTGGTCTGGTTGTCGGCAGCGGTGGAGTAGACCTCGGTCTTGGAGGTCGGGATCGTGGTGTTGCGGTCGATCATCTTGGTCATGATGCCGCCCATGGTCTCGACACCCAGCGACAGCGGGGTAACGTCGAGCAGCAGGATGCCCTCGACGTCGCCGGTGAGCACGCCGCCCTGGACGGCAGCGCCGTCGGCAACGACCTCGTCGGGGTTCACGGACATGTTGGGCTGCTTGCCGGTCATGGTCTTGACGAGCTCCTGGACGGCGGGCATACGAGTGGAGCCGCCGACGAGGATGACCTCGGTCAGATCGGAGAGCTTGAGCTTAGCATCGCGCAGGGCGTTGGTGACAGGCTGCTTGCAGCGCTCGAGCAGGTCACGGGTGATCTTCTCGAACTCGGCGCGGGTCAGCGTGTAGTTGAGGTGCAGCGGGCCAGACTGGTTCATGGTGATGAACGGCAGGTTGATGGTGGACTGCTGGGCTGCGGAGAGCTCCTTCTTGGCGTTCTCGGCGGCCTCCTTCAGACGCTGCAGGGCCATGGGGTCCTGACGCAGGTCGACACCGTTCTCCTGCTGGAACTTATCGGCCATCCAATCGATGACGCGCTGATCCCAGTCGTCGCCGCCCAGGTGGTTGTCGCCCGAGGTGGACAGAACCTCAAACACGCCGTCGGCGAGGTCGAGGATGGAGACGTCGAAGGTACCGCCGCCCAGGTCGAAGACCAGGATGCGCTGGTCGGTGCCCTGCTTGTCCAGGCCATAGGCAAGAGCAGCAGCAGTCGGCTCGTTGACGATACGCTTGACGTTGAGGCCGGCGATCTTACCGGCGTCCTTGGTGGCCTGACGCTGGGCGTCGTTGAAGTAGGCCGGGACGGTGATGACGGCGTCGGTGACGGTCTCGCCCAGATACTTCTCGGCGTCAGCCTTCATCTTGGCGAGCGTCATGGCGCTCACCTGCTCGGCGGTGTAGTCCTTGCCCTCGATATCGACGACGGCACGGCCACCCTGGCCCTCCTTGACCTCATACGGCACGGTCTTGATCTCGGAGGTGCACTCGGAGTACTTGCGGCCCATGAAGCGCTTGATGGAGAACACGGTGTTCTTGGGGTTGGTGACGGCCTGGTTCTTAGCGGCCTTACCCACAACGCGGTCGCCGTCGGCGCGGAAGCCCACGACGGACGGGGTGGTGCGGTCGCCCTCGGCGTTCACGATAATGGTCGGAGAACCGCCCTCGAGAACGGCCATTGCGGAGTTAGTAGTACCAAGGTCGATACCAAGAATCTTACTCATTAGAAATTCCCTCTCTCTTTTGCGTTCGCGCCGCCTCGACGGTCTGTCGCGCGGCGCTTCGGCTTGTCTTTCAGGATGTAGTGTATCCCCTTATGGGCTGGAATATACAAAATCTAAGTCAATTCATATAAGATTTCTTATCTCTGAGAGTTTAGGTTCTCAAATGTGCAGGTAGATGCACTGTTTGAGTTCTCGGCAGATCTATTGAGATCTATGTAGAGTTGACTGAGGTTTGCGTCCGGGGGTGCCTGGGGGCCGTCTTGCGGCAAGCGCATCCCGGTTTGAGCGTGGATTCCGGGTCGCAGTTTCCGCCTGAAGGCTCAACCGGAAACCGTATCCCGTTTTGAGAGCTGATACCGGGTCGCAGTTTCCGCTAGCGGGCCCAACCGGAAACTGCGACCCGGTTTTCGGCCAAATAACGGGATGCCCTTTCCGCAGGCGCGCTCAATAGGTCAATATTACAAGTCACCTATAGCTAACATTTGCGCAGCTCAACGGCCCCACCTGCGCGTTTTTTAGTAAACCTTGGCATACTCGGCGAACGGTATGAAGATGCCGGCCAGAGGGTATTGCAAACGGTCGCTCCCGTGGTATGTTTTTGCCCGAATCAAACCGACGCGCATCGCCTGTAGCGTCGGTCAACAGAGAGGAAACTACCATGGCTCATCCCGTAATTGATGCCGACGAGTGCATCGCTTGTGGCGTTTGCGTCGACTCCTGCCCCGCTGGCGTTCTGGAGCTCCAGGACGTCGCTACCGTCGCCGACGAGGACTCCTGCGTCGCCTGTGGCGCTTGCCAGGACGCTTGCCCCGCTGGCGCGATCACCGAGATCGTCGAGGAGTAACAACTCCCCCACTTGCACACTCAAAAGTACACCGTGCACAAAAAAGGAGGCTTCCGCATCGCCGCGGAGGCCTCCTTTTGTTTGTACAGGCAGCTAATTGGGGACGGGGCTACCTTGGCAGTTGCGGTGGAATAGTTCCTGGCTCATTGCTTAGGTGCCGATTGTAGGAACTATTTCACCGCAACTTATAAAGACAGTATCGGGTTAGGACAAATCATCCTCGTAGGGCATTAAATCGGCAAGGTAGCCTTTCTCCTTGAGCATGGCCTCGATCTCGTCGAGGGTCTGCTCGTCTTCCGCCGCAATGCGATGGAAGTGGTAGCCGCTCGTCACCGTCAGCAGCGGGAAGCTCTTGCCGCTGGCGATGCCCTCTAGGTAGCGCTCGACATCGCGGCGGTTGCGGATGTCCAGGTCGGCCGTGATCTTGCCGTACACGCGGTGATTGACGATCACGTTGAGCACGGCGCCACCGGCGTCGACGATACTCGTGAGCTCATCGCCTGCCTGCTCCACGCTGTGGCGAACCTTGACCAAGCGCGTGGGCACGGCGGGGCTGCTGGGGGCCTCCTGCAGCACGTAGCCGCGGTTGGTCGCCACGATATCGTGCCCATCGGCACGCAACAGGGCAATATCCTGAACCACGACCTGACGGCTCACGCCAACCTCGCGGGCAAGTGCGCTGCCCGAAACGGGCTCCTTGGCTCCTTCGAGCACGCCCATGATGGCACGGCGACGCTCGCGGGCGTTCATTATTTACCGTCCAGCAGACGCAGGTGCTTAAGCGAGAGGTCGAGGATCGGCGCAGAGTGCGTCAGGGCGCCCGAGCTAATATAGTCGACACCCAGATCGGCCAGGGCGCGAATGTTGCTGGCGTCCACGTTGCCCGAGCACTCGGTCTTGGCGCGACCGGCGATAAGCTCGATGGCGGCGGCCATGTCGTCATGGGTCATGTTGTCGAGCATGATAATGTCGGCACCGGCCTCCACGGCTTCGCGCACCATGTCCAGGTTCTCGCACTCAATCTCAACTGTCGTGGTAAACGACGCATGGGCGCGCGCCATCTCGATCGCGCGCGTCACGCCACCGGCGGCATCGATATGGTTGTCCTTGAGCATGACGGCCGTCGACAGGTTGTAGCGGTGGTTGCTGCCGCCGCCAATCTCAACCGCCGCCTTCTCAAACACGCGCATGCCCGGCGTGGTCTTGCGCGTGTCGACGAGCACGGTCTTGGTTCCCTCGAGCGCCGCGGCCATGCTGTGCGTGTAGGTAGCGATACCGCTCATGCGCTGCAGGTAGTTAAGCGCCACGCGTTCGCCCGAAAGCAGCACGCGCGCATCGCCGCGCACCTGGCCCACGTGGTCGCCGGCGTGCACCTCGTCGCCATCCGAGACATCGAACAACACGGAGCTCTGGGGATCCAGCAGCTCAAAGGTGCGAGCGAACACATCCAAGCCGGCGATGATGCCATCGGCCTTTGCGATGAGCTCCACCGTGGCGGGGCGCGCCGTGGGGCATACGCTCGCTGTGCTCACGTCCTCAAACGTAATGTCCTCGCGCAGAGCCTGCAAAATCAGATCATCGACGACGAGCTTCATGGTAATGGGATTCATGGTCTACTCCTCCACGGCCTGCGTGCCGGCGGCACGGGCCAAATCATCGATTGCCAGGGCGTCGGCGCTCAGGGCGCGATGGCGGCCATCGAGCGCGGGCTCGCCCGCCTGCTCCACGGCCAGCGACTCGCCGGTGCGCATGCACCAGGCGGCGCGGCGGCCCCAGACCAGTGCCTCGAGCAGGCTGTTGGAAGCCAGGCGGTTCTTGCCGTGAACGCCGTTGCAGGCCGTCTCGCCCGCGGCGTAGAGCTCGGGCATCGAGGTGCGGCCGTCCTTATCGACCCACACGCCGCCCATAAAGTAGTGCTGCGTGGGCGTAACGGGAATGGGCTCGTCCAAGATGTCGCGACCGTCCTCTAGGCAGCGCGCGCGGATGTTGGCAAAGTGCCCGGTCACCACGTCGCGCTCGACGGGGGCAAAGCTCAGCCACTCGTGCTCGGTGCCGTCCTGCTTCATCTGCTCGCGAATGGCGGCGGCGACAACGTCGCGCGGCTGCAACTCGTCGGTAAAACGCTCGCCGGCGGCATTGAGCAAAACCGCGCCCTCGCCGCGGCAGCTCTCACTGATCAGGAAGGTGCGGCCCGGCTGCGGCGAGAACAGTCCCGTGGGGTGAATCTGCACATAGTCCAGATGCTCCATCGTAATGCCGTGCTCCTGCGCGATGTAGCAGGCGTCGCCGGTGAGCTGCGGGTAGTTGGTGGAGTGATCGTACACGCCGCCGATGCCACCCGTCGCCCACAGCGTGTGGCGGGCATGGATCTCAAACGGCTCGCCGGCATGCACGCCCTCGGCGGCATTTGCAAGCTCGTCGGCGGGGCGGACCGAATCGCCCTCGTCCACGGCAACAGCGACGACACCAGTGCACACCGTGGCCCCATCGCGCTCGGCAGTCAGGATGTCGGTCATGGCCACGTGCTCCAGAATCTGCACGTTGTCCAGCTTGCGCACGGCCTGGAGCAGCTTGGTCGTGATCTCCTTGCCCGTAATGTCGGCATGGAAGGCAATGCGCGGGCGGCTGTGTGCGCCCTCGCGGGTAAAGTCGAGGCTGCCGTCGGCCTTGCGCTCAAAGTCTACGCCCATCGCCAGCAGGTCGTTGATGACCGAACGGCTCGAGCGAATCATGATGTCGACGCTCTCGCGGCGGTTCTCGTAGTGGCCGGCGTGCATGGTGTCCTCAAAGAAGGCGTCGTAGTCCAAGCCCTCGGGCAGCACGCAGATGCCGCCCTGCGCGAGCATCGAATCGCACTCGTCGACAGCGCCCTTGGAGAGCATGATCACGCGCGTGCTCGTCGGCAGATTGAGAGCCGCATACAGGCCCGCCACGCCGCAACCGGCAATGACGACATCGCACTCCATGTTGGGGTATTGTTTGGTTTCCACAGGAATCCTCTCCCTTGTAATGTGGCATAAGGGACCGCCCCTCATGTCACATTGTTCTAGCGCGCCGCGTACTCGAGCATACGGTCGAGCGTGAGTTTGGCCTGGTCGGCGGCCTCGTCCGACACGCCGATCTGCACCTCGCCCTCGCCCGTCTCCAGGCAGCGCACGAGCTTTTCGAGCGTGATAAGATCCATGTTGACGCAGGTGGGCTGCACCGCGGGGAAGTAGAACTTTTTGCCGGTGCCCTCGCAGCGGCGCTCGAGCTCGTAGAGCACGCCGCGGACCGTCACGATGATGAACTCACTCGCGTCCGACTCCTCGGCATACTTGATGATGCCGGCGGTGGAGCCGATGTAGTCGGCCTCAGCCAGGACGTCAGCCTTGCACTCAGGATGCGCCAGCACGAGCGCGTCGGGGTGGGCCTCCGTCGCGTCGACGATCTGCTCGACGGTGATGATGTGATGGCGCGGGCAGTAGCCGTTGTTGGGGATGACGTGCTTTTGGGGCACCTGCTCGGCTACGAAGCGGCCCAGGTTCTGGTCGGGAATGAACAAGATGTGCTGCTGCGGCAGCTCGGAGACGATCTTGACGGCGTTTGAGCTGGTAACGCACACGTCACTCCAGCTCTTGATCTCGACCGTCGAGTTGACGTAGCACACCACGGCCAGGTCGTCGCCATACTCGGCGCGCGCCGCGTCGACCGTCTCGCGCTTGACCATGTGCGCCATGGGACAGTCCGCGCCCGGCTCGGGCAGCAGCACGGTCTTGGTGGGATTGAGCAGCTTGGCGCTCTCGCCCATAAACTCCACGCCGCACAGCACGATAGTCTGCTGCGGTAGGCTTTTGGCGAGCTTTGCCAGGTAGAAGCTGTCGCCGACGTAATCGGCCACAGCCTGAACCTCGGGCGCCACATAGTAGTGCGCCAGGATCACCGCGTCACGTTGGGTTTTTAGTTGCTGAATGGCCTCGACAAGCTCTGCGGGCACCAGTGCCGCGCGCTCCGTTGCCGTCGTTGCCGATGCTAGGCCGGCCGCGATATCGCGTGCAAGCTCCGACGCATCCATGTTCGCGCTCTGTGCCATCAAGGCCCCTCTCTTTTGGCGAATCTTGGGGCTTTAGTATGACACCTAGGTTTACAGCTGACAAGACAGCTGTAAACCTAGGTGTAAGGTTGAAATAAAGATTCAATCATGCGGCAGGTCCATTTTCGAACTGGCAAGCTGAGGATAGCCGAGCTCTCGATAGCGCAGGAGGCATCTTTCGCCACCGCAATACCGCTCGGCGCGAGTTGCGCACCGTGAGGCACGAACGGGCGCTCCCCCGCGAGTGGTCCGCGCCCAATGTGGCAAAATCGAACTACTAAGGGGGCTCAGAATGCTCAAGATTATTGCCTGCGACGATGACGCCGCTTTTCTAGATAGACTGCACCGGATGATCGACCGTTGGTCGATCGAGACGGGCACGGCGGTCGATGTTGCGCTCGTCACGCGCGGCGAGGACCTGCTGGCGCGCCATGCCGCGTCGCGCGCCGACATCATCCTGCTCGACATGATCATGCCGCTCGTCAACGGCATGGACACCGCACGCGAATTGCGCCAGGCCGACACCGCCGTGCGCCTGGTGTTCCTCACCTCGTCGCCCGAGTTTGCACTGGAGTCCTACGAGGTCCGCGCCTTCGACTATCTGCTCAAGCCCGTGACTTACGAACGCCTGGCGCAGTTACTCGACGAACTTTCGAGCATGCGCCCGGCGGCAACCGACGAGCTCGTGATCAAAACGTCCTTTGGCTACCACGCCCTGCGCCTGTCCGACATCGAATATGCCGAGGCGCGCAACAAGCACGTGGTCTTCCATCTGCGCGACGGACGCGATATCGAGGCACTCGAATCGTTCCGCAGCGTCGAGGACCGTTTGGCGCAAAATGCCACCTTCTTTAAATGCCACCGTAGCTACCAGGTCAACTTGCGCAACATCGACCACTTCGATCGCACAGACATCGTCATGCGCTCGGGCGCGTGCATTCCGCTGTCGCGCAGCAGCAAGCAGGGGTTCCAAGACGCCTACTTTGCGGTGCGCTTTGAGGGCGGGAGGCGCTGATGATCTCCTCGGTCGAAATGGTCCTTTGGGCAATCCACCACGCCACGACGCTGCTCTTTGGCGTCTTTGCCTCGGCGGCGCTGTGCGGTATCGAAATCAATCGACGCCATGCACTCGAGTTGGTGGGGGTCGGAGCCGCAACCGGCGCTGCCTTTTCGATCGCCAATGTCGTTGGCGGAGAGCTTTTTGCCCGTCAGGTCTATCCGCTCGTCGTGCACTTGCCGCTTACCGTCTACCTATGCGCGCGCTACCACTTGAGTCCGCTACTCGCGACGTTGGGCGTCACCAGCGCCTATCTGAGCTGCCAGTTCAGCAATTGGATGGGCATCGCCGCATTTGCCGCAACCGATTCTCAGATCGCGTACTATCTGGCACGCATCGCTACCACGCTCGGCGTCTTTGCCGTCCTGCTGCATTGGGCCGGCGACATTGGACCCCGCCTGGCGATTAAAAGCCCCACCGAGCTGGGCATCCTTTTAATCCTGCCGCTCGTCTATTACATCTTTGACTACGCCACCAACGTCTACACCACGCTGTTCCACTCGGGCTCGGTGGTGACAGTTGAGTTTTTGGCATTTGCGCTCTGTGCCTTCTATCTTATGTTTCTTGCCGTTTACCTGCGCGAATACGAAGAAAAGGAAACCGCCGAGCGAGAGCGTTGGATGCTCGAAACCCGCGACAGCGCCGCCATCAAAGAGCTCGAGGCTTGGCGTCAATCTGGGCGCGAGCTGTCGATTCTTCGCCACGATATGCGCCACTTCCTACGCGGCCTGGCCACTTTAATTGAGGAGGGCCACACCGACGAGGCGCTCAACCGCATCGACGAACTCTGCGAAGCCGGCGACCGCACCGCCGTACGCCGCTTCTGCGCCAACGAGACCGTAAACATCGCGCTTTCGTCATTCAACTCAGATATCAATAGAAACGGCATTACCGCCAACCTGCGCGCCGCCGTACCCGAAACCGTCCACGTAGGTGACGCCGACCTGTTTAGCGTGCTCTCAAATGCCTTGGAAAACGCTATCACCGCCGCAAGCGCCGCACCCCAAGGAAAGCGATTCGTCGACCTTGACCTGCGACTTGAGGACGGCCAGCTGTTGCTGTTAGTTTCCAACACGTTTGACCGCGCGCCGCGCATGGTCGACGGCATGCCCGTGACCCGGCATGCGGGCCACGGCTTTGGAACCAAGAGCATCAAACTTGCCGTGGAGCGCATGAACGGCAACTGCCAGTTCCGCATTAACGGCGATCGGTTTGAGCTGCGCGCTGTGATGTAGAAGTACGGCGCCGATCTCGCGGCGCGCCTCGCCCGCCAGGCAATCGCTCGCCGGTGCCGATCCGCTACAGTGGAGCGACCGCCGGGGTCAGCTGCTTGATGTAGGCCCACATACGCTGCTTGGCCGCTTTGTCGGTCAGCGCCGCCTCAAAGCCATCGAGCGCGAGCACGCGGCGGCCCTGCACATGGGCGACCAGGCCGGGCTTGAGCATGGCGGTGTCGAAGTCATCAATCGCCACGAGCATATCGGCGTAGGTTTCGCGCATGACATCGGCCGCACTGTTGTCGAGCAGCAGCACCGCCTCGGGGTCCAGAGCCTCCAGCGCCTCGCGGAACAGGTCGCACGGCAGAGTCTCGCCCACCGCGACCGCTCCGTCACCCGCGCCGGCGACGCTTGCCAGCACGCAAAAGTCCTCGGGGGCATATCCGATGGCGCCGAGCGCCTTGCGCAACGCGGCGCCATCCGCGCCGGCAGCCAGCTCGCCGCCCGAGCACTCGGCTTCATCCAAATCGCCTTTGACCAGCACAATCGGCGAGCACGCGTTGCCCGCGATACGCACACCGCGACCTGCAAGCGACGCGAGCTCCTGCTCGGTCGCCTGAGCGATGGCTTCTTTTTTCTGGCTTTGTGACGTGGGCATGCGCTCTCCAATCGTTTGCGTGCCCACCATTATATAAAAGAGCCGCCCGCGAGTGGTTGCTTTGCGGGCCGCTGGGTATAAGCACGGTCGTACTGAGTTTTACGCGGCCGAGCCGCGTCGTATTATGGAGGTCACCATGGCTGACATTAAGCAGATTACCCCCGAGAACTTCGATTCCATCGTTAACGACAGCCTGCCCGTACTGGTTGATTTTTGGGCCCCGTGGTGCGGCCCCTGCCGCTCGCTCTCGCCCATCGTAGACGAGGTTGCCGACGAGCTGGCCGGCAAGTTGGCTGTGGCCAAGTGCAACGTCGACGACAACCAGGACCTGGCCATGAAGTTTGGCGTCATGAGCATCCCCACGCTGATCGTCTTTAAGAACGGCGAGGAGGTCGACCGCTCGGTCGGCGCCTTGCCCAAGGCAAGACTTCAGGCACTGCTGGAGAAACATCTGTAATACGCTTGTTACCCATCTGCCGTCCATGAGCGGTTTCGCACCGCTCGCCGGAGTGCCAAACGCAAGGTATGCGACCACGGATAGTATGGTAGATACAAACAGCCCCCAGTGAACGGGTGCGGGTCAGACGGACTCGCACCCGTTTTCTTATGCGGCGGCGCTCAAGGCGGGCGTAGTAGAATCTGAACCACCATATCGCCCCGTACAAAAGGAGACTCCCCATGCATGACGTCGGAATGAACATGAGCCAGCTTGCCATGAGCGTCAAGCAGGTCGACGACACCATTGAGCTCGCTCACGAGTGGAGCCATCAGCTGCTGCATGCGACCGAGAACTTTGACATGGAGCGCATTGGCGCCAAGCTCGAGGCCGCCATGGCGGCACTCCACGAGGCGCACGATGCGCTCGAGGGCTACGAGGAGGCCATCGAGGCCGACCACAACTCCGTCGGCTCTGTGAAACTGGTGTAACGTGGCCGAGCACGAGCACGCGCACAATCACGGTGCGGACGACGATGCAAGCTGCCGCTACAGCGGCTCCGGCTCCGAGCTGGTCCGTTTTTCGGTTACCGCACCCGACGACCTGCTGCGCCGTTTTGACGAACAGATCGCGCGCCGCGGCGACGTGGCCAACCGCTCCGAGGCCGTGCGCGACCTGATTCGCGCCTCGATCGCCAAGGAGCAGATGCGCACGCCCGATGAGCATGTTATCGGGTCGCTCACCATGATCTACGACCATCACACCGGCGATCTGACACGCCGCCTGGACGAGGTGCAGCACGACTACACCAACGAGATCGTATCGACCATGCACGTGCATCTGGATCACCACAACTGCTTGGAGATTCTGGCGCTCAAGGGTCGCGGCGAGCGCGTCTACGAACTAGCCGACCGCCTGCTGGGCCTGCGCGGCGTTAAGCACGGCGAGCTCACGTGCGCCGCCACCAAGCAGAGCCTGGGGCTGTAGCGGAATTTCCCGCAGCGCACCTGCCAAAAAGGGACAGGTTTGTTTTGGCAGGTTTAGCGTTTTACCTACCAAAATAAACCTGTCCCTTTTTGGTCGGTTTTGATGAGGGGTGTCGCATGCGGCATGTGCATATTCATGTGACGGGCATTGTGCAGGGCGTTGGCATGCGACCGTTTGTGTATCGCGAGGCCATGGCGCATGGCATTTGCGGATGGGTGCTCAATGCGGGCGACGGCGTGCATATCGAGGCGCACGCTTGTGCCGAGGCGGTTGACGGATTTGTCGCTGCGCTTTCTGAGCATGCGCCCGCGGCGGCTCGCGTTGAGCGAGTCGATATTGCGGATTTGGAGCCTGGCGGTTGGAGCACTGCCGATGAGCAGGGCTTTCACATTGTGGCGTCGCAGGACCAGACCGCGCACACCACACTTGTCTCGCCCGATATCGCCACCTGTGACGATTGCCTGCGCGAGTTGTTCGATCCCGCCGACCGACGCTATCACTACCCCTTTATCAACTGCACTAACTGCGGACCGCGCTTTACCATCATCCGCTCGCTGCCTTACGATCGAGCGGCTACCTCGATGGACCGTTTTCCCATGTGCCCCGAGTGTGCCGCGGAGTATGCCAATCCGCTCGACCGGCGTTTTCACGCGCAGCCCGATGCCTGCTTTGATTGCGGGCCGCATATTACGTGGCGTGAGGCTGTGAACGGCGATGCGTGCGGGGATTCGTCCGCGACACCGGCCGTCGGCACCACACGCGAGGCCAGCGACGCTATCATCGAGCGCTGCGTTGAGCTGCTGGCCAGCGGTGGCATCGTCGCCATCAAGGGCCTGGGCGGATTCCATCTATCCTGTGACGCTGCCAACGAGCAGGCGGTGGCCGAGCTGCGCCGTCGCAAGCGTCGCAGCAATAAGCCGCTTGCCGTCATGGTGCGCAGTCTTGCCGATGCCGGGCGCCTGTGCCATATCGACGACGCTGAGCGCGAGCTTCTCGCCGGCAGTATCCGCCCCATTGTGCTGCTGCGCCGGCGCACTGTTGGCGAGGGCAACGGCGGTTCCCCCGACATCCTCGCCCTCGCGCCATCTGTCGCGCACGACTTGCCCGAGCTCGGCGTCATGCTCCCCTATACGCCGCTTCAACATCTGTTGCTTGCAGCTGCCGCGTCGCATGACATGCATGCGCTGGTCATGACCAGCGGAAACCTGAGCGAAGAGCCCATCGAGACCGACGACGCCCTTGCATGGGAGCATCTCGTTGCCGCCGGCATCGCCGACGCGCTGCTCGGCAACGACCGCGCGATCCTGTCGCGCTACGACGACTCCGTGGTACGCGTGGTCGACGGCGACGTCATGCCCGTACGTCGTGCACGCGGATATGCGCCGCAACCGCTGTCGTTGCCGGCGCTCGACGGCACCACGCCCTGCGTACTCGCCTGCGGGCCGCAGCAAAAAGCCACGATTGCACTCACTCGCACGGACTCGGACGGTCATACGACCTGTTTTGTGTCGCAGCATATCGGCGATGTCGAAAACGGCGCGACTTTCGATGCTTGGAGCGCCGCGCGCTCGCGTCTGGAAAACCTCTTTGACCTGGCGCCTGCCGCCTTGGCATGCGACATGCATCCCAGCTATCTGTCGAGCCAATGGGCGCGCGAGCACGATCTGCCGCTTATCGAAGTCCAGCACCACCATGCGCACATCGCGAGCGTAATGGCAGAGGCGATTGTCGCAGGCCGGCTTGCGCCCGATGCACGCGTCCTCGGCATCGCCTTCGACGGCACGGGCGCCGGCACCGATGGCACCATATGGGGCGGTGAGTTTCTTGTCGCCCGTCTCACCGATTTTGAGCGCGTCGCGCATCTGCGCGCCTGGGCGCTTCCCGGTGGCGCCGCATCCGTACACGATGCCCGCCGCAACGCCTTTGCCCTGCTCAGCGAGCTCGACCTGCTCGAGCACCCGGGAGCCGCGGGGCTCTTGAACAGCCTTGACGAGCAAACGCGCAGCATAACGGCAACGATGATCGAGCGCGGCATCAACAGTCCGCGCACTAGCAGCATGGGTCGCCTGTTTGATGCCGCAACCGCGATTTTGGGCATTTGCGGCCAGGCAACCTACGAGGGCGAACCCGCCATCGAGCTCGAAGCCGCCGCCTGGCGCGCGCTCGACAGCGAAATCGCCCATTTTCCCGACGACAACGCCGGCTACTCCGCATCTGACCCATCGTGGCTGGACGGCCCCTATGTTCTGGACCAGAAAGCACTCTTTGAGGCACTTTTGGGAGGAATTGAAGCCGGAGCGCCCGCCAACAGGCTCGCACTCGACTTCCATGTCGGCATCGCGCGCTCCTCGGCGCGCATCGCCAGCGATATCTGCGTGCACGAGGGCATCGACACCGTCGCGCTCTCGGGCGGCGTGTTCATGAACCGACTTCTGCTTCAGCTCCTCGCCCGCGAGCTCAAAAGCGCGGGCCTTACTGTCCTTGTCCCCCACACCGTACCCGTCAATGACGGCTGCATCGCCTACGGTCAGGCGGCGGTCGCAAGCGCTCGTCTTGCGCAGATTGCATCACAGTAGCTCGCCCTCGCACGCCGCCGTCTCACAGGCGTAACGCGTTTGCCCGCGAACCCCGCGAGCGCTACCATCAACTGATGGATTATTGAGCGCCCGTCCAGCGCAAAGCGTATAAAAGGGGAACAATATGTGCCTTGCCGTTCCCGGTAAAGTAGTCAAACGCGACGACGACCTCAAGGCCACCGTCGACATGATGGGCATCGAGCGCCCTGTTTCGCTAAGACTCGTGCCGACGGCGCAGGTTGGCGACTATATTCTCGTACACGCCGGCTTTGGCATCCAGATCGTCGACGAGCAGGAAGCGCAAGAAACGCTCGAGCTCGTTAATGCCATGACCGAACTGGTCGAAGAAGACCAACTGGCCAGCAACCCGGCCGAGGCATACTAGTGGCGGCCGGACAGCCGGCTCGCTCCGGTATCGACTTTTCGGCATTTCGCGATTCCAAGCTGGCCCGCGAGCTCATCGAACGCATCCATGAACTCGTCGGCGACCACACCATCAACCTTATGGAAGTCTGCGGCACGCACACCGTGAGCATCGGCCGCTATGGCTTTCGCTCCATTATGCCGGCCGGGCTCAAGCTGCTGAGCGGACCGGGCTGCCCCGTCTGCGTTACCGCCAACCGCGACATCGACCACGCAATCGCGCTCGCCAACATCGACGGCGCCATCATCACCACCTTTGGCGACATGATGCGCGTGCCCGGATCGTCCACCTCGCTCGCTGCGCAAAAGGCGGCAGGGCGCGACATCCGCATCGTCTACTCCCCACTCGACGCGCTCGACATTGCCGAGCAAAACCCCGATCGCCCGGTCATTTTTATGGGCGTGGGCTTTGAGACTACGACGCCCACCATCGCCGCCGCCATCTTGGAGGCCGAGGCGCGTGGGCTTTTGAACTTTTCGGTCTATTGCGCCCACAAGACCACGCCGCCGGCGTTGCGTGCCATCGCCAACGATCCCGAGACCACCATCGACGGCTTTATCCTGCCGGGCCACGTCGCCACCATCACGGGCTTGACGCCCTTTAGCTTTTTGGTCGATGAGTTCGATACCCCGGGCGTGGTCACAGGATTTGAACCGGTCGATATCCTGCAGGGTATCTGCATGCTGGTCCAGATGGTTGTCGAGGGCAAGCCCGCGATTGGCAACGCCTACCGCCGTGGCGTCAACACAGACGGCAACCCCGTGGCGCGCCAGCTGGTCGAGCAGGTGTTTGAGCCATGCGACACCACGTGGCGCGGGCTGGGGCCGATTGCCAACTCGGGCCTTTCCATCCGCCCCGAGTTCTCGCGCTTTGATGCCCGCGCTCGCTTTGACGTGCCCGTTGAGACGACGGTCGAGCCGCGTGGGTGCCGCTGCGGCGACGTGCTGCGCGGGGCCATTACGCCGAGCGACTGCCCTCTGTTCGGCCGCGCTTGTACACCCGAGCATCCCATCGGCCCCTGCATGGTGAGTTCCGAGGGCAGCTGTGCAGCATATTTCCGCTACCGAGGCTAATGGGTTCCGCCGCTCTAACGAACGGCGGGCCGGTCGACGCTGCGCGCCATTCAGGCGAGCGATTTGCCTTTCAATCGTCGGCTGCGGGCAAAAGCCCAGCAGCCTCCTCTTTCAAGGCAACTCACTTCGCCTGAATGGCGCTCGCTGACTTTTACTTAACATCGATTCTGCCACACTCAGCTATTGCCGACCCCCCACGATTGGAGTTTTCGATATGTCCCGTACTGCCACCGATAGCACTGTCCTGTTGGGCCACGGCTCTGGCGGCCAGATGATGAAACGCATCATCGATGAGGTCTTTTTGGATGCCTTTGGGTCGCCCGAACTGCTCGAGGGCAACGATGCCGGCGTCGCTGCGCTGCCCGCGAGCGGGCGCATCGCCATGTCGACCGACAGCTTTGTAGTCTCGCCGCAGTTCTTCCCCGGCGGCAATATCGGCCGACTCGCCGTGTGCGGAACCGTCAACGACGTCGCGACCTCGGGCGCTAACGTGCGCTACCTCTCATGCGGCTTTATCCTCGAAGAGGGCTATCCCATGGACAAGCTGCGCCAGATTGTGCAGACCATGGCCGAAACGGCACATGAGGCAGGCGTGAAGATTATCACCGGCGACACCAAGGTGGTCGAGCGTGGCGGTGCCGACGGCGTCTACATCAATACCGCTGGCGTAGGCGAGGTGCCCGCAGGCGTGACGCTCAGCGGTGCCAACTGCCGGCCCGGCGACGTCATCCTGGTGTCGGGCACACTCGGCGACCACGGCATCGCCATCATGAGCCAACGCGAGGGCTTGGCGTTTTCGAGCGCCATCGAAAGCGATGCCGCGCCGCTCAACCACCTGATTGCCGATGTGCTTGCCGCAGCACCCGACACACGCTGCTTCCGCGACCCCACGCGCGGTGGCCTGGCCTCGACGCTTAACGAGTTTGCCCAGGCCAGCGGTGTTGCCATGGAGATCGACGAGGATGCCGTGCCCGTGCGCCCCGACGTGCAGGCCGCCTGCGAGATGCTCGGCTACGACGTTCTGCAGGTGGCAAACGAGGGCAAGATGGTTGCCGTGGTGCCGGCCGAGCGGGCCGATGCCGTGCTGGCCGCCATGCGCGCCGCGCGCTACGGCGAGAATGCCGCCATTATCGGTCGCGTGCTGCCGCTTGCCGAGGACGCCCGCCCCGCCGTGCGCGTACGTACCGGTTGGGGCTCGACCCGCATCCTCGACATGCTCGTAGGAGAGCAGCTGCCGAGAATTTGCTAACGACAGAGATGGTCGGGCAGCGCGGCCCGATACACGGCAGTCAAAGTTGTTCAGATTTCAAACATGCCCGACACGCCAGCCCGTTATCATGGGTGCGTCCTATAACCCAAACGGCGGGAGCACCCATGGCAGCAGCTTTTTCCCATGTGATTTTTGATTTAGACGGCACCATCCTCAACACGCTCGAGGACCTGGCAGCCGCCGGCAACCATACCTGCGAGATGCACGGCTGGCCCACGTTTGCCGTAGACGAGTACCGCTACAAGGTGGGAAACGGCATGCTCAAGCTGGTCGAGCGCTTTATGCCCGCCGAGTATGCGGGCGACGGCCGTATGTTTGAGCAGACGCTTGCCGAGTTTAGGGCTTATTACGGCGAGCACAAGGAAGACCACACCGCACCGTACGCCGGTACGATCGAGATGCTCGACCGCCTGCGCACCGCGGGTGTGCAGCTTGCCGTGCTCACTAACAAGGACCACGTCTCGGCGGTTCCGCTTATCGAGAAATACTTTGGTTCCGAGCGCTTTGCGCTGGTGCAGGGCCGCGTCGATGCGTTTCCTCCCAAGCCCGAGGCACCTGTTACGCTGCACGTGATGAAAGAGCTAGGCGCCGACCCGGCAACCACACTCTATGTAGGCGATTCCAATGTCGATATCCTGACCGGTCACAACGCCGGCCTCAAGAGCGCGGGTGTCACCTGGGGCTTCCGCGGCCGCGCAGAGCTGGAAGCCGCTGGCGCCGACTACGTGGTGGACACCCAGGACGAGCTCGCGGCGCTAATCCTGGGCGAGTAGCGGGGCTGTCGCTCAACACGGCTGCATAGATTCTGTCGCGCGGAAAGCGCATCCCGTTTTGCCGCCTCAGAATGGGATGCGCTTTCCGGTTG
The DNA here is from genome assembly GCA_900542715.1 of uncultured Collinsella sp. Taxonomy (GTDB): domain Bacteria; phylum Actinomycetota; class Coriobacteriia; order Coriobacteriales; family Coriobacteriaceae; genus Collinsella. Next base: position 20,898 of record UQOQ01000031.1, read on the forward strand.
AGCCTTGTCGGGAAACGGCATCCCGTTTCAGAGCAATATTCCGGGTCGCGCTTTCCGCAACCCACCCCATCCGGAAACCGCGACCCACTATTCGGCCAAATACCGGCTCGTATTTTCCCGAGCATTCGATGCAACGCTGGCGCAAGGAGTGTCCCCGACTGCCGGCAGAGACGATATGAGCAGGACATAAAAACATTGGGAGCCCCCGGCATGAAAGTCCGCGGATCAGGCCGACAATGGTGAGTGTCTAATCCAGCCGTGGCGGCCACGCCGCATTCATGGAAGGGGCTCCCATGCTCGATACTACCACC
>UQOQ01000032.1:0-21202 GCA_900542715.1 uncultured Collinsella sp.
ACAGGATGTCGCAGGCCTGGTGCACCGGGTAGGTGAGCAGAAGGCCGGTGAGCTCGTGGCCCGAGGCCTCCATCTCGGCCTTGACCGTGGGGTTGCGCGCCAGCTCGGCCTCGGAGACCAGCGACAGGAACGGCAGCATGAGCTGGTTTGCGGCGGGTACGGCGGAGTGCGCGTAGATCATGGTCTTGTCGGGGTCGATGCCGCAGGCAAGGTAGTCCATGACCATGTTGTACACGTTGTCCTGGATGTGCTCGGTCGTATCGCGGTCAGTGATGACTTGGTAGTCGGCGATGAGCACGTTGGTCTTGGCGCCCATGTTCTGCAGCTCAACACGGCCCTTGAGGGTGCCGAAGTAGTGACCCAGGTGCAGACGGCCGGTGGGGCGGTCGCCGGTGAGCATGGTGAACTTCTCGGGCGTTTTGGCCAGGCCCTCGCGAATGGCGTTGCTCTTTTGCAGCGCGACTTCGTAGCTGTTCTCGTTTGGCATGATTGCTCCTAACGTATGTTCATGGGTCAAGATGATAACGCGTTTATTGGAGGGGCGGGTCGTAAGTAGGCGAGGGACGGGAGAGCGGCGGCTTGTGCGATGGGCGCGGCGTGGCTGCACGTTTGGCCGGCGGCGTCTGGACGCATCCTCGGCAGCTTACCCTAGCGCCTGTGGTGGCGCTCCTCCTTGCGTTCTTCTGCCGCCTGCTCCTCCTGCTTAAAGGCGGGATCGTCGGGGGTGACGAGCTCGTCCTCGTGCGTGCGCTTGTTGTAATGGTGGCGCAGCACGGGCTCAAACAGGTGCAGGTGCTTGGCAAAGGCCGCCGAGCCAATGGCGAGTACGGTAAAGATGAGCACGCGCATGGGCACCTCGACCTGGTTAATCGCGGCGGCGCCGGCCGAAAGCATGATGCACCAGGCGTAGATGAGGAGCACTGCCTGCTTTTGGTTGTAGCCCTCTTGGATCAGGCGGTGGTGGATGTGGCCCTTGTCGGCCTGTCCGATGCTAATGTGGGCGCGCTTGCGGCGCACGATGGCGCTAAACGTGTCGATGATGGGCACGCCGGCAACGATGAGCGGGATGATAAGCGAGGTGAGCGCGGCGGTGCGGCTCACGTTGAGTAGCGAGATGGAGCCCAGCGCAAAGCCCAGAAGCAGCGACCCCGAGTCGCCCAAGAAGATGCTTGCGGGGTTGAAGTTGTATCGCAAAAAGGCCAGGCAGGCGCCAAAGAGCGCAATGGAGAGCGCGGCGGCGTCGATGCGGCCTGAGAGAACGGCCATCGAAAACATGGTGAACGACGCGATGCCGCAGATGCCCGTGGCCAAGCCGTCGAGGCCGTCGATGAGGTTAATGATGTTGGTGAATGCCACCAGATAGATCACGGTGATGGGGTAGGTGAGCCATCCGAGCATGATTTCGCCGGGGGCAAACGGGTTGACGATGACGCCGATGCGCAGGCCACCCACGCAGGCGATGAGCGCGGCGAGGACCTGTCCGGCCAGCTTTTGCTTGGGCTTGAGCTGGATGACGTCGTCGATAGCGCCGGTCGCAAAGATGACGGTAAAGGAGAGCGCCAGCATGGGATAGCTAATGTGAAGGCGCGGGTGCGGCACCAGGACGGGCGGCCAGCCTAGGTGCCAGGTGCCTAGGATTTGCACAATGCAGGCAACGACCAGGCCCAAAAACACCGCCGTTCCGCCCAAACGCGGGATGGGCTTGGTGTTGATGCGGCGCTTGGAAGGATAGTCGACGGCGTCGAGCTTAATTGCCAAGCGCTTGACCAGGGGCACAATGAGGAAGGTCGTGATAAAGGCCGCCGCTGCCACGCATAGGTACGGTATGTAGCTCGGGGATGAAGCCATGAATCTAAAAACCGCCAAGCGTCGAAGGAAAAGGTCAGAAGAACGCCATGCGCAAAGGGCATAGCCGAACCATGATACTCGACCACGGGGGGTGCATGGAATTGCATGCAGCGATAATCACGCGCTTACCAGATATTGGGATGTTGTCGATGGCTTGTCGGGATACCGGCGGGGATCCATATGGGCTGTAATGGTGGTTTTCGGCAAATGAAAACCACCCCCCACGTTACGAAAATGAACCCACCTAAAACAGGTGGGTGCCCTCATCGACTGTTCCAGCGTCCTTAACAATGAAGGATACCTGTACTAGGTACGACTGTGTGGGCTCCCTAAATAAACGCGACGGTTCACCCAGTTGCTCCGCGGGGGGCGGAATACCTACATCATAAAGCGGCACTTTATCGATTCCAGTCTTGACATTACAAAAATCGTGTCGGACGATTACGGCGCCTTGGGCTCGAGCCGTCTGTGCGGTTGGTCCCTTTACGTTTGAGCTGCTGAATCATTGTTTTGGAGCATGTTTTTATGCCGACGTCGTTGACCGAACTTTTTTCGCCCGCCTGCCATTTGTGTCCGCGCCGTTGCGGTGCGGCGCGCGACGAGGGCGCGCGTGGCGTGTGCGGCGCCGACAACACGCTTAAGGTCGCCCGCGCGGCGCTCCATATGTGGGAGGAGCCGCCCATTTCGGGCGAGGCCGGCTCGGGTACGATTTTCTTTAGCGGCTGTTCGCTCAAATGTATCTACTGCCAAAACCACGAGATCTCGACGGGCAATTTCGGTCTTGAGATTTTGCCCGAGCGTTTGGTCGAGATTATGCTGGAGCTGCAGGACCAGGGCGCCAATAACATCAACCTGGTGACGGCGACGCACTATGCGCACCTGTTGCCCGCCGCGATTGCCGCGGCACGGACGCGCGGGTTGGTCATCCCAATTGTCTACAACACGAGTGGTTACGAGCGCGCGAGTGCCGTGGCGGCGCTGGGCGACCTGGTCGACGTGTGGCTTACGGACTTTAAATATGCCGATGCCGGGCTTGCTCAGTCGCTTTCTCATATTAAGGACTACCCGCGCGTGGCCGTGTCGGGTCTGGCCCAGATGGCGCGCGAGATTGAGCGCCGCGGGGGAGAGCTGGTAGACGAGGACGGGCTCATGAGGCGCGGCATAATCGTGCGTCATCTGGTGCTGCCGGGGCATGCGGACGATTCGTGCCGCGTGTTGGACCTGGTGTGGCAGACGGTGGGCGACGTGCCGATCTCGGTCATGAACCAGTACACGCCCAATGCCCTCATGCGCGAACAAGGCGGCGACCTGGCGCGCGCCGTGACGCGCGAGGAGTACGAGCAGGTGCTCGACCATGCCGACGACCTGGGCTTTACGACGATGTTTTGGCAAGAAGGCGGCGCGGTAGACGAGAGCTTTACCCCGGCGTTCGATACCACCGGTGTTCTTACTAGTGCTCAAACCAGCTAATCTGGGACGAGGCTCTTTGAGTAGTCTTTTTGGGACGGGGCTGTTTTAGCTACCCCTGCCGCTGTTCGACCAAACCGTTCGCGTTGTCTGTCGGGGTAGCTAAAACAGCCGCGTCCCAAAAAGACTGGGTATTGGGCGTTGACAGTTGGCGAGCCGTAGGTAAAATATCAACTTGTCCTGGGGACGTAGCTCAGTTGGGAGAGCGCTGCCGTCGCATGGCAGAGGCCGAGGGTTCGACTCCCTTCGTCTCCACCCTTGGATTTGATAAGCCGCTGACATTGTGTCGGCGGCTTTTTTTAAAAGAAAGGGCTGTACCATGGCCAAGCTTGAGTCCCAACCACTGTCTGCCGAGGAACGCGCCGAGTTGGAAGAGCTCCGCGCCGAGAAAGCTCGCCGCGAGGCCCAGGAAGAGGCACGCCGCGAGCGTGAGGAGCTGGCCGCCCTGCGTGCCGAGCGCGAGAAGGCCGAGGAGGCCGCCGCGAACGTCGCCCCCGCGCCCAAGCCCGCCGCCGCGAAGCCCTCGCCCACCGCACCTAAACCTCAGCCTAAAAAGGTCGCTCGTTCCAAGTCCGTCGAGCCCAAGCCGAGCCGTGACGAGATGACCTTTGCCCAGCGCATGGTTACCTCCAAGGAGCCTACGGGCGAGAACGAGATCCCTGGCATGGCGCCGGCTCAAAAAATCATCATTGTCCTTGCCCTCATCGCGTTTGTCATCTTTATGGGCTACACGATCCTGACCAGCATGGGCCTGCTCTAGCCCATTCGCGCTGGGTGCCATGCCCGAACACTCTGCCCTTTTCCAACCCTCAACCTCTGCACAACGCATCCGAAAGGTCGCCCCATGGCTTTGACCGACATCTCGCATCCCACCGACATTGCAATGCTCACCGATCTGTACGAGCTCACTATGGCCCAGGGCCTGTGGGAGAGCGGCAAGGCCAATGAGCAGGGTTGTTTTACCGCGTTTTACCGCGACCATCCCTTTGGCAGCGCCTATGCCGTCATGTGCGGCACCGCCGAGCTGCCCGAGCTGGTCGAGAACCTGCGCTTTACGCCCGAGGATATCGACTACCTCGCCTCACTCCAGGCCCCGGCCGGCGGTGCGATGTTCAAGCCTGCATTCCTCGACTACCTGCGCGATTTTCATGCACATGTAAACATCGACGCCGTCCCCGAGGGCGAGCTCGTCTTTCCGCGCGAACCCATGGTTCGCGTCACCGGTCCCGCGCTGGAGTGCCAGCTGCTCGAAACGGCGCTGCTCAACATCGTCGGCTTCCAGACGCTTGTCGCCACCAAGACGGCGCGCGTGGTGCTGGCGGCGGACGGCCGTCCCGTTGCCGAGTTTGGCCTGCGCCGCGCCCAGGGTCCCGATGGCGGGCTGGCCGTCGCGCGCGCGAGCTACGTTGCCGGCTGCTCCTCTACGTCCAATGTGCTCGCCGGCCGCCGCTACGGTATTCCCGTCTTTGGCACGCATGCGCACAGCTGGGTCATGAGCTTCGACTCCGAGCTCGAGGCCTTCCGCGCCTTTGCCAAGTCGAGCCCCAAGAATTGCACGCTGCTCATCGACACCTACGACGTACGCGAGGGTTGCGAGCATGCCATTACGGTTGCCAAGGAGATGGAAGCGGTGGGCGAGCGCCTGTCGGCCATTCGCATCGACTCCGGCGACCTCGCCAAGCTCTCCAAGTATGTGCGCGGCCGTTTTGATGCCGAGGGCCTGCCCTATGTGGGGATCTCGGTTTCTAACGATTTGGATGAGTACACGATTCAGTCGCTGCTCGACCAGGGCGCGCCTATCGATAGCTTTGGCGTGGGCACCAAGCTCGCGACCTGCTACGACCAGCCGGCGCTGGGCGGCGTGTACAAGCTCGCCGCCCGCCGTGCGAGTGAGACGGACCCGTGGACGCCGGTGGTCAAGCTCTCCGAGCAGCCCTACAAGCGCACGATCCCGGGTGTGCAACGCGTGCGCCGTTATTACGACGGCTTTGGCGGCCCAGTCTGCGACATGATCTACGACGAGGACCATCTGGCGGGGGAGGGCGCCGCGCGCGGCAATACCCTTGTGGCCGTGAACGATGCCGCCCTGGTGACCGACGTGTCCGAACTCGAGTATCGCGAGCTGCTGGTGCCGATCGTGCGCGATGGCAGTGCGGTGGCTCCGCGTGAGAGCATCCAGGACGCGCGCGAGCGCTGTGCTTGGGCGCTCGACCATCTGGACGCAGCTTTCAAGCGCTTCCTGTACCCGCAGACCTATGTGGTGGGTATGGAGCAGGGCCTGGCTCAGGTGCGCGACGAGCTCGTGCGTAAGAACATGGCCGCGGCCTCTGCCTTTCCCTGGGCTCACTAATTCCTTGGGCGGTAGGGGCGAGTCACGCTTCCCTGGCCGCCGGCTCGGCCGTTCGCTGAACAGTTGATTGGTTTGACGTATGACGACTTCTTATAAAACGATGGTGGTAAAGATCGGTTCGTCCACGGTGGTGGGCGCCGACGGCAAGGTCAACCGCGCCTTTATCGGCGGGCTTGCCGATCAGGCCGCAGCGCTGCGCGAGCTTGGCTGGCGCCTGGTCGTGGTGAGCTCGGGCGCCATTGCCTGCGGCTATCCCGTGCTGGGCTTCGACCGTAAGCCGGTCGGTGACCTGCCGAGCCTGCAGGCCTGCGCCTCGGCCGGTCAGTGCATCATCTCGTCGGCCTACGACGAGGAGTTCCATGCGCGCGACCTGCTCACCTCGCTCGTGCTGCTCACGCGTCACGACACGGCGCGCCGCACGTCCTACCTGCACGCGCGCGACGCCCTGCTGCGCCTTGTGGAGCTGGGTGTGGTGCCGGTCGTCAACGAGAACGATACCGTCACCGTCGATGAGATCAAGTTTGGCGACAACGACACGCTGGCGGCGCTTGTGAGCTGCCTGGTTTCTGCCGATCTGTGCGTGACGCTCTCGGACATCGATGGCCTCTACACCGCCAATCCGCACGAGGATCCCACGGCCGAGTTCGTCCCGGTCGTGCATAAGATCGACGCCAAGATCATCGCCTCGGCGGGCGATTCTTCCACATCGGTGGGCACGGGCGGCATGATTACCAAGATCCGCGCGAGCCGCATTCTCATGACGGCGGGCATTCAGAGCGTGATTTGCTCGGGCGAGGAGCCCGATGCGCTCGTGCGTCTGGCCCGCTGCGAGAGCGTGGGTACGCTGTTCGATCCGCCGGCGGAGCGCCTGGACATTGCGCCGCGCAAGCTGTGGATTGCACTGGGCGACAAGGCGCACGGCTCGGTGACGGTCGATGACGGCGCCGCGAAGGCGCTGGTCAGCCGCGGTTCGTCGCTGCTCGCGGTGGGTATTCGCGAGGTCGATGGCGTGTTTTCCGAGGGCGATGTGCTCGACGTGTGCGACCCGAGCGGCATGGTTGTCGCCCGTGGTATCGCCGAGGCCGATTCGGACGTGCTGGAGCTTGCCGCCGGCCGCCGCCAGGACCAGATTGCCAGCAACCGCCTGCTCGCAGACCTGGCCGAGAAGCCCGCGATCCATAGGGACAACTTGATAGTGTTCGCCTAACCAATTGACGCTGCAAACGCCCCTAAGCGGCAATCTGACGTTCAATCGTCGGGCATGACCAAAAGGTCAATGCCCTCCTCTTTCACGTCACCTTGCTCGCTTAGGGGCGTTTTCGCTTTCTGTCCTCTACCAGCGGCATTGTCGTTGCCGGCACTTGGGGACGTTCCTATTGTGCCGGCAGACGGGGACACTCCTTTGCTAGAAGATCTGGCGCAGGTCTCCGCGGTTGAGGGCTTCGTCGAAGAGGTGCTTGAACACCACGCTGCCGTGCAAGCCGTCGTGCTCGAACTCGTTGGTCACCCAGGCATGCGAGTTGCCCACGCGGCTGAGCGTATCGAGCTGCATGCCCGAGTCCACGTACATGTCATCGAAGTACACCGCGGCCTGCAGGGGCACCTCGTTGCACGCCAGGCGCTGCGGGTCGTAGATCTTGTCCCAGCTTGTGTCTTCCATAAGCAGATCCATCGCCGGCTTGAAGGGCTTAAGTTCGGGCATCTGCTCAAACATCCACGGGAACATGGCCTCGCCGGTAAACATGAGCGGTCGCGTGAGCGTGTCGAACTCGGCACGATGGGCCTTCTCTTCTGCCGCGGCCCAGCGAATGGGCATGGTGTCGCCGTCGGCGTAGATGAACTCCTGAAGCGTCCAGTACAGCGGATTCGTGCGCGTGTTGGTGCGCTCGAAGGCGCGCATCAAAAAGCTGTCGGATACCGAGGCGCCGCAGGCCAGCGTGCCGTCGCCGTCAACAAAAGCATGATCGATAATCCAATGCATGCGCTCAAAGCTCGGCTTCATGCCAAAGTCGCTGCCCATGAGCTGCAGGCGTTCGACCGTCATCGGCGAGCCGTCGGGTAGCACGGGCTTTTGCTCCTCGAGGGCATCTGCCAGGGCCGCCACGCGCTCGACGTCGGCGGGGTAGCGGTTGTAATACTGCTGCGTCTTGGCAGCCATGCGCGGGAAGGTGTGCGCGTAGACCTCGCTTGCGCTCGCCGGTACGTGGGGGATGCCGCCGCAGGTAAAGCTTGCCGCCACGCCCTCGGGGAAGAGCGACAGGTAGCTCAGCGTCAAAAAGCCGCCGTAGCTCTGCCCGAGCGTGACCCAGGGCCTGCCGCCAAAGCCCACCAGGCGCAGGTACTCAAAATCGCGCACGATGGAGCTGGCGAGGTGGCGCTTGAGGAAGTCCGCCTGCGAGCGGTCCGCATCGGCGCCGGCTGCCTCGGCACGCTCGCCCAGTGCGGCAATCGTGCGTCCGTCTACACAGCTGCTGCGTCCGGTGCCGCGCTGGTCGGGCAGGACGACGCGGAAGTGCTTGACGGCCTCCTCGATCCAGCCGTCGCTTGTGGGTGACAGCGGACGCGGGCTCTCGCCGCCGGGGCCGCCCTGCAAAAACAGGAGCAGTGGCAGATCGTCGTTGATGCGGTCGGGCGCGCAAACCACACGGTAGAAGAGCTTGATGCTCTCGGGCGCACCTGCGATGGGCGCCGGCATGGCGCCGCGGCGCATGGTGCTGCCGACGGCCAGGAGCATCGGCTCCAGGCCGCGCCAGTCGAGGGGGACGTCGATGCTGTGGTCCTCGACATACAGGCCGGGGACGTGGTACGAAGTGATGAGGGCCATGTGAGTCTTCCGTTCGTTGCGGTGTTTCGGGTTGACCAATTCTACCGCCGCGGGCGAGGCCATGCGCAAATCGGCTACCATGGTTGCAAACTTCTAGGAGAAAGGGCCGCCCATGTCGGTCGATATAGCCACGTATGTCCACGATCTTGCCGTTGCCGCTAAGGCAGCGTCGGCCTCGCTTGCCACGGCGAGCGACGAGCAGCGCCAGGAGGCCGTGCGCGCCATGGCCGCAGCACTGCGCAACGGTGTCGACTCCATCGTTGCCGCCAACGAGCTCGATATGTCCGCCGCGCGCGATGCGGGGACCTCGGCGGGGCTCCTCGACCGTCTGCTGCTGACGCCCGAGCGCGTTGAGGGTATGGCCGCCGGCCTGGAGAAGCTCGCCGAGCTGCCCGATCCTGTCGGCCGCGTGCTCGACCACCGCGTGCTCGCAAGCGGCGTGGACCTCACCCGCGTGAGCGTGCCGTTGGGCCTGGTCGCCATGGTGTACGAGGCGCGCCCCAACGTGACGGCCGACGCCGCGGGCATCTGCATCCGCACCGGCAACGCCTGCATTCTGCGCGGCGGCTCGCTGGCCTATCACTCGTGTGCCATGATTTCTGAGCTGCTGGCCGATGCGCTCGAGACCAAGGGCTTCCCGCGCGAGGCTATCTCGATGATCGAGTCCACCGACCGCGAGGCCACTGGCGAGCTCATGAAGCTCCGCGGTATTGTCGACGTACTCATTCCGCGCGGCGGTGCAGGCCTGATCCAGCGCTGCGTGCGCGAGTCGCTTGTGCCGGTGATCGAGACGGGCACGGGCAACTGTCATATCTACGTGCATGAGTCCGCCGACTTTGATAAGGCGCTCAACATTATCGTTAATGCCAAGACCCAGCGTGTAGGCGTGTGCAATGCCGCCGAGTCGCTGCTGGTCGACCATGCTGTGGCCAATGTGTTTTTGCCTGCGGTCGTTGCCGTGCTGCACGACCACGGCGTGCTCATTCACGGCGACGAGGCCACGTGCGCCGCATGCGCCGACGCCGGGCTTGCCGAGGGCGATGACTACGTTGCCGCGACTGAGGAGGACTGGGGTCGCGAGTATCTGGCGCTCGAGATGAGCGTGAAGGTCGTGGCGAACGAGGACGAGGCCATCGCGCACATCAACCGCTACGGCACGATGCACTCCGAGGCCATCGTTGCAGAGGACACGGATGCTTGCGAGCGCTTCCTGGACGAGGTCGATGCCTCGGCCGTGTATGCCAACGCCAGCACGCGCTTTACCGACGGCGGCGAGTTTGGCCTGGGCGCCGAGATTGGCATCTCGACCCAAAAGCTCCACGCCCGCGGCCCCTTTGCCGCCGAGGCCCTCACCACCTACAAATACAAGCTCCGAGGCACCGGCCAGGTCCGCCCCTAACGCCCGCGCAAACAAAAACCACCACAAAGGTGCCTGTCCCCTTTGTGATGGTTTTGGAATTAAGCCTGAAAGGTGTCGCGGTCGGGGGCGAAGGACTGCATGGCCGCGATGGTACGGTCGAAGAGCTCGGGGAGCTCCCAGCCCAGCATCTCGGCACCCTGCGTAATCACGTCGCGCGAGCAGCCGGCGGCAAAGCGCTTGTCCTTGAACTTTTTCTTGAGCGACTTGGTCGTAAAGTCCATGACGCTCTTACTCGGACGCATGATGACGGCAGCACCGATCAAGCCGGTGAGCTCGTCGCAGGCAAACAGGATCTTTTCCATCTGCAGCTCGGGCTTGGGCAGCGAGGTGTTGAAGTCCGACGTGTGCGTCTGAATGGCGCGAATGAGATCGGGAGAGGCGCCCTCGCCTTCAAGGATCTCGGCCGCATAGATGGTGTGGTTCATGGGGTCGTCCTCATGCTCCTCCCAATCTAGGTCGTGCAGCAGACCGACGATGCCCCAAAACTCCTCGTTCTCGGGGTCGAACTCGCGCGCAAAGTAGCGCATGGTGCCCTCGACCGTTTCGCCGTGGGTGATGTGGAACGGGTCCTTATTGTGCTCGTTGAGCAATTCGAACGCACGGTCGCGGGTGATTCCGGCGGAAAGTGGCTCTGCCATAAAAGACTCCTTGTGCTCGCAGGTATCGCTAAGAATGAATACTACTAGAACGACTAGAACGAAAAAACCACCACAAAGGTGCCTGTCCCCTTTGTGGTGGTTTTTGGCGCGGATGGGTTAGTTGAGGGCGGCTTGGGCTAGGCGAGCTTCGGCGTCCTCCTCGGTGACGCCCAAGGCCACGGCGAATTCCTCGATGGAGCGGCGCTTGGCTTCCTTAAGTACGCGCATGTAGTAAGAGCTGGGCTTTTTATCTGCTTCCTCGGCCTGACGAATGCGGTGCATCATGGTCTTTGCCACGCGGACCGTCTCGGGCGCGCCCAGCTTGAGCTGCTGCTTAAAGTGCGTCTCCTCAAGCGAGCTGTTGCGCTCGGTAAAGGTGTCGCACTCCAGCTCGTCGTAGTGGCTCAGCAGGTGCTCGGCATCTTGCTGAGAGATGGCGGCATGCAGACGGTCGGCCTGCGCCACGGGGTACATAAGGATCGTCTGCGCATGCCCCTGCTTGGCCTCGAGCAACAACATGGGCTGCGGCGTGTCGTCCCTAAAACCGACGACGGTGCAGACTCCCTGACCCGGATGAATGACGTGTTGACCGATTGAGAACATGCTACCTCCAACTTATACGAATTTACATATGTCTAGAATAACACGCTGACGTGCGCAAATCCTCGCTTTATGCAGGAAAAGCACACAACTCTGATAGGTAAGAGTATTCGATAAAAGACACAGCTCATTCACACCTTTATGCATTTTCAACGCGTGCATAATCTGCAGGCAGACCGGCATCTTTGAGTGACTCCATACAAGCTGTAGTCAATTTTGTGCATATGCAATTTCGATTGGCTTTACCCTGCGACAGTGCCCCTCGCTTGTGATAGAGTGCTACAAACTCTGGCTTTTGCCCTACGAGTGACCAAGAGCTCGGGGGCTTTAACACAAGGAGGATCTATGCCCGAGAAGATTGAAGAGCTGGTACGCGCTGCGCTTGCTGCGGCCCAGGAGGCCGGCGACCTTTCCGCATTTGAACTTGACGATTGCGCTATCGAGCGACCGGCTGACACTTCTCATGGCGAGTGGACCTCTACCATGGCCCTGAAGTCCGCCAAGCTGGCCCACTGCGCCCCGCGCAAGATCGCCGAGGCCATCGTTGCCCATATGCCCGAGGATCCCGCGATCGAGAAGGTTGAGATCGCAGGCCCCGGTTTCATCAACTTCTACCTCTCCGTTGCCGTTAAGAATGCCATCTTTGGCGAGGCTCGCGAGAAGGGCATGGACTTCGCTAAGTCCAACGTCGGTGGTGGCCTGAAGACCCAGGTCGAGTTCGTTTCCGCCAACCCCGTCGGCCCCATGCACATCGGCCACGGCCGCTGGGCCGCGCTGGGCGATTCGCTCTGCCGCGTTATGGACCACGCCGGCTATGAGATCCAGCGTGAGTTCTACATCAATGACCACGGCTCTCAGATGAACACCTTCGGCAACTCCATCAGCACGCGCTATATGCAGCTTGCCGACATCATCGCCAAGCAGGGCGTTGATATCGACGAGGCTCACAAGCTGCTGATCGCCGACCGTGACGCCTTTGTTGCCGACGAGAACGACGAGCACCCCGAGACCCATCCGTATCAGGACAACTTTGCCGAGACCTTGGGCAAGGACTCTTACGGCGGCGACTACATCATCGACGAGGCCGCCGAGTTCTGGCGCACCGACGGCGATAAGTGGGTCAACGCCGATCCTCAGGAGCGCATGGAGAGCTTCCGCGAGCGCGGCTATGTAAAGATGGTCGATAACATGCGCGACCTCTGCCACGCCGTCAACTGCGACTTCGATCGTTGGTACTCCGAGCGCTCGCTGTACGTGAAGGACACCGAGGGCGAGACCGCCGGCACCTCCGCCGTCGACCGCGCTTTTGAGAAGCTCGACAAGATGGGCTACCTCTACACCAAGGACGGCGCCCTGTGGTTCCGCTCCACCGATCTGGGCGACGACAAGGACCGCGTCCTGATCAAGTCCGACGGCGAGTACACCTACTTCGCCTCCGACGTCGCCTATCACTGGGATAAGTTCCAGCGCGTCGATCACGTCATCGACATCTGGGGCGCCGACCACCACGGTTACATCGAGCGCGTACGCTGCGTCTGCGACGCTCTTGGCTATCCCGGCAAGTTTGAGGTTCTGCTGGGCCAGCTCGTCAACCTGCTGCGTAACGGCAAGCCCGTCCGTATGTCCAAGCGCAAGGGCACCATGGTGACCCTGCAGGAGCTCGTCGACGAGGTCGGCTCCGATGCCGCTCGCTACACGCTCATCTCCAAGAGCTCCAACCAGATGGTCGACTTCGACATCGAGGCCGTTAAGAAGCGCGACAACTCCAACCCGGTCTATTACGTGCAGTACGCTCACGCCCGCGTGTGCTCCATCCTGCGCCGTGCCGCCGACGTTACCGCCGAGCAGGCCGACGAGATGGGCATGAAGGCCGTTGCCGCCAAGGCCATCGGTGAGAACGTCGATTACTCGCTGCTGACCGACCCGACCGAGCTCGCCCTTTCGCGCAAGCTCAACGAGCTCACCGACCTGATCGCCAGCTGTGCTCGCGATCGCGCCCCGTTCCGTCTGACCCACTTTGCCGAGGAACTCGCCGGTGACTTCCACAGCTTCTACGCTGCCTGCCAGGTGCTGCCGAGCGAGGGCCGTCCCGTCGACCCCGAGCTTTCGCGTGCCCGTCTGGCCGCTTGCGATGCCGTCCGCGTGACGCTCGCCCTGGTGCTCACCCTCGTTGGCGTTTCCGCGCCCGAGCAGATGTAACCTGCGGGTCATTTGACCGTGTAGGTTTGGTTTAACTGAGCCCTATAAGCCCGATCTCCCACGGAGGTCGGGCTTTTTTCGCAAATGCCGACGTATTGACGAATTTGGAACTGCTGGAAATACGAAACTATGCCGGTTTACTACGATGAATTGGGAATTTCCAACCACGCCGGCTTTTCGCAAAAAAGCGCAAGGCATCTACCTGCGGTTTTAGTTCAACATGTTTCGGAGTGGTCGCGGTTGATCGATTCGTCGTAGTAAACCGCCATAGTTTTGGCGGAGGCAGTCTGATTTGTGGGTGGTAGACCAAAGAGTGTCCCTTTTGACTAGTCGTTTAAGAACGCCCCCAATGACTAAGTTGCAGGTGGCGGCGGTTGTGTTACACTAACGCTGCGTAGTTGACGCAATCATCTCGATACAGATCAATGATGTCCGTCGTTTTGAACGGAACTAGACTGTTTAGCCGCCCTGAAGGTTTATGCAGGGAGCATGTGATCACAGGGCTTGAAAAGAAAGTTGAGCAAACACTGTGTCTGATCAACAGCAAGAAAACGAAATAACGACGACGCAAGCCGCTCCCGCTGCACCGGTTGCGTCGGACCAGGTCGCGGCGCCCGCGCAAGCCTCGGCTCCCGAGACGCCTAAGGCTGCTTCGACGCCTGCGCCTGCAACTGGTGAGGAGGCTGCTCCGGCAAAGCCCAAGCGCCGTACCACGCGCACGACGCGCGCCAAGCGCACCGTTGCAGCTGACTCCTCGGCGCCGATTTCCGATGAGGTCGCGCAGGCACGTGCGTTGGCGCAGATTAGCGAGGCTCAGGTGGTGCGCGCCCGCCGTCGTGCTGCCGAGCGCGAGGCCGCGGCTCTGACCGAGCTTGCAGCTCCGTCTGTGCCCGAGACGCCTGCCGCCACCGAGACCCCTGTCGCCGACCAGCCGACCGAGAAGCCGGTACCGCGCACACGCCGCCGCACGGCTGCTAAGGCCGAGCAGGTTGCTGAACAGGTAACCCCCGAGCTCACTGAGGCTTCGGTCCGTTCCGCGGCAGGGGAGGGCACATCGCCTGTTGAGCCCGCTGCGCCTGTCGAGGCCAGCGAAGTTCCCGTTGTCGATCCGGCTTTGCGCCCGCACCGTCGCGGTCGCAAGCCCAAGGCCTTTGTCGAGGCAGAGAAGGCCGCAGCAGCAGCCGCCGCCGCTCGGGATGCTGCGGCGACCGCCGAGTCTGCAACCGCTGCCGATGCACCCGTCCAGGATGCTACGACTTCCGAGGCCGCTCCCGCCGATGCCGAGCCCGCCGACGTCCGTCCCGGTCGCAGCCGTCGTACTGCTGCTAAGCGCACGTCCAAGGCCAAGGCTGCCAAGAAGGGTGCGTCCGAGGATTCTGCCGAGACGACCGCCGATGCGTCGACTGATGTCGCCAAGGCCCAGGACGTCGAACAGCCTGCGTCCGAGAAGCCCAAGCGCGGTCGCAAGAAGTCCGTTAAGGCCAAGGCCGCCGAGCAGCATGCTGATGTCGAAGCGCAGGTTGATTCTGGCGCCGAGGCCAATGACGCCGCTGCGGCCAATGTTGACACCACCGCAACCGATGGTGCCGCCCCCGCCGAGAGCGAAGACGGCGCCCGCCCCAACCGTCGCCAGCACAAGCGCAACGAGGAGCGCAACGAGCGCAAGGACGAGCGCAACAACGACCGTCGCAACCGCCAGCGCGATCGCAAGCAACGCAACAAGGAGCGTAATGCCGCTCCCACCGAGCCTACGCTTTCGCGCGAGGAGCTCGCTGCCATGAAGGTTGCCGAACTTCGCGAGAAGGCCAAGGAGTTCGAGATCGAGACGACCGGCAAGAAGAAGACCGAGCTCGTCGAGGAAATCTACGTCACCGCTGCGAAGGCCGAGGGCTTCCGCGACATCAAGGGCATTCTGCAGATTCGCCCGGACAGCTCCGGCATCATCCACGCCCATGGCTACATGAAGTCCAACGACGACGCCTTCGTGCCCGCCTACCTCATCCGCTCCGCGCGCCTGCGCACGGGCGACGTCATCGAGGGCTCGCTGCGTCCTTCGCGCGGCGGCGACAAGCGCGCCGGCCTCGCCAAAATCACGACCGTCAACGGTCTGGACCCCGAGCAGATTCGCAACCGTCCCAAGTTCGGCGACCTCACCCCGGTCTATCCCAACGAGCCGCTGCGCATGGAGCACGGCAAGGACTCTATTACCGGTCGCGCCATCGACATCGTGTCACCGATCGGCAAGGGCCAGCGCGGCCTGATCGTGTCCCCGCCCAAGGCCGGCAAGACCACGATCCTCAAGAAGATCTGCCAGTCTATCTCGATTAACAACCCCGAGGTGCACCTCATCTGCCTGCTCGTCGACGAGCGCCCCGAAGAGGTCACCGATATGCAGCGTTCCATCAAGGGTGAGGTTGTGGCGTCGACCTTCGATATGCCTGCCGACAACCACACCCGCGTGGCAGAGCTCGTCATCGAGCGCGCCAAGCGCATCGTAGAGCTGGGTGGCGACGTCGTGGTGGTGCTCGACTCCATCACGCGCCTCGCCCGCGCCTACAACTTGGCGGCGCCTGCCTCGGGCCGCATCCTTTCGGGCGGCGTCGATTCGGCGGCACTGTATCCGCCCAAGCGCTTCCTGGGTGCAGCCCGCAATATCGAGAACGGCGGCTCGCTCACCATCCTGGCCTCTGCCCTCATCGACACCGGTTCCAAGATGGACGAGGTCATTTTCGAGGAGTTCAAGGGCACCGGCAACATGGAGCTTAAGCTCGACCGCGACCTGGCCGACCGCCGCATCTTCCCGGCTATCGACCCCGTTGCCTCCGGTACGCGTAACGAGGACCTGTTGGTCGACGAGCAGATGCGTCCGTTTGTCTTTGGTCTGCGTCGCATTCTTGCCGGCATGAACAATACCGAGCGTGCGGCGGCGTCGTTTATCAAGGGTCTGAAGGGCACCAACACCAACCAGGAGTTCCTGGTGCGTTCGGCCAAAAAACACAGCGACTACGAGCAGACGTTCTAGGTTGTCATCCACGCGCTGCGATAGTCATCAATGCGATAAAGGGTCGGGGCTTTGAGCCTCGGCCCCTTTCCATTGCGCCGCTCCGCGCTTATTTTTGACCGTAAGACCGACGAGCAGCAGGTTTCCCGTTTCAATCCGACATCGTCGCTTGCAATCGGCAGGGTGGTTTCGCATAATAGCTTTTAAGCTTCGCGACGGAAAACGCAGATGAAACGAACCATATACCGTTGCTTTGGGGCATAGCCCCGCTTCATCTTCTCTCGCGCAGCCAACTGAATGATGCGATTTGGGTGCTGGAAGATGGGGAGAGCTCATGGCTTCTTCTGATGCAACACAACGAGCAGTCCTTGCCGGACTTTCGTGCGGGATCGGTCTTGCCGCTCCCGTGGTTATGTATGCCGCGACGCTGCCGTTTTCGTCGGTGAACGAGACGGTCGTGGCGGGTGCGGTTCCCTTCGCCGTGGGCGCGGTGGCGGGCGTGGGTATCTATGCCGCCTCGCTGGGTATCTCCGAGTACCGTGTGCAGCGTGAAGAGCGTCTGTTCCAGCCCGATGCCATGGGCGGTGCCGCCAATCTCAATCAGCATCAAAGCGAGTTCAAGACCGCCTCGATTCCAGCTCAGCAGCAGGATGCGACTCCTTACGCTGCGACTTCTGCTTCTCAGGCTCAGTCGGAGCAGTCTACCTCGGCATTCCTTTCCGGCCTGACTGGTGCGTTCCAGCGCCGTCATGCCGATGATGGTGTCCCTACCATCGCTCGAGCCGCAGATGCCATGGACGAGGCCGAGGCTTGGTCCATGATCGACAGCATGCTCGACGACGATTCGCCGGTGAGCTGCGACCCTGCGCGCTCGCGCGACGTCTATCAAGTCGCCATCGACGAGCTCACCAACGGCGGGCAGACCGGCTCCTTCAATCGCGACGACATCGCCGCCGCGGCACGCGCCGTGTCTGGCTCCCAGGCCGCCCCTGCGGGCAGCACGGCGGCTTTTGTGGCACTCGTTGCCAACGCGGCAGCCAATAACGCCTGCAGCGCCACCTCGGCGGACGCGAACGCTTCTGCCGATAATTCGTACGTTGATGAAGCCATGACCGCGGACGAGGAGGCCGTTGCCGCCCGCCGTGCCGCCGAAAGCTCGCTTTGGGGCGCTCCTGCCCAGCAGCGGGCGGCTGAGGCTGCGCCGTACAACGCAAACCTCGCCAGCATGCCTATCATTTTCGGTGCCGCGGACATCGATCTCGATGACCTCGATGAGCCTGCAGCCATCACCGCATCGATTGATGCCCAAGATCGCATCGACACCGGCGACCTTCCGGACGCTTCGCTCGAGGTTGATGTCCCTATGGCCGATTACTCAGGCCACGAGGACATGTGGGCCGCCGCCACCGCGATTCTGGATGAGATTGACGAGCCTGCCCCTGTTGCAGCCCCCGCTCCCGTCACTGCCCCTCAGCCTGCTGCCCCCGCCTATGTCGGCCGTCACAGCGCTGTGTTCCCCGAGGATACTGCCCGCATCTCGCGTGAGAGCATCGAGCGAGCCGAGGCTATTGCCGCCGGCATTATGGAAAATCGTCGTCACGAGCGCGTCAATCAGATCCTCGAGGAAGAGATCGAGCGCCTGCAGTCCTCTACCGCCAAGCGTACGGGCCGTGCCTATCTGAGCGTTATCGAGGGCGGTACCGCCAGCTTCGCGCCGCTCCGCGCGGAGGCATAACTTCTGCATGGTTAAGATCAATCGAAAATGGGCGGTCGTGACCTGCCTGATGGCGCTCTTGATCTGGGGCAATTCGCTGGTTCCCGGCTCGGGGTCGGGTTCGCTGAGCCTAACGGTCATGGAAGCTATCCGCGATTTCCTGCACGGCGTGGGACTTCCATATGCATGGGTGACCAACTTTGTTGTTCGCAAGTGCGCGCATTTTACCGAGTATATGGTGCTCGGCATCCTGGCAACGCATGCCTTTGATTATGAGGGGCGGCGCACCTTTGACGTGCTGCTGCCCACGGCGGTGTTCCTGCTGCTGATTCCCTCGATCGACGAGACGATTCAGCTCTTTGTACCGGGACGCGCCGGCATGATCACCGATGTGATGATCGACTGCTGTGGAGCGGCAACGGGCGTTGTGCTCCGATATCTCTTACGGCCGCTGATGCGCGCCAAAAAGGCCGCCTAGGACGTATTGTTTGGTCCTAGGCGGCCTTTTTTATTTGAGGGCTTATATGAGGCGTGGTGGCGTCGTTCCGTAGGTCGGATTTGCCGGGCGCGCCACGCCCTGTGGGTGCGTCTGCTACTGAAGCGCCTGAGCGCCCAGGGCCAAGCAGCCCATAATGCCCTGTTTGCCCTCGAGGCTGTTGTTGACGATATAGCTATCAATGTCGGCCATCTCGGGCGTGACGATGTAGCCGTTGAGCATCTCGGCGCACTTCTTGCGCGCGAGCGGCACGATGGGGGTGTGGTCGGCCACGCCGCCACCGATGACGATCTTTTGCGGTGCGTAGCACAGGATGTAGGTCATGAGCGCCTGCGCCAGATAGCCGGCGAGCAGGTCCATGGCCTCCGGGTCATCGGCCATCTCTCCGGCGCTCTTGCCACCCCAGCGCTTTTTGACGCCGGGACCGGCGATGAGGCCCTCGAGGCAGTTGTCGTGGAAGGGGCAGCCGCTGTGCTCGCCGATGGTGTCGCGCGGGTCGCGCGTGACCAGGATGTGGCCGGCCTCGGGATGCATCATGCCGTGCACGAGCTTACCGCCCGAGAGCACGCCGGCGCCCACGCCGGTACCGATGGTCAGATACACCACGTCAGTGAGGCCCTGGGCGCAACCAAAGGTGACCTCGCCCAGGCAGGCGACGTTGACGTCGGTGTCGTAGCCGCAGGGAATATTGAGCTCGTTTTGGATGGTACCCAGCAGGTCAAAGTAGCGCCATGCCGTTTTGGGCGTCTCCAGGATCTTGCCGTATTGGGACGAGGCAGGGTTGACTGCGGTGGGGCCAAAGGCGCCGATGCCCAGCGCGGCGATGTCCTTGTCGGCAAACCATGCGTTGACGGCCTCAACGGTCTCCTGCGGGGTCGTGGTCGCAATCTGCTCGCGTTCCAGGACCGTGCCGTCTGCATAGCCCGTGGCGCAGACCATCTTGGTGCCGCCGGCCTCGAGCGCTCCGATAAGCTGCTGCTCTGCCATAGTATTCCTCTCTGGACGAGTTGCTCCGTGACTAAAGTATAGCGCTCTAAAAAATAAATGAGGTCGCTATAAAAAGAAACCTCATGGCCCAACGGGTTCACGAGGTTTCTTTAGTGCCTTTAGTTACTGACCGTCCTTACCCGCGCGGGTTGATTTTATCACGTAGCGACTTGAGGTTCTCAAGCGCAGCGTTGAGCGTCTCGTCTCGCTTGGCAAAGTGGAAACGAATCAGATGGTTGACGGGCTCGCGGAAGAAGCTCGAGCCCGGAACGGCGCCCACGCCCACCTTGGAGGCCAAATCCTCACAGAAGTCGAGGTCGCTGTCATAGCCAAACTCCGAGATATCCATCATCACGTAGTAGGCGCCCTGCGGCACGTTGTGCTCAAGACCGATGCTATCGAGCCCCTGACAGAATAGGTCGCGCTTGGCGGTGTAGAGGTCGAGGACCTCCTGGTAATAGCTGTCGTCGAATTTGAGGGCGGTGACGACAGCTTCCTGCAGGGGAGCGGCAGCACCCACGGTGAGGAAGTCGTGGACCTTTTTAATGCGCTCGGTGATCTGGGCCGGGGCGATGGTGTAGCCCAGACGCCAGCCGGTGATGGAGTACGTCTTAGACAGCGAACTGCAGCTGATGGTTCGATCGAACATGCCGGGCAGCGTGGCCATATAGACGTGCTCGTGGGGCGCGTAGACGATGTGCTCGTATACCTCGTCGGTAATGCAGTAGGCGTCGTACTTTTTGCAGAGGTCGGCGATTAAGGTGAGCTCCTCGCGCGTAAAGACCTTGCCGCAGGGGTTGGACGGGTTGCACAGGACGATGGCCTTGGGATCGTTGTCGCGGAAGGCCGCCTCGAGTGTCTCGCGGTCAAAGTCGAACGCAGGTGGGTTGAGCGGCACATAGATGGGCTCGGCACCCGAAAGGATTGTGTCGGCGCCGTAGTTCTCGTAGAACGGCGAGAAAATGACGACCTTGTCGCCGGGGTTCGTGACCGTCATCATGGCGGCCATCATGGCCTCGGTGGAGCCGCATGTGACTACGATATTCTCGTTGGGGTTGATCGGCATGCCCATAAAGTGCTCCTGCTTGGCGGCAAGCGCCTCACGCATGGCCTGGGAGCCCCAGGTGATGGAGTACTGGTGATAGAGCGGCTTGGGGTCGCTGGCGATGGCGCTCAGGCTGTTGAGCAGCTGCGCCGGGGGATCGAAGTCGGGGAAGCCCTGCGACAGGTTGACGGCGCCATACTTATTGGAGATGCGCGTCATGCGGCGGATGACCGAATCGGTAAACGTTGCCGTACGGTTGGAGAGTTCTTTCATGCTTGTCCTTTCGAGCATTTGCAGTGGGGCAAGTTTACTCCTATGAAACCGGTGGGAATTGCTCGAAATGGTCTCGAAAAACTCTTTTCAAAATTCTTGAAAATTGGGGCTTGCATCGCGTGGCGTTCCTTGCAATAATAGTCGAGCGCGAAGCGCACAGGACACGGTGGGTGTAGCTCAGTTGGCTAGAGCGACGGGTTGTGGTCCCGTAGGTCGAGGGTTCGAGTCCCTTTACCCACCCCAGTTCTTGCTTCGTGTTGATATCGGGTCGTTAGCTCAGTTGGTAGAGCAGGGGACTCTTAATCCCAAGGTCCAGGGTTCGACCCCCTGACGGCCCACC
>UQOQ01000033.1:0-20743 GCA_900542715.1 uncultured Collinsella sp.
GGCATAAGCTCGCTGACGCGCTCGACGATGCGGCGCTGCTCGGCGAGGGGCGGGAGAGCTATCAATAAACGCCCGATCGACGTTGCGTTCACGTTTGGCTGACCAGTTCCAGCCGAAGCGTCGATAAGCTGGGCCCAGTATGAAGGGGAATCGAAGTAGCTTCTAAAATAGGGGACAATCTCGTTTTTGATCGGTATGGCACGAATCAGATACGAGGCGAAAGCAGAGACAGGTGGTTTTTCGCTAATAAAAAAGCTTTTTCCAATTGTCCCTCCGGTTCGCGCAATAAGGATGTCACCCTCTTTAAGAAAGTATGTCGAATAGTCCTTCGGATCGGATGCGCAGTAAGGCACTGTATTCCAATTGACATGCCCGTTCTGTATATCCGTAATGCGCAATAGTTTGATATGCCCACTCGACGAAGAGCTGCATGTATATCCGTAATGAACATTTGCAGTCAGCATGGACAGCCTCGCCCAAGCCCACCCCTCAGGCAGCCGCTCGAACGGCACCTCATCCGAAATGCATTTATCGCTTAGCACGCGCCCCTTAGCGTCAACCCTCTTCTCATAGGGGGAGCCATCGGAACCGATATAGATAATGCTCTCCCCGCCTTTGGGGAACTTGGCCTTGCCCTCAGCGATAAGCTTATGCTTCTCTTCACGGATGCGTTCGAGAAGGACGCTGGCAGGCTCGTCGTTCGGATCCTGCGGCACAAGCTTGCCCTCGACCGCCATTTGCAGAATTGAGTTCTTCAGGTCTTTTGCCTTCATCTACGCCTCAATCCCAAGAATCTCGCAAATTCGAGCCAACTTCTGGTCAATCTCGGCGTCGAGCTTAGCGCGCTCTTCTTTATAGCTCCTAATCAGCTCGTCGGGCGGTAAGATCTCCTCTTCCTCGTGAGGATAGCCGCATACGTCAAAGTTAAAGCCGCCGTCTCGCAGCTCGTCAACCGTATAGAACTTGGCCTTGGGATTGCCGTCTTCCTCGATATCCCGACGGTTCTCCCACCATTCCTTTACAGATGCAAAATGTTCGATCCTAATGGGCTTGGTCTTAGAGAAGTGTTTATACCCCTCGGGCATGTCCATGCGATAGAACCAAACGCCCTCAGAGGCCCCCGTATTATCGAAGAACAGAACGTTAGTAGTGATGCTCGTGTACGGAGCAAAGACACTCTGTGGAAGGCGCAAGACAGTATGCAAGTTCATGTCCTCAAGCAGGCGACGCTTGATCTCCGTCTTTGCACTATCCTGGCCAAAGAGAAAACCATCCGGAATGATGACGGCAGCGCGGCCGCCTCGCTTAAGGCGATAAAGAATGAGTCCAAGGAATAGATCTGCGGTCTCGGAGCTACGGAGTGCAACAGGAAAGTTGTTTTGCACCGATGCACTCTCGGACCCGCCATAGGGAGGGTTCATAAGTACAACGTCAAACTGACCGTCAGGCTTGTGCTTCCACTCGCGAACGTCCTTCTCGAGAGAGTTATCGTGAAAGACTTCAGGATTATCGATATCGTGCAACAGCATGTTGGTCACGCACAGAAGGTAAGGGAGCTGCTTCTTCTCGATACCGTAGACCGATCTTGCATAGAGTTCACGATCGGCTGGAGTCTGAACCTGGGAGTCGAGAATCTTGAGGGCGCTCGTCAAAAAGCCGCCCGTGCCACACGCGAAGTCAGCCACAGTCTCGCCGAGCTTGGGCGCAAGCGCCTGGGCCATAAAGTCAGTCACCGCTCGGGGCGTGTAAAACTCGCCGGCATTACCTGCGGACTGCAAGTCTTTCAGGATGGTCTCGTAAATTTCACCGAAGGCGTGGCGCTCTTTGTACTCGGTAAAGTCAACCGACTCGTCAATCTCGTTGACGACTTGACGCAGCAGAATCCCATCCTTCATGTAGTTGTTGGCGTCAGTAAAAGCAGCCTTGACGACGACGTGTCGCAAAGGCGCATCAGGTGCAAGCTCAAGACTCTCAAGAGTCTTGAATAAATCATTGTTTACAAAGTCGAGAAGCTCATCGCCAGTAAGCGCCTTGCCGTCTTTCGCATCATGCGCCCAGCTATACCAGCGCAGGCGCTCGGGGATGATGGACTGATAGGAGTCATCGTGGAACTCCCACTCCTGCTCCTTGGCATCGTAAATCTTGAGGAAGAAAAGCCAAGTCATCTGCTCGATGCGCTGCGCATCGCCATTGATGCCGGCGTCTTTGCGCATGATGTTCTGCAGGGTCTTTACAAGAGATCCCAGTGCCATTTGCTATCGTTACCTTTCTCTATGCGATGTAGAGCTCGTCCTCGAGCATCTGCGCTGCCTGAATGTACTGTTGTTTGCCGCCGAATGCGGCAACGATCTTCATTGGGCTGCCAAACCGGCGGAACTCCTCGAGATCGAGGACATGGGTATCGTCCAAGTCTACGAGGTTCGACGTCGCATATTTGTCGAGAAGCGCTTCAAGGACCTCGCGCGCGACGCCGGCATACTCATAGAGCACGCCCTTTTTCTTGACACTATTGGCCCTCTCACTGCGCGTCAGGGGCCTCTGGTCGTAAGCAATATGGCAGATGAGGTCAAAGTCGCTCATTTGCTCCTGTCCAGTCTCGAGCCGCAGCTCATCCAGGAATACGCCACGCGCGCGCAGCTCATCGATAATCGCTTGCTTCTTATGTTCAGAGTTCCACGCCGCTAGGAAGTGGTCAAGAGTGTCGTATTCGCCGAGAATGTTTTTTCGCGTATAGTCCTTAAGGCTCTCAGTTACAAGAAGGCCATCGGAGGAGTAATACTGCACCATCTCCGACACTACATAGACGTCGGCCCCATGAACGTGATATTTCACATGAGAGGACGAATCATCCGGCGGTAATACGGGTGGGTCTACGATCGGAGGCGGAGGCGGGACGGGGCTGCCGCCATTGCCGCCAGGACCCGGGTCTGAAATGGGGTCACCCGGATTAGGCTCAAACACAACAACAGGCTCACCATCGAACTCGGGATCAGCGAACAAGCGCGACGCATCGCGAAAATCGAGGATAGTGAAGTAGAGCTTGCCATAGTCCTCGCAAATACGGGTGCCACGACCAACAATCTGTTTGAACTCCGTCATCCCATGTTCGCCAAACTTGTTGTCAAGCACAACCACCTTGCATGTCTTGCAATTAACACCGGTGGTGAGAAGCTTCGAAGTCGTAACGATGGTCGGGTATTTCTCGTCGGGGTCGATGAAGTTATCTAGCTGGGCCTTACCTTCCCTGTCGTCGCCCGTAATCTTCATGATGTAGGTGGGGTGATCTCTTACGATATCGGCGTTCTCGTTTACAAGGGCACGTCGCATATTTTCGGCATGCTCGATGTCAACGCAAAAGACTATGGTCTTGGAGTAACGATCCGTCTCCTTTAGAAATTGAGTTATCCGCTTGGCAACTTCCTCGTAGCGCTCTTTGATGACAATCTCACTGTCGAAGTCTTGCTTCTCGAAAACACGTTTGGGCAGAGCTTCGCCGCGATCATCTACGGTGCCTTCCTCAGTACGGTATCCGTAAATGTCGACGTTCAGCTTAGGACGAATAACTTTATACGGGGCAAGAAAGCCATCCTCGATTCCCTGTTTAAGGGAGTAGGTGTAGACAGGTTCGCCGAAGTAGGTAATGTTTGAAACCTCTTCAGTCTCCTTTGGCGTGGC
Source organism: uncultured Collinsella sp. (assembly GCA_900542715.1). GTDB lineage: Bacteria > Actinomycetota > Coriobacteriia > Coriobacteriales > Coriobacteriaceae > Collinsella. The sequence goes on from UQOQ01000033.1 coordinate 3,676, forward strand.
CGTCATACCGATTTGAATTGCACAATTGAAATACTCAAGTACCTTACGCCATGCGGAGTCCGCCGCGGCGCTTCCGCGATGGCACTCGTCGACGATAATCAAATCGAAGAATTCCGAGTCGAACTCGCGGAATATTTCTTCACCGTTTTCTCCAACAAGCTGTTGGTAGAGCGAGAAATAGACCTCGTAAGCAGAATCGAGCTTTCGACCTACGACCTTGGTTGTAACCCTCTTGAGAGGCTTGAAATCGCCGTCTATGGTCTGATCGACGAGAATATTGCGATCCGCCAGATAGAGAACCTTACGAACCTCAGTAGTCTGCCGCAAGCGATGAACGATTTGAAAAGCCGTAAAAGTCTTTCCCGTTCCCGTCGCCATAACGAGCAAGATGCGATTCTTGCCTCGCGCAATAGCTTCAAGCGTACGATTGATAGCGATGCACTGATAGTAGCGAGGGTGATTGCCACCGTGCTCCTGGTAATACGGAGCGGTCACAATCTCCTGGCTATACGGATGCTCAAGCCCCTTAGCTTTTGAGTATCGCGTCCAGAGATCCGCCGGGGTGGGAAACTCGTCCATGGCGAGAGCGCGCTCTTTCCCGGTAAGAAAATCGTGCTCAACAAAACCCTTTCCGTTTGAGCTATACGCAAATGGAATATCGAGCAGCTGGGCATATCCCATCCCCTGCTGGAGACCGGCATCAACGGTGTGCTCCGTATCCTTGGCTTCGACAATTGCGATAGGGATACCGGGAGCGTACATAAGAAGGTAGTCCGCCTTCTTCTTGTCTTTACGGGTGACCATGCTTCCGCGCACGACGATCTCGCCACTGGTAAAGAAATACTCAGTGAAGACTTGGGTATTACGATCCCACGACTTCATAATCGCAGGATCGATGAGCTTAAGCCGTGTATCAGACTCGTTCATACGTCTCGGAACCCCTCATCGCGCAAAGCGACAGCTGCTGATGTTGAATTGATTAATTTTATCATCACCATATAATCTAGCAGCTGCTTTATACGAAATGAGACGGAGTAAAGTCAGCCCCGTGAGAAAGCTCCGAAGAAAGCAAAATGAGCCCCGATGACTTGTATCAGAGGTCATTCCCGGGGCCATTGACTTATTGCTTATCCACATACGGCAGATTTGTCACATGAGCGTCCGCAGGAAAGTCCTTAAGGTCGATGTGCCTCGACCGTCAATCGGCCTCGTGCTACCGCTGATCCGTCCCCTCCCAGCAGGTCACACAACGGTGAGATAATGCCCGCGACTATTAACGTAAGCAAGGAGCACGCTATGGCAGACAACGAGATCAAACCCTCGACGGACGGCGGCCGAGAGGAACTCGTGGCAAAACAGCTCGCATCCACCAAAATCCACCTCGCGCTCACTCAGGAGCGGGCGGACGTCTCCGGCGCCATCAAGCTCCCGCTCGAACGAGTCCCCCAGCTCGGCATAGCGCTCGCCTCACTCCCCTGACATTCCGCACCGTCACCAACACAGTGAGCGTGCCTATGCTGCTCCAGCCGACCGATAAGTTTGGCAATCCGCTTGACCCGTCGATGCTCCAATCGTTCAAGGACGGTAGTGGCCTCATGGGATCCTACCGCGATGCGGCCAAGGGTTTCGGGCAGGCGCGCCTCCACGTAGTCGAGGGCGACATCGCCACAAGCGTCACGCAGGTGCCTTACGATCCAACGTCGTTGTTCATGGCAGCCGCAATCGCGCAGATAAACCAAAAACTCGACTCCATCCAGGAGTCCGTCGACGAAATGTTCGAGTACATGCGTCAGCGCGACAAGGCCAACATGCGTGGCGATCTCAAGACGCTCGCAGATATCCTCAACGGTTACAGCTTCAACTGCGGCGACGCCACCTACATGGCCAACGCCCATATGAAGGTGCTCGACATCGAGCACGCGTCCACGCGTGACATGGAACTCTTCCGCTCGCAGGCGCAGGCGGACCTGAAAAAGAAAGGGTTCATCGAGGTGCGAGACGACGTGAAAAGGCGCCTCGACAAGGTTCTCGACTATCTCAAGGACTACCAGCTCGCCACCTATATCCACGCGTTCTCGCTGTTCCTCGAGCCCATGCTCACCCAGAACTTCAAACCTGCAAAGCTCGCAGACGCTGCCGCAAAAATCGAGGCGGACTCGCTTGCGTACCGCGAGCTCTACACCGAATGCTACGACGCACTCGAGGCGAGCACTGCCGGCACTATCGATGTGGCACTTCTGGGCGGCATCGCCTCCGCAGGCAAGATGCTCGGTCGCGCCATCGCGGCGACGCCCATCGGCGAGCTCACGCCCATAGACGAGGCGCTTGAGGGTGCAGGAGAGGACATCGGCAGGTTCAACGACGAGCAATCCGAGAAGCTCATTGAGAAGCTCCACCAGGCAAAGACACCCGACGTCGCGCCGTTCAGGCAGAGCATAATGGAGATCGATGCCCTCTACAACCGCCCCACGCAAATCGCTGTGGACGCCGAGAACGTCTACATCCTGCCTGCCAAGCAGCAGGAAGAGTAGCGATACGCGACAGGCACGCGCCACGCAGACAGCTGACGCCCCCTACTTCCCCTCCGCCTTCAGCTTCAGCAGCAGGTCGCCTAGCTCGGGGCACTTCTTGGAAAGGCGTGTCTAAGCTCGCTCACCTATCCCCCACCGCTGGCGGACTTCCTGGGCGCGCGGGCTCACGCGGTAGTCCCCGTCCATCACTTGCTTGAGCAGCTTGGCGGTCACGCGCGCATCGGCTAAGGCGCTGTGGGCGTGACCCGTCGACTCGTCAAAATCGATGCCAAACCACGCTGCCGCGTCACTCAAAGAGACGCACCCGTGGCTGCCCACGTCCATGATCGAGGTGTAAAACGCCTGCAGGTCGGCCCAGTCCGAGGGAAAGGGAGCCGGCGGCTCGTTACATCATCATAAGCGAACATATATTCGTATTTCTAGCTGTAATTTGATAGGATAGCTGTTGTTGACGGCAGTCCCATGTGCCGGGCAGCGCCCTCCATGCGATGGGAGGTGATGCCCATGACCGATATAACAGAGTTCGTGAAGCTCCTGGCCGCTTTGGCCACGCTCCTCACGGCGCTTATCGGACTTTCCGAGGCACTCAAGCAGCGTTCGAAGCATAAAAAGAGGGGTCGACGCCGTTAAGGCATTGACCCCCTAATCTAAGCAACGGCGCTGCCCAGCTAACCACAACTTGGGCTGCCGTCGACTTTATTCTACCTACGGGCGCCAGGTATAACAAATGGTTTTTCGGTAACGAGGCCTCGGCAACCGCCGCTGCGCCCTCACATCTCGGCTAACGAGATCAGTTTGACGTCTCCCCTACTTTCCGCGGCATCCCGACATCCCTGCGTAAAGCCGCTTTTTGAGAAAAGTGCATAGCTTTTTCGTTGCCGTCTAAAGAGCTCGCTTCGATGAACGAGCTTTTGCAGCACGTCTGCGCCCGCCGGTTCATTGCGCCATTTGCACTCCGCAAACAGTGCAGTGCCCTCGCCATCGTCAACAATCAAGTCGATTTCTTCCTGCGTATGCGTGCGATTATCCGTCCCCCACCAGCGCCCGACGCTCGCCGGAACCACATCGAGCTGGCCCGCGCGCGCGAGTTCGTACACGTATTGTTTGCATATAAGCTCAAAGACCGTACCCATGTAATCCGATATGTGCGGCTCAATGCGCTTATACGCCATCTCGGCCATATCGTTTTGAATCAGCCCGATGTTCTGCGGCACAAACTTGTACCAGAACCTAAACATCTGGTCGCTCAGCAGATACACGGCCCGCTTATTGCTCGTCTCGTTTAGGGGCAGCTCGCGCTCGACAATCCCAAGCGACGCCAGCTTATCCACATAGCTCTTAACGTTGCTCGCAGGGATTCCCGTGGAGCTCGCAATCTCCGAAATTCTCGAGCGCCCCTGGGCAATTGCTTGCACGATCGCATCATATTGCTCGGGATTGCGGCACTCTTGCAACAGCAGGTTACTCGGCTCCTCAAAGAGATAACCCGTAGGAGTAAGAAAAAGACGTTTGATGTTGTCCTTGAGCGGTGCGGCAGGATCGACTTTCTCGATATATGCAGGAATGCCGCCCGTCATGCCATAGCAAACCGCAGCGTCTTCGCGACCCATGCTATGCCACAGGCCGAGGGTCGTCGTAAAATCGAGCGGCATGATCTTAAACTGGGCTGTACGCCTACCGTATAGTGGGCTCTCGTAGCCCAACACCTGCTCTTCCATAAACGAAAGAGACGAGCCGCATAGAATCAGCATGAGCTTGGTCTCTTTGTACAGGTGATCGATCTTGTCTTGCAGCAACGAGCTGATCTCGGGATTCGATTGGGCGAGATAGGGGTACTCGTCAATCACGACAATCAAACGTTCCGTGCGAGCCATGGTGGCCAATGCATCGAACGCCTCGTCAAAACTACGAAACGACACGCCTGCAGCACCAACCGAACCCGCAAGTATCGCCTGGCTAAAGCCGTGCAGATTTGCCTCTGCATTGGTACGACGAGCTTGAAAGTAAATAGCCTTCTTGCCTTGGATGAACTCTGTGATAAGACGCGTTTTACCCACACGACGGCGGCCGTAAATCACAGGCATCTCAAAGGAGCCCGTGCCATACAGTCGATTGAGCTCGGACATTTCCGCTGTTCTTCCGATAAACATAGGACCATCCTTCCTTTACGTTATAGCTAGCTATATTATACCTTCCTATAATATAGCTAGCTATAACGTAATTCGACAAGCGGCGCACGCAAAAGGGGCGGTACACCACCGTACGTGGACCGTTCCGGAAAATGTATCCCGTTCTGGAGCCAAAAACTGGGCCGTAGTTTCCGCCAAGCATGCCATCCGGAAAGCACGTCCCATTCCGAGCGACAATTCCGGGTCACAGTTTCCGCAGATACAAGGCGACAGTCCGCCGGCCTTATCACATGCCTTCAAATATGCGATCCAGAAACACAAAACAGCAGATAGAATGCTCTTTTTCAAAAAGTACACGTCCCGAAACTTACCAAGACTTCATATCCAGCTACCGTTCACGGTCGCCGATTACCGCCCACCGATTCAAACAAGAAATATGTCGCCAAAAGCAGGCCATCTACCTGCATGGTTAGATTTTGGTCAGCTTTTGGTCAGCTGAGCGGCAAGTTCCAGCTGATACGTTTTTGCTACCCAAAAGGAGGCGGTAGCTCATGACCCATTGCAATGACCAGCTCATCGACCAACTGCTCACTCAAGCCGAACAAGAGGGGCGCTGTCTGATTCCCCCGAGCACGGCGATCCGAAAAGCGCTCCTTCGGCGCACCGGCGGCACGGTTGTCTCGCCCATGCCGGGGTTGTTTGCGCGAAAAACGCGCTGGGATGAACTCAACCGAGCGCAACGCCATTGCGAAATCCTCCGCGCCCTTGCGATCATCCACCCCGATTGGACGTTCTGCTCGTTTTCGGCCGCCTGTCTGCTGGGGCTCGAGGTCTCGTGGCGACACCTGAATGTCGTGCGTGTCTGCAGCTCGACAAAGCCGTCGGCTCGCCCGGGCGCACATATTCAGCGGCACCAGATTGAGCCGGCCGGAGCAATACGCAGAGCCGGCATATCGGTAACGCCGCCCATCCAAACAGTCACAGATTGCCTGTTGCAGACCGGTTTTGCCGACGGCATGCCCATTGCCGATTCGACGATCTTAAAGCTCGGCCTTGCGCGGGAACAGCTGATGGAGGCCGTCGAGCAACGAGCGACCGCCCGCAATGGTCGCACGATTCGCACCGCCCTCACGACACTTCGATATGCCGACGCCCGCGCCGAGAGCGGCGGGGAATCGGTCGCCCGAGCCATCATGATCGAGACGGGCTTTGCGCCCGATTGGCTTCAATACGAGCTGACGGACCCCTTCAATTCGACCAAGCCCATACGAACGGACTTTGCCTGGGAGCGCCAGGCGCGGGAACTCACACTGGGCGAGCTCGACGGGCTCATCAAATATACCGACCAGACCATGCTGGCCGGACGCACCACCGCCGAGGCGCTCGTCGCCGAACGACAGCGCGAGGCGCACCTATCGCTCTACGGCCATCCGCTCATCCGCTTTACCATGATCGAAGTCCGTTCGGCAGGCATGCTCGCGAAAAAGCTGCAGACGGCAGGCATCCGGCAGACCGCTCTGCCGGCATGGCTCAACGAGGTGGAGTTGTAGGAGCTGTTGAGCTTATGCCCGTCTGCCTGCCAAACCGGGACACACTTTCCGGTTGAAGCTCCAACCGGAAAGTGTGTCCCACTCTGGAGCCGAATTCCGGGATGCGCTTTCCGCCAGAGGCTCTACCGGAAAGCGCATCCCATTCTGAGCATCGATTCTGGGATGTAATTTCCGCCGAGGGCTCCAAGGGGAAACTGCATCCCATTCTGAGCGCTCATTCCGGGACACGCTTTCCGCTCCAAGCAAAAGGCCCCGGCTCACGATGGAGCTGGGGCCAAAGGCGCAGCTTATACAGTTGATGGCAAGCGCAGACGGCAGTCAGCAATGGCTGTCCGCGCCCTACCCTACCCGCGGTGACGAGCGCGGCTGTACGGCGTATCCACCATGGGCAGATCCGGACGCAGCTTGCCGTCGAATGCGCGGTAGGCGTTCTGCACGGCGGGCGCCGTGGGGATCGTTGCGATCTCGCCGATGCCCTTGCCGCCGTATGCCACGGGCAACAGCTCGTCCTTCTCCACGTAGATGGCGTGGATATCCGGAATCTCGGGCGCACGGAACAGCCCGAGCGTGCCGTACCTTGCCTGGGGCACGCAGTCCTTGAGCGGCCAGTCCTCGGTAAGCGCATAGCCCATACCCATGAGCACGCCGCCTTCGATCTGACCCTGGATGGAGATGGGGTTGACCACCTTGCCGGAATCGTGCGCGGCATAGACCTCGCTTACACGACCGTCATCGTCCAGAATGACCACATGTGTGGCAAAGCCGTAGCAGATGTGGCTCTTGGGGTTGGGAACATCGGCGCCCAGCTTGTCGGTCGGCTCCAGATACACGTAGCCAAACTCGCATCCCTCGAGCGCCTTGATGGTGGCCGCAGGGTCCTGAGGATGCATACCCTGGCCGGCGACGAGTTCCTGTGTGCGCAGCTGGTAGGCGCGACCGTCGTCATACTCGATCTTGACGCCGTCGCCGTGCGCGCTCACCGGGGCGGTAGGCGCAGGCTTGCCGGCCTCGATGCCAACCATGGCATCGCGCAGCAAGAAGGCGGCGCCGCGCACGGCCTCGCCGGTCACGACCGTCTGACGCGAGCCAGACGTGGTGCCGGAGTCGGGAGCGTTCTCGGTGGAGCACTCGCCATTGGCAATGCAGCTCAGCGGCAGACCGCAGGCCTCGGCAACGTCCTGCAAAAAGACGGTGTTGCAGCCCTGGCCGATGTCGGACGTGGCGGCGTAGACCACGGCCACGCCGTTCTCGATGCGGATCTTGCAGCGGCCGGCATCGGGCAGGCCCACGCCCACGCCGGCGTTCTTCATGGCGCAGGCGATACCGGCGTGTCCGGGATGCGCGTAATAGGCATCCTTGACCTCGAGCAGCGTCTCCTTAAGCGCCGTGGAGCAATCGGCGATCTGGCCGTTGGGCAAAACCTCGCCCGGCTCGATGGCGTTACGGTAGCGGATCTCCCACGGATCCAGGCCGACCTTCTCGGCCAGTAGGTCGATCAGGCTCTCGAGTGCAAACTCGGACTGGCAAACGCCAAAGCCACGGTACGCGCCGGCAGGCGGGTTGTTAGTGTAGTAGCCAAAACCGCGAATGTCGGTGTTCTGGTACTTGTAGGGACCGACGGCATGCGTGCAGGCACGCTCGAGCACCGGGCCGCACAGCGAAGCGTAGGCGCCGGTATCAAAGTTGATCTCGCAGTCCAGGCCGGTAAAGTTGCCCTCGGCGTCGCAGCCCAGCGTAAAGGTGCCGTCCATGGCATGGCGCTTGGGATGGAACGCGAGCGACTCGGCACGCGTGAGCTTGCACTTCACAGGACGCTGAAACTTATATGCGGCGAGCGCGGCCAGGTGCTGGACCGAAACGTCCTCCTTACCGCCAAAGCCGCCGCCCACGAGCATGGTCTCGACGACCACGCGCTCGGGCTCGTTGTCCCAGCCAAACATGTGGGCACACTCTTTGCGCGTGTCGTAGGCACCCTGGTCGGTCGACTGCACCTTGACGCCGTTCTTGTACGGGAAGGCGACGGCGCACTCGGGCTCCAAAAAGGCATGCTCGGTAAAGGGCGTAGTAAAGCGCTGCGTCACGGTAAACGCGCTCTCTGCCAGCGCCTTGGCGGCGTCGCCGCGCGTCACATGGCGGCTCTGGCACACGTTGTCCTTGAGCTCCACCGTGTTGCCAAAGGCAAAGAAGCTGTCGTGCAGGCGCGGGGCGTCGGCAGCCTTGGCCTCGACAATGTTACGCACGGGCTCCAGCGGCTCGTAATCGATCTTGACGAGCTTCTTGGCCTTCTCGAGCGTCGCCTCGTCCTCGGCAACCACCAGCACGATGGCGTCACCCACGCAGCGAGTGATATCGCCCTGGGCGATCATGACGTCCCAGTCCTGGATAAGATGGCCGACCTGGTTGACCGGCACGTCCTCGGCGCGCAGGATGCCCACCACACCGGGCAGGGCCTCGGCCTTGGAGGTATCGATGGAGAGCACGCGGGCGCGCGGATACTTGGAGCGCACGGCGCTGGCATAGGTCAAGCCCGGCTGATCGGACTCGTCGATGTCGTCGGGGTACTTGCCCTCGCCGAGCACCTTCTTGCGCACGTCGATACGGAAGGCGCGCTTGCCCACACCGTAGTCGTCGCCGCGCTCCAGGCCCTCGTCGATCCGCTTTTCGCCGCGGAGCACCGCAGCGGCCAGCGAAATGCCCTCGATAATCTTCTTGTAGCCGGTGCAGCGGCAGACGTTGCCGCGGATGGCGTACTTGATCTGCTCCTCGGTGGGCTCGGGGTCCTCGGCGATGAGCGCCGCACCCGCCATGACCATGCCGGGGATGCAAAAACCGCACTGCACGGCACCCACGGCGCCAAAGGCGTACACAAAGGCCTCGCGCACGTCCTGGGGCAGGCCCTCGACGGTCACGATGTTGCGGCCGGCGGCAAGAGCGGTGGTCAGAACGCACGCCTTCACGGCCGCACCGTCCACATGGATGGTGCAGGTGCCGCAGGCGCCCTCGGAGCAGCCGTCCTTGGCGGAGTGGATATGCAGGTCGTCGCGCAAGTAGCGGAGCAGCGGCTTGTTCTGAGTCGTCGTGCGCTCGACGCCGTTAACGGTAAAAGTGAATTCCTGTGCCATGGTGATTCCCTTCTACACGCCGGCGGCGATGCCGGTGCGGTCGTGGATGGCACCGTGCGGGCAGACGACGGCGCACATGCCGCACGACAGGCAGTCCGCGCCGTCGATATGGGCGCAGTTGTCCTCGATACGGATAGCGCCGGCAGGACACTTTTTGGCGCACATGCCGCAACCGATGCAGCTCGTGTCGCAAATCTTGCGCGCAATGGCGCCCTTATCGGTGTTGTTGCAGCGCACCAGGATGTTCTGGTAGCCGGGAACGAAGGCAATCACGCGCTGTGGGCACGCCATGCCGCACAGGCCACAACCCGTGCACTTTGAGCGATCCACGCGGGCGATGCCATCGACCAGTGCAATGGCACCGTGGGGGCAGGCCGTGACGCAGGCGCCACAGCCAATGCAGCCTTCGCTGCAGCGGGCGTCGCCGCCTGCGGAGGCGCAACCGCTTCCGCAGGCAACGTAGGCCACGTTATGTTGAATGGATTTGGCCATAAGAGACTCGCCTATTTCTTAAGAAGATACGGATAGCTGTCGCGCACGGCCTTGATGGTCAGGCGGACGGCCTCGGGAAGGCCGGTGTTGACGGCATCGACCGAGACGGTGCGGACCGTGCCGGCGACGCGGACCTTAAAGTGGTCCTCGTCCACGGCCAGGAAGCCCTCGTTCTCGGAGTTCTCCATGTCCTGCTCGCTCCAGAACAGGGTGAGCTTGTCCTTGTAGGGACGACCCTCCTGGTAGGGGCAGAACACAGCGCAGTTGCCGCACTCGTTGCACATGCCGTCGACATGTACCACCTGATGCTTGGCCAGGCCCGGCACCTTAATAGCAACGTTGGCGCGGTTGGGGCACACGTCGCAGCAGACCTCGCACACCGAGCCGCAGCCCAGGCAGCGGGTCTTGGTGCAGTTGCGCTTATCGCGGCAGAGCGTCCCCTTGCGCTCGTAGCAGGTGTCCTCGCGGCCGGCCTGCTCGTTGCAGTCGGCGTACTTGTTAAAGTCCACGCCAGCGATGGCACGGGCGACCTCGGCGGCATCGGCGATAGCCTCGACCACGGTGGCCGGACCGCGACGGCAGTCACCTGCAGCCCAGACGCCCTCGACGCCGGTGGAGGTGGCGGCAAGGCGGCCGCGACGGTCGTGCTCGACGCCCGCGGCGTCGTACAGGCTGGCATCGATGCCCTCGCCCACGGCGCAGATCACCGTGGTGGCGGGAAGCTCGACGGTCTCGCCCGTGGCGACGGGGCTGCGACGACCGCTTGCATCCGGCTCGCCAAGCTCCATAACATCGCAGGTCAGCACGGCGCCGTTGAGCGCCTTGGGCGCCAGCAGCTCGCAGAACTCAACGCCGTCGGCAAGAGCAAGATCGAGCTCTTCCTCGTCGGCGGGCATCTGCTTCTTGGTACGGCGATACACCAGGCGCACGTTCTTCACGCCAGCCAGGCGCTTGGCCACGCGGGCCGCGTCCATGGCGGTGTTGCCGGCGCCAATGACCACGACGTCCTCGCCCAGCTCGAGCTTCTCGCCCTTCTTGGCGGCCTCGAGGAACTCCAGCACGTCGAGCTCGGCGCCCTCGCCCAGGCCCGCAGAGCCGGGCATCCAGGCACCGGTTGCCACGACCACATCGGTAAAGCCCTGGGCCTTGAGCTCGTCAATGGACTCCACGCGGGCGTTGAGCTGAACCTTGGCGCCAAAGGCCAGGCAGAGCTCGGCATCGTGGGAGATATCGTCGCTGGCGATACGGAACTCGGGGATGACGTGACGGACCACGCCGCCGAGCGAGTCGCGAGCCTCGAAGATGGTGACGGGCACGCCGGCACGCGTCAGGAAGAACGCCGTCGCCAGGCCGGCCGGGCCGCCGCCGATAACGGCAACGTTGCGCTCGCCGTCGTTGGCGATGGCCTGGGCGCGCAGCTTGGGCAGCACGGCGGTCATGGCCTCGCGGGCGGCTTTGAGCTTGCTGGCGCGGATCTGGGCGCCCTCGGGCTCGTAGAATGCACGCTCGCAGGCACGGCCGCAGGGATGCGGGCAGATGGTGCCGGTAATGAACGGCAGGGCGTTACGTTCGATGATAATGTTGAGTGCATCCTCGTAGCGGCCCTCGTCAACAGCCGCCAGGTAGGCGGGAATATCCTGCTGGATGGGGCAGCTCGTGCGGCACGGCGTGGTAAAGCAGTCGGAAAGCGGGCTCTTGCCGGCGACCTTGCGGTCGGGCAGCGGACGCAACGGCTTCTTGTAGAGCGGATTGGTGAGCGAGTCGGTCTGGATCGCAGTCACGGCCTCGAGCGAAACGCCCGCGAACGGCTTGCCATCCAGATCGGTAAACTCGCCGGCCATCTGGCTAAAGCGCTCGTAGCCACCGGGCTTGAGCACGTCGGTCGCCAAGGTAACGGGCCAAATGCCGGCGTCATACAGGGCGCGAATGTTGTAGACCGTAGCACCGCCGGAGTAGCTGATGCGCAGCTTGCCATCGAACTGCTCGGTAATGCGGCGGGCGGCCTCGATGGTCAGCGAGAACAGCGAACGACCGGACATGTACATCTCGGTGGAGGGCAGCTCGTTCCTCGTCACGTCGACGGGGAACGTGTTGGTCAGCTTGACGCCAAACTCCAGGCCGCGCTCGGCGCACAGGGCAATCAGGCGCTCGAACATGGGCACGGCGTCGACCCACTGCAGGTCCTCGCGGAAGTGCGTGTCATCGAAGACGATGTAGTCAAAGCCCAGCTCGTTGAGGCGCTGACGGGCAAACTCATAGCCCAGCAGCGTGGGGTTGCACTTGATGTAGGTGTTGAGGCCCTTCTCGGTGATCAGATAGGTCGCGATGCGCTCGATCTCGGCGGGCGGGCAGCCGTGCAGGGTGGACTCGGTGATGGAGTTGGAGACGCGTGCCGGAATGGACTCTACAAACGCGGCGTCGACATGCTCAAACTTGTCCAGATTGGCGAGAGCCCAGGCACGGCACTCGTTCCAAACCTCGGAGCCGCTGGCATCCTTCATGCCCTCGATGTAGGCGTCGACCTTGGGGCTCTTAATACCCTCGAGGTCATAACCCACGGACATGTTGAAGACAAAGCCGTCCGGGCTGCCCAGACCGTACTCGCGAGCGATCAGGTGGCAGGCGAACCATGCCTTCACGTACTCGGCAAAGGCCTGCGGAACCTCGAGCTCGGTCGACCATTCGCAGTTGTAGCACTCGTCCTGAGCCACAATGCAGGGCTTGTTGACGCACTTGGAGAGCTCCTCGCCGTCCATAACCTGGACGGTCTTGAGCTCAAAGAAGCGGGAACCGGCCACGTAGGATGCCACGATGTTCTGGGCCAGCTGCGTATTGGGACCGGCGGCCGGGCCAAACGGAGTCTCGATTCGCTCGTCAAAAATGGGAAGCGCGCCCTCCTGGTTGGCCGTGACCATCTTGCGCACGCCAAAGATGGCGTCCTGGGTCTTGTGCTCCTCGATGATCCAGTTCATCAGCTGCGAAAACGGGATCGGCCTCATGATGTCGCTCATAGTGAGCTCCTCTCTGTAACGCCCGGCGAGACCGCGCGGCGGGCGCAAATACGGTGTAGCGCTAGCACAGCGCCGGCGACCCCGCGGAGGTCGCCTATACGCGCGTCGGATGCGGCGAAACATCTGACGCGCGTGAATCTACTTGTAATTAGTACGTGCGATCGTTGAGCGTGCTCCAGAGCTTCTTGGACTCGGCCATGGTCCACGCGTTGATCTTGTCCTCATCAATGCCAACGAACTCGCGATCCTTGTACAGGACGCGGCCGTTGATGATGGTGGTGCGGCAGTTTTTGCCCATCATGCCAAAGAGCATGTGGCCGTCGATGTTCTCCTCGCTCAGCGGCGTAAAGGGCTTGTAGTCCATGACGATGACGTCGGCGGCAGCGCCGGCCTCGAGCACACCGAGCTTGCGATCGAAGTACTTGCTCGCCATCTTGGCGTTGTTCTCGAACAGCATGGTCATGGCCTCGCACCAGCCCACGTTGGGCATGGCGGCGTTGTGGCGCTGAATGATCAGGAAGACCTTGAGGCTCTCGAGCATATCGTGAGTGTAGGCGTCGGTGCCCATGCACACGGGGATGCCGCGGCGGAAGAACTCGAGCACGGGAGCGCAGCCCACGGCGTTGCCCATATTGGATTCGGGGTTGTTGACCAGCCAGGTGCCGGACTCCTTGACGATATCCATCTCGGCGGGCGTCACGTGGATGCAGTGGCCGAGCATGGTGTCGGGACCCAGCAGGTTGTGCTGCAGCAGGCGCTCGACGGGGCTGATGCCACCGCGGTTGAGGCGGGAGTCCCACACGTCGTTCATGCCCTCGCACACATGGATGTGGAAGCCGGTCAGGCCGTTGTTGGCCTCGGCCATCTTATCCATGGTCTCGTCCGACAGCGTAAAGGTGGCGTGACCGCCAAACATGGCGGCGATCATGTGGTTGTCGTTATCGCGACGCTCCTTGGCGGCCCACTGGGCAAACTCGGCGTTCTCGGCAATGGCCTGGTCGCATTTTTCCTGGCCACGGCGGTCGGAGACCTCGTAGCACAGGCACGACCGCATGCCCAGCTCCTGAGCGGCGTCCTTAATGGTAAAGAGGCTTCCCGGGATCTCGCAGAAGCTCGCGTGGTGATCGAAGATCGTGGTGACGCCATCGCGGATGGAGTCAAGAATCGTGGCATAGGCGCTGGCCTTGGTGCCGTCGAGCGTCAGGTTGTCGTCGATCTTCCACCACTGCTGCTCAAGATTCTCCAGGAAGTTGGTGGGGTTGCAGCCCTTAATGGCAAGGCCGCGGGCCAGACCCGAGTAGATGTGGGTGTGGCAGTTGATGAGTCCGGGCATGATGAGGTTGCCCTGGGCGTCGACGTACTCGGCATCCGGGTACTTGGCCTTGAGCTCGCACTCGGGGCCTACTTCGACGATCGTATCTCCGTCAATGGCGACCGCGCCGTTGGGAATGAACGGGGTCTGAGCGTTGCGGGTAAAAACGGAACCGTTAGCGACCAGAAGCATGAATGCTCCCTTCAACATCAGGGGCGGGGTTTGACACCTCTGACATGGCGGAGTGCGAAGCGCCGGCCTACACCGGAAACGGGCCCTCTCCCGTCAACGCTTCACCAAAGGGACAAACCCTTTGAAGTGCGGCTTGGCGCCGCATGACGTCGGCGGACGAGGCGATGCGCCCGCCGACGAATAGCACCGAATTGGTTACTTCTTGCTCTCGGGCAAGACCAGATCCACGGCAGCGTCCTTGGCAGCATCGATGTGCTGAGCCACGACTGGCGTCTGCGGAAGGATCAGGTTAAGGACAATGGCCATAATGGCGGTGGGGGTTACGGCATTGGAGCCGATGACGGTGGATACCCAGGCGGGCATACCCTCGCCGGCAAGGCAACCGCTGGCCATCCAGATACCCAGGCCAAAGACGACGGAGGTACCGACGATGGTGGTAGTGCGCTGCGTGAGGCCCTCGCGGGTGAACATGCGCACGCCGTTCATGGTGATGGTGCCAAAGACGCCGACGGTCGCGCCGCCGATGACGGGCTGCGGGATAGCGGAAAGGACGGCAGAGAGCTGCGGGAACAGACCGGCGATGGCAAAGACGGCCGCGATGATCACAAAGACCCACTTGTTGACGACCTTGTTGGAGCAGATGATGCCCACGTTCTGGCCAAGGGCGCTGGTGGGAAGACCGCCCAGCAGGCCGCCGACCATAGAGGTGAGGCCCTGGGACACGATAGCGCCGGAGAGCTCGCGCTCGGTGGGCATACGGTCGATGGAGCCCAGGCAGGCGGCGGAGACGTCGCCGATAACCTGAATGGCAACCATGGGGAACACGACGGCGAGGGTAATGCAGACCTCGGGATCAAACTCGAGCGCATAGGGCATGAGCTTGGGAAGGGCGAAGACCTGAGCGGTGGCGACGCTTGAGAAGTCGATCATGCCAAAGGGGATGGAGACGATCATGCCAACGATCATGCCAAAGAACACGGATCCCAGCTTGAGCGTGCCCTTGCCAAAGTTGGCGAGCGCAAAGACCACGGCGAAGGTGATAAGAGCGACGCACCAGGCCTGCGGGGTGCCCCACAGCGGCGTGCCCATGCCGCCGGCCATGTACTTGACGGCCGTGGGATAGAGAGAGACGCCAATGGAGAAGATGACCGTACCGGTCACGACGGGCGGGAACAGCCACTTAATCTTGCTGTAGGCCAGACCAAAGAGGACCGCGACGGCACCGCCGACAATCTCGCCGCCCAGCAGTGCACCAAAGCTAAAGCCCGAGGCACCCATAGCCTGCAGGGCCGGCAGGAACGCGAACGAAACGCCCATGACGATGGGCAGTCCGCCGCCGATGCGACGGAAGGGAGCGAAGGCCTGAAGGGCCGTATCGATCGCCGAAAGAATGAGCGCGACCTGGATGATGTCGGTGCTCTGCTGGCTATTAAAGCCGTAGACGCCGGCCATGATGACCGCCGGGGTAATGATGCCGGCAAACGATGCCAGTACGTGCTGAAGGGCACACGGGATCATTTCCTTAACGGGAGGCATGCCTTCGCGAGTGAACAGGGCTTCAGTGCCGTTCGTAACCGTCTCCTGGGTCATTTGACCACCAATCCTCGAAGTAGTTGTTTTCGCATCTAACGCTCTATTGTGACGCAGTGCGGGGTTGAGGTTGTGCCTTCGTTGCATATCGTATTAAAGATGATTCTCATTCTCAATAATAATTTTTTGTTATCAGACTATTCTTAAGCTGAGACAATGCATTTCCGCAGGTCAGGAAAGTGTCCGGTCAAAATAACATCTAACTTTTCTTTTGGTCAACCGTTTACCGCCAAAATCCTACCGCTCGTCTGTATTACGCAATGTACCTGCGAATATGCGAGTCAATAGACACCGTGTTACCATGAGAAAAAATTGTTATGAACATTTCCGATTTCACCCAAAGGAGTTGCCCGTGAACGAGACCGTACGCCGCTTTTTGCCGATGGTCGATTTCCTGGAGCAGATACTCGGTAAGAACAGCGAGATCGTGCTGCACGATTTCTCGGATCCCGACCACGCCATCGTCGATATTCGCAACGGCATTGTGAGCGGCCGTAAGGTCGGCGGTCCCGCCACCGATCTGGCGCTCAAGATCATGCACGACCCCAAGTATCGCGACCTGCCGTTTATTACGGGCTACGAGGGCCGCGGCGCCGGAGGCAAGACGCTGGAGTCCGCGACGTTCTTTATCCGCGAGGATGACGAGATCGTCGGTATGCTCTGCGTCAACACCGACCTCTCGACCGTACGCTCCATAAACGCCATGGCGCAGCAGCTCATGGCGTGCTTCGACGCAGCGCCGACGCGCACGGAGCCCGCCCCTATCGAGGTCGAAAGCCTTTCGGAGTCCACCCAGGAGCTCATCGACCGCAGCATTGCCGAGTTGCTGAGCGCGCGCGGGCTGGATGTAGCGTCGCTTGGTCAGAGCGACCGCGTGGACGTCATTCGCCACCTCAACGGCAACGGGGTGTTCATGCTCAAGGGCGCCGTGGCCTGCGCTGCCACCGCGTTGGGCATCTCGGAGCCCAGCGTGTACCGCTACCTGCAAAAAGTCCGCAAGGAGGGCTAAACGTGATCCCTTGGGGACGAAGGGAAACGGATCATTTTTGTCGCATCGCTTGACAAAAGACCCTGCAGCTCGCACTGAACTGCCTCCCATTTCTTGGACATGAGAAATGGGAGGCTTTCTTTATGCGCGT
>UQOQ01000034.1:0-20663 GCA_900542715.1 uncultured Collinsella sp.
GATTCAATCTCGAAAACAGCATTGCCCAGTTGACAAAACTATAGGAACACCCCCCCCCGAACGCTTTTTGTGGTTACATCCACAGTGCACGCTCCAAGGGTGTCAAAGGCTGTCACAAGTGCGCCGCAGCCCGGCAGGCAGGCGTGGCGCACATGACAATAATCATACCTGTTGGTAAAAAAGTTACCACGCCCAGCGTGTCAAATGTTGAGCAACAAAATTAAATCCGGTTAACGGTTATTTTCGCAGCTCAGCAGCTTTGACGAGATCGCCCCATATCACACTTGCCAGATAAACGCGCTTGCGAATGTAGGCACGCACACGTCCAACGCCACCTCTCATCGGACCTCCACCCTCCGCTACACTCAACATTGAGTTATACATTTGATTCCATGTAAGGAACTTCATATGCCAGACGTAAAGCCTATTTCCGATCTGCAGGGCAACGTTGGCGCCATTGCAGATATCTGTCGTAAGACCAAAGAGCCCGTCCACCTACCCAAAAACGGGTCGGCGTCACTTGTCGCTATGGATACCGAAGCCTATGACGAGCAGGCGCGCGCACTTGCCGCCATCCAGCAATCCATCGCCCGCGGTTACGACGACCTCATCAACGTCCGCATTCGACCCTGGAAACAGGCGAAGGCCGAAGCGGATCAGATACGAGCCTCAAGACAACCCTCCCCCATGTAACCATCCTGTAAATCATAGCAGCGCACTCGAGTTTTACCGTGATGCGGTCGCGCCTGGCGCTCCACTGTGCTAAAGTATCCCGAACGTTCAAACGACAACGAGGGGGACCTAGAAGATGGCACGTGTGCACAACTTCTCAGCAGGCCCGGCCGCACTGCCTACCAGCGTGCTTGCCGAGATCGCCGACGAGATGATGGACTACCGCGGTTGCGGCATGTCTGTGCTCGAGATGAGCCATCGATCTAGCATGTACCAGCAGATCATCGACGACGCCGAGGCAACCCTGCGCCGCCTGCTGAGCATCCCCGATAACTACCGCGTCCTGTTTTTGCAGGGCGGCGCCACGCTGCAGTTTGCGGGCATCCCCATGAACCTCATGCGCCGCGGCCGCGCCGGCTACATCGTGACCGGCAACTTTGCCAACAAGGCATACAAAGAAGCCGCCAAGTACGGCGAGGCCGTGCTGCTCGCGAGCTCCGAGGACACCAATTTCGACCGCATTCCTACCATGGCCGACGTCAACGCGCGCATTGCCGCCGAGGCCACGGGCGACAGGCTCGACTACGTCTACATCTGCCAGAACAACACCATCTTTGGCACCATGTACCACGAGCTGCCCGCTTGCGGCGACGTGCCGCTGGTCGCCGATGTCTCGAGCTGCTTTCTGTCGCAGCCGCTCGACGTTGAGCGCTACGGGCTCATCTACGCCGGCGCGCAGAAAAACGCCGGCGCCGCGGGCGTGACCGTGGTCATCGTGCGCGACGACCTTATCGCCGAAGGCCCGGCCTATGCGCAGACGCCGCAGTACATGGACCTTAAGACCCAAGCCGCCAAGGACTCCATGCTCAACACGCCCAACACCTTTGGCATCTACGTGTGCGGCAAGGTGTTCCGTTGGGTTGAGCAGACCGGCGGACTTGCCGCCATGGCCGAGCGCAACTGGGCCAAAGCCAACCTGCTCTATGACTTGCTCGAGCAAAGCGAACTGTTCCATGGCACCACGCAGGCCGACAGCCGCTCCATCGCCAACGTCACGTTCCGCACCGGCGATGCCGACCTCGACGCCGCCTTTGTCGCAGGCGCGGCCGAGCACCAGATTCAAAACGTCAAGGGCCATCGCCTGGTGGGCGGCATGCGCGCCAGCGTCTACAACGCCGTGGGCCTAGAGGACGTGCAGGCACTGGCCACATACATGAAGGACTTCGAAGCACAGCATAGTTTGAGTCCGCGATCTAACTAGCCCGCAACGCGCGGGCCGACCAGCCACTTCAAACCATCTGTTTACAACAAACCTGCTAAGGAGTTTTCCATGCGTAAGATTAAGACCATCGACGACATCACCAAAGACGGCAAGGTTGAGTTTGGCGAGGGCTACGAGTTTGTGGCCACCGCCGAGGAGGCCGACGCCATCCTGATGCGCTCGACCGACCTGCACGGCTACGAGCTGCCCGAGGGCATTCGCGCCATCGCCCGCTGCGGCGCCGGCGTCAACAACATTCCCGTCGAGGAATACGCCAAGAAGGGCGTCGTCGTCTTTAACTCCCCCGGCGCCAACAGCAACGCCGTCAAGGAGCTCGTCCTGGGCATGCTGGTGCTTTCGAGCCGCGGCGTGGTGCAGTCGATGAACTGGGTGCGCGACAACGCCGACGACCCCGATATCCAAGTCGACGCCGAAAAGGCCAAGAAGGCCTTTGTGGGTCGCGAGCTCAAGGGCAAGCGCATTGGCGTCATCGGCCTGGGCAACGTGGGCTCCAAGGTCGCCAACGCCTGTGTCGATCTGGGCATGGACGTCTACGGCTACGACCCGTTCATTTCCGTCGAGCACGCGTGGGTGCTGAGCCGCGAGGTGCAGCGCGTGGGCACGCTCGAGGATCTGTGCCGCGGCTGCGACTACCTCACCGTGCACGTGCCCAGCAAGGCCGACACCATCGGTATGATCAGCACCGAGCAGATTAACCTGCTGGCGCCCGACGCCGTGCTCATCAACTACGCGCGCGAGACCATCATTGACGAGGACGCCGTCGACGCCGCCCTGCGCGAGGGCAAGCTCAGCTGGTTTAGCTGCGACTTTGCCACGCCCAAGACCGTCAAGATGCCCAATACGTTTATCACCACGCATTCGGGCGCCGGCACCGGCGAGGCCGAGGCCAACTGCGCCGACATGGCCATCAGCGAGCTCAAGGATTACCTGGAAAACGGCAACATCGCGCACAGCGTCAACTACCCCGCCTGCAGCATGGGCAAGGCGCGCGCCGCAAGCCGTATTGCCTGCCTGCATGCCAACGTGCCCAACATGATCGGCCAGATCACGGCCATTCTCGCCAAGGACAACGCCAACGTGCAGCGCATGACCAACGAGTCCGCTGGCGAGAACGCCTACACCATGTTCGACACCGATGAGCACCTGGACGGCAGCACGATCGAGGCACTCAAGCATATTCCGTCGATGTATCGTGTGCGCGTGATTAAATAGCGCCGGCGCCAATCCTGCCAGACAGACCACGAAGCCCATTCGGCCCCCGTTTTCACGAAACGGGGGCCGATTTTGTTGCTCCGGACGACTTTAAAATGATACCCATAACAAGTTTTTTCAGATAATCGATAGTGAGGCTCAAGTCGCTAAGCACACCCGCTTTGATAAACAGCTTTATCAGGGACTTTAGTAGGTAAAAATCGATCTCTATGTGCCGAATGTAAGTTGACTGTCCATTTTCCGAAACAACTTATTCTAGATAGCATTTTTAAGGCCCCTCCAAGGCGAAATATAAGTCTTTTTGTGACCAAAACTCTAGTCCGCGCGACCGTTTTCCACCCGCGCGGCTACATTCCTGCCCAATCGATAAAAATCTCCTCACGAAGCCGCCGTTCGAGCTCCTGCTGTCGCGGCGTCTTGTCTTTCGGCGGCACATCGAGATAGGACATGATGAGCTCCATCACCACGCGGAAGGCATCGGAGTCGGCCAGCTGACCATAGGTCATCAGAATGACGGGATATCCCATCGCTTGCAGCGCCGTCGTTCGATCGGAGTCCGAAATCTTGGATTCAATGGATCCGTGAATGGCTTTACCTTGGCATTCAACCAGACACTCTCGACTGCCGTCCTTATTTGCCAGCAGGATATCGGCATAGCGCCTATCAAGCCCCGAAATCAGGCGGGCGCTGCGCGTCATACGAATCTCAACGTTATTGGTAAGGCGCAGCCCTTCGCCGCCGCGCAACCTCGTAAGGCCAAACAGCATCGAAGCCTGGACCTCAAGCGGCGATGCCGCCACCCCCGTAATGCATTTCGCGGCACGTGTGAACGATTTAGCGCCGCGGAGCCCCCGGATCTTATCGGCGAACTCTGTAAGTTCAGAGAACTCGATCAAGGGCGGTCGTTTCCACAGGTCCGTTGGATTCCCCGAGACATCCTTTACATTTTCCCAGCCCAGCCGCGCGTCGCCCCACCGGTCCCCGTATGCCTGCTCAAGTGCCGACTTTACCTGAGGCGCAATCTTGCACACGGCAAAGGTGCCGCACATCTCATACATGCACATGATCAGACGCTCGTTTGAGACCGAGGAAGCCAGGGTCAACAGGGTAAAGAGCGGGGACGCGACATCGAGGCCAAACTCTGTCTGCCGCACGGAATCAAACGGCCTCTCCCCGTTCCAAACATGCCTGACAATGCGATCGCCCTTACGCCCGCAGCCGCCCTGCGCCAAAACGTGTAACGGGGTGCCCAGGAAATGCGCGACGAGCGGATGCTCGCAAAGGCGCTCCCTGCGCGGATCGTCCGCAGAATCGGGCAGGTCCGGCATTATCGCCAAAACCTGTGGAGGTATCCGGTGATACCGAAAGGCAGATATGTCGCACAGCATGTCGTCCATAAAGGCTACGTACCCACCGCGCCGTTTGTAAACCCGCTCGGACGGCAAACGCGCTGGCTCGGCCTGCGAACGGTAAATGCTGCTGCGCGCGCGTCGCGAATCTCTCAGGAGGCTTACAATCGGTTTGGAAAGCAGACTGATTGTGAGGTTGCATATGGTTGATGAGGACTTTGCCTGGCGGCTTGCGCAGGAGCTTGTGCGGATCGAAAGCTCAGACCCGGGCGCGTATGAGGACGAGATTGAGCGCTTCATTAAGAGGCTCATTGAGCAGCAGCTGGCACAACTTGATAGTTCTGCGCTCGATGCCGTGCAGATTGAGGAGCTCGAAGTGCTGCCCGGGCGCCGCAACCTTAAAGTCACCGTGCCGGGCCAAAGCGACGAGCCGCGGCTGGTCTATATCTGCCACATGGATACCGTCACCTTGGGCGATGGCTGGGACGCAGACATCGCACCGCTTGGGGCGGTTGTGCGCGACGATAAACTCTATGGCCGCGGTGCCTGCGATATGAAGGGTGGCCTGGCCTGCGCCATTGCCGCACTGGTCCATACGCTCGAGCGCGTGGCGGCGGATGGCGCGCTGCCACGCCGCGGCTTTTCGCTCATCTGCTCGGTCGACGAGGAAGACTTCATGCGCGGCTCAGAGGCCGCGATCGATGCTGGCTGGGTCAGCTCGCGCGAATGGGTGCTGGACACCGAGCCCACCGACGGACAGATCCAGGTGGCGCACAAGGGGCGTACGTGGTTCGAGATTGAAATGGCTGGCGTGACGGCGCATGCGAGCCAGCCTTGGAAGGGCGCGGATGCCGTCGCCGCCATGGCCGAGGTCGTGTGTTCGCTTCGTCGCGCGTTTGCGGCGCTGCCCGCGCACGATGAGCTGGGGCCTTCGACCATCACGTTTGGCCAAATCGAGGGCGGATATCGCCCCTACGTCGTACCCGACCACGCCAAAGTCTGGGTCGACATGCGCCTGACCCCGCCGACCGATACGGCCGCCGCAATCAATATGGTCGAGCATGCCATCGCCGTCGCCGAAGCCGCCGTTCCCGGTTGCCATGGCAGCTACACCGTGACGGGCGACCGCCCCGCCATCGAGCGCGACCCGAACTCTCCCCTTCTAGCAGCGCTCAAGCGTGCCGCCGATGACGTAACGGACGCGGACACGACCGTCGGCTTCTTTACCGGCTACACCGATACCGCCGTCATTGCCGGCAAGACAGGCAACCGCAATTGTATGAGCTACGGCCCCGGCTCGTTGGCGCTCGCGCACAAGCCCAACGAGTATGTGCCCCATGCCGATATCGTTCGCTGCCAAAACGTGCTCATCGCGCTTGCCGATAACACGCTCTGGGACGCAAGCGGCCAAGTTGGGGCATAATAAGCCGCGAACAAACCGACTCGCGCGTTAGGACCGCCCATGAAAGCACTTCCGTTTCCCTGCATCCGCCCAGCTCAGGACCGCGTGCTCGAGGCGCTGCCTGCGATGGACAGCATCCTGAGTGACAGCGGAGCCCTGCGCGGCGCCATTGCTGACGGCCTAATGCTCAAGGATCCAGGCGCGGCGTATTACGTGTACGAATGCTCGGGCGAGCCGGGTCGCGTGACGGGTGTCGTGGCGATTTGCCCGGTTAACGTACTGACGGGTAGCGACGAGGCTGCCGCCGAGAGCGTCGACGCACTCGCCGCCGCGCGCGCGATCGCCGAGCTTAAGGTGCAGCCGCGCCCCGTGTCGCTCGCCTACGAGGCGTCGCCCGTCATGGATATCATTTTGAGCGCTGCCAAAGAGGGCGCATCGCTCTACGCCGTCACCGATCCCGCGGGCGTCACACATCGCGTGTGGGAGGTCAAGCGCGAGGACGCCGTTGCCGCCATCCGTGCCATGCTCGATCAGGCGCCCGACCCGGTGTTCGCCGGTGACTCCGCCTATGTCGCCGCACTGGCTGGGGCATCGCAGATTCTGGCCGACGAGGCCCGCGCTGCCGGCGCCTACTCTGGCAAAGAGCCGTTCAACTTTGCTGTAGCCGTGCTGTTCCCCGCCGCGCAGGTCAGCGGCAGCGCGCCGCAGGTTCCGACGGGTCTGCTCACTCACCAGGTCTCACGGTTCTAGCGAACTCAAACGCTAAGCTGGAAAACCCAGCATCCAAACAAACAAGGGGCGGAGATGCAGCAAACGCATGCACCTCCGCCCTTTTCGCATCAAACAATTACGCCGGTAAACCGGGCCGCAACGTCAGCGTTATCCACGCTGCGGACCTGCCGCCGCCACGAGCGGCTCTAGCCCCAGCTCGCGCGCGTAGTCTTCCTGCGTAAAGACTTCGACCAGTTCAAACGTATCGGCCGCATCGTCAAACGCAAAATGCAGCACTGAGCAGTTGCCCGGCACGCGTTCGCGCTCGTCGGCCGCCGCGCCCCGCACGTGGTCCAAAAACTCCTTGATAGCTGAGCCATGACTTACCGCGAGCACGCACGTATGGTCCGGACGCTGCATAAGATCGGTCAGCGTCGCCACCATGCGCGTGCGCACCTGGATCTGGCCCTCGCCGCCAAACTGCCGATAGAAGTCGCGCCACGGGCGCTCGGGCATAAGCATCACGCGCTCGGCCTCAAAGTCGCCAAAGAACCACTCACGCAGGCCGTCCAGGCGCTCGTACGCCAAGCCCGGCCACAAGTTGGCGATAGTCTGCTCGGTGCGATGAAGCGTAGAGGTGTAGGCATGATCGGGCTCAATGCCGCGCGCACGTAAAAACATGCCGGCGCGCGCCGCCTGGTCGCAACCCAACTGCGTAAGCGGCGAGTCACTCCACCCCTGAATGATACGCTTAAGGTTGAATATCGTCTGTCCATGACGGACCAGATACAGATCTTTATTCATAGGGGTCCTTTCGTTCGTTACCAACCCAAGAGCGAAAACGCCCCGTCGCAATAGCCAAAATGAAGCACGGCACCGTTGTCGGGTAGCTCTCCCCCGCCAGTCACATACTCAAGAAACTCCTGGCAGGCTGAGCCGTGGGAAACCGCCAGCACGCAGTCGTGCTGCGGCCGGGCCATAATACGGGACAGCGCCGCGACCATGCGCGACTGAAGCTGCACTTCCGACTCGCCGCCAAAGGCCACCGGATAATCGCCCCAGGGCTGCGGCGGCATCTCGCGATTTGATGTGCCCTCCAGCGAGCCAAAATGCCACTCACGCAGGTCATCGACCAGCTCAATGGAACGGCCCTCGCCAACGATAAGCTCGGCCGTATGCCGCGCCCGGCCCAACGGCGAGGAATACACATGATCAAAGGCCACGCCACGCGCCGCAAACGCCGTACGCGCCGTCAGCGCCTGCTCGCGCCCGCGCGCCGTAAGCGGCGAATCGTGCCAGCCCTGCAAAATGCTCTGCACATTGAGCTCAGTCTGCCCATGCCGCACCAAATACAGATCTGCCACACGCTCTCCCCTCGTACCACCACAAAGGGGACAGGCACCTTTGTGGTGGTTTACCGTCTGATCACGCCGCGGTGACGCTCAGCTACACCAGCACGTCGGCGAGCGGGCGCTTGGGTACGTGGTGCACCTGCGCATCGTCACGCCAGTAATTAATTGAGCCGTCGGGGTTGGAATCGATCGCATCGATCATCTGCGTCTCGGCCGGCACGCCAAAAGCCATGATCAGCTTGAGCTCATACTTGTCGTTATCGAGCCCCATAGCATCGATCGCGTGGGGCGTAAAGGCCTTGAACATGCAGGCTGCCACCTCGGGCGTGGCGCTGCGAGCGGCGAGCATCATCGTCTGCGCGGCAATGCCCGTGTCGACCTCGGTGATGGGCGCGGCGGGCTTACCCGGAACAGCGCGCTCGGCAAGAATCGCGATGTAGCCGGTCGGACGCTCGCCCTCGGCAGGACCCGACCAATCCTTAAGCGCGCCGGCCCATGCAAGCTCATCAAATACACGCGCGCAATCCTCGGCACCGCTCACCACATGAAAACGCAGACGCTGAGCATTGGCGCCGCAGGGAGCCAGGTGCGCCAGTTCCGCCAGCTCGAGCAAAAACTCGCGCGGCACGCGCATGGACTCGTCAAAACGGCGGCACGTACGGGCGCGGCGGACCAGCGCGTCAAACGTGTCCAGGCCAAGCTTTTCGCAACCTTGCTTTGCCATCGATTCGACACTCGACGGTGCCTCGGGAACTGCTTCGTTCATAGGGACCCCCAATACAAGCCAATTGTCCTTAGGAAAATCTAACCTAAAACGTAGGCAATAACGAACAGGGCTGCAATGTTCTACACCTGTTGAATAGAAAATCGCGACGTGGGGAACAACGGAAACAATTCGGGGCCTTTGGGTTACGTTTCGCCCTCCCCGACCCATACGTCAGCGCCCTTAGGGGATACTGGTTGTAACGATCAAGGCTTACGCCGCACGGAAAGGAGACTTATGGGCATCTTTAAGAACGATGATCAAAAATCGAGCCAGTTTGGATTTGACGAGAAAAACATGGCGGGCAAAGCCGTCAAGGCCGTACGCTGGATCTACGCCATCACGGGCGTCTTAGCACTCATTGCTGGTATCGCGCTGCTTTTTGCACCTGCCAAGTCCCTCGTCTTTTTGACGACTGTCCTGGGTTTTTACTTTGTAATCACTGCTGCCATCAGACTATTCACTGCCATTTTTGAGCCGCTGCTGCCCACCGGCTGGCGCGTGACGAGCATCATCTCCAACCTACTCATTATCTTGGGCGGCGTCATAATCCTGCGCAACCAGGCCTTCTCGACCGCGACGCTCACCACGATGGTGGTTATCGTGGCCGGCTTTGGCTGGATTGTCGAAGGTGTCATGTCCATTCTGGAGTCCGAGCTTTCGTCCAACCGCGCCCTCGCTATCCTGAGCGGCGCACTTTCCATCATCGCCGGCATGTTCGTGTTTATCTATCCGCTGTGGTCGGCCAAGATGCTCGTCATCTTTAGCGGTGCCGCGCTGCTGGTGTTTGGCGTGACGCTCATTGTTCGCGCCATTCAGTTTGGCAAACTGGTGCGCTAGATGCCAAAGACGCTCTTTATTGATGCCGACGCCTGCCCGGTCACGCGCGAGTCGATTGACTGCGCGCGGCGGGCGGGCGTCGCCGTTGTTATCGCCGGCAACAGCACGCAAAACCTGGAACGGCACATTCGCCGCGACGACCCGCGCGATGCCGAGCACGCGCGACGCGGCTTTTGGGTCACGACGCTCGACGTGAGCGTGGGCGCCGACAGCGCCGACTTTGCCATTGTCGAACGCCTGCAGGCGGGCGACGTGGTCGTGACGCAGGACATTGGCTTGGCGAGCATAGTGCTCGGGCGCGATGCCGCCGCCATCGGTGTGCGCGGGCGCGTGTACGACAAGGCGACTATCGACATGCAGCTGTTTATTCGCCACGAGGAAAAGAAGGTACGCCGCGCCGGCGGACGCACTCGCGGTCCGGCAGCATTTACCAGCGAAGACCGCGCCCGCTTTAAACGCAACCTCACCGAGTTGCTGCACTAACCAAGGTAGATTTTTGAGACATGCCTAAAATCTACCTTTTTGTTTTGAGCGGTGTGAGCGCTCGGAATCCATGGCTCAACAAAAAACGGGCTTCAAAATGCCATGCGTCGCCGCATTGCGCAGGCGCTGAGCATGGCTATTTGAAGCCCATTTTTTAGGCCTACTTAGAGGCCAACGGCGGAGAGGATGAGGCCCCAGCCAGCGCCGATGACGTACATCATGATCAGGAACACGGCATTTTCGCGGGCGCTGCGGTTGGTGCGGAACAGCACCAGATAACCCACGCCGGCGGAAATGAGCGTGCCGGCGAGCATCGGCGCCAGTTGCAGCGCGCCTTCCAGATACAGCTGTGTAATGACCACGCTCGCCGAGCAATTGGGAATCAGCCCGACAAGCGCCGAACCCAGGACAGCGAGTGTCTCGTTGCCGCGCAGGAACTGCTCGATCGCGGACTCGCCGAACGTCTCGAGCACGGCGACCAGAATCAGCGTCACCAGAAAAATGAATACCGAGACCTGCACGGTGTGCGAGATCGCACTGCGGATGATCGACAGGACAGGCGTCCCTTCGTGGGAGTGAGAGTGACCGTGACCATCATGGTGTTCATGTTCGCCCTCATGACCGTGATCGTGGCCATGTCCGTGTTCGTGCTCGTCCTCGTCTTCATCACAACCGCAATGGTCGCGCTCGCACAGCTCGTGGATGTGGTCGGCGCTCACGCCTGCCTCGGCCACCTCGTCGATGATGTCACCGCCGCTGTGGTCGTCGTGCGCGCAGTTCACGTGGGCCGGGTTGGCCGCGGTTCCCAGCACGGTACGGCGAATCGCCGCGTGCGCGCGGGCGTTACGGCGCAGGCCGCGAATGGCAGCGTCCACGATAAAACCCGTGACCAGTGCGATCAGCGCTTTCGAAGCCAAAAGCATCGCCATAGTCTGCACGGGAACCTGCTCGGCAAGCAACAGCGGCAGCATCTCATCGGAGGTCGAAAGGAACACCGCCACCAACGTGCCCAAGGTCACGACACGGCCGGCGTACAGCGTTGCTGCCATGGCCGAAAATCCGCACTGCGGCACCATGCCCAGCAGCGAGCCAACCACGGGACCCGCAGCGCCGGCGCGCTTGATAGCGCCGTTGACGCGGTCGCCCGCAACGTGCTCAAGTGTCTCGAGAGCAAGATACGTCACCAACAAAAACGGCACCAGCGACAGCGTGTCCTTGCCGGCGTCGAGCAGAATATCAATCAGTAAATCCATGACGGATGGAACCTTTCGTGTCTTTCGGCAGCATTGTAAAAGTCCTAGCGGTCAACTAGGGTATTGTAGTTGTCCCGGGCGCGGTGCCAATAGTTGCCTATGGTAAACTATCATCTCGCCATAACTCAGTAACCTCGAGCCGCACAACGCGGCCCGTCCAAGGAGTAGCATATGAACGTATCGCAAGCACTCGAATACGAGCGCCAGCCGTTTATCCCCATGTTTATCTACGGCGACCACGGCGCCATGGAGTCCGAGCGCCAGAAGGGCGAGGAGGCCCTCAAGGTGCTCGAGACCGAGTACTTTACCGCCGAGGGCGACCCCGGCTTCGACTTTGCCACCGTGCGCGACCTGGCCGACCGCAACCGCGACCTGTGCGACCAGATTGGCGAGGCGCGTCTGCGCAACGTGACGCCCGCGACGCTCTCGCGCGGCCTGTCCGATGCCGACACCTGCGCCGCCATCGGCAAGATGCAAAAGCGCACCGCCGCGTCCGTTATGCGCGAAATCCGCGGCGACCGCGACGCGCTCGGCGTGGCCTACGCCCGCAAGCCCATCCAGGGCACCGTGCTCGGTATCGACATCGAGACCACCGGACGTGCACCCGAGCGCGGCTATATCATCAACGTGGGCTGGGAGATCATGGAGCTCACCAGCGACGCCGTCCCGCATGACGCCGAGGCACACTACTGCGGCCTGCCCGACATCTACCGCGGCGAGGATGTGCCGTTGTCGAATATCCACCACATCACCTGGGACGACATCGACGGCAAAAAGCCGTTCCGCGAGAACAAAGAGCTGCAAAAGCAGCTGCTCAAGCTTATGAAGAAGTACCCGTACATGGCACACAACGCCGCCTTTGAGGACAGCTGGTTCAAGATCCACCTGGACGGCTACGCCGAGGCACGCCGCGCCGGCAAGATCATCGTCATCGACTCGCGCCAGATCTGCCGCAGCCTGGACGCCGACGTGCGCTCGCTCCCCCGCGAGTCCGCCCCCGCCGCGCTCGAGAACTGGGCACGCCGTCGCGGCACCCTCGCGCCCGACGCCAACGAGCAGCATCTGGGTCTGGACGACACCGACCTCATGCTCCGCACGGTACAGGCCGAGTTCAACCTCAAGAACCTATTCGCGAAATAGCAACGCCTGCGACAAACACTACTTGCTCACGAGCGGCCTCGCAGCGGGAAACACCGCAGCGGGGCCGCCCTACGTTCCACAGATAGATCTGCCATCACAAATTCTGAACCCTCATTTTGAACGATTTCGGCCAATTCCCGACACGTAATTCGTTGTCGGATGGTGATGCATCGATATCAAATGTGCAGCAATTGAGTTTTTATATGCTATAGCTAAGCTGCGATAACATTGATTTTAGGCATGCCAACCCATAATTGCGTCAAGCTTTTGGACAGCATTTGGTTAGGCCCCTAAAACGACTTTCCCACTCAGCGCCATCAGCACGGCATTAGCTGACACGATATATACCATGAGTATCGTATTGTCACATACCACTGCAAAAGCGGTCTACCAGGCCGCGCATTCGGCGTCTACGAAAGACACCGAGCCCTGTAACCCTGCCGCGATTTACGGATCATGTCCCACCGGAACGCTCCTTGACGCAGCCGCAGAATGGCTCACCAAACACGATGTTTCCCTTGACGCAAATGATTGCCTCGAAGTAATGGTGTTTGATCGCAGGAATGCGCGCTATGCAATGAACTGTCAATGCCACGTTTCGTCAAAACGATTCTCGAGCTCACGCTTTATAGAGCTCAAAGATGGCATCTTCATTGTTGGCGTTGAGCTTTGCGCACTTCAGGCCGCCACCTATCTCCCTTTTCGCGAACTAGTGGAGTACTACTTTGAACTGTGCGGCGCTTATTCCCTAGAAACCGGCTCTTCCACCTCCTATACCGAGCGTTTCGCGCTTACCTCGACCGAGAGGCTAAAGCAGTTCTTTTATTCCATTTCCAGATGCGACGGTTTGGCCCTTGCCCGAAAGGCGATTCAATGTGTACGCGATGGATGCCGGTCTCCCATGGAAACGGCCTTTGCCATGATGCTTACGTTGCCCAAAAGCGAAGGAGGGCTTGGCATTAAAGGAATTGAGACCGACTACGAGGTGAAGGTCACCGCCGCCGCAAAAAATCTCACGAGACGCAAAAAGTTCTTTATGGATGCATATCTGAAGAAATCTCGAACAGATATTGAATACAACGGTTTTTATCACGACGCGGAAGAAGACCGCGCCATCGACGAAGAACGCAAGAACGCACTTGCGTCCATGGGCTACGGAATCATCACCGTCAGCCGTTATTCCTTTATGCATGCCAGCTCTTTCGTTAGGGTCATGGAGGCAATCCAACGAAAAGAAGGTATACGCCCCTCGCGTCTGCCAAAAGACTTTCAAATCATGCAAGAGGACCTGAGACTGTTTGTGCTCAGAAGGTTTATTGAGGAGAACAAACGAATCCAGGAGGAGCTTCGCCAGGATTCCGAAGAGCGTCAACGAATCGACCTCGAAAAAGCAATGCTCGAAGGCATCACATTGGACGATCCGACGATTAACGAGGCTCCGGCAATCGATGACATGCAGACCGCCGAACCCGACAGCCCATCACTCAACCAAACAAGCAGGTTCACGCCCGAGGGCAGGGTCTTCGGGGCCGGAAACTAGGCTGACTAACAAGGTGGGTACCCTAGCGACGTGCAAAATTGCGAGTATTCAGCAGGGCCGGGTGTCCATCACCCTCGAGTGGATCCAAAAGTGAAGCGAAATCACTCTTGCGTGAGAACGTTAGGCAACATTTGAGGAAGAACTCATCGGTTTACCACCCTAAGATAACTCTTTAGCTGCATTATTTGGCCTGCGATAAATTAACAGACCCCCTATCGTTGCAGAATACTCCATTTTTTGCACGGCGCAGGGGCACCCACCCCGGCATCACCTATCAAAACCGCTTAGTCCGGGATCTCGTCCGCTTTTCCTCATCATTTTGTACGACGGATTGCCTAAACGATATTGACATATGAACATGCGCTCATATACTCGGAAGTAAGTTATATGAGCGCATGTTCATATGAAAGGATATTGCAATGAGCGACCACGCAGATGAAACAAAGCCCGACATCGAGGCCACCGAGCCCGTGATCACCACCACCTGCTCGCCCGAGGACCTTCCCGACGAGGAGCTTCTCTACGACCTTGCCGACCTGTTCAAGGTCTTCAGCGACACCACGCGCATCAAGATCCTCTACGCCCTCATGGGCCGGGAGCTCTGCGTGGCTGACATCGCCGAGGCAACCGCGACCTCGCAGTCCGCGGTGTCGCACCAGCTGCGCACGCTCAAGCAGTCGCACCTGGTCAAGTTCCGCCGCGACGGCCGCAATATCCTCTACTCGCTCGCCGACGATCACGTCTACACCATGCTTAACCAGGGCATGAGCCATATCTGCGAATAGCAATCAACCACGGTATCAGCGCGGCCGGCACCCAGACCGCTAACACAGGGAAAGGAACCCACCATGAAAAAGCAGTTCAAGCTCGACGAGATCGATTGCGCCAACTGCGCGCGTGAACTTCAGGACGAGCTGGCTAAGCTCGATGGCGTCAAGTCCGTTTCGGTCAACTTTATGACCCAGAAGCTGACGCTCGAGGCGGACGACGCCGAGTTCGACGAGGTCCTGGACCGCGTCGTTGAGTTCACCGCCGACGCCGAGCCGGACTGCGAGATCATTCTCTAACCCGCGCATACGTTGACCTGCAAGGCCGCGCTTGCCGCGGCCTTTGCTCGCGAAATTATATGAGCGAGTGTTCATACACTCAAATGGGAGGTTTGAATCATGGCAGCCGCCGATCCCAAAAAGAAAAAGAAGAAGCGCAAGAAGAAAGAGTCCCTTGAGCATAAGCGCAACCGTATCCTGGTAGCGCTAGGCATTTTTGCGGTGGTGTACGCCCTCGACGAGCTCGGTACCCTTACCGCCGCATTCGGCACCCCGGGTGACATCTACGCCAGCTTCGTGCTGTTCCTGGTGCCGTTCCTAATTGCCGGCTACGACGTGCTCCAAAAGGCGTTCAACAACATCCGCCGCGGCAAGGCCTTCGATGAGAGCTTCCTCATGGCCGTCGCGACCATCGGCGCGTTTGCCATGGTGCTCTTCCCCGATACCGACCCGCACATGGCCGAAGGCGCCGCCGTCATGCTGTTCTACCAGGTCGGCGAGCTGTTCCAGGCATACGCCGTGGGCAAGAGCCGCAAGTCGATCAGTGCCATGATGGACATCGCGCCCGACTACGCTAACGTCGAGCAGCCCGACGGCACGCTCGAGCAAGTCTTCCCCGATGACATCGCCGTCGGCACCGTCATCGTCGTCAAGCCTGGCGAGCGCGTGCCCATCGACGGCATCATCGTCGAAGGCGAGACACAGCTCGATACCGCCGCCCTTACCGGCGAGTCGGTCCCCCGCCCGGCCAAAACCGGAGACGATATCATCAGCGGCTGCATCAACATGACGGGCCTCATCCATGTGCGCACCACCAAGCCATTTGGCGAGTCCACCGTCGCGCGCGTCCTGGAGCTTGTGGAAAACGCCAGCGAGAAAAAGGCACGCACCGAGAACTTCATCACGCGCTTTGCCCGCGTCTACACCCCCGCCGTCACCGGCGCTGCCGCGGTGCTCGCGCTCGGCGGTGGCTTGGTCACCGGTGCCTGGTCCGACTGGATTCTGCGCGGTCTGACCTTCCTGGTCGTCAGCTGCCCGTGCGCCCTCGTGATCAGCGTACCGTTGAGCTTCTTTGGCGGCATCGGCGGCGCGTCCAAGCTGGGCGTCCTCATCAAGGGCTCCAACTACCTCGAGACGCTCGCCGATGTGGACACCGTCGTCTTCGACAAAACCGGCACGCTCACCAACGGCACGTTCTCGGTCGTCGCGGTGCACCCCGAAGCCGGCTATACCGAGCAGACGTTGCTCGAAGTCGCCGCCCTTGCCGAGTCGTTCTCCGATCACCCTATCGCGCAGTCGGTGCGCGCCGCCTACCAAGGCGAGCTCGACCCCACGCGCGTGACGGATTCCGCTAATAACGCGGGCCACGGCGTGACGGCGACCATCGACGGCAAGCATGTCGTCGTCGGCAACGCCAAGATGCTCGCCACGGCCGGCGTTGAAGCGCCGGACTGTGAGGTTGTCGGCACGATCCTCCACGTGCTCATGGACGGCGTGTATGCCGGCCACATCGTGATTGCCGACACCGTTAAGGCCGATGCCGAGAAGACGATCCGCGACCTGCACGCCGCTGGCATCAACCGTACCGTCATGCTCACAGGCGACCGCGATGAAGTGGCTGCGTCCGTTGCCGAACAGTTGGGGCTCGACGAGTTCCACGCGCAGCTGTTGCCGGGCGACAAGGTCGAGCGTGTCGAGGCATTGCTGGCGGCCGAGTCGGGTAAAGGTAAGCTCGCCTTTGTGGGCGACGGCATCAACGATGCACCCGTGCTCACCCGTGCCGATGTGGGCATTGCCATGGGCGCCATGGGGTCCGACGCCGCGATTGAGGCCGCCGACGTGGTGCTCATGGACGACAAGCCGTCCAACATTTCCCGCGCGATCCGCGTGGCGCGCAAGACCATGTCGATTGTTTGGCAGAACATAATCTTTGCGCTGGGCATTAAGCTGCTGATCCTTGTGCTGGCAGCGCTGGGTATCGCCAATATGTGGCTTGCCGTCTTTGGCGACGTAGGCGTGGCGATCATCGCTATCCTGAACGCCATGCGCGCGATGGGTGTCAAGAACCTGTAGCGCCTGTGGTCCCTCCGGCCGGGACCGGGCTTGGTTTTGAAAACGTCCTCGACCAATGAAGCGCCCCCGTTCTGCTCCTTCGGAGCTACGAACGGGGGCGCTTCTGGTCTGCGGAGTGTTTTCAAAAACCAAGCCCGGTCCCGGCCTGCGGTAACGTTGCTGGCGGTTCTTGGGCATCGCTTGCTGGCGGGGTTCCTTGTCTGAGTTGGACTTGGTTGGCGGGGCTACTGGTCCCGGTCGCTGTCCCGTCCCAGCATCGCCCTCAGCTTCTCAAAGCTTTCCTCGCTCAGGCAGTGCTCCATGTGGCAGCCCTCTTGCGACGCGACCTCAGCCGAAACACCCGCATCCTCCAGCAGCCCCACGAAAAAGCAGTGGCGCTCCCACATTTGACGGGCAACCTCAAGACCGCGTTCCGTCAGATGCACGTCGCGTTTGCCCATCTCCACGTAGCCGGTGCTCTCCAAGGCCGCCATGGCTTTAGAGACGCTTGCTTTGGTTACGCCCAAGTATTCGGCAACGTCGATCGAGCGCACGATGCCCTGACGTTCCGATAGAACGTAGATCGATTCGAGATAGTCTTCTCCGGATTCACGCAGGGCCATGGGCCGCCTTTCGCGATGGCTTCTAGTTAGCCTTTGGATACTTTTGCTTGATTTACTTTACCGCAAAAGTTGCCCATGTCTTACTACTTTGCCTAAAAGTTAGCCGTGTTTCACAAAACATGCGGGACGAAAACAAAATGGGGACGCCCCGCAAGGAGTGTCCCCAGCTGCCGGCAGAAAAGGAACGTCCCTAAGTGCCGGCCGCAGCTACAGTAGCCCAAAGTGCTTGGCGGCGCTGTAAATGCCGTCGTCGTCTACGGCGGTCGTAACGTAGGTCGCCGCGGCCTTCACGGTATCCTGCGCGTTGCCCATGGCCACACTTGTGCCCACGGCCGAGAACATCGACAGGTCGTTCTCGCCGTCGCCAAAGGCGATCGCCTCGCTCGCGTCGATGCCCAAGCGCTCCAGCGTCGCCGCCACGCCCAGGTCCTTGCCGCCGTTAGCGGGAATAATATCGCAGAACAGATCGCACCAGCGCGTAGTGAGCGAATGCGACACGGAATCGGTCACGATATGCTCGTCGGCCGGATCAACAAAGGCGCAAAACTGGTAGACCGGCGCGTCAAAGGCGTGCTCAAACGGCTCCTCATGGTAGACAATCCCCGCGTTACTGCCAGCCGTCACCACGCGCTCGGACAGGCGGTTCACAAACGAATTCTCGCCCTGCATGCACAGCGAGTCGTAGCGCCCCTGCGCCACCTGGTCCACAATCGCCGCGACGTCGTCCGAATCGATCGGGCAGCTGCGGTAAACGCCCTTGGCATCAAAACAGTGCTGACCCGAAAGCGTGATGTACGCATCCCAGCCCAGGTCGAACAGCCAGTCCGGCATCTGGTAGGTCGGACGGCCCGTGGCGATCACGCACGCGATCCCCTGCTCGCGAAAGCTGTCGAGCACCTGCTGCGCCGACGCCGGAATCCGATGGGTCTTAAAGCTCAGCAGCGTACCGTCGATATCGAAAAACGCGGCCTTGATCATCCTCGCCTACTCCTCGCCCTCGAGCTTCTCGCTCGCCTCGAGCCACGCCATCTCCAACTCGTCCATGGCGGCGTGGGCCTCGTCGATCTTTGCCTGCTGCTCGCCCAGCGCCGTGTAGTTGGTGGGATCGACCTGGGCCATTGCTGCCTCGGCCTCCTCAACGCGGGCGCGCTGCGTCTCCATTTTGCGCTCGAGCGAGCTCACCTCGCGGCGAAGCTTCTGGCGTTCGGCGTTGGAAAGGCCATTGGGCTGGCCGCTCGACTTGGGCTTTTCGGCCGCAGCCGCCGCGGCACCGGTGTCAAACGTGCCGGTCTTGGCGCTCGGCGCACCCACGGGCTCGCCCTCGGCGGTAGCGTTGCACAGGCGCAGGTACTGGTCCACGCCGCCGGGCATATGCGTCAGGTGGCCGTCGAGCAGCGCCCACTGCTGGTCGGTCACGCGCTCCATCAAGAAGCGGTCGTGCGTCACCAGGATCAGCGTGCCGGGCCAGCCGTCGAGCAGGTCCTCGACAATCGCGAGCATGTCGGTATCCAGGTCGTTGCCGGGCTCGTCCAGGATAAGCACGTTGGGCTCGTCCAGGATCGTCAGCAGCAGCGACAGGCGACGGCGCTGGCCGCCCGAAAGATCGCCGATGCGACTCCAGAGCTGCTGTGTCGTAAAGCCCAGGCGCTCGCAAAGCTTCTCGGGCGAAGTCTCCTTGCCGTCGATGACGTAGTACTTCTTATAGTTGCCGAGCACCTCGCGGATCGTGTCACCCATGTAGGGCTCGAGTTCCTCGAGCTGCTGCGACAGAACGCCAAAGCGCACCGTCTGGCCAATCTTCACACGGCCGCGCGTGGGCTCAATCTTGCCCTGGATCACGTCGAGCAAGGTCGACTTGCCGGCGCCGTTCTCGCCCAAAAGACCATAGCGGTCGCCCGCGCCGATGAGCCAGGTCACATCGGTGAGCACCTGCTTGGGCGCACCATCGGTATCCGCATAGCCGGCATCCACGTCGATGACATCGATGACCTGCTTGCCTAGGCGGCTCACGGCAAGGCGCTTGAGCTCCAGCTCGTCACGCACGGGCGGTACGTCGGCGATCAGCTCGCGAGCAGCCTCAACGCGAAACTTGGGCTTGGTGGAACGCGCCTGGGCGCCGCGGCTCAGCCACGCGAGCTCCTTGCGCGCCATGTTGCGACGGCGCTCCTCGGTAACGGCGGCCATGCGGTCGCGCTCCACGCGCTGCAGGATATATGCCGAGTAGCCGCCCTCGAAGGGATCTACCTGGCCGTCGTGGACCTCCCACATGCTGGTGCAGACCTCGTCCAAGAACCAGCGGTCGTGCGTGACCACGAGCATGGCGCCCTGGCCGCGCTGCCAGCGGGCCTTTAAGTGACGCGCAAGCCAGTTGATGGTGCGCATGTCCAGGTGGTTGGTGGGCTCGTCGAGCATGAGCACGTCGTAGTCGCCGATCAGCAGGCGCGCGAGGTCCACGCGACGGCGCTGACCGCCCGAGAGCTCGCCCACCATGCCCTCCCAGGGTACATCGCTGATGAGGCCGGCGAGGATCTGGCGCGTACGCGGACTCGACGCCCACTCATACTCGGGCGTGTCGCCCACGACGGCATGATGCACGGTGTCGGTATCGACCAGGTTATCCTTTTGGCCGAGCAATCCAATCGTCGTGTCGCGGCGGTGCGTCACGCGGCCGTCGTCGGGCTCCAACGTGCCGGCGAGCACGCTCAGCAGCGTCGACTTACCGTCGCCGTTTTTACCGACAATACCAATACGGTCGCCCTCGCCCACGCCGAGCGTAACGCTATCGAAAATATGCTTGGTGGGAAACTCTAGGCTGACGGAATCGCATCCCAAAAGAATCGCCATATGCCCTGCTCCTTCGTAGAAATTCAACGTTGTCCATGATAGCGAAAACCACCACAAAGGGGACAGTGAACTGCGCCCCGAAACTTGGACTGAATAAAT
>UQOQ01000035.1:0-20572 GCA_900542715.1 uncultured Collinsella sp.
GGTGATCTCCGCCTTGAGAGGGCGGCGTCCTAAACCGCTAGACGAACGGGCCATAAACCTCAGCAGAAAAGAAGTGGTAGCCCGTACCAGATTCGAACTGGTGATCTCCGCCTTGAGAGGGCGGCGTCCTAAACCGCTAGACGAACGGGCCACATAACATCTGCACTGCCGTGCTGCGAAGAAATATATTACGGGACAAAAAACATCAGCGCAAGAAGAAATTCCAAATTGCCGAAAAATTGTCGGCAGGTTATGGAACACACAGGTAAACTGGGTAGCTAATTCAAGTTGAGATGGACCAAAAGAGCTTCGCGCTCGTTGGGGATTTTGTCTTCGATCACGGCGTCGAGGGCGGAGTTGAGTAGCTGCCCCAGTTCCGGCCCGGGCTTGACTCCGGCACGGATCAGGTCGCCGCCGTTGATGGCGAGCATCTTGAGCGTATAGGGCTCCCCCGCCTCCAGTAGCTCGTGCGCCATCGCGCGCATCTCCTCAATCGTCTCGACGTAATAGAAGCACGACGGAGCCTTGCCGAGCGTGTCGGCACGCTTAAGATCCATGAGTTCGTCCATCAAACGCGGCGTGTCGACGCCCTCGCCCGAAAGCGCGCGCATCATATTGAGCAGGCAGGAGCGCTCGGGGCGCAGCGGCTTGTCGTGAAATTTGATGAGCAGGCACACATCGCGCACCAGGTCGTGCGAGAGCGCCAGGCGATCCATAATGACGCGCGCTTTCTTGGCGCCGAGCTCGGGATGACCGTAGAAGTGTCCGCTGCCGGCGTGATCGACCGTGAAACACTCGGGCTTGGACACATCGTGCAAAAACGCCGCCCACATCAGGCTCGACGAGGGCGCGACGCCGTCACACAGCGCCAGCTCCCCCGCCACCGTCAGCACACGGGCGATATGCTCGTAGACGTTAAACGCATGATAGACACTTCGCTGATCAAAGCCGCGACCCGCTGCCAACTCGGGCACAGAGGCACAGATGAGCTCGGGATAGCGAAGCATCGCGTCTCCCCCATGACCGGTCGAAAGAATGCCCTCGAGCTCAATACCCACACGCTCGCGCGCCACAGCATCGAGCAACGGCGCACACTCAGCAAGCGCGCGCTTTGTCTCGGGCTC
Organism: uncultured Collinsella sp.; assembly: GCA_900542715.1. Classification (GTDB taxonomy): domain Bacteria; phylum Actinomycetota; class Coriobacteriia; order Coriobacteriales; family Coriobacteriaceae; genus Collinsella. The sequence goes on from UQOQ01000035.1 coordinate 1,125, forward strand.
AATCATAAAGTCCAGGCGGCAGGCAAAGCGTACCGCACGCAGCATGCGAAGGGCGTCCTCGTTAAAGCGACGCTTGGGATCGCCGACAGCGCGAATCAGCTTGCGCTCCAAGTCACCCTGGCCGTCGTAGCGGTCGACAAGCCCGCGCTCGGGATGCCAGGCCATGGCGTTGACGGTAAAGTCGCGGCGCGCCAGATCGTCCTCGAGCGAGGCGGCACGTTCCACACTCTGGGGATGGCGACCATCGGTGTAAAAGCCATCCAGACGGTACGTGGTGACCTCGATACGCTCGCCATCGGAAATAGCCGTGATTCCGCCAAATTTAATGCCCGACTCCACAACCGCGATGCCGGCGGCCTCGAGCGCCGCTTTGGACTCCTGCCACAGGCCGCTACAGCACATATCAACATCGTGGCTGGGGCACCCCATCAGGGCGTCGCGCACCCAACCACCCACGTACCAAGCCTCAAGACCAGCCGCCTCAAGCGCGCGCAGGACGCGCAGGGACGCATCGGACGGTTGAGTACCGTTGAGCGAAACATTGCACATGCCTATGGCCTCCTGCACTTGTGAGCGTAAATCGATGGTTCTCAAGAAGTCTAGCAAGAAACAAGAAAGCGCGCACACGCAATCGCGTCGTCAATTCCATAAAACGAGACAGCAGACGCCATATGCGTTCAGTGCACAAAAAACACCCGCCTCGGAGATCCAAAGCGGGTGTTCGGCAGCGATTTTTCGATGCGGCTAGCAGACCTGACGAACTTCGATGTTCTTCTTGTATTCGTCCACCTTGGCAAAGTCGCCCAGGCCCGGGCACTCGACCACGTTGGCGCCGGTGGCCATCGACAGACGGAGGGCATCCTCGACGCGCTTGGGAGCGTCGTGCCATACGGACAGGAAGGCAGCGAGCGAGGAATCGCCGGCGCACACCGTCGACAGCAGCTTGACGTCGAAGGTGCGATTGGCAAACCAGATGTGCTCGCCGTTGGAGAAGTACGCACCGGCGCCACCGAGGGTCAGCAGCACGTTCTTGGCGCCCTTAGCGTGCAGCTCGGCCATAGCGCCCTTGACGGACTCATCGTCGCCACCGCTCACCTTAATGCCAAAGATGTCGAGCAGCTCGTCGTCATTGGGCTTGATCAGCAGCGGCTCCATGGCAATGAGGTCTGCCAGCTGATGGCTCGAGATGTCGAGGACGAACTCGGCCCCCTTGGCCTTGACGCGGCGCAGGACCTCGGCCAAGAAGCCCTCGGAAGTGTTGGGAGGCAGCGAGCCGCTGATGACCAGGCAGGTCATGTCATCGAGCGAATCGATGAGCTCAAACATCTCCTGCTCGTTGGCCTCGTTGATAGCGGCACCGGCGTTGACCATGTTGTACTCGGTGTCGGGGCCGGCGTTGAGGAACACATTGACGCGCGTAATGCCGTCGGTCCACACGGGTTTGACGGGCACGCCCAGGGCCTCGGCGCCCTTAACGATAAACTCGCCCGAGAAACCGGCGAAAAAGCCCAGGATCGTGGTGTCGACGCCGTAGTGATCGAGCGTAAACGAGACGTTTAGGCCCTTGCCGTTGGGCGTGTAGACGGCGTTGCGGGTACGCGTGACGGTGTTGGCAGCAAGACCGTCGCAGGCGATGTTGTAGTCAATAGCGGGATTTGCAGTGAGCGTGTAAATCATGAATGTTCCTTTCACGAAGCAACGTGTTAATGAAAGTATATTCCACGCATCGGTAAAAGGCTAGGACAACTCGGTGAACGGTGTGGAAGCGATGAAGTACGGCGGGACACCTCTCCCCCGTGGCGGAACAAAAAGGCGCCCCAGCCAAACCGGGGCGCCACATGCGCACGAATATGTCGCGGTTCGATTACTGACGATCGAGCTTGCGGACGGCAACGCGCTTGCTGTACTCGTCGACGTGACCGAAGTCACCGATGCCGACGGACTCGGCAACGTTGGCGCCGGTGGCCATAGCGAGCTTCATGGCCTCCTCGACGTTGTCGCGATCCCTGTACCACTTGTGCAGGAACGCAGCGAGGGTGCAGTCGCCGGCGCAGACGGAAGAAACCAGCTTGATGTTGAACTCACGCTTGGCGTACCAGATGTCCTCGCCGTTGGAGAAGTAAGCGTCGCCGCGGCTACCACGGGTGAGCAGCACGTTCTGAACGCCAGCGTCGTGAGCCATCTTCATGGCAACGCGAACCTCGTCGTCGGTGTCGACCGGCACGCCGAAGATGGCCTTCATCTCGTGATGGTTCGGCTTGATGAGCAGCGGCTTCTTGTGAGCGAGCTCCTTGAGCTTGTCGGAGGACAGGTCCAGGACGACGTCGGCGCCACGGGCCTGAGCGTGCTCCATGACCTGAGCCAGGAAGTCGGGCGTAGCTTTGGGAGGCACGGAGCCGGAGACGATCAGGCACTCGAGATCGCCCGCGGTGTCCAGGATGTTGTAGAGCTCCTCCTGGTGCTGCGGCGTGATCGGAGCACCCGGGTTCAGAATGCCGTACTCGTGCTGGCCATCGTTGACGTAGGTGTTAATGCGCGTGATACCGTCGGTCCAGACCGGGCGGCACAGGCAACCCAGGTTCATGACCTCCTCGACGATGAACTTGCCCGTGAAGCCGGCGAAGAAGCCGAGCGCGACGGTGTCGACGCCCATCTTCTTAAAGGCGAAGGACACGTCGAGGCCCTTGCCGTTAGCCGTGTAGCTGGCCGAGCCGGTGCGGACGTTCTCGTCGGGCTCGAGCGGAGAGCTCGAAACCGTCATGTCGACAGCCGGGTTAGCGGTTAGCGTGTAGAACATTTACAGTACCCCCTGTATATGTGAGGGCCGCGTGGCCGGCCCATTCCAACCACGCGGTTACCTCTGATACCAAATTAGCGAGCTGCGGACTCGAGCAGTGCCTTGACCTCGGCGGCGGTGTTGCAGGCGAGCGCCTTCTCGGCGAGCTCGTCGCACTCGGCCTTGGTCCACTGGCTGATGGTCTTGCGGGCGCGCAGGATCGACGGAGCGCTCATCGAGAACTCCTCCAGGCCCCAGCTGATCAGCAGCGGCTCGAGCAGCGGATCGGCAGCGGCCTCGCCGCACATACCGACCATGATGCCGGCCTTCACGCCGCTCTCGATGATGTTCTTGAGCGAGCGGAGCACGGCGGGATAGTACACCTGGTACAGGTTGGAGATGGTGTCGTTGCCACGGTCGGCGCACATGGTGTAGCCGATCAGGTCGTTGGTGCCGATGGAGAAGAAGTCGGCGACCTCGGCCAGACGGTCTGCGAGCAGCGAAGCGGCGGGCGTCTCGACCATGATGCCGACCTCGATGTTCTCGTTGAACTTGCGACCCTCTTCGGTCAGCTCGGCCTTGCACTGCTCGACGAGCTCCTTGACAGCCAAGACCTCCTCGACGCAGGTGACGAGCGGGATCATGATCTTGACGTCACCGAAGGCGCTAGCGCGCAGCAGAGCACGGAGCTGGACCTTGTACTGGTCGGGATTGGCCAAGCAGTAACGCACGGCGCGGAAGCCCATGAAGGGGTTGTCTTCCTTGACCATATGCAGATACGGAATCTCCTTGTCGCCACCCACATCGAGCGTGCGGATGATGACCGGAGCACCCTTGAGCGCGCTGGCGACCTTACGGTAGGCGTTGAACTGCTCCTCCTCGGAAGGAAGCTCAGCAGAGTCCATGAACAGGAACTCGGAGCGGAACAGACCGATGGCCTCGGCGTCGTGATCGAACGCGTTGGGCACGTCATCGGGGTTACCGATGTTGCAGGCGATGATCTTCTTGATGCCATCGGCAGTCACGGACGGCTTGCCACGGAAGGCCTCGAGGGCTGCCTTCTCGGCAGCGAAGGCCTCGGCCTTGGCGGTGTAGGCAGCGAGCGTCTCCTCGTCGGGATCGGCCTCAACGATACCCTTGCCGCCGTCGACGACAACGGTCATACCGTTGCGCAGCGCGGTGCAGCTGTTGGAAACCGAAAGGACAGCCGGAATCTCAAGGGCGCGCGCGATGATCGCGGAGTGCGACGTGCGGCCACCGGTCTCGGTGACGATACCGGCAACGTGGGCCTTATCGATCGTGGCGGTCATGGACGGCGTGAGGTCGTGCACGACAACGACGGTGTTCTCGGGCAGGACGGAGAGGTCGACGACCTCCTTGCCCAGCAGCTCGGCCAGAATACCGGTGCGGATGTCGGCGATGTCGGCCGCGCGCAGACGGAACATCTCATCGTCCATGGACAGGAACATGTTCTCGAACATGGTCGAGGTGTCCATGAGCGCCTGCTCGGCGCAGGTGCCGCCGTCAATGGCGGCGTTGATGGCGTCGGTCATGCCCGGATCCTGAGCCAGGACAATGTGTCCGCTCATGATCTCGGCCTCGGCCTCGCCCACCGTCTCCTTCATGTGGTCGGCCTGAGCCTGGGTCTTCTCGCAGAAGACCGAAAGAGCGGTCTGATAGCGCTCCTTCTCTGCTGCCGAATCAGCAACCTCGTGCGGCTCAAACGTCAAGTCGGGATCGACGGCGACCATGACGGTGCCGATACCGATACCCTCGGAAGCGTTGACTCCCTGATACATTCCCATTCCTCTCTCCGTGTCATGTGATAAAGCGTTTTGCCATATCCATGACAAAAGAGCGCAGCTACCTTAAGACAGGTCACTGCGCCCCCAAATATGAACTTAGTTGTTCAACATGCGACCCGTTTGAGTTCTACTCGCCAAGACCGCTCTTGATGAGCTCGATGGCAGCAGCCAGAGCCTCGGCCTCGTCGGCGCCGTCGCACTTGACCTCGACCTCGGTGCCGCAGGGGATACCAGCAGCCATGAGGGCCATCGGGGACTTGCCGTTGACCTCCTTCTCGGGGGTGACGACCGTCACGTCACAGGCGTACTTGCCCATGGTGGAGGCGAACAGACCAGCCGGACGCATGTGCAGACCCTGAGGATTAACGAGGGTAGCCTTCTCAGAAACCATAGTTGACTCCTTTTTTGTGTTTAACCCCTGTCATGCATGTGGCAGGAGTCAGATTCACGACGTTGTTTATATTAACTCACATCAAACGGTTTTTCATTGTGTTTCGCACGAATTGTTGGACAGATGTCGTTCGCTGTCCGCTCGCCTGCCGGGCGGGGCGGTTAAGTTTGCTGCTCTACAGTCCTGCGCAAGACGGAAAGCACATTAAGTGCTTTCCTTTGCGTGCGGAACTCGCGACAAACTTAACCGCCCCGCCCGGCAGGCGAGCTGCGGGAACATGCTTCCGTCCAAGAAATATCGTGCAAAAGGAATTCTGGCTGAATTATTGTTCGCGTGGGTGATTCAGTCGATGAGGGCTATTTATGCCCTGTTGGGGACTAAGGAGTGTCCCGGGGTGCCGGCAGGAAAGGAACATCCCTGAGTGCCGGGTGGTATGAACAAAGGCGAGGACCCGTAGGGAGTCCTCGCCTTTGTTACAGGGGGCGATGTTATTCGCGTACTGTGGAATTAGACCAGGCGGGCGTTGATCGTCTTGGCGATCTCGGCGGCGTCGGTGGAACCCTTGACGGTGCCACGGAAGTCCTCGTCCATGAGCGCCTCGGCGACCTTGGACAGGATCTTGAGGTGCGTGGTACCAGCCTGTGCACCAGGGATGAGCAGCGCGATGGCCACGTTGACGGGAGCGCCGTCCATGGTATCCCAACCGGTCACGCCAGACTCGTCCTTAACGACGATGACGGCAGCCTCGGTAATAGCGTCGGACTTGGCATGCGGGATGGCGAAGCCCTCCATCATGCCCGTGGTGCCCTCGGCCTCACGGGCCAGGAAGGCGTTCATCACGGCGTCGGCGTCGTTGGCGATACCGGCCTTGACAGCCTGGTTGGAGACAAAGCTCAGAGCCTCGTCACGAGAAGCGAAGTCCTCGGCGACAAATACGTTCTCGACCTTCACGAAGTCGGCAGCCTCGGACTTGGGAGCCTCGACGGCAGCGGCCTTGGGGGCCTCAACCGGCTTGGCTGCAGGAGCGGCCTTCTGATTCTTCTCGAAGTCGTACTTCTTGAAGGCCACGAACAGGATGCCGCCGACCACAGCACCGATGAGGATCGCGAGGACCCACAGCGGACCGTTCTCGACAACGGGCAGGACCAGGAAGCCGCCGTGGGGCGCCGGATCGTGAACGTTGAACATAATGGTCAGGATCGAGGCGATGGAGGAGCCAAGCATCATGATGGGCATGACGGGCCAGATGTTCTTGGTCATGAACGGAATGGCGCCCTCGGTGATGTGGGTGCAACCAAGGATGAGGTTGACGATACCGGCGTCATGATCCTCCTGGCTGAAGTACTTCTTGCCGACGACGACGGCGAAGGTGGTGATCAGCGGCGGAACGATGCAGGCGGCGGAGACGGCAGCCATGAAGTTGGTGCCGAAGTTGTAGGTATCGGTGCCAACGCCGGCAGCCAGTGCCTCGGTGAGCATAGCGGTACCGGTGACGTAAGCAGCCTTGTTGACCGGGCCGCCCATGTCAACGGCGCACATGCAGCCGATGGCAAGGCCCAGGACAATGGCGCCAGAGGCAGACAGACCCTTGAGGAAGTCCATCATGGCGGTGTTGATGGCAGCCATGGGGCCGGAGATGCCGAGCATGACCAGGCCGACGATGGCGGTCGAGAACAGCGGGTACAGGAAGATAGCCTTGAGGCCGTCCAGATTCTTGGGCAGCTTGGAGAAGACCTTCTCGAGCAGCAGGATGACATAGCCAGCGAGGAAGCCGCCGACGATGCCGCCCAGGAAACCGAAGCCCACGCCAGCGCCGCCGGCGTCGATCATACCGGTCTCGGCGTTAACGGGCAGACCCTGGATGGCGATCATACCGGCAACAAAGCCGGGGACGAGTGCCGGGCGCTTGCCGATGGACTCGGCGATGTAGGCGGAAAGCACGGGAACCATGAGGTTCATGGCGATGCCGCCGATGATCTTGAGCATAGCGGCAAAGCTGTTGTAGTCAGACGCCGTCGAATCGAAGGACGTGATGCCCCACAGGAACGAAACGGCGGTCAGGACACCACCGGCGACGACGAAGACCAGCATGTGGCTGACGCCGTTCATGAGGTGCTTGTAGATGATGTGGCCGATGGACTCCTTCTCCTCGACCTCATCCTCGACATCGGCAGCAGCCGCAACCGAGTCGTCACCCTTGGCGGCGAGCGCGCGGTCGATCAGCTTACCGGCTGCCTCAACGGACAGGGCCTTGGAAACACCAACGGAAACCATGCGCTTGCCGGCGAAACGCTCCGCCTGGACATCCTTATCGGCTGCGACGACGACGGCCTTGGCACCGGCGATCTCGCTCTTGGTGAGCTCGTTCTCGACACCGACCTGGCCATGGGTCTCGACCTTAATGGTCAGACCTCGCTCGGCAGCTGCCTTCTCCAGCGCCTCCTTCGCCATGAAGGTGTGCGCGATGCCGGTCGGGCAACCGGTGGCGGCGATGATGTCAAACTTAGCCATGTGTCCCTCCTTCTTGAGTACTGCGCCCGCAGGCGCTCCCCTACACGCGCATCCTTGCGCGCTTTTCCACAACTGAAAGATACCAACCTACCGTCCGCGTGAGAAGAGACAAGGCGCAATTCTCCGGTGAAAGGTTCTTTCATAACCGTAAACGGTAAGTGAAAGTTTACCATCAACACTTGAAACGGCAAGGTGTATCTTGTGATTGAAAATGCCCGTATACTATGGCATTGCAAATCAAGTTAGATTTTCATGCCAACCAGGAGCCATCCATGACCGATAGTAGCAAGAGCGCACTTTCCCTCATTAGTACCCACCAGGGATACAGCGAGTCCGAGCAGCGCATTGTCGACTATATATTGGAGCACCAGTCCGAGGCGCCGCGCCTGACGGCCGCCCAGCTCTCACGAGCCGCCGCCACGTCCGAGGCGACGGTTTCGCGCTTTTGCCGCAAGCTGGGCTTTGGCAGCTTCCGCAGCTTTCAGTTTTCGTTGGCGAGGGATTTGGAAAGCCAGCGCAACGAGGGCCTGACTGACGAGGTCTCGCTCGACAATATGGAGCAGAGCCTCAAGAACATCCTGGCTGCCAAGGTGAGCGAGCTTAATGCGACCATCGACGGAATCGACCACGATACGCTGGCGGCTGTTGTGCATGCCCTTAAGCATGCAGGGGTTATTGAGTTTGCGGCTGTGGGCAATACCAACGCGGTCGCGCTCGATGCGACGTTTAAGTTTTCGCAGCTGGGCCTGCGCTGCATGGCGAGCACCATTAGCGAGACATCAATTGGCTTTGCGCTCACGTTACGCCCAGGTGACGTCATCGTGCTAATCTCAAACTCCGGCAAATCGCGCCGACTGAATCGCATGGCAAAAGCGGCTCGCAACTGCGGCGCAACCGTAGTCGTCATCAGCAGCGACAGCAAATCCCCGCTCGCGCGTCTGGCAGACTACACTTTTAATACCGTCAACCACGAAGCGCTACTGACGACGGGCGACTTTGCGTTCTCCAAGATCAGCGCCACGATGATCATCGAAGTCATCTACAACTTCCTGCTGCCCGAGATTGAAGACGCGCGTGAGCATATCAGCTACTACGAGGAGCTCATCCAGCCGGATAAGGTCGTTGAGTAGGTAAATTGGGGAGCCGATAGACGCCTCTCGTCACGAAACACGCCCATTTACTACGTTTTAACCGCAACCGCCAACCATACACCCAAAATAGAGAAAACCGCAGGCGTTCTACCTGCGGTTTTCTTTTTGCAATTCTTGGCGTGGTTGCCGATGCCCTACCAAACGTAGTAGATGGACCCGTTTCGGGGCGGCCGGGTTAGACATGCATGTGGCGGCTCGGCCTAGGCACGCGCCTCCGCAAGCATCTGCCTGGCGTGCGCCAGGCTTGCCTCGGACTGATCGCCGCTGAGCATGCGGGCGATCTCGGCGGTACGCGCTTCGCCAGTTACCTCGTCCAAATGCGTCTGGGGAACATCGCCCGATTCCTTGCTGACGACATAATGCTTGTCAGCCATGACGGCGACTTGCGCCAAGTGGGTTACGACAATCACCTGATGCGTAGCGGCGAGATCTGCCAGCACGCCCGCGAGCGCACGCGCCGTGGAGCCACCGACACCAGCATCGACCTCGTCAAACACCAGTGTATCAACACCGTCCGCGTTACCGAGGACAACCTTACTTGCCAGCATGACGCGGCTGAGCTCGCCGCCCGACGCAATTCGACGCAGGGGACGCGGCGTCAAGCCGGCACCGCTGCGGTATAGCAGCTCGTAGCTCGAAGGACCAACGGGCGTCCACTCAGCACGGGGAAGATCGCGCGACTCCCAGACGAGCTCGGCGCCGCCCATCTCCAGGCGAGCCATCTGGCGGCCAACCTCGTGGCAGAAGCGCGGGGCCGCCGTATTGCGAGCGCGCTTAAGTGCCTTGGCAGCGGCAAACAACTCGCGCTCGGCGCTCCCGAGTGCCTCACGCGCCTTTTTGATCTGCTCATCGCCATCATCGACCAGGGACAGCAGTTCTTGCGAGCGATCGCGCATGGCGAAAACATCGTCCATAGTGGGACCCCACTGACGCAACAGACCCTTGAGGTCGGAATACCGCTCACGCATGCGAGCGAGCTCGCGTGGGTCGAAGGCGAAGCCATCGCGATAGGAACGAAGCTCGTTCGCGCAATCCTCAAGGGAGATACAGGCATCCGAAAGCGCATCGGCAATGTCACCCAGTTTGCGATCGACGGTAGCCATACGGGAAAGCTCTGCCACGGCGCCGTTCACGGCATCGAGCGCTCCCCCTTCGGAAGTAAGCGATGCATGGGCATCGTTGGCCGTCGCCACCAGCACCTCGGCATGCTCGGAGCGCGGCAGCAGCTCCTCGAGCTCCTCATACTCACCCGGCTTGGGGTCGACCTCGGCGATACGCTCCAGGGCGAAGCGCGCCTCCTCGACGCGACTCCCCTGCGCGCGTGAGGCTTCCTCCACACGGCGAAGCTCCTTGGCGGCGACACGCGAAGCCTTAAAACAGGCGCGATACTTCTCGAGCGCCTCAAGCGCCGTGCGCCCTGCCCAGGCATCGACCATGGCAACGTGATGCGCCGGATCGAGGAGGCGCTGGTGCTCGTGCTGACCGCAAAGATCCATCATCACGCCGACGCGCTCCGAAAGCTCACGCACGCTGGCGATGCGGCCGTCAATTTTTACGCGGCTGCGGCCCTCGGCAGAAAGGCTACGCTGTACGGTGAACCCCTCCGTGTCGTGCGGACCGTCGAACAGGCGCGCCTCGACGCTCGCCAGCGCCTCGCCCTCGCGCACCGTCGACGAATCCGCGCGCTCGCCCAAAATAAGCTTGAGGGCCGAGAGCAGCGCGGTCTTGCCGGCGCCGGTCTCGCCAGTCAAAACCGTTAGGCCCGCACTCGGAACCAGCGTCGCCTCGCGAATGAGCGCGATGTTGGAAACCTGCAGCTCATCGATCATGACGCACTCCGTAGAACACGCGGCTCACCGAGTTATAGAAGCTCTCGGGGCCGTAATCCAGCAGCAGCACATCGCCGGGACCGCGACGCACGGCCACGCTCTCGACCGTGCCATCGCAGGTAATAAACTGTCCGTCGATGGCAATCGCCGGCACGCTCGGGCGATCATCGGACATAAAGATCTCGACGACATCACTCGGCGAGGTCAAAAAGGCGCGAGCCTGAATGGTATGCGGGGCGATGGGCACACAGACCATACCCGTGTAATCGGGGCTGACAATGGGACCGCCGGCGGAAAGCGCGTAGCCGGTGGAGCCGGTCGCCGTCGAAACGACGACACCGTCGCCGCGAAGGCGGTCGATATGATGGCCGGACACCGTGATGTCAAACTCAACCATATCGGACAGGGGGCCGCGCGTAAGTGCCATATCGTTGAGGGCAAACGTGCGCACGACATCCTTCGTGCCGTCTTCTCGCACGGACACGATATCCGCGGCGATGGTGGCGCGGCGGCTCACGTGCAGCTCACCGGACAGAGCATCGCTCACGACCTGCAGAATGTCGCGCTCCTCGGGGCTCGCAGCAGTTAAAAAGCCCAGGTGACCATAGGAAAGACCAAGGATAGGAATCTCGCGATGGTTGAGGATGCGGGCAGCGCGCAGCAACGTACCGTCGCCGCCGAGCGTAATGACCAGATCTGAGCCATCAATATCAGGCGTGCTTTGAATCTTCGATCGCTGGTCGGCAGCCCATGCGACCTCGTAGCCCTGGCGCGAAAGCCAAAGCTCGAGCATCAGGCCGCTCTCGACCGCCTCTTGCTTGTAGTAATTGGGAACCAGAAAGACCTTCATAGCGTTGCAGCTTTCTCGCTCAAAGCCGATACCTGGGATTGCAGCTCATCGTCGGTGCGTTCACCAGGGGCAAACCTTGTGCCGTACAGGAAAAACTCAACGTTGCCCTTAGCGCCATGGATGGGCGACACGCACACGTCAAGCGGGAACAGGCCCTTGGCGGCAAAAAGCTCAATCGCCGCCACGAGCGTATCGCGGCGGACGGCGGGGTCGGTCACGATACCGCGCTCGCCCACCAGCGCAGCCGGTGCCTCAAACTGGGGCTTTACGAGCGTGCAGAACGAACCCGAAGGCTTCAGGCACGCCAGCACCGCATCGATAATGTTCGCGATGCTGGTAAACGACACGTCGCACACAGCCAAGTCGATAGCGCTCTCATAGCCAAGCTCGGGTAACTGCGTCACGTTGGTGCGCTCATGCAGCGTCACGCGATCGTCCTGACGCAACGACCAATCAAACTGGGCGCGACCCACGTCCACCGAAACAACGGTCGCAGCTCCGCGCTTGAGCAGGCAATCGGTAAAGCCGCCGGTAGAGCAGCCTACGTCCAGGCAGGCAAGGCCCGTCGGGTCGATACAAAACGCATCGAGCGCACCCTCGAGCTTAAGGCCGCCGCGCCCAACGTACGGAATGCGCCCCTTCACGTGCAGAGGCAAGCCCGGGGTCACCTTAAGGCCCGGCGAAGTCAAGCGCTCGCCGCCACTCGAGACCAGGCCGGCCATAAGAGTGCGAAGGGCATCCGCGCGATCGGCGCAGATGCCCTGTGAAATCAGTTCGTCATCGAGACGCACGCGTTTCATGAATGCCATCAACCATTCGTATCCGGAGATGCGGCCTAGCTATCCTGGGATTCGTTTGCCGCATCCTCATCGTATTCCTGCTCGAGCTTATCGGCCTCACGCGGCGTCAGCTCAAACTTGTCGACCATATCGACCGCGCGGGAGCCCAGCTCAATCGCTTCGTCAAACAGATCGAGTGAACGCTCCAAGGACGTATCCTTGGAGCGAACGGTAGCGATGATCTGGTCCAGACGGTCCGAAATCTCGTCAAAGTTGCGGACAGAACCCTCTGGCATGGCTACTCCTCGACGGAGTCGGCCTCGACGGCCTCAGCAGCGTCCACATCCTCGGCAAGTACACCGGCGGTAGCACGAGCGGCAGCGACCTTGGCGGCAGCCTCAGCAGCCTGGGCCTCCTCGCGAGCGCGATCCTCGGCCAGCAGTTCCTGGTACAGGTCCTCGCCCGGCAACTCCTCGCTGCGCGCGATCTTGCCCAGCACGCCGTTGACGAACGACGCGGACTGGTCGGTGCCATAGGCCTTGGCAAGTTCGACGGCCTCGTTGATCACGATAGCGTCCGAGACCTCTTCGTCGGTGAGGAAGCGCATCTCGTAGACGGCGATACGCAGCAGATTGCGGTCGGCGCCGGGCATGCGCATAAGATCCCAGTTCTTGGCGACGGCGCGCAGGGCACAGTCGATGCGATCGATATGCTCGTAGGCACCGCGGCACAGCTCCAGCGCATAGGGGTCGAGGGGGCCCTTCGAGATCAGGAAATCGCCCTCGAGGACGCGCTCGAGCGGGCTGTCCGTGGCCTCGGCCTGGAACAGCAGCTGCAGCGCCTGACTGCGGGCAAGCGTACGCCCGCGATAAACCTTAAGGCTCAAAGGTTACTCCTTGGGGAAAACGAGGCCGTCGATGCAAACGTCAACGCGCTCGACCTCAACGCCCACCTGGGCATCGATGGCAGCGACCACGGCAGCGCGAACGGCCTCGGCGAGTTTCTTGAACGGATAGCCAAAGAACACCACAACGCGCACGGTGAGTGCGAGCTTGTCGCCGACGACCTCGGTCTCGACCGCCGGCTCGGAAGCCGGGGCCTTGGACGAGAGCATCATGGAGACAAGGTTGGTGGCAAGGTCCTTGACGCCAACGGAGGCGATGCCCTCGACATCGGACACGGCGCGCGAGACAATGGCGGTCAGAACATCGGGCGAAATGCCGATGCCGTCAATCTTGATTTCCTGGGGCATGAGTCCTCCTAGAAGAGTTGGTTGCTAGACGCGGGAGACGAACTTGCCGTCGCGGGTGTCAACCTTGATGACCTCGCCCTCGTTGAGGTACATGGGGACCTGGATGACAGCGCCGGTGTCGATCGTGGCCGGCTTGGTGGAACCCTGGACGGTGTCGCCCTTAAAGCCCGGGTCGGTCTGGACGATGGTGGTCTCGATGAACATCGGCGGAGTCACGCCCATGAGCTCATCGTCGGCGAAGAGCAGCTGGCAAATGTCGTTCTCGCGCAGCCACTTGGAGTTCTCGCCCACCATGTCCTCGGGAACGGGAACCTGCTCATAGGATTCGTTGTCCATGAAGATGTAGTCGGTGCCATCGTTGTAGAGGTACTGGAACTCACGGGTGGTGAGCATGACGCTCTCGAACTTGGTGCCGGCGTTGCAGGTGTTCTCGACGACGCGGCCGCTCTTGATGTCGCGGGTCTTGTAGCGCACAAACGCGCCGCCCTTGCCCGGCTTGACATGCTGGAACTCGACGATAGTGTAGACCTTGTCCTTAATGCGGAGACCGAGGCCGTTCTTGAAGTCGGCGGTAGAAATGGTAGGCATAGCGACCTTTCTTGTTATGGGCAGAACGCACAAGCGTCCAAATTACATACGAGCGAAATTATACACTTGCAGACGGCGCCTGCAGCGAGCGCATAAAAAGAGAACGCGGGGCGTCCGAATTGCTCCGGAGGCCCCGCCCCAAACTATCTACCGAAGTAGACTAGCAATCGATGACGTGAAGGTCATGCGGCGTCTTGGTGAAGGGCTCGTAGCCGTTCTCGGTGACCACGCCGTAGTCCTCCAGGCGCACACCGCCCACGCCGGGCAGGTAGACGCCGGGCTCCATGGTGATAACCGAGCCGACCTCGATGATATTCTTGCTGCGGTTGAAGTTAGGCAGCTCGTGGATGTCAATGCCCACGCCATGGCCCAGACCATGGTTGTAGTAATCGCCATAGCCGGCATCGCCAATGATCTTCTTGGAAAGCTTGAAAATGTCGTTGCCCTCGACGCCCGGATGAATGGCGGCAACGCACTCCTCGTGCGTACGGCGCACGAGCGCGTACAGGTCGAGCTGCTCCTGGGTAGGCTCGCCCATCACGACGGTGCGCGTCATGTCAGAACGATAATCGCAGTAGCCCGCGCCGTAATCCATGAGGACGAAGTCGCCCTTCTCGATCACGCGGTCGCTCGGAACGGCATGCGGGTTGGCGGTATTGGGGCCGCTCGCCACGATGGAGCCAAAGGCCAGGCTGTCGGCACCGTTGGCGAACATAAAGTTCTCGAGCTCGTTGCGAACCTGCTTCTCGGTCATACCGGGCTTAATATAGCCGAGCATGTGCTGGAAGGCGGCGTCGGTGATCGACTGCGCGTGGCGCATGAGCTCGATCTCCTCGGCGTCCTTGATGGCGCGCATCTTACGGATGTCGTCATGCATCAGCGGCAGCATGCAGGCAACGGAGCGGTCCTCCAGGCCACGCTGAATACCCTGGTAGAAATTGATCTGCATGTCGTCCTCGACAGCGCAGACGCGGCACTTGTTGGCCGCGATCTTGCCGGCGACCCAACCGGAGATGGTGCCCTCGTCCATGTCGTAAACCCAGGGGCTGCCGGCGGGCGTGTTCTCCTCAAAACTGTTGAGATAGCGCGAGTCGGTATGGAACAGGCACTGGTCGGCCGTAATAAACGCAGCATGCGGGAACTCGAAGGTGTAATCGAAGACGCCCTTGACGCCCGTAAGCCAACGAAGGTTGGCCTCGTCGCGCACCACGATAGCGTCGTAGCCACGCTCAACCATCAGGGCACGGACACGCTCGATACGACCGGCGGGACCGGCAGCAAACTCTGACATGCAGATTCCTTTCTTGTTGTCTCTATAAAGACGGAACGGGTCTCAACCGAACGACGGAATCGCGCGCGATTCGCAACCGATTGGAAACCCGCCCCTCAACATGATACGAAAGACGATGTATGTCAATAAATCCTAGAGAAGTTCTTTGCGAGAAGCCAAGTATGCGCGAGCATGGCGGTCGAGAACCTCGTCCTCAACGCTCGTTAGACGAATGGCGCCGAGCGCCGCGGGCAGCGGCAACATGCTGCGGTTCGAGCGGACAAACTGCTGCCTGCGGAACTCCTCGATATATGAGGCAGGCTCCAGATCGAAGGCAAGCTCCTCGATACCAAAGTCCTCCAGGCAGTCATCGACCTCAAAGACGTAATCGATATCGAAGTCGCAGGCATCGTGTGCTAGGCGCGCCTCAAAGCGCATGCCCTCGGACAACAGCTGGTAGGCAGGCACCTGCGAAGCGGCATCGCCCAAGCAGGCGCGCAGGGTACGCTCCCCCGTCTTGCCAAAATCGAGCGCATGGCGGGCGCTCGGGTTCGTAGCCATCAGCACGTCCTTGCGGGCAGTCTGAGACCACTGAACGGCATTGACGAGCGCGACCTCCTCGCCCGCGAGAATCTCGGGAACGGTCTCGGTAAACTGATTCCAGCGGGACTTACTACTCGAAAGCATGGTGCCAACAAGTACCGCATAGCCGAGCTTGAGGTCCTCGGGGGCCGCCTCGCGAACAAGGTCGAGGTCACACACGACCAAGCCCGGCTCGGGACAGAACGCGATAGCGGGAAGCGCATGCGCGGACGAGGCGACAAGCGGCTTCATGGTCGTCGCAACCGTGAGCATGGCGTCGAACGTCGTCGGCAGCAAGGCGCACTCGGTGCGACCGCACCACTGATTGGCACACCAACAAACGACCGAGCAGGTCGCCGTGTCACCGACAGCGACAACGAGATCGTCGCAGGTAATGCCGTTAGCCGACAGGGCGCCAAAGACGGTATCGGCATCGGCCAGCGTAGCACCGGCAGGAGAAACCTCGAGGACGAGCAGCGACACGGCAAAACCGGCGTCGACCAGCGCATGCTCGACGACCTCGCCAAAACGCTCGGATGTAGCGTCGTTCCAAACCACCATCGCGCGCTTAGGCTTGCCCACAGCCGAGGCAAACATGCGCGACAGCTCCTCGAACGCGCCCAATCCAACGCGGACATCGACACTGCGGTTTTGGAAATTGATAAGTTGACGGCGAATCATAGCAGTCCACGCTCCAAAAGCATCTCGGCACAAAGGTAGGAAACGTCCTCGAAGGACTTGTTGCGAATATCAAGGGTAATATCGGCGGCCTGGCGATACAGCGGACGGCGATGCTCAAACAGGCGCGCAGCGTGCTCGGGCGAGCGGAAATCGGGCCGGGTATCGGAGCGGCGAATCTGGCGCAACGAGTCCTCAAAGTCGCCTTCGAGGTACACGCATATACCCATCTCATGCATCAGCTCAATGTTCACCGGCGTCTCGACGATGCCACCCCCGCACGACACCAGCAGGCTGCGCTCGCTTTGAAGCGAACGGAGTGCCGAGGTCTCAAGCTCGCGAAAACGATCCTCGCCCTCGGTCTCAAATATCTCGGTCACCGACTTGCCACATCGACGCACAACCAAACGATCGGTATCGATAAAACGCCGCTTGAACATAGTGCCGACGTTGCGCGCGAGCGTCGATTTGCCCGCGCCCAAAAAGCCGATAAAGAAGATATGGTCGCAGCCGTGTTTGATGTGCTGAGACATGGCGAAACCTATTCCTCGCAGGGAAGGTCGCGCAGGGCCCGGCGCTCAAAGATACGGAAGATCTGCGTGTACCACAGGTCCTGGGTTGCCTGCGGCTTGACCAGAATAGTGTCAACGCCGGCAAAGTTACCGCTCCACACGTCCGTGTACAGCTGATCGCCGATCAGCACCGCCTCGTCTGCCGTGGCGCCAAGGCGCTTAAGACCCGCCTTCAAGGCAAACGGCGCGGGCTTCATGGCGTGGCTGATGGCCTCGAGTCCCAGCTCGCGTGCAGAGCTCATGACCTGATCGCGATGCCAGTTGTTGGACACCATGCACAGCTTAAAGCCTTTGGCGCGGGCGGTATCGAGCCAAGCGGAAACCGCGGCGGGAACCTGCTCGGTGTCGCGCGGAACCAGAGTGTTATCGCGATCGAGCAGAATGGCGCGTTTGCCGTCGGCCCACAGGGTATCAAGGTCGATGCGATCGACCGAGGCAACGTATCGTTTGGGGCTAAAAATCCTCATGCTAATTCCAAGACAGTTGATGCTCTTCGTAGGTTTGCGAGAAGTACTCCTCGTCCTGCGTAATGTAGAAATACAGGTCATCGGAGTCGGTTGGCTCAAGCGTGGCCTTGAGTGCCTCGAGCGACGGAGAGCAGATGGGCGTGGGTGGCAGGCCCTCGTGCTTATAGGTGTTATACGGGCTATCGCTCTGCAGGTCGTCGGCGGTAACCTCGCCACCGGTGACATACATCATGGTCGCATCGCTGTTGAGATAGCGCAGACCGTCGAGCTTGCCGGCAAGGCGGTTGTAGAAGACCGAGGCCACGTGTGCACGTTGATCGGCGTTGAGGCCCTCGCGCTCAACGATAGAGGCCAAGTTGACGATGTCGTAGTCGGACATCTCCACACCGTAGCGCTCCTTGATCTTGGCTTCGCAGCTCGCAAAGTCAAGCGACTTGTACTCGGTC
This sequence comes from uncultured Collinsella sp., assembly GCA_900542715.1. Lineage (GTDB taxonomy): Bacteria > Actinomycetota > Coriobacteriia > Coriobacteriales > Coriobacteriaceae > Collinsella. The sequence goes on from UQOQ01000035.1 coordinate 19,072, forward strand.
TTAAACTGATCGAGCATGGCGCGAATCACGTCATCGGCCGTCGGCGAATCACCCAACGAATAGGTCTTGGGGAACAAGAAACCCTCGAGCGAGTCGTTGGCGGCGCCCTTAAGGAAGCTATAGTCGTCCACGTAGTTGGAGGCCTTGGCCTGGTTGAGGAAGTCTTCCTTAGAGATGCTGTCGTAGGCCTGGGCCACGCGATCGGCGACTTGATCGACTGTCAGACCCTCAGGGATAGTCAGCGCATTGGAGCCCGCGTTGGGGCCTTCCATGAGCTGCTGAACAACCTTGGTCGCATCCATGAGTGTGGTGAACGAGTAGGTGCCAGGCTTAAGCGACATATCGGCGTTAAGCTTTTTCACCGCCGCGTAGTAATCCTTGGGATTTTCGACGATATGGTTCTCGGAGAGAATCGAGGCGATCGTATCGCCCGAAGCACCGTCGGGAATGGTCACCGTAACTTGCTGGCCAGCAGCGACTTTCGCATCCTCACCGGCAAAGAAGCCCTTAACGGCAGGTACGACAAAGAAAGCGATAGTAGCAAGCGCGATTACGGCCACCACAACGCCGATGATCATAGGAACCGGAGAACTCTTCTTTTGAGCACCGCGACGAGCATGCGTGTTGTAGCTCGAGCGAGTCGCCGGAGCAACGCCATGCGACCCGCGAGCGTGATGCGAATGCGATTGGGGGGCCTGCGTTCGCTGGGTAGGTGCCTGTTGCTTAAAGCGAGCACCGCCTGCAGGCTGAGCCGAACGAGCAGTGGGCTGCTGAGCCGCGTGAGAAGCCGGATACTGAACCGAACGAGCAGAAGGCTGCTGACCCGTCCGTTGAACAGGTTGGGCCGAACGAGAGGAGGACTGCACCGGGCGCGCGGCAGACTGAGCTGCGCGCTGGGTCGGCTGTGCCAGACGCTGGCCAGGCTGGGCAGGGCGCGACGCCGACTGACGTGTACAATTCGGCTGGCGCGGATCGGAAGCGCTAGGCATGCGAAACCTCCTCGTTTTTACGATCAAGCCACGTCTGCAAAAACAGGCTGGCGGCAATCATGTCAATCTTGCCCCTCATCTGCTTTTCGTTGAGGCCCTGCTCGCGCAGGATACGCTTTGCCTCTTGCGAGGACAGGCGCTCGTCCTCAAACTCCAACGGAAGATCGAGCTCGTCGGCAATCTTTTGCGCAACAGCGGCAACGCGCTCGGCCTGGGGACCGGGCTCACCGGCCATGGTCAGGGGACGCCCACTTACCAGGATATCGGGCTCATAGTCCTCAACCAGGTAGCGGAACGTCTTGGCCATACCGGTGACCTCTGCAGCCGGGAGCACCTTGACAGGCATCGCCATCTTGCCATCACGGCTCGAGACGGCGATGCCGATCCTGGTCTCCCCTATGTCCAGCGCAAGCGCGACCACAGCGACTACCTAGATTCTTAGGCGCCGAGCGCGGTCTTAGCGGCCGCGAGGGCATCGGCGATGCCGGCGGCGTTCTTGCCACCGGCCTGGG
>UQOQ01000036.1:0-19065 GCA_900542715.1 uncultured Collinsella sp.
AGGCCCTCGCGGCCTAGTCGCTATTTAGGGCGTCCAAGATTTGGGACGCAGTTCAAGTGCGCAGCGGGGGCTTCCGACATGTCCGAGGACGATTGTGGGGCTAACGGGCAGGGGCCCGCCGAACCAAGTTAGGCAGCCGGGCAGATCTTCTTGAAGAGCTCGATGACGTCGTCGAGCGTCGCCTCGCGCGGGTTACCCGGGAAGCAGGCGTCAGCCATGGCGTCCTTGGCCAGGACCTCGATCTCGTCAGCCTTCATGGCCTCGCAGACGTGCGGGATGTTCACGTCGGCAGAGAGCTGCTTGACGGCGGCGATGGCGGCGTCGGCGGCCTCGTCGGTGCTCATGCCCGTGGTGTCAACGCCCATGGCGACGGCAACCTTGGCCAGACGCTCGGCGCAAACCGGCTTGTTGAACTCCATGGCGATCGGCAGCAGCATGGCGCAAGCGACGCCGTGCGGGGTATCGTAGTGAGCGGACAGGGTGTGGGCCATGGCGTGATCGATGCCCAAGCCGACATTGGAGAAGCCCATGCCGGCGACATACTGGCCAAGAGCCATGCCCTCGCGGCCGGAGCCGGGCTGGCCGGACTTGGCCTCGGCGACGGAGTCGCGCAGGTTCTCGCTGATCAGCTTAATAGCCTCAAAGTGGAACATGTCGGAGAGCTCCCAAGCGCCCTTGGTGGTGTAGCCCTCGATGGCGTGGGTCAGGGCGTCCATGCCAGTGGAAGCGGTAAGGCCGGCGGGCATGGAAGCCATCATGTCGGGGTCGACGACGGCGACCTCGGGGGCGTCGTTGGTGTCGACGCACACGAACTTGCGGACCTTCTCGGGGTCGGTGATGACGTAGTTGATGGTCACCTCAGCAGCGGTACCGGCGGTCGTCGGCACGGCGATAGTGAACACGGCATGGTTCTTGGTGGGAGCAACGCCCTCGAGGCTGCGGACATCGGCGAACTCAGGGTTGTTGATGATGATGCCGATGGCCTTGGCGGTGTCCATGGAAGAGCCGCCACCGATGGTCACGATAGCGTCAGCCTCGGCGGCCTTGAAGGCCTCGACGCCGTCCTTGACGTTCTGGATGGTGGGGTTGGGCTTGATCTCGGAGTAGAGGCTCCAAGCGATGCCGGCGGCGTCGAGCTCGTCGGTCACCTTAGAGGTAACGCCAAACTTGACCAGGTCGGGATCAGAGCAGACGAAGATCTTCTTGTAGCCGCGACGCTGGAGCTCGCCGGGGATCTCCTTGATGGCGCCGGAACCATGATAAGAGATGGTATTGAGAACGAAACGATTAGCCATTGATAGCCTCCTATCGTGTGCGGGGCACCCATTACGCCCCGCGCTATGAGTCCCATCCTAACGCTTTTGTAACAAAAAACACGCGAGAACATCAAAAGTGTTAAAGCGTTTCAACATATGATGAAAAATAATGCGGCGAAGGGACAGCCCCTTTGCCGCATTCGGTTACTTTCGGCAGCCCTCTTTCCAAGCCTCGGCCGCAACCTTCCAGCGTAAGCGCAAGTCGCGCTCGCGGTCGATGAACATGATGGCAAACGCGACAAACAGCAGCAAGCTCGCCACGACGATGGCGTGCAGGCCCATGCGCTCAATGCACCAGTTGCCCAACACGGCGCCAAACACAAAGGTAAAGATCACGCCAAAGTACAGCAGGCCGTTTTCCAAAAAGCCGCGCCTGTGGGTGATGATGTAATCATCCACGTTTTGTAGCGCGTTGCGCAAGTTGCCGATGCACATGGTCGTAGCGATGCCGTGACCGTGGATCTTGCGGAAGCTCTCTACCTGCATACCGCAGGCAAACGAAGTGAGGCAGTTGGCGAGCAGGTTGTAACCGCCGCCCGGGATAAAGCTCACGCCCAGCAAGATAACGGCTTCAAAAAACACCGTCACCTGGCGCCAGTGAATCACACTGCCAAACCGCTCGTGAACCAGGTCGGCAAGCATAATACCCACAGCAAACGACACCACAGGGAAGAAGTAGCGCCCCGCCAGCGCCCAGTTGCCCTCCGAGATGCTCACGCCCACGAGCAGGATATTGCCCGTCTGCGCGTTTGCGAAAACATGATCGCGCCCAATGTACGAATAAACGTCCATAAAGCCACCGGCGAGCGCCAAGATGATGCCCAGCTCGATGGACTCCGATATCTGTTTGGCACGCTGCATCGTCGTGCATCCTCCTTGTTGACGACTCTCTCGTGCGTTGGCGGAAACATAGCCGCCGTTCATACTGTAACCCATTGACAACATGGCATGCGCGCGAGACGGGCTCCCCAACGCGCAGATACACAGTCTGGAAACAAACGGCACCCGCATCGATACGCCGATCCGCCAACCCATGTACTCCACCAGTCTTTTTAGCCCCGTCCCAAAAAGACTGGTTACAATTACGTGCAGCATACAAACACCGGGAGGGATCGTGGCAAAAAAGCCTCAGCACGCTCAGAACAACCAGCGCAGTCAGCAGGGCAAACAGGGCCAGCAGCAAAAGCGCGGCGGTAAGGCGCAGGCCACGGTCGCCCGCACCAAGCATTCCCAAGCGACGCCCGCCCGCCCCTGGCGTCCGGGCCGCGATAAGTTTCTCCCCGTCAGTCGCGCCGACATGGATGCGCGCGGCTGGGACCAGTGCGACTTTGTCTACATCTGCGGCGACGCCTACGTGGACCATCCCAGCTTTGGCATGGCCATCGTCAGCCGCGTGCTCGACGCGCACGGCTACAAAGTGGGCATTATCTGTCAGCCCGACTGGACCGACCCCGCCAGCATCACCGTGCTCGGCGAGCCGCGCCTGGGCTTTCTCGTCAGTGCCGGCAACATGGACTCCATGGTCAACCACTACTCGGTGACCAAGCATCGTCGCCACACCGATGCCTACACCCCTGGCGGTAAAGAGGGGCACCGCCCCAACCGCGCCGTCACGGTCTACGGCAACCTCATCCGCCAAACGTTCAAGGACGCGCCCATCATCATCGGCGGCATCGAGGCGAGCCTGCGTCGTCTGGCCCACTACGACTACTGGCAGGACAAGCTCAAGCGCTCGGTACTGCTCGACTCGGGCGCCGACATCCTCATCTACGGCATGGGCGAGCACGCGATTGTCGAGATCGCCGACGCGCTCGACGCGGGACTGCCCGTCGACCAGATCACCTATATCAACGGCACCGTCTACCGCACGGGTTCGCTCGACGAGGTCTACGACTACGACCTGCTGCCCAGCTGGGACGACCTTACCGCCGACAAGCTCAACTACGCGCGCAGCTTTAACGTGCAGCAGCAGAATATGGACCCCATCACCGGTCATCGCCTGGTAGAGCCCTATCCCAACAGCGTCTATGTGGTGCAGAACCCGCCATCGGCGACGCTCACCACCGACGAGATGGACGAGGTGGCCGAGCTCCCCTACGCCCGCGATTGGCATCCCGACTACGACGCGGCGGGCGGCGTACCGGCCTTTGCCGAAATCAAATTTTCCATTAGCTCCAACCGCGGCTGTTTTGGCGAGTGCTCGTTTTGCGCCCTCACCTTCCACCAGGGCCGCGTACTGCAGATGCGCAGCCACGACTCGATCATGCGCGAGGCCGAGCTGCTCACGCGCGATCCCGAGTTTAAGGGCTACATCAACGACGTGGGCGGACCGACGGCTAACTTTAGCCGCCCGGCCTGTGACAAGCAGCTCAAGCACGGCGTGTGCAAGAACAAGCGCTGCCTGTGGCCGAGCGTATGCAAAAACATGGTGGTCGACGAGAGCGGCTACACGCAGCTGCTGCGCGACCTGCGCCAGCTGCCGGGCGTCAAAAAGGTCTTCGTCCGCAGCGGCATCCGCTTTGACTACACCATGGCCGACGCCTCGGACGAGTTTTTGCGCGAGCTGCTGGAGCACCATGTCTCGGGCCAGCTGCGCGTAGCGCCCGAGCATGTGAGCGACGCGGTGCTCTCCGTAATGGGCAAGCCGAGCCGAGCCGTCTACGACGCGTTCTGCCGCAAATTTGAACGCTTGAACCGCGAATACGGACTCAAGCAGTACGTGGTGCCGTATCTGATCTCGAGCCATCCTGGCTCGACGATGAAGGAAGCCGTGGACCTGGCCGAGGCCGTGCGCGACATGGGCTACATGCCCGAGCAGGTGCAGGACTTCTACCCCACCCCGTCCACCATGTCGACCTGCATGTACTACACCGGCGTGGACCCACGCACCATGCAGCCGATCTACGTGGCACGCGACGCGCACGAGAAGGCCATGCAACGCGCGCTCATCCAGTATCGCAAGCCCGAGAACTACAAGCTGGTGCGCGAGGCGCTGGAAAAAGCCGGGCGTCGTGACCTGATCGGCTACACCAAACACTGTCTAATCCGCCCCGTGCCGCCGCGCCCGGGTGAGACGTCTGCTGGCGGTGGGCATGGCACCGGCAAGAAAGGCGGCAAGCCGCACGGTGGCGCTGGCGGCAAGGGACCCAAAGGCAGCAAGGGGCACGGCGGCATGTCGCGTGCACAGAACACTGCCGGGCGCAACCGTGCAGCTCAGGGGCGTCAGGGCGCCAACGGAGGCGGGCGTCGCAACTAGGGCAGCGGCGCGCTCGCTGCGCCCATCCCACACGCGTGGCGCAGCGAGCGCATAGCCTCAACGAGGATGACGCCGGCGATAGCGACCGTGATTACCACGTCGAGCGGTGTGTTCACAAACCACAACAGACCCATCAGGTACGACCCGGCGTTAAAGGCAAAGTGCAGCAGGATCGTGTAGCGGAGCTTTCCGGTGGTCACGAGCACCCAGCCAAAGACCAGACCGGCGGCACCCGCATAGCAGCCCTGCACCCAGTTCATGTGCATAAAACCGAAGATTGCCGCCTGCAGCACAATCGCCGCGGCGATACCCCACGTGCTTGGTGCCGCCCAGGGCACCATGGCGCCCTCCTGCGCGCTCGCACGACGCCGGCGCTTCCAAAGCGGGCGGCACTGCGGATTAAACGCTCGTAGCGAAAACTCAAAAACAATGCCGCGCACCAGCAGCTCCTCGCAAAACGGAGCGCCGAGCACCGTGGTCAGGACGGCAAGAAGGTTGGTATCGCCCAAGCCTGTTTCCTCGACGAGCTCGCTATAGTCCGCCGCGACCTCGGGCAGCAGCGACAGCACGCCGTCGCATAGGTAGCTAATGACCACCTGCATGGATAGGCCGATCACGACAACGCATGCGATGCGCTTCCATGCAGCATTTGCTCCCCCGCCGAGCGGGCGTTCACCTTGCCGGCGCGCCATGAAGGAGCGGGGCCACAGATAGCGCCACCACAGCAGCGCCATCAAAAACGACGCCGTCTGAGCGGCGGCCTGAAACCATTGAATATCGAGATTGTCGATCGGGAAACCCGTCAGTGCCGACACGATGTCCAGCGCGGAGAACAAAACAATGCTCAGGGCAATATCGGCAGCGACGACACCAAAACAGGCAAGCGCCCAAACCAGCGCATTGAGCATGCCAACCTCCTCAAAACCCGGCACTTGGGGACAGTCATTGTTGATGAGAATCGGGCGCAGCGCCAAAAGCCCCGTTGGGCGAAATGTCGAACGGGAAGGTGCCGCAGCGATTGAACGCGGCGATAAACATGCGGATGGCGTTGGACGGCGTGGTGCCCACGAGCTGGGTTGCCGCCGCGAAGGCCGCCTTTTCCTCGGGCAAGACCTTCGCGACAACCGGGGTCATGTGTTCTGCCATGGCGCTTCCTTTTTGAAACGACGGTGGTGCGGATAGATGCGGGCCACGCGGCTGGGCGACGGGCTGTGAAGGCAACCCGATTGGCCCGCATCTGGAGTGTGTTTCTACGGCGTTGGTATTACTTGGTATTCCTAAGTATTACACCGCCGATAGAATACCACACCAGACCCCATGGGAGCGGAGGAAAACGAATCATTTTGTTGCTGAGTTAGTATTTAGAGCGTGATGATGTCCGAGATATCGAGGGCCTGAGCGTCGACGGCATCGTGCGTGGCAAGCAACAGCATGCGACCGTCGAGCAAGTCGAGCACGACCTCGGCGCATGCGTCGCGTGCAGCGGTATCTAGACCGGTAAAGGGCTCGTCCAGAATCACCGCGTCGCCTGGGCACAGCAGGGCTCGAGCAATCTCGACGCGACGGCGCTGCCCGCCCGAAAGCTCGGCCACGCGAGCATGCACATCGACCCCCGGCACCAGCAGGCGCAACAGGGCTGCAGCACTCGAGGCATCCACGCGCGCGTCGGCGCACACTAGCACGTTATCCAGGGCAGAGACGTCCTCGACCAGGCACACATCCTGAAACACCATGGAGCACGGCGCGCACTCCCCCGCCGCAAGGGCAAGGAGCGTCGACTTGCCCGCACCCGAGGCGCCCATCACACAGATACGCCCAGACGCGGGCACGTTGAGCACCAGTCCGGCGAGCGCCGGCGCCCAGGGCGCGCGATCGCCCACGGCGAGCGCAAGCTCCGCCGCAGCCCCGCCGCCAGCAGAGCCGCCCGCACGCCCATGCGCCCGCACGGCCGCACCCCACGCCACGGGCCCCGAAACCCGCAGCAGCCACACCAGCACGCGCTCACACGCCCACGAGGCGGCAACGACCAGCACGGTCCAAGCCAGCAGGTCGGCCGTCTCAATCAAAAGCTTCGCCTGATAGATGCGCTCACCCACGGTGCCCACCGCCATGCCGATCAGCTCGGCTGCCACACCGGCCTTCCAGCTCATGCCGATCACGGCACGCGCACACGAAAGCACAAACGGCAGGACTTCGCGCCAGGTGTGGGCGCAAAACAGTCGCCAGCCCCGCACGCCATGCAGACGAAACATCTGCTCCAGTGGCTTATCCACCTGCGACAAGCCTTCGACCAGTGAGAAATATACGCCCGGCAGCGCCATCAAAAAGACCGCCGCGATGCTCACACGTGCCGACCCCAGCCAAATGAGCAGCAGGACCACCACGCAGGCAACCGGTGTCGCCTTTACAAACGACAGCGCCGGAGCCACTAGGCGCGCAAACGCCCGCGACCGTGACGAAATCCCGGCAAGCACGCCGCCACACACCGCGGCAAACACCAGTCCGCCCAATATTCGCGCGCCCGAACCCGCCAAAATCGCCCAGGTACCGCCATCGCACACCAGGCGCAGCAGCGCCAAGGCAACAGCACCCGGCCCCGGCAAGATCAGCGGCTGCGCTACCAACGCCGCCACCAGCACCCACACGGCAAGCCAAAAGGCGGCAACGGCACCTGCTGCCGCCACCGCCTTCATACGCTCTGTCATTTGTCGAGCAAACGCATGCACGGGCTACTCCATGTAGTAAAAATCATCAGCCGGGAGCTTGCCGCCCACGGCGCTCGCGTCCGCATCGGCCAGCACCTGCAGGTACCCACCGAGCGCCGCCTTCATGTCCTTCCCCGTCTGGCACACGAGCATGCACCCGGGAATCGCCTTTTCGGCAATCGCGGCGTTATCCACGATGCCCGCATCGACCACGGCCTGGGCCCAGTCCGCCGGCGACGCGTTCACGGCCTCAACGCTCGCCGCGTGGCAGCTCAGGAATTCCGCCACGGCCTCGGGATGTTCCTCGGCAAACGTGCGGCGCACCACGGTCACGCCCGTCAGCAGGCGCGAACCCGTGTCACCTGCCAGCTCATCCCACACATCGGTCAGACTTACCGGAGCCGACAGCTTGCCTTCGCTCTTGGCGATGGCGGCGGTCTTGAACGGCTCGGGCAGCACGCCCACAGCAGACGGATCGGTAAGCAGGGCCGACAGCACCTCGGTGGGCTCGCTCTTAAACTCGAGCGTCACCTGGCCGGTCAGGCCCGCGCGCTCCAGCAGGTAGTTCATGACGTACTCCGGCGTGGTGCCCTTGCCCGTCATATAGACGGTATGGCCCGCCAGATCGCCAAACGAGGTCACACTCGCGTCGCCCGTCACAACGCTCAGCACGCCCAGCGTGTTGATGTCGATGACCTGCACCGCGCCCTCCGTCTTGTTGTAGAGCACGCTCGCCACGTTGGCGGGCACCAGGGCAATGTCGACATCGCCCTGAATGACCTTGGGCACGATCTCGTCGGCTGCGGCGCTGATCGCAAAGTCGAACTCGTTATCCGTCTCGCCGCTCGCCGCCTGGTCCATAAACCTCACCAGACCGATCGACGTCGGGCCCTTGAGCGAGGCGACGTGCACCTCGACCGGCCCCGCGGCGCCCGCAGCCCCGCCGGCAGCCGAGCCCGCGGCGGACCCGGCACCGGCAGACCCGCCACCACAGCCAACCAGCGCAAGCGACAACGCACCCGCGGCAAGCGCCGAGGCAAACCCCCGGCGCGTCATCTCAACAGTAAACGCGCGCATCGTTAGCACGTCCCTTCGTTAGGCATCGTCCATGCGTGATGGTCGGTGTGCAGCAGCTCCTCGGCCAGCGGCGAGAGTGGCTCGCCCAAGAACTCGCGGTAGCACGCCTGGACATCGGGATTCTCGTGCGAGAAGCGAATGTCCGCAGCGGCATCCAGGCCCCACAGCACCTGGCCGCGCTCAGCTGCCAGCTCGCAGCCGTCGTGGATGGGCTGACCGCCGCCACCGACGCAGCCGCCAGGACACGCCATGACCTCGACAAAGTCATAGCTCACGCAACCGTCGCGAATCGCGTCGAGCAGGCGGGCGGCATTGCCCAGTCCGTGCGCCACGGCGACGCGCACCCTGGTGCCCTCGATATCGGCCACTGCTTCCTTCCAGCCGTCCAGACCGCGCACGTCGGTGAAGAAGTCGGCGTCGGGGTTCTTGCCCGTCACCAGGTAATAGGCCGAGCGCACGGCGGCCTCCATCACGCCGCCCGTGGCGCCAAAGATCACACCCGCGCCCGTGCCAAAGCCCAGCGGCGTATCAAGCGGCTCCTCGGTAAGCGTGTCCACGCTCACGTGGCTCGCGCGGATCATGCGCACCATCTCGCGCACCGTCAGTGCAACGTCCACGTCGGGCGCGCCGCCCTCGCCCATCATGCTCGGCAGCGCACGCTCGGCCTTCTTGGCCGTGCACGGCATAACGGACACCACGAACAGACGCTCGGGCTCCACGCCCAGCACCTTGGCGTAGTAGGTCTTGGCGATGGCGCCGAACATCTGCTGCGGCGACTTTGACGTGGACAGGCTGTCGACAAACTCGGGGTAACGTGCCTTCACAAAGCGTACCCAGCCCGGGCAGCAGCTCGTGAACATGGGCCAGCCGTGGGTGTCGCCCTCGCCCTTGACGGCCTTCCCTAGGCGCTCGAGCAGTTCGGAGCCCTCCTCCATAATGGTGAGGTCGGCCGAGAAATCGGTGTCGAACACGTACTCAAAGCCAACGCGGCGCAGGGCGCAAGCCAGGCGCTCAACGGTGGCCTCCTCGCGCGGAATGCCGAGCTCCTCGCCCCAGGCGCTACGCACGGCCGGCGCAATCTGCACCAGTACGATCTTGTCGGGATCGGCGATGGCGTCGAACACGGTCTCGGTATCGTCACGCTCGCGCAGGGCGCCCGTCGGGCAATGCGTGATGCACTGACCGCACGCGACGCAATCGGTCTTGCCGATCGGCGCACGCCCGCGGGTGCCCACGGCGGTATGCGTGGCGCGGTTGGTCAGGTCCCAAATCCCTAAGCCCTGCACGCTCTCGCACACCTTGATGCAGCGCATGCATTTGATGCACTTGTCGTTATCGCGGATGATGGGGAAATCGAAGTCCCAGCCCTCGCGCGCCAGGTGCTGCTCGTACGGCAGATAGAAGATACCCAGGTCGTTGGCGATGGTCTGCAGGTTGCAGTTACCACTGCGCACGCAGCTCGTACAGCGCGAGTCGTGCTGGGACAGCAGCAGCTGCACGTTGGTGCGACGCGCCTCGCGGGCCTTGGGGCTGTTGGTGTGGACCACCATGCCGTCGAGCACGTAGTTGTTGCAGGCGGCAACCAGCTGGTCGCAGCCCTCAACCTCGACCACGCATACGCGGCAGCCGCCGATCTCGTTTAGATCGCGCAGGTAGCACAGGGTGGGAATCTGGATGCTGACGGACTTGGCCGCATCCAGGATCGTGGTGTGCTCGGGAACCACGACCTCGCAATTATCGATAGTGAGCTTGACCATGTTATGCGCTCCGTTTTCGGTGTTGTCGCTGACGGTGGTGTTGTTGGGCTCTACCATTCCAGGTTCCTCCCTCCGCGGAACGCGCCAAAGCCAAAGTGATCGCAACGCAGGCAGCGGCTCGCCTCCTGGCGCGCCTCCTGCTCGGTGAGACCCTGCTCGACCAGATCCCAATCGTGAATACGCTCGCCGGCCTCGCGCTCGCCCAGCTCGCAGCGGCCGCACTCATGCTTGCCCTTAAACTGGACGGTCGGCAGCTCGACCTCGAGCTTGATCTTGTGGTCAAAGCCCAGGTAGCGGTCGATATTTGCCGAAGCCACGCGGCCGGCGTTGATGGCACGGATGACGGTGGCGGGACCGGTCTGGCAGTCACCGCCGCTAAAGAGGCCATCGAAGTTGGGCACGGCGCCATCCGAATCGGTGACCACGCAGCCCCACTTACAAGCGATGCCCATGTCCTCAAACGGCCTGGAATCGATGTCCTGGCCAATGGCCACAAACACGCGCTCGCAGGGAATGACGCGCTCGGGCGTGGCGGCGGCACGCGGGGCCGGACGCCCACGACGGGGCTCGCCGATAATCTGCGGCTGCACGCGCAGGCCACTCACGCGACCTTCCTCGCCCGTCTCGATAGCGAGCGGGGCGGTCAACTCCAGCACCTCGCAGCCCTCGGCCTGGGCGCCGGCGATCTCGGCGTCCTGGGCCGTCATGTCGCAGATGCGACGGCGGTAGACGATGCTCACCTTTTCGGCACGGCAGCGCACGGCGGAGCGCGCCACGTCCATGGCCACGTTGCCGCCGCCGATGACGCACACGCGCTGGCCGCTCAGGTCGGGCAGCTCGTCGTCGCCGATGGCGCGCAGCATCTTGACGGCCGACTCCACGCCGAGCGCTTCCTCGCCCGGAAGGCCGAGCTTCTTATCGCTGTGGGCGCCAATGGCCAGGTAGACGGCATCGAACTCGTCGCGCAGGCGGGCAAGTTCCTCGCCGTTGACGGAGTGATCGAGCTCAACGTCGATGCCGGCGCTCAAGATCCAGTCGATCTCGGCCTGCAGGCGCTCGCGCGGCAGACGATAGCTGGGGATGCCATAGCGCAGCATGCCGCCCAGGTGGTGGCGCTGCTCAAAGATGGTCACCTTATGGCCCATCACGGCCAGGTAGTAGGCGCAGGAAAGGCCGGCCGGGCCGCCGCCGATCACGGCGACGCGCTTGCCGGTGTTGTCCACTACATGCGGCTTGTGGTCGTTGAGGTCACTGTGCTCGACGGCAAAACGCTTGAGGGCGAGGATGTTCATGGGGTCGTCGACCATGCCACGGCGGCAGTGCATCTCGCAGGGATGCTCGCACACCAGGCCGCAGACGAGCGGCAGCGGATTGTTCTTGCGGATGACCTTGACGGCGTCGGCATAGCGGCCGGCCTCGACCAGCGAAATGTACCCGGGAATGTCGACGTGCGCCGGGCAGCCCGAAACGCACGGGACGCGGGCCTCGCGGTCAAAGCCGCAGGAGTGCTCGCGGATGTGATGCTCAAAATCGTCGCGGAAGCCGCGAATGGCCGTGAGTGCCATGGCGCCAGCTTCGTAGCCGATGGCGCAGTCGCTCGAAAGGTAGATGGTGCGGGCGGTGCGCTCAATCAAGTTGAGCGTGGACTCGTCGGCGCGGCCCTCGAGCACATCGGCGAGCAGGTCGCTCAGCGCGCTCAGGCCCACGCGGCAGGGCGTGCACTTGCCGCAGCTCTGGGTGGAGCACAGATTGACGAGCGCTGCCGTAAACTCAACGGGGCACGGGGCGAGCGAACTCACCGCCAGACGGCGTCCGAGCGCATCGTGCAGGTCGTCCATGACGGCCTGAGCGTGGCTGCGTTCCATTACGTGCAGTCGAGCCATAAGATCCCCTCTCACATGGCAGCCCGGAGGCGAGGCCGGGCGAAGTTGCTACACGCACAACACTGACCTAAAAAGTTGTTAGGTCTCCATGCAGTTCGGCAGGCGGTATGAAATGTCACCCTCGGCGGTGAAATAGAACATTACCGCAGATAAATGCCATATTTGGTAAAACGCGTTACCAAATGACAATGCCCCGCCCACGCAATCACGTGGACGGGGCATTGCTCCAGGTATGCGGCCAGCGACCCTGTTGCTTTTACTTAAGCTCGGGCCAGTAACCCTTGTTAGCCTCGATCATGTCGTCGAGGACTTCCTTGGCAACCTTCATCGAAGGCACGGTCTTGTTGAGCGTAAAGGCCTTGAGCGCCTTCTCGTACGAACCCTCGATCGTAGCCTCGACCACGAGCTTCTCGGAGTTCAGCTGCTGCATCATAAGACCCTGCTGGAACAGCGGAATGTTGTCGCGGCTGATGACCTCGGGGCCGTTCTTGCCAATGTAGGCAGGCAGCTCGACCATGGCGTCGTAGGGCATGTTGGGGATAGCGCCCTTGTTCTCGCAAATGACCAGGAAACGCTGCTTGGTATCGTTCTTCAGAGCGATGGCCAGGTCGGCAATCCAGTCGCCGTGGCTGCCCGCATAGAACGTGCTCTCGTCGATCTCGCCCGTCTTCTCGTAATGGTCGATGCCGTCAAAGAGGTTCTTCTCGCGCGTCTCCTCAACCTCGTTTGCACGAGTGCGCTCGGGGTTGGAATGCTCGACGAACTCCTTCTGCTGCAGGTAGTAGTTCAGGTACGTGTTGGGCAGGTACTCCGGGAAGCACTCCATGATCTCGTACTCGCCCTTCCAGACGTAGTACCAGCTGCCCTTGGTGTGGCGGTTCTGCTCGGGATGCTCGTCGGTGGTCTCCTCGGGCTTCTTGGACATCAGCGAGCCCATGCCCTTGAGGTACGAATCGGGCAGCAGAATCTCATGCTCCTTGATGTACTCGCGCAGCTGCGGGAGCACCTCCTCGCCCTTGTGGCGGATCGAGGTGAACCAACCAAAGTGGTTGAGACCAAAGTAATCGTACTCGACATCCTTCTTGTCGATATCGAGCGCGGCGCAAACCACGTCGATGATCGCGATCGGCATGTCGCAGATGTTGATGATGCGAGCGTTGGGGCGCAGGACGCGGCAGCCCTCGGAGACGATGGCAGCGGGGTTGGAGTAGTTGAGAATCCAGTAGTCCTTCTTGGCGTACTTCTCAACGTCATCGATCATCTCGACCATGGGGAAGATGGTGCGCATGCCGTAGGCAAGGCCGCCGCAGCCGCAGGTCTCCTGACCCACGCAACCGTGGCGCAGCGGAATCTTCTCGTCCTGCTCGCGCATGGCGTAGCCGCCCACGCGCATCTGGGCAAACACGAAGCTCGCGTCGGTAAAAGCCGTCTTTTTGTCGGTGGTCACCGTAAGCTTGATGTCCAGGCCAAGGTCCTCGTGCAAAATCCAGTCCACGAGCACGCCGATCTTGCGCTGACGCTCCTCGTTGATGTCGTACAGACGAATCTCGTCAACGTCGAGCTCGTCCTTGCGCAGGGCGATGGACTTGACGATGCCGGGGGTAAAGGTGGATCCGCCACCACACAGAGTAATGATCATTGTTTACTGCTCCTTCTCAATTGCGTTTTCGACCTTGTCGCGCATCTCGGCGACCTTCATGCCAAAGATGATCTGGATATTGTTGCCGTTGCGGTTGATGCCGCTGTTGGGCACGTGGTTGATGAGGTTCTCATCGATGAGGTCCGGGTTCTTAACGTTCACGCGAAGACGCGTAAAGCAGTTCTCGAGCTCCTCGATGTTGTCCTTGCCGCCAAGACCTGCGACCAGGTCGGCAATACCTGCATCGACGCCCTCTGCGGGAGCTGCGGCAACAGCGCCCTGCTTCACC
Organism: uncultured Collinsella sp.; assembly: GCA_900542715.1. Classification (GTDB taxonomy): domain Bacteria; phylum Actinomycetota; class Coriobacteriia; order Coriobacteriales; family Coriobacteriaceae; genus Collinsella. The sequence goes on from UQOQ01000036.1 coordinate 13,923, forward strand.
GCGACAGACGCGGCGGCCTCGCCCTCGGCAACGGACTCGGCGAGCTCGGACTCCTCCTCGCGGCCAGGCGTGTGGAGGTTGAGCTTCTTAATAAGGAAGGTGAAGAGGAAGAAGTACAGAGCGGCGTTGACGACTCCAAGCACCAGCATCATCGGCCAGTTGGTCTTGTCGACACCGAGGACCAGGTTGGAAACCACGATGTTGATGATACCGCCTGCAGTCGAAGCGGGCACGGAGAGGACCTTGAGCAGAACCAGGAAGATGCCGGAAAGAACCGAGTGAACGACAAAGAGCACGGGAGCGGCAAAGACAAAGAGGAAGTCCATGGGCTCGGTGACACAGGAGAGCACGGCGGTGATGATCAGCGGGATGATAACGGCCTTGGTCTTATCCTTGTTCCCCTTGTAAGCGGTGAAGATAAAGGCGAGACCGATACCGATGTAGGGCCACAGGTTGTTGAAGGTGTAGCTGTTGAAATACGTGCTATCGGAGAAGGGCTGGCCCGTCATTGCCATCTCGGCAACACGGATGGGATAGGCGCCGGCGATAACCTGATCACCCAGCGTCAGGGTGCCACCCACATCGGAGAACTGGAACGGGGTGTAGATGAGGTGGTGCAGACCGGTGGGAACGAGCAGCTTGTTGAGCATGCCGTAGATAAACAGACCGATGTTGCCCGACTCCTTAATGATGCCGGCAACGGAGGAGATGGCACCCTGAACCGGAGGCCAAACGATGCAGAAGCCAGCGCCCATAATCCAGGAAATGATGATCATGATCAGGAACGGAAAGCGAACGCCCGAGAACATCGAAAGGGCAATGGGGAACTGCTTGTTCGAGTACTTGTTGAACACAGCACCGGTGATGCAGCCCAGGATGATGCCGCCAAACACGCCGGTATCGAGCACCTGGATGCCCATAACGGTGGCCTGGCCGGTTCCGGTAAGGCCGAGCATGCCGCTCGCTTCGGCAAGAGAGCCGGTGGCGTTGAGCACGATGTTATTGGCCTGCAGGAACAGGAAGAACGACATCAGGGCGATCAGCGAAGCATGGCCCTTGTTCTTCTTTGCCATGGCGCCGGCGATGCCCACGCAGAACAGAATCGAGAGGTTGTTGATGATAAACATCAGCGACTGATAGACAACGGCGCCCACAAGCTGGAACGGACCGGAGCCCAGCACAGGAATCACGGCGCAGATGGTCTTGTTGGTCAGAATAATGCCCACGATGAGCAGAATGCCGGCAACCGAGAGATACATCATCGGCTGAACGATTGACTTCGCGAACACCTCCAACGGCGCTTTGAAATTGAACTTCTTTTTTGCGGTCATAGCGGTACTCCCCTTCCTTTTCCGCAAATTAAGACAGATGTGCCCTGGGCAAGACCGTGAGCCTTGCCTTATATCAATCGATGTGTGGGCACGTTATGCCTAGAGACCAGGTTCTCCAAGCAGGTTAACAATGTGATATGCGAGATAACTCTTCTCGGCATCGGTAACGACAACGTTATAGGTAGACGCTAAGTGGTCGGCAATTGACTCCGCACACGAGAACGCCCTCGGATACGCCGTTTCATCGATACGGAACAGCGCGTCGCCATTGACCTGCCCCGCCGCGGGATCGAGCGCTCGCTGCGCAAAAAACTGCAGATGGCGAACGAAACGCTCGTACGGCAACGAGGTGACGTCAAGGGTCGTGGCATAGTGCTCGGAAACAATCGCGAGCACGTCGCGAACAAGCTGGACCGAAACAATCAGACGGTCAGAGCGCTGCGGCATAGTGGCGTTGACGATATGCAGCGTAATAAAACCCTGCTCTTCTTCGCTCATCTGGATGCCCATATACTCCTTGATAATCTGCAGCGCACGGCCCGCAAGCGCATACTCCTTGCGATAGAACTGCTGGATCTCGAGCAGCAGCGGGTTCTCGCAGGGAACGCCCTTGCGCTCGCGCTCCAAGGCAAGGCTGATATGGTCTGCGAGAGCAATGAGAATCTTATCGTTGATGTCGACATTGAGCTCTCGACGAAGCATCTGAACGATTTCCTCGGAAATCACGAGGTTGACGGTGGGGATGGACTCCAAAAGATGAGCCAAGCGGTCAATCGTACGCGAATCCTGAGAAGTTCCCTCCTGCAACGCGTAGGTCTTTTCGACTGACGCCTCGTCGATGGCATCGCCGGCATGACGGCCAAAGCAGAGGCCTCGACCGATGACGATGAGCTCGGAGCCATCGTCCGAAGTGACCATTGCGACGTTGTTGTTAAAAACTCGCTTGATAACCACGGTACCCACCACAAGAATTTACTCGGAAAGCCAGACGACAGGCTCTTTAACAGCAACAGGGCCGGAAGCATGCTCACGAAGAGTCGAGTTCTCCGAGCGCTCGCACACGATAACGAAGACCGTGGGATCGAAGCCGGCGGCGCGGACCGCGTCGAAATCGACCTCGACGAGGGGCTGGCCCGCGTCGACATGATCGCCCTGGGCAACGAGCGCATGGAAGCCCTTGCCCTCAAGCTTAACAGTATCGATTCCGATATGCAGCATCACCTGAGCAGAGCTGTCGTCGGACATGATGCCCAGCGCGTGCTCAGTCGGAAACAGCGCGGCGACGGTGCCGGAAACAGGAGCGCACACCGTTCCCTCTTGGGGAACCACGGCAACGCCATCGCCCACGGCACGGCTGCTAAAAGCGGGGTCATTGGTATTTTCTAGATGAACAAGCTCGCCGGAAACAGGAGCGAGGATTTCGAACTCGGAAGTTGCAGTCTTCTGCTCATCCGAACCGCCCATCAGGCGAGAAAAGAAACCCATGGTGGCATGTCCCTTCATAAATATAGCCCAACCAAAATCAAGCGAATGCGTCCATAGAGACACATCCGTTCAAAGACTTTGGTTAGGCCCACGTCCGAGGGACTCGGTAACCTTCCGCATTTCTTTTTACGGGAGTTATTGTAGACAAGCCCAAAGCCAGAACAATCATTATGACCGGTGAGCGGTATTTTTTCTTCGATAAACGGTATTTAGGCGGCACTTAGGGGCGTTCCTTTCCCGCCGGCACCCAGGGGCACTCCTCACTCTGGTGCGTTGGGAACAGGTTTGTTTGCACCAGGTTGGTGCAGATTAACCTGTCCCCAATGCACCAATTTCGTATGCACTAGATGAAGGGCTCGCATTCCTTCCGCACGACGCAAGCCTTGCTCAGCATCTGGGAAACAGCGGATAGCTTGTTGGGATCAAGCTTGCGAGCGCCTCGCGGACATACGGCAATGCAGCGCATGCAGGAGATGCACGCCTCGCCAGCTGCTCGCTTGGGGTCGCCCTTGTCGATAGCACAAACGGGGCACGCCGCGGCGCATGCACCGCAGGAGACGCAATCCTCTGTTGCCTCGGGTGCCATGCGGTGACCTCCGGCTTGTTTATAAGGACGATTGCCGGGAATAGAGGGCTCGGATGCATCCTCAGTCAACAGCTTTTGCTGAATTTGCTGCGCAAACTCTGCGAGCTGCGCCGCATCCTGCGCATCCGGTCGCCCAGCAGCAAACTGACGAGCAACGGAATGCTCAGCAATAGCAGAAACCGCTGCAACCACCCTAAATCCGGCGCGCTTCGCAACGTCCTCCAGCTCTACGAGCGTGTCCTCAAACGCGCGGTTTCCGTATACACAAACCAAAACAGCCCGAGCCCCGTTGCCGCGCACCATGCCCAACCGGTCAGCCACCACAGCCGGGATTCTACCGGCATACGCCGGCACAGAGATTACGGCCACGTCGTCCTCAGTCATCGAGACAGCGCTGAAATCTAGCCCGCTATCGGTCAGATCGACGGTAACGGTATTTTTGTCCAGCGCCCCGGCCACAAGGCCAGACACCTTCCGCGTTCCACCCGTCGGACTAAACACAATTTCGAATACGTCCATCGAGGCACCCTCCCCCTACGCCTGGCAACGCGTCAAGCCGTTTTCACATCCAGCCAGAGTATACGGTACGTGGGATCCCCGTTTTGGTGCACCAAACACCCCAATGCACCCACCCTACGCTGTCTGCCTCTTCGTTTTGTATTAATTACGGTACAGATTGTATATATTTACGGGATACCGCCGTGTTCTCCTGAGGTACCCCATCCTGGCCCGTGCAAAAACGGAGTATTCTGCAACGTGACCGCGCCAGCACCGCCGCGGGTGGGCAAAACTGTAGGGCGCCGTATCATTTTAAGTCCCGACATGGCGAGAATAACGCGTCCCTGCTCCGGAAAACGGCGAAATCTGACTCGGAACGCTCGCTAGGGATATCCGAAGGCCACCGTTGGCGACGTCGAATCATATGCAGACAACTCGAACTGCAGAATACTCCAAAAAATGCACGGCGCACCCCATAGGACCCATTGCTGCATGGCGGAAAATAGGTCCTCAGCATCCCCCAGATGCATTCCCGAGAAAATCACGTTTGAATTAGCGATGGACACGGCAAACAAAAGGGCCCGAGCGTTGTTTGCTCGGGCCCTTAGCTTGTCTCACGCTAGCGCGCGATGCGCATCTTACTTGCGCTTGCCGCCGCCGTCACCGGGGCGACGGGAGCTGCCGCCGCGCTTGCCACCACGGCTGTTGCCATAGCTGCCACGGTTATCGCGACCGCCGGCACGGCCGCCACGGGAGCCGGTCTGGTTGCCGCCACGCCCGCCACGATAGCCGCCACGACGCTCCTCGCGGGTATCGTCGTAGTTGCGCCAGTCATCGCGACGATCGCGGCTGGCACGCGGGTCACGACGATCGCACGACTCACCCGAGCGACCAGCGCTGCCGCGACCACCGTTGCCACGGCCACCCTCGCGACGCTCGCCGCCGCGGCTACCGCGCTCTTCAAAGCGCTTGCCGCCACGGGACTCGCCGCCGCGGGTGCTACGCTCACCACGGCCCTCGCCGCCGCGGCGCTCGTCACGGCCACCGCGCTCGTCATCACGACCGGAACGACGGTGGTCGCCCGCACCGCGCTTGCCACCGCGCGAACCGCGGCCCTCGTCCTCGCGCTCGACACGACGACGGCCACCGCGATCCCCATCCTCGCGACGGCGGCGATGCGCCTCGCCCTGGAACTGCTTGGCACGACGCTCGGCACGGTTACCGCGCGGGGCCTGCTCGACGG
>UQOQ01000037.1:0-17110 GCA_900542715.1 uncultured Collinsella sp.
GACCAGGCCCGCGATCTGCTTGATCACGTTACCGGCGTAGAAACCGGCCTTGACGGCGTCATCGGAGCCGGCGGCGAGCAGGGCCGGGGTGCCCTTCTCGGTCACGCTGGCGACGACGCAGGCGACAGGACCGGCGACCTTCTGGTGCACGGTATCCCAGACGTTGCGCAGGTCGGCAGCCTCAAGGCCCTGGAGCTCAGCGACGACGAGCTTGTAGCCGTCGAGCTCGACGGCGCCCTCGATGGCGCTGGAGATAGCGTCGGAGGAGCCACCGGTCAGTGCCTTCTTGAGCTTGTTGGAAGTCTCGCGCAGCTCGGCCTGCAGGTTCTCCACGCGGGCGGGAACCTCATCCACGCGGCACTTGAGCGCAGCAGCGGCGGCGTCGACGAGCGCCAGACGGTCGGCCATGTAGTCGAGAGCACCCTTAGAGGTCACGGCCTCAATACGGCGGACGTTGGAGCCCGTAGAGGACTCGGAAATGATCTTGAACAGGCCGATCTCGGCGGTGTTGGCGGCATGGGTGCCACCGCAGAGCTCACGGGAGAACGGCTGGTCCTCGGCGCCCACGGAGACAACGCGGACGACGTCGCCATACTTCTCGCCAAACAGGGCGACAGCACCGGCGGCCTTGGCCTCGTCGATGCCCATGACGCGGGTCACGACCGGCTTGGAGGCGAAGATCTGCTGGTTAACCAGGTCCTCGACAGCCTTGAGCTGCTCGGAGGACAGGGCCTCGAAGTGCGTGAAGTCAAAGCGCAGGTGCTCGGGCGTCACCAGCGAGCCAGCCTGGGAGACATGCTCGCCCAGGACCTGCTTAAGCGCAGCGTCGAGCAGGTGGGTGGCGGTGTGGTTGCGGCGCAGGAAACCACGGCGCTCGGCGTCGAGCGCGGCGGTCACGGTAGCACCGACGGTCAATGTGCCCTCGGCAACGTGGGCGACGTGAGCATACAGGCCATTGTGGTTCTTGGTATCGGAAACGGTCAGCGCAACGCCCTCGGCGAAAAGCTCGCCGGCATCGCCCTGCTGGCCACCCATCTCGGCGTAGAACGGGGTGCGGTCGAGCACGACCTCGACGTCCTCGCCGGCGGCAGCGGACTCGACGGACTCGACGTTGCGCACGATGGCAACAACCTTGGCGCCTACGATCGCATCGTTGTCATAGCCGTCGAACTCAGTCGCGGCGACCTTGTCGGAAAGTTCGACCCACACGTCGTTGAAGCTGCCCCAGGCGTCGCCCTTGGCATTGGCGCGGGCGCGGGCCTTCTGGTCCTCCATGCAGGCGGTGAAGCCGTCCATGTCGACGTCGTGGCCAGCGGTGCCGGCGATCTCGACGGTCAGGTCGATGGGGAAACCAAAGGTGTCGTGCAGCTTAAAGGCAACGTCGCCCGGAAGGACAGCACCCTCGGCAAGCGCGGCCAGGGCCTCGTCCAGGTAGACGCGACCGTTGTCGAGCGTCGTGGAGAAACGCTCCTCCTCGGAAGCGACGATACCCTTGACGAGCGCGACGTTCTTGAGCAGCTCGGGATAGGCCTCGCCCATCTGGGCGTTGACCTCATCAATGAACTTGGTCAGGAAGGCGCCCTCGATGCCCAGCAGGCGACCGTGGAACACGGCACGGCGGAGCAGGCGGCGAAGGACGTACTCGCGACCCTCGTTACCGGGGAGAATGCCGTCCGAGATCATAAAGTCGACGGCACGAGAGTGATCCGCGATGATGCGCAGGGAGCGGCTGGCACCGGAGTAATCGTCGGCGTCATAGGTCTTGCCGCTGATCTTCTCGCCCAGCTTGATGAGGTGCTGCATCAGATCGCCGTCGTAATTAGCGGTCTTGTGCTGCATGATGGCGGCCATGCGCTCCAGACCCATGCCCGTATCGAGGTTGCGGTGCGGCAGCTCCGGCATGGAGCCATCCTCCTGGCGGTCGTACTGGGTAAACACGAGGTTCCAGAACTCAAGGAAGCGATCGCAGTCGCAGCCAGGCTTGCAGTCGGGGCTGCCGCAACCGACCTCCTCGCCCATGTCAAAGTAGATCTCAGAGCACGGACCGCAGGGACCGGTGGGGCCAGCGGCCCAGAAGTTGTCGTCCTCGCCCAAGCGGGAGATGTGGTCCTCGGCAACGCCCAGGGAGCGCCATACGTCATGGGTCTCGTCGTCCTCGGTAAAGACGGTGAAGTACAGGCGATCGAGCGGCAGCTTGAACTCCTTGGTGATGAGCTCAAAGGCCCAAGCGCAGGCCTGCTGCTTGGAGACGCCGCCAAAGGAGAAGTCGCCGAGCATCTCAAAGAAGGACAGGTGACGGCCGTCCTCGCCGATGCAATCGATGTCGTTGGTGCGGACGCACTTCTGGCAGGAGATCGCGCCGATCTCCTTCATGGTCTTCTTGCCCTGGTAGTACTCCTTAAACTGATTCATGCCGGCGTTGGCAAGCAACAGCGAAGGATCGTCGGGGACGAGGGACGAAGAAGGATAGAGCTTAAGACCGCGCTCCTCAAAGAAGTTGAGGAACTTAGAGCGAATCTCGGCCGTAGTCATTGACGGGTAGTCAGCACTCATAGAGGGAATCTCCTCGGTTTCACATCGAAACAGTTCAAACGTAACGATATTACCATCCCACCGCGCCTGTGCAAAAAAGAGGGCCGCCAAACAGCGACCCTCCAGCGAAAGTGCACGTTATTTAGGTCTGTCAAATACTTTGAAAAAAAATGATTTCGGTATAATTGCATATAAGAATCGTCCGGAAGGAGCGATCGATGAATAGCAAACGGTTTGTCGTGAATGCACTAACCTCGGTAGCCCTTTTAGCAATCTTCGCTTACTCGAGCTGGTATGTGAACCAGCCGAGATTTGGCTACGCATTGTACGCAGTAACATCTGGCGATAAAGCGTATTACACCCTAAGCGCAATTGACGCCATCTTTTTCTATGTGGCTGGCCCCTTATCAATCACTTTGATCGCGTTTATTGTTATTTACAACATCAAGAAACGCTAACAGGGCCTATTTGGAATCCGAATCGTCCATGGAGCCGTCGATGCCGGTTTTGGTGTCGTCGTCAGAGCTTGTGTCGTCGTCCTTGGCAAAGGGGTTCTTAAAGAAACCCGTCGCGTCGGGCTGCAGGCCTGAGAGCTTAATCCAGGGATTATCGAGCTCGGGCTTGGGCATGGCCTTGGCCTCGGGCGCGGTCTCGTTGCCGATGAGCTCGGACTCATAGATGAACGTATCGTCGCCAAGCGCGTCGTAGGCGGCAACTGGGTTACCCTCGGTATCGCGATACGGAGTGCCCTTAAACACGGCGCCATCGTATGCCACGAGCTGACGCCCGGTCTCGTTCTCAAAGTAGTAGACGAAAATGCCCTTGAGGGCCGCGCACAGCGGAATGGCGATAACCATGCCGATGGGACCCATGAGTGCCGAACCGATAACGAGAGCCGTCAGGCTCATAACGGGATGCACCTGCACCGAGCTCTGCATGACCTTAGGCGAAATGACATTATCGGTGACGTTTTGAGCCACCATGGTCACGACAAGCGTCCACAACGCCAGCATGGGGCTGAACATAAAGCCGAGCACCGTGGCGATCGCCGCACTCACCCAGGGACCGACAACCGGAACCAGGTGCATAATGCCGGTAAAGATAGCCATGAGTGCTGCATACGGATGGCCGATGATCGTAAAACCAATAAAGGCAAGAAAACCGCCACAGATCGATGTGATGACCATGCCACGCATGTAGCCGCCGACCGAACGCGAAAGGATGGCCACCATAAAGCGGTACGAGGTCTCCTTTTCCTGCCCGATGATGGTGCAGACCTCGTGGTGCATGCGGGGATAATCGCAGGCAAGCCAGTAGGCAAGCACCAGACCCAGGAAGATGACGAACAGCTGCGAGGCCGTGTTGGTAATGAGCGGAAACACACCGCGGCCGAGCTCAGCAGCGATTTGCGAGACGTACTTGGACGCTACGGTAACCAACGAAGAAAGATTGTCGTCCAGATACTCCTTGAGCGGCGTGTTGTTGAGCGTCTTAGCGTGCGAGAGCATCTCGTTGAGATCGCCACCCGCAACACGAAGCTGCTCGGGCAGGCGGCTCAGGACTTCCATGATTTGACCGAGCAAAATAGGCGATAGGATGCAGACGACGCCGACGAGCACGGCAACAACCACAATGAGTGCGATGAGCGAACCGAGGCCACGTCCGACACCGTGATGCTCGAGCCAGTTGGTGATCGGAGACATCACAAAAGCGATGATGGAACCGACAGCGAGAAACTCGATGACCGGTGCCAGGATGCCCATAAGGTTAAAGATGACGGCAGCGATGACAATGCAGCCGACGACGCCCCAAATGCGCAGCGTCAGAATGCGGGTATCGCGAAGCGTGCGGTCGATTTGTTGGGGGTGCTCACTCATGAACGAATCATCACTCCGTCGGGGTCAATCTTATCTTGAATCTTCTTAAGGGTACGGCGCAGCAGGCGCGAGACCTGCACCTGCGAGATGCCAAGCTTCTTGGCAATCTCGATCTGGGTCATGCCCTTAACGAAGCGCAGCTCGATAACCTCGCGCTCGCGCGGCGAGAAATCGCGGATGGCTTCCTCGATTACCAGGCGGTCATCGGTAAAGTCGAGCTCGTTGTCGTCGTCGGCATAGCGATCGAGAATCGAAGGCGCATCATCGGAATCGGACGCACCGGGGGCCTCGATGGGCACCGAGGTGTAAGCCGAGGACGATTCCATGGCTTCGAGCACCTCGTCGACGGTCACGTCCAGGTATTCGGCGATTTCCTCAACCTTGGGCGAACGCTGCAGCTCGTTGGTGAGCTTATCGGTAGCCTGGTTGACCTTGGCCGAGAGCTCCTGCAAACGACGGGGCACGCGCACGCTCCAGCCCTTGTCGCGGAAATGACGCTTAATCTCACCCATAATAGTAGGTGTGGCAAACGTCGTGAACTCGAGCCCGCGCTCAGGGTCAAAGCGGTCGATAGCCTTGAGCAGGCCCAAATAGCCGACCTGCAAAAGGTCATCGAGCGGCTCGCCGCGGTTCTTAAATTTGTTGGCAAGAAACCTTACCAGGTTCATATGGGACATGACGAGCTGCTCGCGAGCATCCGGATCACCGGTCTCCTTATAACGACGAAACAGCTCGCGGGTTTTCTCCTTGTCCCAAGCGGTCTTGCCGCTCCGGGAACGTTCGGTCATATTAGATATCCGCCTTGAGGTCGAGGGAAAGCGTTAGAGGCGCCGCAGTCTTTTCGTAGGAATCGCACACGCTTGCAAGAATGAGCTCGGCATACACAGCAGCCTGGTCATCCTCGTCGACGGTGGCCTGTTCCCCAAAGGTAAAGGTCATGCCGACGTGAGATTCGTCCACATCGAAATTGATCGTGATGTCGTCGCAGTCGACCGCGGTGCACCCAAAGATGAAGGCTTCCTCGGCAGCCATGCGGATATCCTCGATGCGATCGACGGACATAGAGCACAGGGCGCCGACGTTGGCGGCCGTCATGCGCACCAAGCGCGCGAGACGCGGATCACCGGCAACGCTCAGCGTAATGGGGCAGGTTGCTTCACTACTCATCGCAGGACTCCTCGGAGGTCTCGGCAGGCGTATAGGTGTAATACTGAGCAGGCTTAGCAGCGGGCTTCTGAACATCATCGTCGTCAGCAGCGGCATCGTCATCGTCAATCAGAACGCGCTCAGTAGGCTGCTCGGCCTCGGCGGCGGCAGCGGCGAGCTTACGATCGGCGTCGGCTGCAGGAGCCTTCACCTTATTGAAGAGCTTCTGCACGGCGCCAGCAGCAGAATCAGTCACGCTCGATACGGCATTGCTAGCCTCGGCCACGCTGCCCGTGACCTCGGAGATGTCGCGAACGACCGCCTCAACCTCAACGAGGTTAGACGTCAGAGCATCAACGGCAGTCTTGCTCGACTTGAGGAGCGGCTCAACCTGGGCAAGTGCCGGCGTAAGCTCGTCAACGGCGCCATCGAGCTTTGCCACCACGGGCTGTGCCTCGGCGAGCGTATTGTTAAGGTCACTCACCGTCTTGTCGAGCGAGTCGACGACGGTGCGGGTCTTGCGCAGCGTGAGCGCGAGCTCGACAACAGCCCACACGCCGGCAACGGCGAGCACCAGCAGGGCGATTTGAATGGGACTCATACAAGCCTCCCGAAGGAATCGAAATACAGACGTTTTTCATGGTACCCCAAAGAAGGGCAAAGATACCCAAAGGGAATGCGCGAGGCGCCAATGGCCTACTTGGGAGCGTTGCCGCTACGGTCGCGCTCGCTTTGCTCCACACGCCACTCTTCCCAACCGCGGCCGGCAGGCTGCCAGAACGCACCGCGCTCCAACCCCTCGGGCAAATAGCGCTGATCGACCCAGCCTTCGGGATAATCGTGCGGGTACTTGTATACACCGTACTCGTCGCTGCCGGGACGGTGACGATCGCGCAGGTAGCTGGGCACCTCGCGAAGACCACTGCTGTGGATATCGGCCAGCGCCGCATCGATCGAGGCCTCACACGCGTTGGACTTAGGCGCCAGGCACACATAGAGCGCAGCCTGAGCCAGGTTGATGCGACACTCGGGATAGCCAATGACCTCGGCAGATTTAAATGCGGCATGTGCCACCAAAAGCGCCTGCGGGTCGGCGTTGCCAACATCCTCGGAAGCCTGAATCATAATGCGGCGAGCGATAAACTTGGGATCCTCCCCCGCATCGATCATGCGCGCAAGCCAATAAATGGTGGCATCGGGATCGCTGCCTCGCATGGACTTGATGAACGCGCTAATAATGTCGTAGTGCATATCACCGTTTTTGTCATACGAAAACCCACGACGCGGATTGGCGATCTTCACGTCATCCACGGTAATGGGATAGCGTTCCCCCGCCGCCGGCGCTGGCGTTCCCTCGGTATCGGGACGCGTAACGGCAATCTCACTCGCAAGCTCGAGCGTCGTGAGCGCCGAGCGCGCATCACCCGCGGCCAGCGTGCAAATGGTCTTGACTGTATCCTCATCGGCCGAGAACTTACCGTTTAAACCCTGCGGCGCCTCGAGCGCACGCTCAATGAGCGTGGCGATATCCTCGTCCTTCAGGTGCTCAAGCTCTACCACACGCCCACGCGAGAGCAATGCCGAGTTGACCTCAAAGTACGGGTTTTCCGTCGTGGCGCCAATCATAATGACGGTGCGGTTCTCGACCGCATGCAGCAGGGCATCTTGCTGCGATTTCGAAAAGCGATGGATCTCATCGATAAACAGAATGGTGCGGCGGTCGTAGGTGTTCAGACGGGTCTTAGCCTCATCGATTACGCGGCGCAGGTCCTTCACAGTGCCCGTCACGGCGCTGACCTCGACAAACTCGCTCTTGGTATGGTTGGCGATAATGTGGGCCAGCGTCGTCTTGCCCGTGCCAGCCGGGCCGTACAGAATCACGCTCGACAGCACGTCATGCTCAATCGCGGCGCGCAGCCACGAGCCCTTACCGACGGCCTTTTGCTGGCCCACATACTCGTCGAGCGAATTGGGGCGCATACGCACCGCAAGCGGCGCATTTTTAAAGGAGCGCTCGCGCGTCGAAGCAGAAAAAAGGTCGTCCATAGCCATCCCGTGCATTAATCAAAATCGTTGTTGACCAACAGTATACAGAAAGGATACGAACTACCGTTCGTTAATATAGGTGCGGTGCGGAAACTTTAGACCTGGGAACAATTTGCTCGTCAGCTCGCAGAAATAACCATCCGTCATGCTTGCGATGTAATCGACGACGGCCTGATCCTTGTCGTCCTGCCAAGCATAGGTGCGGCCATAATAGGAAAGCTGCTGCTCAATACGCGAAATGTGGTGCTTAAAGATGTAGGAGGACTCGTCACCCTCGTTTATATCCTGCAGGCAACGGTCGTAGAGCTTTTCGAAGGCCTCGCGCAGTTCCGCTTCAGAGTCGCCTTCGATACCGCCCTTGCTATAGATCTTCTCGTAGTTCTCGCGCTTAGCCCGGCGGATCTCCTCAAACAGGTCCCCGCTCATCTCGATACGCGGTTTGCCGTAGCTATGCTCAACGATATCGATGGATGCGTGCGTGAGAATCCAGCTGTTATAGGCGCCGCCCCGACCGTCGTCAAAAGCGTCGGGCGACAGCAGGCCAGCCGCAATGGCGTCCTGGCGATCGCGCCCAACGTAGGCAAGGATATCCGAGATGCGAACGACGCAGCCCTCGAGCGTCATGGGACGCAGGTGCTCAATCGCGCTATAGCCTGTGGCAATGCATTCCTCGACGGTTCGGTCGAACTGGTCAAAGGAACCCATGTCCGAAAGCTCAAAAACACGCTGCTCGTACTCGCCGTTATGGCATAGCACGCCATCGAGCGTTTGAAGCGACACGTTGCGACCGTACAGCGCATCGAGGACGCGGACCGACTGCACGTTATGGAAAAAGAAGCGACCCGTACGCTCGTGATAGATATCGTTGAGGAATCGCTCGCCGGCATGGCCAAAGGGCGTGTGACCCAAGTCGTGGCCTAAGCCAATCGCCTCGATCAGATCGCAGTTGAGCCCCAGAGCACGTCCGATATCACGCGCGATGCGCGAGACAAGCTGCACGTGCAGGCCTCGGCGCGACAGGTCATCGTTACTGCGAAAACTGAAGACCTGAGTTTTGCCGGCGTATCGGGCATACGCAGGCAGATGAAGAATCTTTTCGGTATCGCGCATAAAGGCCGGACGCATGAGCGTGCCCTCGTCTGCGGCTCGATCAACGCGACGGATGACCTGGTCATCGTCGCAACGGTACGGGTTGACATAGCCCGAAGCACGATCTGCGGCAATGCGCTCGACAAGTTCGGGCGATAACGCCGAGGGAATACGGTCCATGCGCGCCTTAATGACGGCCGTTTCTTGATTAGATGCCATGGCATGCTCCTTAAGAAGGATGCGCAATCGGTTACAATGTGCAGCCCACGACCTCGATTATGGCAAAAATCGGCACCAAAAACGGCAGCAAAGGCAGGGAGCGCGATTTTGTGAAGAGGCAGGAGAGGGCAAGGGCCAGGAGCGCAACGGCAAATGCCACGATGCCGCCCATAGGGTCGAGCGTGCAAAGCGCGAAGAGCGCCTTGGCGTCCCCCATGCCAATGCCAGGGACGTGGCGAACACGACGCCAGAGTGACTCAGTAAGCACAAGGGCAAGGTAGACGATGACCGCAAGACCGGCGTGGTCAAACGCCGTGTTAACACCCTTGTCGAGCCAAACGCCTGCAAGCGCCGCCACCGCACACGCGCCGGCAAGCTGATTGGGAAACCGCCGCTCACGGGCATCAATCACCGCGCCGGCAAAGAAACAAATCCAAAACGGGATATAGACCATCGTGCACCTCCATGAACAGCTGCTCAAAAGCAAAAACCACCACAAAGGTACAGGCACCTTTGTGGTGGTTTTGATGGTGGTTATTTGGCGCCTTGCATGACCTCGTCGAGGGTAACGTTGACGGCGTGCTGCGTCGGGACCCAGTCGACCTTTAGGAACAGCGCTGCCACCGTGATGGGGATATAGCTGAACATAAAGATCGGGAAGGTAAACAGGTTGGTCACCAGGCGCCACTTTTGCGCACAATGAATGTGCTTGTACTCAAAGATGGTCGTAAGTAGCGCCAGGATAAAGAAGGTCTGGTACATCATCACGAAGGTCATAATGAGCGAGGCGGCACAAGCCTGCATCTCGACCTCGGTGGCCAAGAAGCCATGCGAAAGCCCGCCCACGATGAGAAAGGTAGCGTTGGCGAGCATGGAGATCAGGGACAGCAACATGCCCGGAGCGATGGTCATAAACATGTCATATGCGGCAAAGCGATGATAGCAAAACGTCGATTTGACCAGATGCTTACCGTAGGTAAAGAACACCTGGTAGAAGCCCTTGGTCCAGCGCATACGCTGCTTCCAAGACGCTTTAAACGTCACGGGTTGCTCGTCAAAAAACTCCGCCGGCGCATAGCCAATGCGAATGCCGTGAATGGCGCAGAACGTGGTGAACTGAATATCCTCGGTCAGCGTGTGGAACTGCCAGCCGTGCATACCCTCGATAACACTGGCGGAGATGAGGTAGCCCGAACCCGAGACGGCACAGGACGTCTTGCAGATATTACGCGCGTTGTTAAGGAAACGCGCCTCGCGCAGGTACCAAGTGGCGTTGGCAGCCGAGATCCACGAGCTGCCAAAGTTCTTGGAGTTGCGGTAGCTTGTGACCACATGGAATCCCTGGTCAAAGGCGTCATTCATCTTGGAGACGTAATCGCGGGAGATAACGTTGTCGGCATCGAAGATAAAGTAGCCCTCAAAGGTATCGGGATACTCGTTAAGAATGCGGTCAAAACCAAAGTCCATGACCCAGCTCTTGCCTTTACGGGCCAGGTCGTTTCGCTCGTACACGACAGCGCCCGCCTCGCGCGCGAGCTGCGCGGTGTTATCGGTGCAGGCATCGGCGACGACAAAGACCTCGATGAGCTCGGACGGATAATCCTGGTCCTTGATGGAGCGAACGAGGTTGGCGATAACGGCCTCCTCGTTGTGTGCTGCAATAAAGAAGGCATACCGGTGGAGTTTTTTGGCCTTGGGAGGCGCGACCTCGCCGCGGAGAGCACCGATGACAAAGAAGACCACCTGGTACAAGAAGCAGACCGTGAGCAGCGTGACGACAATCTGGTTGAAGATCACGATGGGTGTGTTGGTTTGTAAAAAGGCGAGCATGCAGGCTCCCAGGAACGCGTTACGTAAACAACCGTATATCTTACCGCAGGCTAGGGGCGTTCAAGAAACCACCTAATACTGGCTAGGCTTCGAGCAGGCCGAGCTGCGGTACGATTTCGTCGCCGGCAGCAGTGCGACCAAGCGAACGCGGGGCCAGGTCGTCAAGAACCGCAGCGAGATCCCACGGCAGCTCGTCGCGGCGCTCAATGCGCTCCCCCGTCACGGGATGATCGAACGCTACGCGCCAGGAATGGAGGAATTGCCTGGTCAGACCCTGATCGGCGCGTGCATCGCACTTGCCGTAGAGCGGATCGCCCACGCAGGCGTGGTTGATATGGCGCATGTGCACGCGAATCTGATGCGTGCGACCGGTAAACAGGTGACACTCAACGAGTGTGTAGCCGTCATCAAAGCGCGTGGAATCAAAACGCTCAAGGACCTTGAAGGTCGTGATGGCTTGGCGCGCAAAGGGATCGTCCGAAACCGCCATCTTCACGCGGTCGCGCGTCGATCGGGCAATACCGGTGTTGATGGTGCCCTCGTCCATGGCGATGTGCCCGTGAACGAGCGTAATGTAGCGGCGGTCGAGCGTGCGCGTACGGATAAGATTTTGGAGCGCGCGCTGGGTGTCGTCGTCCTTTGCCGCAAGCATAAGACCTGAGGTATCGCGATCCAAACGATGCACGATACCGGGGCGGTCCTCGCCCTGCACGGTGCCCAGATGGTCGATACCACAGTGATAGACCAGGGCATTCGCGAGCGTACCGCTCTCGTGGCCATGGGCGGGATGGCACACCAGACCGCGCTGCTTGGAGAGCACGATGAGGTAGTCGTCCTCGTAGCGGATATCGAGGGGAATGGCCTCGGGAATCACATCGGTGGGATCGTGCGGCTCGGGCAAATCGACCGAAATACGGTCGCCGGAGCGCACGACATACTTTTTTGACAGGCATGTCTCGCCGTTGACGGCAACGGCACCGCCCTCGATCAGATGCGCGCAGGCAGAGCGCGTAGGGCAGCCGTCATTAGCGCCCAGATAGGCGTCAAGACGCTGACCAGCGGCATCGTCGGCAACAAGGATATGGATGTCGGCCATTAGCGCTCGCTCCTTTCGCGAATCTTGCGGGCACGCTCCCCACGCTGCTGGGCCTTGCGCTTAGCGCGGGCCTCGTCACGGGCGTTGAGCTCGGCGGTCGCGTCGACCTCACGGGCCGCAGGACTCAAGAACATGTAGCCGATGAGGGCAAGCACCACACCGACCGTAATGCCGACATCGGCCACATTGAAGACGGGGAAGTCGATGAAGGTGGTGGCAATAAAATCGGTCACAAAGCCAAAAGCCAGACGGTCGATCGCATTGCCAATGGCGCCGCCCACGACCATAGCCATGCCCACAACCTCAAAGCGAGCAAGCTGGGGCGCGCGAAGCAAGTACACCGCGATCGCAACGATAACGACAAACGCCAGCACGGCAAACGCGAGGCCATGTCCCTCGCCCATGCTAAAGGCAGCACCGATGTTACGCACAAAAAGGAAGTCGATCACACCGGGGATAACAGTCACATGCAGAGCATCGCCAACGGCACGAACCGCAAGCTTGGTCAGCTGGTCAACAAGCAGCACGGCCAACGCCACCCCACCAGCAACGCCCAGGCGCCAACGCAAAGGCGGCGTCATATCCGCACCACGACCCAAAGAAATCCCCTACCCTCAAAGCTCAAATAACGTTAAGTGCAATTAACCATCTTATATTGCCACACGCAGAACGCACGACATATCCACCAACGCAAGCGAAATAACCAGCTAAAAACGAAAGCGGCATTCCGAAAAACGGAATGCCGCTTTTATTCAGCGGAGCAAATGGGCCGAAGGCGCCCAAATTCTCCCTATAACTAAAATGCCGAGTTACCGTGCCTTAAAGGGCATTCGCGCACCTCTTACAGATATGAGCGTGGCCGTTGTACTCGCCGACGGTGGTGCGGTAGTTCCAGCAACGGTCGCAGCACTCGCCCTCGGCAGCCTCGATGGCAACGGAGAGCTCCTCGCCCTGGGTCAGTTCAACAGCGGAGACGATGTAGAACTCGGCCAGGTCGACGGCCTTGTCGCCGGTCAGCAGCGCGTACATCTCGGCGGGAACGACCGCCTTGACGCGGACCTGCTGGCTCTTGGTGAAGGTGCCGGCGGAGCGGGCGTCCTCAAGGGCCTTGGTCACGGCGCTACGGAGCTCGAGTGAAGCCTCGAGCACGCCCTCAAACTCATTGGCCTCGTCGATCGTGATGGGCGACTTGTACCAATCGAGCAGCGCGGCGTACTTCTGATGATCGACGCAGCCGGCGGGCGCATAGGCCATGGCCTCGTCGACCGTGTAGGACAGGATCGGCTGCAGGTCGCGCATGAGCATCGAGAAGAGCTCGGCCAGCACGGTTTGGGCGCTGCGACGCTCGAGCGAGCCGGGCTTCTCGCAGTACAGACGGTCCTTCAGGGCGTCGAGGTACACGTTGGAAAGCTCGGTCACCACGAAGTCGTAGAGCGCACGGTAGGCACGCGGGAACTCGTAGCTGGCGTAGGCGTCGTCAACCTCGGCCTGGACCTGGGTCAGGCGGGCAACCATGAGCTTGTCGAGCGGCAGCAGGTCGGCAAAGGCGACGCCGTCGGTCTCGGGCTCAAACTGACCCTCGAGCTCGGAGAGCAGGAAGCGCAGCGTGTTGCGGAAACGACGGTAGGCATCGGACGTACGGGCGAGAATCTCGTGATCGATGGACACGTCGGAGCTGGTATCGACGGATGCAACCCAAAGGCGGATGATGTCGGCGCCCATCTCGTCGCAGACCTTGTTGGGGTCGATGACGTTGCCGAGCGACTTGGACATCTTGCGGCCCTGTCCGTCGAGCGTGAAGCCCTGCGAGACGACCGCCTTGTACGGAGCATGGCCGTTGGCGCCCACCGAGGTGAGCAGCGAGCTCTGGAACCAACCGCGGTGCTGGTCGGAGCCCTCGAGGTACACATCCGCCGGATACTCCAGCTCGGGACGGTACTCGCAGACGGCCTTCCAGGAGACGCCGGAATCCCACCACACGTCGAGGATGTCCTTATCGGCCTTGAGGTGATGGCCACCGCACTTGGGGCAGACGCAGGCCTCGCCAAGATAGCTCTTGGGAGCGTCGGTGAACCAGGCGTCGGAGCCCTTCTCGTGGAAGAGCTTGATGACGGCGTCGAGCGTGGCGTCGTTCATGACCTTCTCGCCGCAGTCGGCGCAGGTGTAGCTGGGGATAGGCACGCCCCAGTTGCGCTGGCGGCTGATGCACCAGTCGGGACGCTGCTCGACCATGGCACCGATGCGGTTGGCCGCGTGGGCCGGATACCACTTGACGTTCTCACGGACCTCCTTGCCGGCCTGCTCGCGCAAACCGGTCTTGTCCATCGAGACAAACCACTGGTCGGTAGCACGGAAGAGCACCGGGTGCTTGCAGCGCCAGCAGTGCGGATAGCTGTGCGTGATCTTCTTCTCGAGGACCAGGGTGCCGCGCTCGCGCAGGAACTCGATGATGTGCGGGTTGGCCTCGTCGGTATCCATGCCACTGAAGGGGCCACCGGTACCAAACTCCTCGCCGGTGTAGAACTTGCCGTCGTCATCGACCGGCATGCAGATGTCGGTGATGCCCTCCTTGAGGCAGGCAAAGTAGTCATCGACGCCGTGACCGGGCGAGTTGTGGACGATACCGGTACCGTCATCGACACCGACGTAATCGGCCAGCAGCGCCACGCCCTCAACGCCGTCAAAGATCGGCTGCTTGTAGTGGATGTGGTGGAAGGTCTCGGCGGGAACCACGTAGGGCTTGCCGTCGACCATGACCGGGGTGTACTCCCAGCCAAACTCCTCGCAGCACTTGGGAGCAAGGTCCTCGAGCATGACCTCGGCGCGGCCGTCGTGCTCAACGGCGACATAGGCGGCGCCGGGCTTGAGGGAAACGGCCTGGTCGGAGGGGATGGTCCACGGGGTAGTCGTCCAGATGATGAAGTCGACCGGGCCGTCGAAGTTCTCGAGGCCGGCGGGCTTGGAGGTCATCTCAAAACGAACGAAGATGGAAGGGCTCGTCTCGTCGGAGTACTCGATCTCAGCCTCGGCCAGCGCGGTGTGACAGTGCTTGCACCAATGAACCGGCTTGTGGCCGCGATAGATCATGCCCTTATCGAACATGGCCTTGAAGACCTCGATGTCGGCGGCGTCATGCTGGTGATAGAGCGTCAGATATGGGTTGTCCCAGTCGCCGAGCACGCCCAGGCGACGGAAGCCGGCCTTCTGCAGCTCGATGTTCTCGACAGCGAACTTGTTGCAGAGCTCACGGATCTTGGCCGTGGAAGTCTGGTTGAACTTCTCGGTGCCGAGCTTCTCCTCGACCTTGTGCTCAATCGGCTGACCGTGGCAGTCCCAACCGGGGACATAGGGAACCTCATAGCCCTGCATCATCCAGTAACGGTTGATCATGTCCTTGGAGATCTTGTTCATGGCGTGGCCGATGTGGATCGGGCCGTTGGCGTACGGAGGGCCGTCGTGCAGCACGAACTTCTTGTGACCCTCGTTCTTCTTCAGAACCTGCTCGTAGACCTTGTTGTCCTGCCAGTCCTTGAGTCGCTTGGGCTCGGACTTGGAAAGACCGGCACGCATGGGAAAACCGGTCTTGGGCAGATTCATCGTCTGCTTGTACTCGTTTGCCACGGTACCCCTTTCATGTCGTGGGCGCGCACGCCCTCTGGGCACCAAAAAAGCGCCCGTCCCTACAAGCTGGGACGAAGCGCAACAAAACGGGCTGTGCGCCCGCAAAAGCTCTTCGCTTAACCACCCAGCTTAGATGCCCTCGCCCGCGTATTTGCGCGCTCGCATCCGTTACTCGGCTGGTCTGTATCGACGACCATCTCGGCGATGTCTACTAAGACGAACCTGCGCGGCACGTCCGTTGGGACCGCAGCTCCGGGGTGATTTTCATCGGTCGCATGCACGGGTTCTCAGCGCTCCCCGCTCTCTGTAGCATGCGGACGGCCGACTACTCGTCCCCATCAACGCTTATGCGCTGTATGGTAGCACGGTCAACGCCGGCGAAAAACCCTCAACATCGGTTTCATACTTTAGAGACTTCTCGCGGTCGCAAGCACTCACTTGGAGCAAAATACCTGAAAGCACTTTATCGAACGAAAGAAGGCCGCTATGCGCACGATTGGAATGAGCGACTACACCGTCGGCGAGGACTGCTTTGACGAGCTGCCCGGCGCACTGGACGAGTACGGAGCGACCAAGGTCGCGATTATCGGTGGTAAACGAGCACTGGCAGCGGCGCTTCCCGGTATCGAAGCGGCGCTGGAGGGCACCGACGTCGAGATTCTGGAGACGCGCGTCTACGGCACCAACAGCACGCGCGCCAATATCGCCAAGGTTGTGAACTCCCCTGCCTGCCAAGAAGCCGACGTTCTTATCGCATGCGGCGGCGGCAAGGCGCTCGACACCATCAAGACAGCGGCCATCGAGCTCAAGAAGATCGTCTTTACGGTACCGACGATCTGCTCCAACTGCTCGGCCGCGACCGCCATTGCCGTTGTCTACAACGACGACGGCTCGCTCGAGGGCTATTCGTACCCCAACCGCCCAGCACACATCTTCATCAACCCCAAGATCATTGCCGAGGCTCCGGCGGAGTACTTCTGGGCCGGCGTGGGCGATGCCCTGTCCAAGCAGCCCGAGGTCGAATACGCCACGAGCGCCGGCAACCTGGAGCACACCGCCGGTCTTGGCCTGGCGCTCGCACACACCTGCTCCGAGCCGCTGTTTACCTATGGCGTGCAGGGTCTTGAGGACGTTCGCCAGAACCTGTCGACCGAGGCCGTCAAGCAGATCGCGCTCGATATCGTGGTCAACACGGGCTACGTCTCCAACCTGACCAACCAAAACGATTACTACTACAACTCGAGCGTGGCGCATGCGTTCTACAACGCCACGTGCAGCATTCCGCGCGAGGGCTCCTACCTGCACGGCGAGGTCGTAAGCCTGGGTGTGCTGGTACTGTTCGCCTATACGGGCGATACCGAGAACCTTGAGCGCTACGCCGCCTTTAACAATCAGATGGGCCTGCCCGTGACGCTTGAGCAGGTCGGGCTTTCCGAGGCTGATATCCCTGCCCTGTGCGAGTACGCGCACGCCACCAACGAGTGGAAGCAGGGAAACCCCGAGCCCTTCACGGACGAAAAATTCGCCGCCGCCATCAAGGCCACCGACGCTTACGGCCACACGCTCTAGGACTGACCCAAAACCACCACAAATGGGACGGTGAACTGCGCCCCGAAACTTGGACTGAATAAATAGCGACTACGCCGCAAGGGCC
>UQOQ01000038.1:0-16562 GCA_900542715.1 uncultured Collinsella sp.
GGCCTCGACCTTGCCCGGGTCGATGCCCGGGTGCTCGGCGGCCCACCGGCGCTCCTGCTCGGCCAGCGCCTCCTCGGGCGTCCTCGCGGGCCTGAACGTCGCGGCCTCGACCTCCGAGGCGGTCGGCTTGCCCCTCGCACGGTCGTCGGCGTCGATGCGCTTCTGGCGCCTGGACCAGTCGAGTGCCAGGGCGCCCCAGTTGCTCACCGGCTGGCCGTTGCTCTTGACCCAGCCCTGCGACTCGAAAAAGGCCCAGAAGGCGTCCGGGTCGCCGTTCAGGCAGTTGGCGCCGAAGTAACCGCGGGCCTCCTCCAGCGACGGCGGCTCGAACTCGGGCGGCGCGGCTGGGGCATCGCCCTCATCACAGACCAGTTCAGTACAGGACAGGCTAGGGTAGGTTAGGTTAGGGTTTTCACTTTCGGAAACCTGCGTTTCAGGTTTGTCGGAAACTGGTTTCACGTTTGGAAAACCTAGGTTTTCACTTTCGGAAACCTGCGATTCGGGTTTGTCGACAGTCGGTTTCTTGCGTGGTCGGCCGCCCTTCCCGCCCCTGCCGCGCGCGTCCTTAGAGTTGTCGATGGCGTTCTTCATGGCCTTGAACACGCGGCGCAGGTGCTTCGGGAGGTCGGGTTCGACTCCGTGCAGGCCGTACATCATGATCGCGTCGGCGAGCACCGCGCGGTCGCGCATGTCCTCGGTGTCGCTCTCGTCGAAGTCGTCGTAGACCTCGGCGAAGCTGTCGAACACGGTGAATGCCATCAGAACCACCCCCATAGAAGCGAAGAGAAGAACAGGAAACCCGCGGAGAAGGAGGTGGCGAAAAGGGCCGCCTCCCAGTGGTCGCGGATGATGTCGGGTACGCGCCCCATCAGAACGGGATGTCCTCGTCGTACACGTCCAGCTGCTGCTTGGCGGGTGCCGGCTGCGGGGCGGCCTGCGGTGCCTGCTGGGGTCGCTGCGGAGCCGCCTGCGGGGCCTGCTGGTAGGCCTGCTGGGCGCTCCACTGCGGCGCGGGCTGCTGGGGCGCCGGTTGCGGGACATACGCCTGCGGGGCGGTTTGCGGCGCCTGCTGCGGCGCGTACTGCTGCTGGTATCCCTGCGGCGCGTACTGTTGCGAGGCCTGCTGGCCGTTGGGGTTCAGACTCATGAGGACGACCTCGTCGGGGATGATCTCGACCTTCGAGCGCCTGCCGCCCCCGTTCTTGTCCTCCCAGGAGCTGTAGCGCAGCTTCCCCTCGATGGCGACCTTCATGCCCTTGTGCAGGATGCGCGAGAGCGCCTCGGCGCGGTTGCCGAACATGGTGCAGTCGATGAAGTTGGGGTAGTCCTCCCACTCCCCCGTCTGCTGGTTGCGGCGGCGGTCGTTGACGGCCACGCCGAAGCCCAGCACCTGCGTGCCGCCCGGCGTGACGCGTAGCTCGGGGTCTCGGGTCAGATTGCCCGACACCACCACTCTGTTGATGCTCATCCGTATGTCTCCTCTCCGCCGCTCGTCCATGTCCTCTGGATGTCGGCGTCTACGGTCTTGATTCGCAGCTTGAGGGCCATGATCGCCTCGGTCGATGCCTTGTAGAGAGCTTCGGCGCAGTCGCGCAGCTGCTTCTTCTCGGCTATCTCCTCGCGCCCCCGGCACAGGTCGCCGATGATGGTCACCGGCGTGCCCTTGGAGCGCTCCTCGAGGATGGCGATGCGCAGGGCCTTGCGGTAGTCGGCCTCGTTCTCGGCGTACTGCTGGCCCGTCCGCCTGAGCGTGTCCAGCTCCGCCATGAGGCGCTCGAACAGCTCCTCGCGCTGCGCGTACATGTCCTGCATGGCCTACAGGACGCGCCACGTCGGCGTGGCGCAGCAGCCGGGGTGCTTCTTGAACTCCTCGTACTGCTCTTTCGACTCGAAGGTGTAGGCCGTGCCGCAGGCCTTGCACTTCGCCGTGAACCCGCCGCTCTCGGGCGGCTCCTTCTCGGGCTTGTCCGAGAGCGCGTCCGGATCGCTCTGCCCGTCGATGGCGAACAGCCCGCAGAGCGCGTACTTGCGCGCGTAGCTCGACGCCATCCCGGTCACCTGCGCGTCGTCGGAGCCGCTCCTGTGCTCCGCCTCGCGGGCGTAGGCCTTGAACTCCCTCGTATCGCCGTGCCCGTCCTCGAAGAACAGCGTGCACGTCGCCTCGACGTAGTAGCGGTCGCCCACCTTGCAGATGCCGTCCTGGAGCGTGAACGCCACGCCAGCCTCCTTGCAGGGCTCCTTGAGCGCGGCGACGATGTCCTCGAACGAGCGGTAGCTGAACTTCCCGAATGCGTTGTAGCGCGCCTTGGGGACTGTCACGGAGCGCTGCACCTTTGCTATCGCCTGGGAGAGCGTCATCTCCTCGTCGGCCATCTAGCACACCCCCTTGCACTTGATGGTGCCGGTGATGCCGCGCTCGCGCAGCGCCGCGGCGAGCAGCTCCATCTGCGAGCGGGTCGCGGACGGGATCTCGACCGTCCACGCGCAGTGCAGCTCGGGGCGCGCCGCGGCGGCGGGTTCCGCCTGGCGCCTCGTCGCGGGACGCGGCGCGGGCTCGGGCTCGACCGCCTCGCGCATGGCGGCGATGCGGGCGTCCTCCTCGTCGGCGGCGCGGGCGGCGTTGAGCGCCGAGCCAAGGTCGAGCGTGCGGAACAGCTCGCGCTCGGCGACCTCGTAGTGGGCCATGGAGTCGCGCTGGGCCTTGAGCGTGTCCCAGTCGCGCGCGACGGCTGAGACCTTGTCCTCGAGGGCCTTCTTGGCCTTCGCCTCGCCGAATGACTTGTTGAGCCATCTGTCGTCGTGCAGGCGCTCGTAGGGCACGACCGGCGAGAGGAGCTCCGCGAACTCCCTGTAGTGGGCCTCGAGTGCGGCCCTCGCGCCCGCCTTGCGCCTCTCCTCCGCCTCGTCGAGCTGCGCCTTGATGCCGTCCGACGCGCCGTCGATGATGGATGTGATCTCCTTGCAGCGCTTCTCGAAGGCGGCGAGCGGCTTGTTGTACTCGCGCTTCACGGCCTTTCGGCGCTCCTCTATCTCGGACTTGAGCCCATTGAGGTAGGAGCGGTCGTGCCTCGCCTCCTTGATGGAGTCGTCCTTGGTCAAGTCGTACTTGGCGCCCTCGTAGTCCGCGACCTTCGCGCGGACGTGGGCCTCCAGCGCGTCGAAGTTGGCGCTGATGACGGACGGCGAGTACGTGACGACGAGGTCGGGCGCCCCCTGCTCCTCGATGACCTCGGCCACGACCTCCTCGGCCCCGTTCTCCTCGGACATTACCTGACCTCCTCGTTGAGCATCCGGTTGTACTTCCTCTCGGTTAGCGCCTCGTCGATGACTACCGCGTGCTCGACGATCCACTTGGCGAGCCTCTCGCGCGCGTCCATGAACTTGTCGAACGCCTCGTCGGACTTCGTTATGACCGAGATGGTGAACATCGCCTGCTCCTCCGTGGCGAGGTCGGCCAGCTCGGCGAACATTCCCTTGTAGTCCTCCATCACTCGGTCACCTCCCCGTCGTGGCTCACGAACAGGATCTGGGGCTGCTTGCTCTGGATGGACAGCCAGACCTCCTCGCCGCTCTTGCGGATGGCCTCGAACGCCGCGCTGTCCTCCGTGTCGACCTCGAACTGCAGGACGGCGACGCCGCCCTTAACGGTGGCCTGCTTGAACTTGGCCTCGATCTCCACCGGTATGTTTGTGCTCTCCATTGCTATTCCTCCCTGCCTGCGCCCGCGAGCATCGCCGCGAACGTCTCCAATGTCATGGTCACGAACTGCTCGCCGGGGATGGCGGTCCCGCGGCGCTTCCAGACGACCACGCCGTATTCGGCCCCGCGGTTCCTGCGCTCGGTCTCCGCCTCGCGCAGCCACTTGGGCAGCTCGTGCCTTCCCTGGTAGTCCTTGCACTCGATCGCGATGCCCCGCCCGGCCATCGACACGCCGCGGATGTCTCCCGTGTCGTGCGAGCCGGTCTTGACCTGCCTGTCGATGTCGCTCCCCAGCCTCCCGGCGAGGTAGTCGGCGACCAGTCGCTCGAACCTCGTGCCCGCGTCCTTGGCGGTCCTCCTGCTCCTACTCATCGACAAAACCGTCCGATTTCGAGCGGTGCTTGTTGAATGCGTGCCTCAGGTGCGGGTAGCGCGCCTCCATGATGCGGGCGAGGCTCGGCGCGAGGCCGTTCTTCACGCCGACGTGCAGCTCGTTGCGCACCATGTGGATGAGGTAGTTGATCGAGACGTAGCCCTTGCGGTTGAGGCGGGTGGCCTGCTCGACCATGAAGTCCCACGCCCGCGGGTGCTCGCCTATCCATGTGCGCGCCTCGGCCATGTCCTGCTCGCCGTCCGCGCCGAGGCCGAATATCTCGAGCTGGTTGCTCATCGGCTTCTGGCGGTATCTCTCGTCGTTACGCATTGACGGCCCCCGCAGCGCATGCGGCCTTGGCAGCCTGGACCGCGCCGCCCATCGTCGGGAGGACGAAGACGGTCAGGATCGCCGCGAACAGGACCGCGGCGGCGATGAAGCCGACCATGGCCCCCGCCCTGAACGCATCGGAGTCGAGCTGCTCGCGGACGGTCGGTCGGTATGACTTGGGTGCTATGATGGTCTGAGCCTCATGTCTGGGGCTGTTTCGGCGAGTGCTCACAAGTTGGTAGCTGGGGGCGCTCGCTTCTTTGTATGTGTACATCTTGTGTTCCCTTCTGATGTTTCCGCAGGTCATGGCTAGGGTGTTTTTTAGGGTCTTTATTTTTGGGACTTTTTCGCGCGGCTCTTGGCGCTGTAGCACCTCTGCCGCTCGCGGTCGTTCCGCTTGGACCTCGCAGCCTCCTCGCGCATCGCGCTGGCCTGCTCCCTGAGGTCTGCCACGTGGCCCTCCTTCGTGCACTCCGCGCACCAGCCGTTCGCCTTGTTCAGCGGCTTGAACGTCATGCGCCCGCACTTCGGGCACATCCAGCGCTGCCGGAGCGATATGCCGCACTTCCTCGCCTGGAGCTTCACGGCCTCGGTAGTCCGTCCGAGCGCCTTGGCTATCTCCTTGGCGCCGTCGCCGGCGTGTTCCTTCAGGTACCGGATCTCACGTGTCGACCATTGCCTCACTGTCTCTTGCTCCCCTCCTTCCTCTCCCATTCCCGGTACGCCGCCCGAAGCGTCGAGCACATGGTGTCGAGCGCTATCTCGCGCGGGGTCTTGGGCTTACTTTCGCTATGGCGCGAGTCGGCAGACTTCATCGCTGCTCACCTCGATAGCCTTTGCGAGCTTTCGTGCCTCTGTGATGGTGATGTCAGACTCGCCGCATACCTTCTTGTTGAAGGTGACGAGCGATACCCCGACAGCGTCGGCAAGACTCTGCTTAGTAATGTTCAGCTCCGCAACTCGGGCCGCCACCAGTCCTTGAAGGCTGTTCATCCGTACCTCCTTCCTAATCTACATTAGGTACATTGGATACAGTAACCTAATGCACATTAGGAATCAATAGAATGTTGAAGTTTTCCTAATTTCTGTTAGGATTTATTCGTACAGTCTTTAGATGGAGAGGAGCTACAAATGCAGCTCTCACGCGCATTGATTGACTATCTTGGCGAGCGCGGCATGAAGCAGGCCGACGTTTGCAGGGCTTCTGGGTTATCCGACGCCCACGTCTCCCAGATTTTCAGTGGGAAGATAAAAGATCCCAAGGCAAGCATTGTTTACAAGATCGCGCACGCGATGGGTATCACGGTCGACGAGCTACTCGAGCGCGCGGAATCATACGAGGACGGTGAATAGCTTTATGGGACTTTTTAAAAAGTCAATGAGCAAAACGGCGGCAAAGGCTCAGCAGGGAGCTGGACAGCCGCCAATGGACGTGCCGTTCGCCCTCTGGGCGCTAGCGAGTGACTGCCTATACACCCACAGCTATACGGCATTTGAAGACGCTTTGTCCACTCACCAGCCATTCGCACCGTTTTCGGTCAAACTTAAGCGGCAAACGAAGAGGAACATGCCACCGCATTGGGAAGTTGAGGATGGAGCCGCTGTAATACTAGACGAGGACGGTACCTTGCTTGGCACTATAAGCGCGAAGAAAATGGAGGAGCACGACTTCATGTTCAATCGGACATACCGGGCTTTCTCTATGCCACCGTGCCGCGATTACGCGCGCGGCTTCACCATTAGCGACAGTTACAGCATTTGCGTCGCACCTTATGGCGCATATATATAAAAAGAGCCCCGTCGGCAGCGCTGGTACCGCTTTAGCCGACGGGGCATCCAACCGCCCAAGCATCTTTGCAAACTCACAACTTGAGGGGGCTTCTACATTATGCCAAAGAAGGCAGTGATATACGCGAGATTCTCGTGCAACAGGCAGCGCGAGGCCTCGATCGAGGACCAGCTGCGCGTCTGCCGCGAGTGGTGCGCGCGCGAGGGCTACGAGGTCGCGGCGGAGTACTGCGACCGCGCCGTGTCGGGGCGCACCGACGACCGCCCCGAGTTCCAGCGGATGATAGCCAACGCCGGCGAGAGCGAGATCGTCCTCGTCTACATGATGGACCGCTTCAGCCGCGGCGAGTACGACGCGCCGATATACAAGCGCGAGCTCGCCGCGCACGGCGTCAAGCTGGTCTCGGCGCTCGAGCAGATACCCGACAGCCCGGAGGGCATCATCTACGAGAAGCTGCTCGAGGGGCTCGCCGCCTGCGAGTCGAGGAAGACCGCCATCAGGACCAAGCGCGGAATGGAGGGCAACGCCCTCAAGTGCAAGACCAACGGCGTGCGCATCTTCGGATACCGCAGGAACGAGGACGACGAGTACGAGGTCGACGAGGCGCAGGCGGCGTGGGTGCGCGAGGCCTTCGCGCTGAGGCTGGAGCGCATGTCCATGAACGCGATAGCGCGCGAGTTCGCGCGGCGCGGCCTCAGGACGCGCAAGGGCAACCCGTGCGGCCAAGCAATGGTGCAGCAGATGCTGCGCGACCGCAGGTACACGGGAAGGTACGAGTGGGGAGGCATCGTCCGCGAGGGCGGGATGCCGGCGATAGTGGACGAGGTGACGTTCATGGAGGTCCAGGGAATCAAGTGCCGCAAGCAGCGCTCGAGCGAGAACTGGGGCGACTTCGCCCTCGCGGGGACGGCGCTGTGCGCGGAATGTGGCAGGAACCTGCAGGGCGTGAGCGGCAGGGGCCGCAACAACGTGAAGTACGAGTACTACAGCTGCCCGGGGTCGTGCGTCCGCAACATCAGGCGCGAGGAGCTCGAGGGCTCCATAGCCTCGGCGCTGCGCGGGCTGCTCGGCGACCGCGGCGAGGCGCTGCAGATAGCCGACATGGTAGCGGAGCGCGCGGACACGGCCGAGGTGCGGGCGCGTCGCAGGCAGGCCGAGGACTCGCTCAGGGCCGCCGAGAGGGGCCTGAGGAACATCCTCAACGCCATCGAGCAGGGCGTGATAGCACCGGGCGTGAACGAGCGGATAGCCGAGCTCGAGGAGCAGCAGGCGCGCGCGAGGTACGACCTCGAGGCCATCACGGACGAGCGGATAGACCCGGAGCGCTTCGCCGACTTCCTGCAGTGCGGGACGGCGCTCGACGACGCGACGCTGCTCAAGGCGTTCGTGTGGCAGGCTGTCGTCTCGGAGGACGAGATACTGGTCACGCTGAACTACGACAAAAAGGGCGAACCCGCCAGATTGGACATCCAGCGGGTTCGAGCAAAATTGGAATGGTGCCCCATGTTGGATTCGAACCAACGGCCTTCTGCTCCGGAGGCAGACGCTCTAATCCCCTGAGCTAATAGGGCCAACGTTTGGCATTATACCCAAGTGCACCACGGGCTATCAAAATAAAAGAAAAAGCTTTGCAATTCCGGGGAAGACGCGGCGCAACGGCTCACTTTAGAAGGCAAAAGCGAATCAGATAGTATAAACTCTCATGCACCATATATACACGGCTCGCGATGCGGGCCGTTTTTGCAAGGGTTATCCATCGAGGTGAGAGGCACACCATGATTGCAATTTTAAAGCAGAGCGCCAGCGACGAGGCCGTCAGCCATATCGTCAGCTGGATTGAGAAAAAGGGCCTGAAGACCGACGTCTCGCGCGGCGAGAACGAGACGATCATCGGCCTGGTGGGCGATACGACCAAGATCGACCCATTCCTGCTCGAGTCCATGGACGTCGTCGAGCGCGTGCAGCGCGTCTCCGAGCCGTTCAAGCGCGCCAACCGCAAGTTCCACCCCGAGGACTCCGTCATCGACTGCGGCCACGGCGTCAAGATCGGCGGCGACCAGTTCCAGGTCATCGCCGGCCCGTGCTCCGTCGAGGGCGAGAACCTCATCCGCATCGCCCGCCGCGTGAAGGCAGCCGGCGCCACGATGCTGCGCGGCGGCGCCTACAAGCCCCGCACTTCCCCGTACGCCTACCAGGGCATGGGCCCCGCCGGTCTGGACCTGCTGTGCGAGGCATCCGCCGAGCTCGACATGCCGATCGTCACCGAGATCATGGACCCGCGCGACGTGCAGGTCTTCCTCGACAAGAAGATTGACGTCATGCAGATTGGCGCTCGCAACGCCCAGAATTTCCCCCTGCTCAAGGAGGTCGGCAAGACGCAGACCCCGGTTCTGCTCAAGCGCGGCATGTCCGGCACCGTCGACGAGCTGCTCATGGCCGCCGAGTACATCATGAGCGAGGGCAACGACAACGTCATCCTGTGCGAGCGCGGCATCCGCACCTTCGAGACCCGCACCCGCAACACATTCGACCTCAACGCCGTGCCGGTGCTGCACCACCTGTCGCACCTGCCCGTCGTCGCCGACCCCAGCCACGCCACCGGCTACACCCGCTACGTTGAGCCCATGGCGCTCGCGGCGACCGCCTGCGGCGCCAACGGCCTGGAGATCGAGGTCCACGACGACCCGAGCCACGCTTGGTCCGACGGCGCCCAGGCCCTCACGCCCGACCAGTTCGACGACACCATGCGCCGCATCCGCGCCATCCGCGAGGTCGTCTGCCAAGAACCCGTTCAGGAGTAGCCCATGGGTACGGTGAGAAACGCACGCGTTAACCAGGGTGGCCCCAAGTGCGCCGGCATCGTGGGCCTGGGCCTCATCGGCGGCAGCTTTGCCCGCGGCTATGCGCAGGCGGGCGTTCGCGTGCTGGCCTGGGACCCCGACGATGACGTGATGACGGCCGCCAGCATGGGCACCGTTGCCGGCGAGCTCAACGACGAGACGCTCGGCGAGTGCGACATCATCGTCCTTGCCTGCTATCCCGAGGCCTGCATCGAGTGGCTCGAAGCGCACGCTCAGGCACTCGCCGACGCCACCGACACCGAGGCCATCATGGGCCCCGTGGTGATCGACACCGTGGGCGTCAAGAACATCGTGTGCGAGCGCGCCTTTAAGCTTGCCCGCGAGCACGGTTTTTACTTTGTGGGCGCGCACCCCATGGCGGGCACGCAGTTCTCGGGCTACGCGCATTCCCGCTCCGACCTGTTCCAGGGCGCACCGCTCGTGCTTGTACCGCCCGCAGTGGACGACGCCCTTAAGCTGGAGCTTTTGGGCCAGGTGCGCGAGATGGTACGTCCCTTGGGCTTTGGCAAGTTCAGCGTAACGAGCGCCACCGAGCACGACCGCGTCATCGCCTTTACGAGCCAGCTCGCGCACGTCGTCTCCAACGCCTATGTTAAGAGCCCGACCGCTCAGGTCCACCACGGCTTTTCGGCCGGCAGCTACCGCGACCTCACCCGCGTGGCGCACCTCAACCCGCAAATGTGGTCAGAGCTCATGATCGATGACGCCGATGCGCTCGCCTTCGAGATCGACCATCTGATCGAATCGCTCGGCGCATACAGCCGCGCCCTTAAGGACCGCGACCAGCGCTATCTGGAGAATCTCCTTGCCGAGGGCGACCGCATTAAGCGCGCACTCGACGACGAGGCCTCCCACTAGACCACCTATCACGCCAGGTCGAAAGGACCGAAGCTTATGGCGATTACCATCGATATCGACACCGCACGCCCCTACCAGGTGCATGTTGGCACGTTTTTGCTGGAGCAGGCGGGGCCGCTCGTGCGCGCCACTGCCGGCGGCACCAAGGCCGTCATCGTGACGGACACCAACGTGGGCCCGCTCTACCAGATGCCCGTTAAGCAGAGCCTGGAGGCGTCAGGCTACGAGGTGAGCATCTGCACCTTCGAAGCCGGCGAGGCACACAAGCGCGCCGAGACCTACATCAGCATCCTGGAGTTTGTAGCCGAGCATGAGCTTTCGCGCTCCGATGTGATCGTGGCACTCGGCGGCGGCGTCGTGGGCGACGTGGCGGGCTTTGTGGCCGCCACCTACATGCGCGGCTGCAAGTTTGTGCAGATCCCCACGAGTCTGCTCGCCATGGTAGATTCGTCGGTGGGCGGCAAGACCGCCATCGACCTAGCCGCCGGCAAGAACCTGGCTGGCGCCTTTTGGCAGCCGAATGTGGTTATCGCCGACGTGGGGTGCCTGGCCACCCTTACGCCCGAGCAGTTCGCCGACGGCTGCGGCGAGGTCGTCAAGCACGCCGTGATCGCCGACCCAGAGCTCTTCGCCGAGCTAGAGAAGACCCCGCTCACGCTTGAGCTGCTGAACCGCGACGTGGCCCGTGTGGCGCTCATCATCGCCCGCAATATCGACATCAAGCGCGCCGTGGTCGTCGCCGACGAGTGCGAAACCAACCAGCGCAAGCTCCTCAACTTTGGACACAGCGCCGGACACGCCGTCGAGGCCTGCGAGCACTTTGAGCTGGGACACGGCAACTGCGTGTCGATCGGCATGGGTATCATCACGCGCGCCGCGGCCCTGCACGGCGTCTGCGATACTGCGCTGCCCGGTCGTATTGAGGAGCTCTGCGCCCGCCATGGCCTCAAGACCCGCTGCGACCTAGATGCCGATGCCGTCTTTGCCGAGGCGCTCCACGACAAGAAGCGCGCGGGCGACACCATCGATCTAGTGATTCCGCACGGCATTGGCCGCTGCAGCATCGACCGCACGCCGCTTTCCACTTTCCACGAACTCATTGCCGAGGGCCTCGGCCAGAAGGGAGACGCATCCGCATGCTAGCCCGCATCACCCCGTCCCCGCTCAAGGGCACCGTTCCCGCCATCGCGTCCAAGTCGATGGCGCATCGCCTCATCATCTGCGCCGCGCTCGCCAACGGCGAGACACACGTCACCTGCAACACCACCTGCGCCGACATCGAGGCTACGGTGCGTTGCCTTACGGCCCTGGGTGCTCGCATCGAGACCGTCGAGGACGGCTTCCAGGTCCACCCCACCATGAAGAGTATTGAGTTTGGCCTGCTCAAGGCGCTTGCCGGCGGTACGCTCGACTGCGGCGAGAGCGGCTCCACGCTGCGCTTTATGTTGCCCGTCGCCTGCGCGCTGGGCGCAGAAGCAACTTTTGTGGGCCAGGGACGCTTGGGCGCTCGCCCGCTCTCCCCGCTCTCGGACGAGATCATCGCCGCCGGCTGCGACCTGCAGGGTCTGGGCGATTTTCCGCTCAAGACGAGCGGACGCATGCGCCCGGGCACCTTTGTGCTTCCGGGCAACGTGAGCTCGCAGTATATCTCCGGCCTGCTGCTGGCAGCCCCGCTGCTGGCCCAGCCCTCCTGCGTGCAGGTATGCGGCCTTATCGAGAGCCGCCCCTACATCAACCTGACGATCCAGGCCATGAAGGCCTTTGGCGTCGAGGTCAACGTCGAGCGTATTCCGGCCAAGGACGGCCAGCCCGAGGTCACGAACTTCCGCGTAAACAGTGGCTCGTACCGCACGCCCGGCAGCGTAGCCGTCGAGGGCGACTGGTCCAACGCCGCCTTTTGGCTGTGCGCCGGTGCCATCGGCAACGACCCCATCACCGTCGAGGGCGTGTCGCTGAGCTCCGCACAGGGCGACCGCAACGTGCTTGCCGCGCTCTCGCGCTTTGGCGCCCGCATCGTGCGCTCCACCAACGCCGCCACGGTGCAGTCCGACAAGCTCTCCGGCTTTGAGATGAGTGCCCACGACATTCCCGACCTGGTGCCCGTTATCTCAGCCGTGGCCTCGCTGGCGCAGGGCCGCACCTTTATCCGCGATTGCGCCCGTCTGCGCATCAAGGAATCCGACCGCCTGGTCACCACCACCCGCGAGCTCACCGCATTGGGCGCGCAGGTGCGCATTGCCGGCGATGACCTCATCATCAAGGGTGTCGACGCCTTTACCGGCGGCGAGGTCGATTCGCACAACGACCACCGTATCGCCATGATGGCCGCCATTGCCGCGAGCCGTGCCACCGGCGAGGTCGTGATTCACGGCGCCGAGGCGGTCAATAAGTCCTATCCCGATTTCTTTGACCACTACCGTCTGCTGGGCGGCAAGGTCACGCTCGAGGAGGAATAACATGTCCTCGACCTTTGGAAACGTTTTGCACGTAAGCATCTTTGGCCAGTCGCATTCCCCCGCCATCGGCTGCTCGCTCGACGGCATCCCCGCCGGTATCGCTGTTGACCAGGAGCAACTGCAGGCCTTTTTGGACCGTCGTGCACCCGGCCGCGACGAGACCGCGACCAAGCGCCGCGAGGCCGATACCGCGCATATCATTGCCGGTGTGGTCGATGGACACACCACCGGCGCACCCATCGCCGCGATTATCGAGAACACCAACACGCGCTCCAAGGACTATTCCGAGCTGCGCCGCAAACCCCGTCCGGGACATGCGGACTTCCCTGCGCGCGTGAAGTATCACAACATGCACGATGTCGCCGGTGGCGGGCATTTCTCCGGCCGCCTGACGGCCCCCTTGTGCATCGCCGGCGGCATCGCGCTGCAGGCACTAGAGGCCCGCGGCATTAAAGTCATGGCGCACGTGGCGCAGATCGGCGGCATCTCCGACCTGCCCATGGACGACATGGTCTATCGCGAGGCCGACCGCAAGGCGATCCTTACGAACGATCTGCCGTGCATTGACGCCGCCGCCGCCGGCCGCATGCGCGAGGAAATACTAGCCGCGCGCGACGAACTCGACAGCATCGGCGGCATCGTGGAGTGCGGCATTTACGGGCTTCCTGCGGGCATCGGCGACCCCATGTTCGATGGCATCGAGAACCGCATCGCGCAAATCGCGTTTGGCATTCCCGCCGTAAAGGGCGTGGAGTTTGGCATGGGCTTTGCCGTGGCCGCCATGCGTGGCAGCGAGAACAACGATCCGTATCGCATCGATGCCGAGACCGGCGAGATTGAGGTCGAGTCCAATAACGCCGGCGGCATCCTGGGCGGTATTTCGACCGGCGCGCCCGTCATGTGGCGTATGGCCGTAAAGCCGACGCCCTCCATTGGCCGCGAGCAGCAGACGGTGGACATGGACGTCATGGAAAATGCCGAGCTCTCGGTCCACGGCCGTCACGATCCCTGCATCGTCCCGCGCGCCGTCCCCGTAGCCGAGGCAGCCGCCGCCCTCGCGATTTGGGACGCCTTCCTCGAAGACGCCGCCCAGCGCTAACTACCCACCCCTCAACATCCCCCGACACGTGAAAGGGGTCTCCATGGACCTTGCTGACATCCGCCAGGCCATCGATGGCATCGACACCACGCTCCTCAACAGCTTTGTTGAGCGCATGGACATTACCACCGAGGTCGCCAAGTCAAAAATCGAGATGGGCAAGGCCGTCTTCGACCCCGCCCGTGAGCGCTCCAAGCTCAACAACCTCGCCAGCCGCGCACCCGAGCGCTACGAGGCGCAGACCATCACGCTATTCCGCCTCCTCATGAGCATGAGCAAGGCCGAGCAGCAGCGCTATATCAACGAGCTCAAGGGCATCACGGTTTCGCAAAGGGCACACGCCACGGCCGAGGCCTTCGATACGCCCTTCCCCCAGACGGCTAGCGTCGCCTGCCAGGGCGTCGAGGGCGCTTACAGCCAGATCGCCGCGTGTAAGCTCTTCGATGTGCCCGATATCGCGTTCTTCGAGACCTTCGAGGGCGTTATGCGCGCCGTGCGCGACGGCTTCTGCGAGTTTGGCGTACTGCCCATCGAGAACTCCACCGCAGGTTCCGTCAACGCCGTCTACGACCTGCTCGCGCAGTTCGACTTCCATATCGTGCGCTCGCTGCGCCTCAAGATCGACCACAATCTGCTCGTCAAGCCCGGCACCAAGCTCTCAGACGTGCGCGAGGTTTACAGCCACGGCCAAGCCATTGCCCAGTGCGCCGGCTATATCGAGAACCGAAACCTGCACGCCACCAAGTACCCCAACACCGCCATGTCGGCCGAGATGGTTGCCAACTCCGAGCGCGCCGACGTCGCCGCCATCGCCTCGCGCAGCTGCGCCGCGCTGTATGGCCTGGAGATACTGGAGCCCAACATCCAGGACTCGGACAACAACTACACGCGCTTTGTCGTCATCAGCCGCGAGCCGCGTGTCTATCCCGGTGCCAACCGCACCTCGCTCATGATCACCACGACCAACGAGCCGGGCGCACTCTACCGCGTGCTCGAGCGCTTCTACGCCCTCAACATCAACCTCATCAAGCTCGAGAGCCGTCCCATCCCCGGCCGCGACTTTGAGTTTATGTTCTACTTTGACCTGGACTGCCCCTTTGGCAGCAGGGCCCTCGACGACCTGCTCGATTCCATCGACGACGTGTGCGAGAGCTTTACCTACTTTGGCAGCTACACGGAGGTGCTCTAGATGACCGATGCCGCCGCAACCCGCCCCTACGGCGTGCTGGGCCGCGTGCTGGGCCACAGCTACACCCCGACCATCTACAAGGAGCTGGCGGGGCTTGAGTACGTGCGCTTTGAGCGAGAGCCCGAGGACCTCGCGGCCTTTATGACGGGCGACGAGTGGGAGGGCACCAACGTGACCATCCCCTACAAGCGCACCGTCATGAAGTACCTGGACGAGCTGAGCCCGCTCGCCGAGCGCATGGGCAACGTCAACACCATCACGCGCCTGCTCGACGGCCGTCTGCGTGGCGACAACACCGACTACTTCGGTTTTCAGTGCCTGGTCGAGGAGCTGGGGGTTGATGTTGCCGGCAAGAAGGCTCTCGTGCTCGGAGCCACCGGCGGCGCGGGTACTACGGCCAGTATGGTGCTCGGCGATCTGGGCGCCACCGTCGTGCCCGTGGGCCGCACGAGCGAGGTCAACTACGACAATATCTCGCAGCAGTCCGACGCCGCGTTGCTCGTCAACTGCACGCCTGCCGGCATGTTCCCCCACTGCCCCGACGCTCCCTGCACGCTCGAAGGCCTCGATGCGCTCGAGGGCGTCATCGACATTGTCTACAACCCTGCCCGCACGGGTCTGATGCTCGAGGCCGAGCGCCGCGGCATCCCCTGCATCGGCGGCCTGCTCATGCTTGTGGCACAAGCAGCACAAGCTGTTGAGCGCTATACCGGCCAGGTCACGCCGCGTGAGCGCATCCTGGATGTGACGGAGCGTCTGTCCCGCCGCGAGCAAAACATCGCCCTGATTGGCATGCCGGGCTCGGGCAAGACCCGCGTGGGTGAGCAGATTGCCCTGCTCACGGGGCGAGAGCACATCGATCTGGATCGCGCCCTCGAGGAGCGCCTGGGCATGCCCTGCGCCGACTTTATCGTCGAGCGCGGCGAGGCGGCGTTCCGCGAACAGGAGACGGCGGCGCTGGCCGACATCTCCAAGCGCAGCGGCCTGGTGCTTTCCACCGGCGGCGGCGTGGTCACGCGCGACGAGAACTACCCGCTGCTGCACCAGAATAGCCAGATCGTGATGCTCAACCGCAAGCTCGACGAGCTCGCCCACAAGGGCCGCCCCATCACGGCGCGCGATGGCATCGACAAGCTCGCCGAGCAGCGCATGCCGCGCTACCGCTCCTGGGCCGACTACATCATCGACTCACGCGACTGCGCCGCCAACACCGCCCAAGCCCTCCTCGACACCCTCCCACCCGCTCTCTAACCAAAACCACCACAAAGGGGACAGGCGCCTTTGTGGTGGTTTTCCGCTCCACCGCACCGCCCGCCCAACCGCAAAGGAAGCAACCATGAAAGCACTCGTCATCAACGGTCCCAACCTCAACATGCTCGGCATTCGCGAGCCGGGCATCTATGGCGGCGACAACTACGACCGCTTAGTGCAGATCTGCCAGGAAGCGGGCGCCGCACAAGGCTTCGACAAGGTCGAGGTCTTCCAGTCTAACCACGAAGGCAGCATCGTCGACAAGATCCAGGAGGCCTACGGCAAGGTCGACGGCATAGTCATCAACCCGGCGGCATACACGCATACGAGTGTGGCAATCCTCGATGCCCTCAAGGCCGTCGCCATCCCTGCCGTCGAGGTACACATCAGCGCCGTAGAGACGCGCGAGGACTTCCGCCAGGTGAGCTACGCCCGCTTGGCCTGCTTCGCCACCATCACCGGCGAAGGCCTCCAAGGCTACGCCCACGCGTTGGAGCTGCTGAAAAAGCATCTCGAAAAGTAAAATGCCAACCCCAACAAACAGCAGCGGCTTGTTCGCGCTCGGCTTCAGCAGCATACAAGATGAAAAAAGCCCGGACCACCAATGAACTGCCTCCCATTTCTTGGACATGAGAAATGGGAGGCTTTCTTTATGCG
>UQOQ01000039.1:0-16417 GCA_900542715.1 uncultured Collinsella sp.
GGACTTGCAGCGACGGACCTCGGGACGCTCTTACACCACGTCTGCGCGCGCCACCAAAATTAGATGATGTAATTCCTCATAGGTCCAATAAAATAGGCTCTCTATCGATAATAAATATCGTTAGAGAGCCTATTTGACCTAAAATATATGTGACTATCTTGGCAACAGTACTCATATTTGGCATTTTTTGTCCACGGGGTATAGAGCTAACCCCTCAAACAGCCCAAAACGCCTATTTCGATGCGCGCTCGGCCGCTTCGATCACGTGTTTGGCGAGGATCGCCGTCGTCACAGCGCCCACGCCGCCCGGCACGGGCGTGATGGCGTTAACGACCGGCTCCGCAGCATCAGAATCGACGTCACCCACCAGCTTGCCAGCGGCCTCGTCCCAATTAATGCCAACATCGATGATCGTCTGGCCCTCGCGAACCGCATCCACGCCAATCGTACGTGCGCGCCCAACGGCGGCAACCACAATGTCGGCAGCACGGCACTCGGCAGCAAGGTCGCGCGTATGCGTATGGCACGTCGTCACGGTCGCATTGCGCGCCGTAAGCATGGCGGCAACAGGACGCCCGATCACCAGCGAGCGCCCGGCCACAGCAACCTTAGCTCCATCCAGCTCAACGTCGTAATGATCCAGCAAAGCAAGCACGGCTTCGGCTGTGCAGGGGGCAAAACCCTCGCCGCGCCCCGAAAGCGTGGTGAGCAGCGAAGCCGGCGTCATGGAGTCAACGTCCTTGGCAGGATCGAGTGCCGCGGCAACCGCGTCCTCGTCAAGGCCGGCGGGCAGCGGGCGGAACATCAGGCAGCCATGAACAGACGAATCGGTATTGATGTCCTCGATGGCCGCCAACAGCTCGTCCTGCGAAACATCGGCGGGAAGCAAAACGCGGCGAGCCTCAATGCCAACCTTTTCGCAGCGCTTGAGCGCACCGCGCTCGTAGGATAGGTCGTCCTCGCGTTCACCCACGCGCACGATAGCCAGCGTCGGCACAACGCCGCGCTCGCGCAAAGCCACGCAGCGAGCAGCAAGTTCCTCAGTCAAAGCGCGAGCAACGGGGGCACCCTTCAGCAGTTCAGCCATGGCTATCCCCTCTTCCTTGCGGCGTCGGCGGCGCGGCGCGCCAGCGCATCGGCGCGCGGCAACCACATGTCGAGCAACTCATCACACGCCGTCTCGAGCTCCTCAGCACGAGCGCGATCCTTCATAGACGTGGTGTTCGCAAAGAGCGTCAAGCTCGCGCCCTGCATAGCGGAACGGCAGAACACGGCGCCGCACGCCACATCGGACAGCAGCTGACGCGAACCCTTGTCGGCCATGTCCTCGAGCAGCGCCAGCGCGCGCCCGCAGGCATCCATAATGCGATACGGCGGCATAGCGGCCACATGCAGCGCATCCTGAATCGCGGTCGCTCGAGCCGGATCGTCACGCGGAATACCGTATGCCGCGGACACCTGCCCATAGGCACGAACGTCCTCGGCAACCAACTCGACAAGCTCCTGGGCCAGCTCATCAGCATGGGCAAACGCACGCGTCAGGTCATCCGCACGATCAGCAAGCGCGGGATTGGTCGCACCGTAGCGGGCAACCATTCCGCACAGCGAGGCGCCCAGCGCGCCCACAAAGGCGCTCGCGCTGCCACCGCCGGGAACCGGCTCGCGCGCGGCCAGCGCCTCGGCAAACCCGCGGCAGGTCTTGTCCATCATCTCTTGGCTCATGCACATGCACCTTCAAGTCATATACATCGGTCGGGTGGCAACCGCCGACCGACCGCATCGATCACGTAATGGTGCTAAGTCTAGCCCATAAGCACATGGGCGTCAGCGCACCTGGCCATCGCGGATTTCTATGGCACACGATAGGCGGCAGCGACACAAACATGGGACACATGGCCCACCTTTCGAGACTCCCGGGCAGCACAAGCTGGGGCATATCTATAAGTAAGGAACCCGTTGGGGCACGGCCGGGCAACGGCCACAAGCAATGAACGGAGGCATAAGCCGCACAGCACACAGAGACATCCACCGCCAGCGCAATCAGTACCCCAACAGCATGCGGCGCCGTGATGTCATCGGCAGACAAGGAGGACGCCACCATGAAGAAAAAGACCCTATCGATCCTTTCCCTTTGCATCGCCCTCTTTGCCGCATTTGCCCTTGTCGGCTGCGGCGGGAACGCATCGGGCGGGGGCAGCAGCGCATCCAAGAGCGAGGGCAAGGAAAAGGCCCCCGTCGCCAAGAAGACCGACTTTATCTGGTTTAAGGTCGAGATGCCCGAGGGCGTCGGCGTAAGCGACTCCGCCGGCAAGAATGCCGACAGGGTCCAGCTCACCTTCCCCGAAGACGAGAACGCCTCGGCCGATCGCTTTATCCCCGTTTGGAAAAAAGCGATGACAGCCGAGGAATCCCACGCCGACCAGGCGGAAAAGAAGGGGGATACGTTCCAGTGGAAGGATGGCGGGTCCGTCGAGTATAACGGCAGGACGTGGCTCGTCGGAACATACGAGGACAACAGCGGCATCTCAACCATGCTTTTTACCGACGTTGAGCCGGGAAGCGTCTACGTCCTCATCTCGAACTTCGACCAGCACAAGAAAGAAGCCGAGACGCTCCTCAACTCCATCGAGTTCCCCGATGACATGGCAGAGGCAGTTTCCGAGGCGCGCGAAGTCGAGATTTCGAGCATCGAGCTCAAGTAACGGGACACCCGCACGCGCCTACGCGCACCTGCGCACATGCGCCCCATTAAAGCAACGGGCACCCAACCCCGGGGAGGGCCGACAGGCATCGGCCCTCCCCTCTTTTGGACCCGCGCATATTGCCACTTGTCGGCGCAAATCCGGCCCTCAGAATGGGACACATGGCCCACCCTAGCGAGCCGTCCACGCGTACAGTAAAGGCAGGTAATCCATGGGCGGTTACAGATCGAGGAGGACACGACCATGAAAAAGAAGGCCTTTGCGATTCTCACACTCTGCATCAGTCTCCTTGCCGCGGTTGCCCTGGTGGGTTGCGGCGGAAGCGGCGGCGCTACCGGCAGTGGCGGTGGCGGCGGCGCGGAAAAGCCAGCCGTGGATATGAGGACCGACTTCATTTGGTTTAAGGTCGAGGTGCCCGAGGGCGTCGAGATCACCGACGTTGCCGGCGACACCGCCGACAGGGCCCAGTTTAAGTTCACCGAGAGCGAGCACGCCAGCGATCGCTTCATCCCTGTCTTCGACTCTGACAAGAACGCTGACGAGCTGTTCGACTACGAGGCCAAATGGAAGACCGACTTTGAGTGGACCGAGAATGATCCCGTCAAGTACAACGGCAAGACTTGGCGCAACGCTTCCTATACACACTCGGGCGGCGTAACGACTGAGTACTTCACCGAAGCAGGCGGCGGCAGCGTT
Organism: uncultured Collinsella sp.; assembly: GCA_900542715.1. Taxonomy (GTDB): domain Bacteria; phylum Actinomycetota; class Coriobacteriia; order Coriobacteriales; family Coriobacteriaceae; genus Collinsella. Next base: position 3,399 of record UQOQ01000039.1, read on the forward strand.
TACGTGAGCATCGACAATGTCGAGGAGCACAAGGACGCCGTCGAGACCATGATGAAGTCTCTGGAGTTTGCCGATGACATTGCCAAGGCCAAGACCGAGGCCATGGACGTCAAGCTCGACGATATCGAGATCAAGCGCTAAGCGACTGGCGAGCGCAACGGGAAACACGAGCGCGGCGCAAGCAGGCGACGGTGACCCAGCGCTTCGTACCCAGGGAGGGCCGGTAAACCGACCCTCCTTTTCTTATGCCGATAGCCGGCGAACGCGAGGGTGCCGGGCGGCAAAACCACCCCCAGCGCGGTAGCAGCACAAATAGACAAGCGCCCCAACGCGTCCGCCCGCCGATTTATGGCGCCACGCAGACAATTAAGCCAACACGTTTAGACATCCGGGCAGTATAGTGAACAAAATGAGTGCATAACCGCACCCTGCGAACGGAGGAGTTATGACCGAACACCACGCCATCAGCCGTCGAGCATTCACGTTGGGCCTAGGACTCGCAGCATTGTCGCCATTTGTAAGCCTGCCCGAAACCGCGGGATTGGGCCTTCCCGTGCGCGCGGCATTTGCAGAAGACGCTGCCACAGCGTCAGTCAGCCTCGACAATTTCGTCATTCGCCTTCGCCCCGCGGGCTATTTTCGCACCGCGAGCGTCAACCAAGACGGCAACGTTCGCGGCAACGTCTGCCACCTGTTTAACGACGGCACGTCCAGCAAGCTCATCCTTGAGAACGTAACGACCAAGAATGACGATACAAACTGGTATGCTATCCGCACCTTGCTCAATTTCGAAGAGCATAAAAAGACGGGCTACAGCATTTGGTCGGTCGACGACGACTCTGACAAAGATGGAAAGGTCATCCACGTATGGGGCGGCGAGTATGACAACAAGCCCAGCCGCGCTTTTGCGTTCGAGCGTCAATCAAACGGAACCTATATCATCCGAGACCGCACGGTCGAGAAAGAAACCGAGAAAAAAGACATTAAGTACCTGGCAATAGAATCGAACGGCGAAGACCAGGACAACAATAAGATCTGCCATAAGAGTAAGAGCATTCCGTGGGAGCTCGAACTTATCGGTTACGACATGAAAAAGAACGATGCCACGGTTAGCAGCCTCGACTGGATCACGTACAGCAGCTACGTCGATGGGCCATGTTGGATGAAATACGTCGACGACAACAAGTTCCTCGACGAGCTGAGCATCCCGGGTACGCACGATTCGGGCACCTGCAGCGTGGACAACGACACTGAGCCCCAATCCTCGCAAGTAAAATGCCAGCAGGATTACATTCCCACGCAGTTGCTCGAAGGCATTCGCTATTTTGATATCCGGCTCGGAAAGGGCGACGACCCCGGTATCGACCACGGGGATTACTACCTGCTCAAAAAAGACGCGTACTTTATGCATCTTTCCGATGTCATAGGCTACTTCAAAACGTTTTTGAACGAAAACCCGACAGAAGCGCTCATCATGCTTGTATCACGAGGCAACGACGAGGCTACCGACGAAAGTGTTACGACGGCTTTCGCCAAGGTTTTGGACGACAACCCCAAACTGTTCTATACGTCGAGCCGAATCCCCGCGCTACACGAGGTGCGCGGAAAGATCGTTCTGCTGCGTCGATTTAGGCTCGCCGGCAACAGTGTAAGCGGCCACACGTGGGGCCTCGACCTTACCGAATGGGATGACAAGATCAAGGCTCACTCCGACAGCGCCACTATGTGTCTCGTCCAAGACGCGCGGGGCTTTGAAGCCGCGGGGGAAACAGGCGACAAAGAGCCCTATTGCACCAAGGTATACGCCCAGGACAAGTACAAACTCACGGGAACCGACAAGCTCAGCTGGGTCGATAATGCGCTGAAGGAAACGACCGGGCGCACGCGCAACGAGGTAGATGTCGAGGACGATAACGGGGCCAAGGAGCAAGTCCTGGAGCGCTGCTGGTCTATCAACTACACCAGCTGCACGGGCTTGTCGCACGGAGGCAATCCTTTTACCTCGGCACGAGTAGTCAACGAGCATCTGTATAAGAGCCCGTACATCAACCCCAGCGGCACCGAGGATACAAAGTCAGATTACCTCAAGCACATTGGCATCATCGCATCCGACTTTGTTGATGCGGCGCTGGCCCGGAGCATCTACCAGCGCAATTACGATACGGAGCACAAGCAGACGGCTTCGTACTATCTCCCGTACTATCTCCCGACCCGCATGTGCATGACGTACGGCGACTCGCTGAGCGATGCCTCATTCCAGGATGGCAAGACCGTTGGCGAGGGTCATTTCCGCCTTGCTGACAGCAGCAACGCGCTCAACGCGACAGCTTCGGGCCATGCGTTTGCCATTGAATACGTGGATGTCGACGCCCTGGGCAACGAGACCGTTACGGGGCTGCAGGGCTCTGTGCCCATCGATATCGATCCACGCGCGCTGACGCCCCATTTTGAGGGACTCGAAGGCCTTAAGGCCGGCGAAGACGTGCGCGCCAAGATTGCGGCATCACTCGAGGGCAAGCTCGAAACCGATGCCTGCACGGCCCAGCTCGAGTTTGTGCACGACGCGGACGGCGCTCCGGGCACGGCAATGGCCGAGGGCGAAACATTTGCCGCAGGAACGTACTGGGTGCGCGTGAACGGTCTCTTGGGCGACGCGGCGCAGAACTACACGCTCGCCAGCGACGGAGCCGCAAGCTTTACCGTAGCGGCCTCGGGCAGTGCGGGCGGCACCGGCAGCGGCACGGGTTCCAACGCAGGCGGCGCCGACAAGAACGGCAAGAGCAACAAGAGAGACCAGGGCAAGAGCTCGGGCGGAAAGCTCGCCAACACGGGCGACGGCTCTGGCGTTGCCGCCGGGCTCGCTGCCGCCGCCGTGGCGACAACGGTCGCAGGTGCAGCAATGCTTGCCAGTGACCGCGACAATACCGAGGACGTTAACGAATAGGCAAGCCAGTCTTTTGGGCGCATTAACTCAATCGGGGCGCAGAATACCGTTCTGCGCCCCGATTTTTACCTTGGCCCGAACGCCGCTATCGGCTACATCACCATGTTCAGAGCTTTCACAAATTCCTGGGCCTTCGCACGGCTACTCAGGCTAAAGACGCAAGCGGTCAACAGCCTGTTACGCAGGGAAACGTCGCGACCCTTGATCCTGTTGACCCCCGTGATGTCCTTAAGGTAGACAATCTCGGTGTGCCTGTCGCCAAAAGTGCCCTTCTTGAGCACCTCAATACGATTGGGGTAGATCTTAACGTCTTTAAACCTACCCGAACCTTTGTCCTGGAATAGCAGCGTGTTGTTGTCCATACGCGTCACTCCCGTGGGGTTCGCTAAAACTGTCTCTATTGCCACATTTTAGTCACCGCAAGGCTCCCATGCGAAGGTGCCAGACAGCACAGCAATTCGTGTCCGCGCGAGGCTTTAAACTAGATGCGATAAAGATGCATTCCACAAGAGGAAAGTGGGGCGACAGTGATGGGCGAACTGGTAAACCGTGGAGAATCGGCAATCGTGCCCGAAGGTTTTTGCAAGCAGGTTTCCTCGATTCTCAACGCCGCTCGCGACAAGGCCTATACCGCCGTTAACTTTGCGATGGTTGAGGCGTATTGGGAGATCGGCAAGAGCATAGTTGATGAGCAGGGCGGAGAGGAGCGCGCCAAGTATGGAGAGGCGCTGCTCAAGGCCCTCGCAATCAGACTTACCAAGGATTTTGGTAAAGGTTTTGGAGCAAGAGAGCTGCGCAAAATGCGTCAGTTCTATCTTGCATTTCCAATTCGGGACTCACTGCGTCCCGAATTGAGCTGGACACATTACCGCAGGTTAATACGCATTCCTGACCCCGAAGCTCGCACCTGGTACATGAACGAATGCGCCGACTCTCGCTGGAGCACGCGCCAGCTCGAACGCCAGATCAACACCATGTTCCGCGAGCGCCTACTTGCCAGCAAAGACAAGGAGGCTGTCACCCAAGAAATCCAAAAGAGCGCCCCAGCTCGTCGCCCCGAGGATATCATCCGCGATCCATATGTACTGGAGTTTTTAGGTTTCTCGGACGATACTGCGTTTCGCGAGAGCGATCTAGAGCAGGCGCTCATCACACATCTTCAGAAGTTCCTGCTGGAGCTTGGCCGTGGCTTCGCTTTCGAGGCGCGCCAAAAGCGCATCACCTTTGATGGGCGCCATTTCTATATTGACCTTGTTTTTTACAACTATCTGATGCGCTGCTTCGTGCTCATCGACCTTAAGACCGATGACCTTACGCATCAGGACCTGGGCCAGATGCAAATGTATGTGAACTACTACACGCGTGAGCTCATGAACGAAGGCGACAATCCGCCCATAGGCATCGTGCTCTGCGCGGACAAAAGCGATTCGATCGTCGAGTACACGCTGCCCGAAGACAACGACCAAGTGTTTGCCGCCAAATACCTGCCGTATCTTCCAAGCAAGGAAGAGCTGGCGCGCGAGCTGAGTGCCGAGTACCGCGCCATCAACGAAGCGACCAATGGCGAAACGCAAGGGTAGCAGCACGTTGCGACCGAAACGCCCGCACGCCTGTGAGCCGTCCCGCGCTGCGCTTCCCTACTTCCCAAAGATCGCAGCGAGCAAGCCCTTGCGTTTGGGCTTTTCTTCTCGGTAGGAACCCTCGACGGCGGCTGCAACCTGGCGCGGTTGCTCGCCGCCTCCACGGCGCACGATCTGGTACAGAAACGGCGACTTAACGTATTTGACCTCGATGGGCGTGGCGTGCACGGTGCTCTCGCCGGACAGATGAAGGCTCAGGTTGAGCGGCGCCACGATATGCGTCTCGCGCTTGTCGCTAAACACCACCGCGGCCGCGCGGCCCGTCTGGCCGTTCACGGCGATGCGCACCTGCTCGCCGTCGCGGCTATCCGTCGCCGGACGATCGACAAAGTAGACCGGCACCATCACCAGACCGTCCTTTTGCTTGCGGGCCTTGCGCGCCCACATGCGAATGCTCTTTTTATTGAGCCCCAGTACCGCCTCGGCATCGTTGCCGGCAATGTCGAGCGCCAGCTTATCAATGACCACCTGGTCCTTGGTAGATGCATCGACGGAGACAACGCGAAAGTCGCCCTCCTGCATGGCAGGATCGAACGGCCCCACCTTGCCAAAGTCCCACGGCTCCAAAATGCCCATAAGACGAACGTCCAGGTAGTTTGCCCGCGGATACGCCCAATCGAGTACCTCGTAGTACACCAAGGTCTCCTTGCTCAGGCCCTTGCCCGGGAAGCTCGCCATCATACGCAGGTCCGCCAGCGCCATGGGGAAATAGAAGAGCATCATGTCGTTTTGGATCGCGTCTTCCACGTCGTGCCCGGCAAAGGCATCCGGGTACTGGCGCACCAGCTGCAGCGCGTTGGCACGTGCCTGCTGCGGTGAGATTTCGCAGGGAATACCCTGCTCCGGCACATACTCCGCACCCACGCCCATGGTCAGACGTTTGCTAAACGTACCGGGCTTGAGCAGGTCGGCAATGCCGATCTTGTTGCCGCAGGACGGGCACTCAAACACACGCTGCGTTGACTCGCCCTCAAAGGACGCGCCGCAGAAGGGGCAGGGAATGCTCACGTGCGTGGCTTCTTGGAACTCCTGCGCCGTGCCGCGGTCCTCCCATAGCAGATGCTCCAGAACCGACTGATTGCGCCAGTGCGAATTAAAGAAATACCAGTCCGGGTCCTCCGGGCGCTCGAGCTGCGACACATGGGTGAGCTTAAGTAGCCCATCGACAACCGTCAGCGGCGCATGGCGAATGCCCAAAGCGCTCTTGGGCTCTCCGGCGTCTGCCTGCCACGGAATGACCGCGCCGCAATAGGCGCACTCAAAGCTGCGCTTAGCCTGGTGCGAGTACATAGGGCCGCCGCAGTTTTGACATTTAATGGCAAACATCTCGTCCATGGAAACGTCCTCCTTTGCACAGGGGCTGTCGACATTAAGTATGTCGAGCAAACAGGCACATGCCCATACCCATGTGGCCCAAAATGGACCACCCAGGCAGACGAGAAGGCTCGCTCGTTAGCACCGGCAGACCATTGCTGCATTTTCTGAGCATCGGTGCACAGCGCCTCCGCGCGAGCTACACTATCCCCTTAAACATGATTGTGAGGACGACCGCTATGCTATTTGTAAATCGGCTGGTACATACGCTTGTTCCCGGCAGCGAGGGCGAGCCGGTCGATACCTCCTGCCGCACCAACGCGGGCTTTGCCGCAAGCCTCATCTGCATTGGCCTCAACATCACCCTGTGCCTGGCCAAGGGCATCGCGGGCCTGCTCGCCGGCTCCGTCTCACTCATCGCCGACGCTTTCAACAACCTCTCCGACGCCTCGAGCAATATCGTGAGCCTGCTCGGGTTCCGCCTTGCCAGCCGCCCAGCAGACGAAGGCCACCCCTATGGCCATGGCCGCTACGAGTACCTCGCCGGCTTGTTTGTCGCCGTCCTGGTTTGCGCCGTCGGCATCAACCTGATCCTCGAGTCGGTCACCAAGATCATCAAGCCCTCCCCCACCGCCTACACGCTGGTCTCCCTAGCCGCTCTCGTCTTGTCCATGCTCGTCAAATTCTGGATGGCCGCATTCAACCGCGCGCTGGGCAACCGTATCGATTCCGAAACACTTATTGCCACAGCACAGGACTCCAAAAACGACGTCATCACCTCGGGTTCGGTCTTGATGGCGGCGCTTATTTCGCAGACGACCGGCTTTGACCTCGATGGCTGGGCAGGCCTGGGTGTGGGCATCTTCATCTGCATCAGCGGCATGGGCCTGGTGCGCGACGCCATCAGCCCGTTGCTGGGGCAAGCGCCCGACCCCAAGCTCGTCCAGGCAATCCGCGACAAGATCATGTCCTATCCGCAGGTCTTGGGCACACACGACCTGATGGTGCACGACTACGGCCCCGGTCGTCAGTTTGCCAGCGCCCACGTGGAGATGCCCGGCGAGGGCGACGCATTTGAGCACCACGAGATCCTGGACACCATCGAGCACGACATCAAGCGCCAGATGGGCATTGGCATCACGCTGCACTGCGACCCCATCGCGACAACCGGCGATGATCTGCGCGGCTGGGTCAAGCGCGGCGTCATGCAGATCGATCCCGCGCTCTCCATCCACGACCTGCACGAGCACGACGGGTTCGTTTCGTTTGACCTGGTGCGCCCCGACGGCTTTGACATATCCGACGAGGAGCTGCTGGAGCTCGTCACGCGCATCGTGCACGAGCGCCGGCCCAACGTCTCATGCGTCGTCACATTTGATTCGGGCTTTAGTTCGCCCGACCGTCCAGCAGAGCAGCTGTAGCCCGCTTAACAGCTAGTTTCCCTGCGCGCCCGAGATGCCGTTTTGCAGTGCGTTCCAGGCATCCGTCGCCATGTCGCCCAAGTTCTGCGCGGTGTCGCCCAGGTTTTGTGCCGTATCGCCCAGCTCTTGCGCCTTGTCTCCCAACTCCTGTGCCTTGTTGCTCAAGTCCTCCAGCGTATTGGAGCTCGAGCTGTCGGTACCGCTTTGGCCGCCGGACGAGTTGCCCGAGCTGTTCTTGTGCGTGAGTTGAATTTCGAGGTTGCCGTTGTCGTTATAGTAGGCAGAAGTAACGACCCAGTTGGCATCGATGACGGGCGTTGAGCCATCATCAGTCAGGACCACGGCATTCGAAAGATCGGCGCCGCGCGACTTGAGAAGCTTTTTGGCGTTGGACCAGTACTGCCCCGGGATATCGCTCAGATCGACGGTGCTAGACGAGGCGGACTCGGTTTGCTCGGCAGTGGTATCGGCCGTTGAACTCCCTCGCTTGTTAAGCATGCCCGACACGATGGCAAACACAACCGACAGCGCAAAGAAGATCGCCAGTACGATGAGGATCTTCTTGATCACGCTCGACGAACGCGACGGCTTCTTCTCCTCGTCCTCGCCATATTGCGGAATCGACTTGGGGTACTCGCGATACGGCTCGCGTGACTCGTAGCGAGGCTGCGCCGTGCGAGGCATATACGTCGTCTGCTGAGGCTGCGGAATGGGATTCTGCGGCAGGTCATCATAAGGATTCGGTGTCGAGGCGGCATAAGAATCCTGCGGCGCGTAATCAAACGGGTCCGGAGCTGCGTTGCCATAGGGGCCTTGCGAAGATGCAGCATAAGAATCCTGCGCCGTGTCGCCATAGCCCATAACCCGGGTGGGCTCGGCAGAAGGCTGCGTCGCGGCGGGGTCGGTATATCCGGGGTTGGGAACAACGCGGGTCGCATCGGCGCTATCGCCAGCCTGCGCGGAACCGTAGCCGCCCATCACGGTTGTCTTGTCCTGATCCATGCAACGATTCCTTTCCGTCGCGCGTGAGCATCAAGTTATCCATGCATTCTACCCGCGCAAAAGCCTATGATGGGCAGAGCCCGTCGGTATCTACAAGACATGCGCGGGCCTAAGGATAAAAAAGCCCCGCCGGGCCTTGTGGGCACGGCGGGGCGGACAAGCAGCTATGGGCAGCAGGCTTAGAACAGGCCGGTGATGTTGCCGTCGTTGTCGACGTCGATGTTCTCGGCCGCAGGGACCTTGGGCAGGCCCGGCATGGTCAGAACACTGCCAGTCAGTGCGACCACAAAGTGGGCACCGGCGGAAACCTTGAGCTCGCGCACCGTGATGCGGAAGTTCTCGGGAGCGCCCAGGGCCTTGGCGTTGTCGCTAAAGCTGTACTGCGTCTTGGCCACGCACACCGGCAGGTTGCCAAAGCCGTTCTCGCGCAGCTCGGCGAGCTGGCGCTTGGCGGCCGGCGTAAAGTCAACACCGTCGGCGCGGTAGACCTTGGTGGCAATGGCCTCAAGAGCGTCGGCCACATCGGCGCCGTCCTCATAGGCAAACTTGAGCTCGCTCGGCTGCTCAATCAGACGCATGACCTCATCGGCAAGCTCGAGCGCGCCCTCGCCGCCCTTGGCCCAGACCTCGGAAAGCTTAACGTTGACGCCGAGCTTCTGGCACTCGGACTCGATGAGCGCAAGCTCGGCCTCGGTGTCCGTCGGGAAGCGGTTGATGGCGACCACGCAGGGCAGACCATAAACGTTCTGGATGTTGTCGACGTGACGCAGCAGGTTGGGCATGCCGGCCTTGAGTGCCTCGAGGTTCTCCTCGTTGAGGTCGGCCTTGGCGACGCCACCGTTGTACTTCAGCGCACGAGCGGTCGCGACGACCACGACGGCGCTGGGGCGAACGCCCGTCATACGGCACTTGATGTCGAGGAACTTCTCGGCACCCAGATCGGCACCGAAGCCGGCCTCGGTAATGGCAACATCGCCAAAGCGCATCGCCATACGCGTGGCCATGATAGAGTTGCAGCCGTGGGCGATGTTGGCGAAGGGGCCGCCGTGGACAAACGCGGGCGTGCCCTCGAGCGTTTGCACCAGGTTGGGCTTGAGCGCGTCCTTAAGCAACGCGGCCATGGCACCCTGGGCCTTAAGGTCGCGGGCACGGACGGGCTCGCCGGCAAAGCTGTAGCCGACGACGATCTCGCCCAGGCGCTCCTTGAGGTCGCTGATGCTCGTAGACAGGCACAGGATTGCCATGACCTCGGAGGCGACGGTGATATCGAAGCCGTCCTCGCGCGGCACGCCCTGGGCCTTACCGCCAATACCGTCGATGACGTGGCGCAGCTGACGGTCGTTCATATCGACGACGCGCTTCCAAGTGATGCGTTTAACGTCGATGCCAAGCTGGTTGCCCTGCTGGATGTGGTTATCAAGCATGGCGGCCAGCAGGTTGTTGGCAGCACCGATGGCATGGAAGTCGCCGGTAAAGTGCAGGTTGATATCCTCCATGGGGATCACCTGAGCCCAGCCGCCGCCGGCAGCACCGCCCTTAACACCAAAGACGGGGCCGAGCGAAGGCTCGCGCAGGGCCACGGCACTCTTGACGCCGCGACGACGCAGGCCATCGGCCAGACCGATGGTCGTGGTGGTCTTGCCCTCGCCCGCAGGCGTTGGGTTGATAGCGGTCACGAGGACGAGCTTGGCCTGGTGATCGGTCGGCTCGTTGAGCAGTGAATAGTCGACCTTAGCCTTGTCGAAGCCGTACGGAATAAGGTGCTTAACGTCGACGCCGGCGTTCTTGGCCACCTCGGTAATAGGCAGCGGCGTGACAGAACGTGCGATTTCGATGTCAGTAGGCATGGGCGGTCCTTTCGTTACCGAATGAGAAAAAGACCAATTCAGCATAGCACGGGCGCGCAATAGTAAAACGCCCATAACCGATGAACGGCGATATGTTTACCCGATGCCCGGCGATAGCCCAACAGCCCGCCAAAACAAAGCGCCCTAAACGGTAGGTTCAATCCCCAGGTGCTCAAAGGTGCGCAGGGTTGCCTGACGGCCCTGCGGCGTACGAATCATCAACCCGCACTGCAGCAAATAGGGCTCATAGACATCCTCGAGCGTGCCCGGGTCCTCGCCCACCGCGCTGGCAAGGGTCGTAAGTCCCACGGCACGACCGGAGAACGTCTTGGCAAGCGTCTCCAAGATACGAATATCCATCCAGTCCAGGCCGAGCTCGTCGATCTCGAAGAACTCGAGCGCCTGGCGACAGATATCGAGCTCGATGGGACCGTTGCCGCGCACCTGTGCGTAATCGCGCACGCGCTTGAGCAGGCGGTTGGCAAGACGCGGCGTGCCGCGCGAACGCGAGCCGATCTCAAGTGCACTGGGATGGTCGATCGCCACGCCCAGAATAGTTGCCGAGCGCGTCACAATCTGCGCGAGCTCTTCGACCGTGTAGTAATCCAGGCGATATGAAATGCCAAAGCGGTCGCGCAACGGGCCGGTCAACATGCCTGAGCGGGTCGTTGCTGCTACCAGCGTAAACTTGGGGATATCCAGGCGAATCGAGCGCGCCGCCGGACCCTTGCCAATCACGATATCGAGGGCAAAGTCCTCCATCGCGGGGTACAGGACTTCCTCGACCGAACGGTTGAGGCGGTGGATCTCGTCGATAAACAGCACATCACCCGGCTGCAAGTTGGTAAGGATGGCCGCCAGGTCGCCCGTACGCGCGATGGCCGGGCCACTCGTCGTTTTTATCTGAGCGCCCAACTCGTTGGCGATTACGGTGGCCAGCGTGGTCTTGCCCAGGCCCGGAGGACCCGAGAAGATCACGTGGTCGAGCGTCTCCCCACGGCTCTGCGCCGCTTCGATCAACACGCGCAGGCTCTGCTTGATATGCTCCTGGCCGCAGTAATCGTCCAGGCGCTGGGGGCGCAAAGTGCGATCGACATCGAGGTCCTCGGCCGTCAGCTCCGAGCCCACCATGCGCTCGCCGTGCGCCATGGATGCCGCCGGCGAGTTGCCGGGCGTCGCCCACAGGTCCTGAGAGTCATCGGCTTCCCACATCACGCATCCATTCCGAGTCGCTTAAGCGCCGCGCCGAGCAAATCCTCGACACGCATATCCTGCCCATCATACCCGCTCAGAGCGACATCGGTCTCCTGCGGGCTAAAGCCCATGGAAAGGAGTGCCGCACGGGCGTCATCGATCGCCGAAGGAGCGGCGGCGGGCACGGGCATCGCAACCTGACCGGGGATCGCATCGACCGGCACAAAGCCCTTGTCCTTGGCAAAGGTGCTCTTGAGCTCCAAGATGAGGCGCTGGGCGGTCTTTTTGCCCACGCCGGGCACCTTGGCCATGCCCTTGTCGTCCTCGGCCATCACCAGGGAATACAGCTGTCCCACGGTATAGGTGGAAAGTACGGCGAGCGCCAAGCGCGGGCCAACGCCCGAGACGGACACAAGCCGGTCGAACATCGTGCGCTCATCCTTAGAGGAAAAACCGAAAAGTGTCATAGCGTCCTCGCGCACCTGCATACGGGTATAGAGGCGCACCTCACCGCCGGGCGTAGGCAGCGTGGCCGCAGTGCCGCCAGAAATGCCGAGTTCAAAGCCAACGCCCGACACGTCGACGACAGCAGAGCTCATCGTGGCCTCGACAAGCGTTCCGTGGAGCTGGGAAATCATCAGTATCCGGTTCCTCTCTGTTGATAGAACTCGCCACCGGTGAGGGCGCGGGTGCGGCTGAGGTTTACGTGGCAGATGGCGCAAGCCAGGGCATCGGCGGCATGGTCGGGATGAGGGTCGTGGTCGAGCTGCGTGAGCGTGCGCACCATGTAGGCGACCTGCCGCTTGTCCGCGGCGCCGGTACCCACCACAGCCTGCTTGATCTGCATAGGCGTGTACTCGCCGATCTCGAGCGCGCACTCCGAAAGCGCCACGAGCGCGGCACCGCGGGCATGTGCCGTGGGGATTGCCGAGCGGACATTAGCGCCAAAGTAGATGCTCTCGATAGCAGCAGTATCGGGTCGATAACGCTCCACGACGCCCTTGAGGTCGCGGGCGATATGCGACAGGCGCACCGCGAGCGGACTACCCGCGCTGGTCTCGATACAACCGTAGGCACGGCAGCGAACCTCGCCGCGCCGCTCCTCGATAATCCCCCAACCCGTATGGGCCAAACCGGGGTCGATACCCAAAATGACCAAGCCAACCTCCCCTCGTCACAAGTACAGCACAAGGCAAGGCCCCGAGCATCATTCACGAACGTCTGTTCTAGAATAACACAACGGGGCCAAGATGCTTAGTTGAAGTGTCGGGGTTGGAAGCGAATCCTATCCCATAGTTAGTTTTGAGAGAAAAAGGGAAACTGCCTCGGATCCACCGGCGGATGCGGCATCGGCGTGCCCTGGGGTCCACCCTGCGGGCCACCCTGGCCGCCCATCATCTTATCGATGGCGTCCTGAACCTCGCCCTCGAACCTTTTCATGCCCTCGTGCAAACGACGCTGACCGTCCTCAGAGCGCAGCTCCTCCATCTGCTCGGGCGAAATACCCAGCAGCTCACCCAAAATGCCCATCATCTCACCGCGCATACGGTCACTCGTATCGTCGTCGGCAAAGCGACGCACCTCGGCGCGCGCCAGCGAATCAACCGTCATGCGCTCCTTGCCGTTGAGCCCCAGATCGGACCACGCAAGCATGTAC
>UQOQ01000040.1:0-16266 GCA_900542715.1 uncultured Collinsella sp.
GCAGCAATACATCCGGCGCGGCGTTCCGCGCGACCGGGCGGCTCCGCGCCATCGCGGCGGCGTCATCCGCCGTCGTCCTTGCGGCGTCGGTGACGTTCTCTGCGATGTCCCCGATGCTAGCGGTCGCCTCCTGCGCCGCCGTCGCGGCGGTGCTGGGTCTCGGCGTCGGCATCGGCATGCCCGTGTCCAACCTTGCCGCCCAGACGGGCGCCGATCCGGCGGACGCCGGGCGCGCCACCTCCATGGCCATGTTCTTCAGGGGCTTCGGCGGCACCGTCTCGACTGCGGCGTGCGGCATGCTTGCCCCCGCCGCGACCGCCGCGGGTACGGCTGGGGTGTTCGGCGCGGTGTGCGTGGCGGCCGTCGCCGGCCTGGTCGCGTCGCGGTTCATCCCGAGGGAGATCCCCTCGTAGGCGCAGCCACTTCTCGGCTCTTTCGCAACCGGGATGGAGATGCAAGGGACGGCCCCTTGCCCGGGGCCGGGGCGGGGAGTCTCGGCTGCCGAGGGCGGCCCGGCATTGCCGCCGGGCCATCCCCGTCATGAGGTCATGCTCGACATCTCCTCAGCCTTTCGGGATTGGCCCGAAGTCGAGAGATTTCCATCAGCTTCCCGTCGGTCGATGACCGGTTCACCACGCAGGAAGAGCGTGACGGAAGGTCTCGCAAAAAGGCTCCGAGCGCGGCGTGCTCACGCCCGTCGTGGTGCGCCCGAAGGGGGATGGCTGCTACGAGCTCGATCATGTGCGAGGAGAAGACGAACCAGTCGTTGCAGATCCAATATGGATCTCGCCAACCTCGGCAAGCTGCTCGATGAGTGGAAGTCCTGTCGGGTCGTCTATTTCAACACCACCCAGAATGATGGTGTCATCGCGCAGGTCGATCTGTGTGTTGAACACAGCGAGGTTAAAGCCGGAGGCTACAAATCCGATAGCAGCCAGGACGAGCCCCGTGGCAACAAGCCCACCCGCTACGGCAAGGTAAATCTTTTTTACGCTGGACATGTTTGCACTCCTTCCTATGCCGTGAGCGGCGCCGCTTCAGCGACCCTGCGGCTCTTATTGCCTCGATCTTTCCAGAAGGGCGAAACGGCTTTCTTCGCCCAAAGGGCAGAGAGGCGCGCGATTTGCTTGGACGCCGTCCAGGCGCCGGCTCCCGCGAGAAGCGCCACACCGATGGAAGCGAATCCCATTCCCATCGAGGTTAAAACGTACGGAACATGCACGATAATGATGCCGTCCACGGCGAACAGGAGCCCCACCACGCCCGCGCCCCCGAATGCCGCGGCCACGATCCACACGCAGAGCGCAAGAACCCAAATGCAGATGTAGACCGTAGCGGCAACGGCGACGAACGCGAGCAGCAGCGGAATCCATACCGGAGAGCCCACGATGGCGAGCGCCCATAGAAGCGCCGTGCTCTTGCGCTTGGTCCTCGCAATTGCGCGCGGCACGGCGGGCAGTTCGTCGAGCGTTGCCTCGGCGACCTCACCGAGCGTGCCCATGGCGGCCACAGCCTCGGCCTCCGTCATGCCGTCCTCCATACGGTCGGCGATGACCTCCGCGTAGAACTCCTGCGTTTCCTTTACCTGATCTGCCGGCAGGCAGGCCAGAAGCTCGCCCAGCCGGTTCAAGAACTCATCGCGCGTCATGGTGCGCTCCCTTCACGTAACGGTAGATCTCCTGCACGGATGGCCATTCGGCGAGGAACTCGGCGATACGCTCGCGCCCGGCGTCCGTGATGCGGTAGTACCTCCGCAGCCGCCCGTTGTGCTCGGCGGAGCGCGCGGTGATGCAGCCCGCCTTCTCCAGGCGCTTGAGCAACGGATAGAGCGTGGATTCCGTGAGCCCCATACTCGCGGGCACGTCCTTCACGATCTGATAGCCGTAGGATTCCTCGCCCAAGACGGCCGCGAGCACGCAGGCCTCGAGGAAGCCGCGCTTCATCTGTGCCTCCATCCGCACACCTCCTTTCGTAGTATACTGTGTAACACCTACTATATGACACATAGTATATGATGTCAACAGTTGTCGTATAGGGAGTCCGGTCTGTCTGTCCCCTGCGGGTACTCATTGGGGACGTACTTAAATGAGTACCCATCGCTCAAGGTGGCACCTGGGGACGTTCCTTATGTGCCGGCACTTTGGGACACTCCTTGTCAAGGTTTTGTTCCATCGTGCGGGTTGCTATTTAACGTGCGACAATGCCGTGTGGAAATCGAAATGTCTCCTGGGGGCTATCTATGCTGTACGAGTTTTGTGCCGAGAACTTTGAGCGTGTGCCGGCGGCTATCGATGCCGGTGCTAACCGCATCGAGTTGTGCGACAACCTTGCCGTCGGTGGTACCACGCCCTCGGCCGGCGTTATCAGCACTACGGTCAGCTATGCTCACGAGCATGACGCGCGAGTGATGTGCATGATTCGCCCGCGTGGCGGTGACTTTCACTACAACCAGGACGAGCTGCGCATGATGGAGATAGACTTGGGTCTTGCCGTGAGCGCCGGCGTTGACGGCCTGGTCTTTGGCTGCTGCAAGCCCTGTGCCGGCGGCTGGGCGCTCAACGAGCTCACCCTCGGCGCCCTCGTGATGGCTACGGGCTGCGCGACCGAGGAGTGCAAGCGCGATCCTATCGACATCACTTTCCACATGGCGTTTGACCAGCTCTCGCCCGAGGCTCAGCTGGACGCCATTGACACACTCGCCGACTGCGGCATCACGCGCATCCTGACGCATGGTGGTGCCGCCGGAACGCCGATCGAGGACAACCTGGAGCACCTGTCGCGTCTTGTCGAGTATGCGGGCGACCGCCTGACCATTCTTCCCGGTGGCGGCATTTCCACGGCCAATCGCGATACCGTGGCGGCGGCACTGGGCGTCTCCGAACTCCATGGCACCAAGATCGTGCCGCTGGAGGTATAACCCGTGGCGCTGGTATTTGACGTTCAGCAGGCGAACGGTAAGCCCGACGACAACCGTCGTCCCGGCACCGCGTGCCCCTTTTGCGATACCGAGGAACTCGCCAATATCATCCGGCGCGACGGTGGCTGCATCTGGCTCGAGAATAAGTTTAAGACCTTGCCGGCCACTCGCCAGACCGTGCTGATCGAGTCGGCCGATCACGATGCCGACCTGGTGATCTATGAGCCGGATGAACTCCACCATGTGATGCGGTTTGCCCTGGGTTGCTGGCAGCAGATGATCGATTCACAGCAGTATCGCAGCGTTCTCATGTACAAGAACAAGGGTCCGCTCTCGGGCGGTAGTCTCGTTCATCCGCACATGCAGATTGTGGGTTTGGAGCAGGAAGACGGCTACACTTCGCTGACTTCTGCCAATTTCGAAGGCATCAATGTCTGGCAACAGGGGAGAATCTCGGTCAATATCTCAACCGAACCGATCATGGGGTTCTTTGAGATCAACGTTTCAGCCCCGCAGGGAATCGCCGCCAGCGATGACGCACGAGACCAAGCCGAGGCGGATCTCTTTGCCGATGCGATCCAGGTAGCTCTGCGCTATATCCTAAACGGGCACCACGGTGGTCGCGCAGAGTCGTACAACTTGTTCTTCTATCACCTGGGCGGTCGGACCATTGCCAAGGCGCTGCCGCGTTGGGTGGTTTCGCCCTACTTTGTCGGCTATCGTTTGGCCCAAGTCAATGCCGAGACGACGCTCGATATCGATGCTGAGCGTCTGCGTGCGCATCTGGAAACGCTCGTATAGCAAGACTAACACCCACGTAATGCGGACAGCCTAGCGCGCCATGGCGTCGCGGCCAGCCTCGACCCGCTTGCGCTGGGCGGCGCGCTCCTCGCAGGTTAGGCACTCAAAGAGATGCCCGATAATCGAGGCCAGCACCTGCTGAAACAGCGTGCCGCACATGACGGGGAACACGACCTCGCCCGGAAAGTACTGCGTGGCGATGACGGCACCCGAAGAGATGTTGCGCATGCCGCAGGTAAAGCACATGGTAGTCGTCTCGCTATATGGCAGATGCAGCGCACGTGCGACCAGAAAACCGACGACAAAGCCGCTGATGGCGAAGACCAAAATAAAGAGGGCGACTTCCAGGCGCACCGCGTTTATGTGCAGCACGTACTCGCTCATAGCGGTGGAGTTGGACGCGATGACGCCCATCATCATGAACTTGCAGGCGGGCGAGAGCGCGGGAGAGAGTTTCTCGTGGCCCCAGCCGCGCGTGAGTTCATTGATGACAATACCGAGCACAGCGGGGATGGCGATCATAAAGGCCATGTTCTGCATCATGCTCGGCACGTCGATCGAGACGGTGGCGCCCAGCAGGAGCTTGAGCGTAAGCGGAATCGTCACAGGTGAGATGACCGAGGACGTCAGGATGATGGTGAGCGCGAGCGGGCCGTTGCCGCCGAACATGCTGATCCACATAAAAGCGGTGACGGCCACGGGCACGCTGTATTCGAGCACGATGCCGCAGACAAGGTTGGGGTTGGAGCCAAAGAATAACGATCCCATGGCATAGGCTGCGATAGGGATAAGCACCGCCGAGACGAGTAACGCCAAGACCAGGTGCAGCGGACGGCGGAACACCTCGGTTACCTGGTGAAAGGTGTTGCTGAGCGCACCCTGAAACGTCATAAAGGCAAACAGGGTGGGAACGATGGGCTTGAGTACGCTAATCTGTTGGGGAAAGAGCACGCCGAGCGCCACGCAAATCGGAACGATGACCTGCATGTGCCCCGCGAGAAACTTGCCCAGTCCAACCCATTGCTTCATATGCGCTTGTGACTCCCTTTGCCCGTGAATCCGTTTTGAATGGATATGCTAGACGCTCGCATGCGTCCGTGCGTCAGAAACGCTCGAATATTTCGAGGCTATTACCGGCATCGTTTACCGAAACCGCGGCGTGCTGCGGCGATTTGCGTCTGCTCTGCACGGTATAATAAATCCGTTCAACAGATCTGCCTGCCGAAGCGGGCATACACAGAGGACTCATCGCTATGAACCGTGAGAGGTATCGCGGCGACCTGCCCCTATCGGGGGTGGGCGCCTATGTCATCGCTTAAGACGACGCATCGCTGGGCGGTCGCTCGGCAAAACCCCGAGCTCGAAAAGGAGCTTTCGGCTGGCCTAGGCATACCCGGGCTGGTGGCACGCATTATGGTTGCGCACGGCATTACATCCATCGAGGAAGGCCAGCTGTTTTTGACGCCTTCGCTCGATCGCGACTGGGCGGATCCGCTCGTTATTCCGGGCATGGCGGTCGTCGCCGACCGTGTTGAGCGTGCTATTCGCAGCCACGAGCGCATCGCCGTCTTTGGCGATTTTGACGTCGACGGCATTACGTCGACTTGTCTGTTGACCGAGGCGCTACGTTCGTTTGGCGCCAACGTCACGCCGTTTATTCCGCATCGCTTTGACGAGGGCTACGGCCTGTCGCGTGCGGCGCTCGACCGCGTCAACGAGCTCGCCCAACCCAACCTGATCGTGACCGTCGATAACGGCATTGCCGCCAAGGAGGAGGTCTCCTATCTGGAGAGCCTGGGGATCGATTTGGTGGTCACGGACCATCACGAGCCGTCCGACCAGGTGCCGCAGGGCGTGCCCCTGACCGACCCCAAGCTCGAGGACGAGGGTCCCTCGCGCGAGCTTGCCGGTGCCGGCGTGGCGCTCAAGCTGGTGCAGGTCCTGGGCGAGCGTTTGGGCAAGCCGTCGTATTGGCGTTCGCTGATCGAGGTCGCGGCGCTGGGCACCGTGTCCGACATGATGCCGCTCACGCCCGAGAATCGCGCACTGGTCGCCGAGGGCATCCAGCAGATGCGCGTGACGGCCCGTCCCGGCTATATCGCGCTTGCCGCACTTGCCAAGGCCGACCTTTCTACCATTACGGCCGACGGCCTGTCGTTTTCGCTCATCCCTCGTCTGAATGCTGCCGGCCGCATGGCTGATCCCAAGCTGGCGCTCGACCTGCTGCTTGCCCGCGATCCTATCGAGGCAAGTGCACTGGCAGCCGAGCTCGAGGAAATCAACCGTCAGCGTCGCGAGATCGAGGCGGAGCTCACACGCGACGCCATGGCAAAGGTCGAGGAGACCTATGACGGCGGTCGCGCAATCGTCGTGGGTGGCGAGGGCTGGCACGAGGGCGTCAAGGGTATCGTAGCGAGCCGCCTGACCAACCGTTATCACGTGCCGGCGCTGCTCTTCTCGATTGAGGACGGCGTTGCGCACGGATCGGGTCGCTCGGTGGGCAAGGTCAACCTGTTCGACGCCGTCGAGCGTTGTTCCGACCTGCTGATTCGTCGCGGCGGACATGCCGGTGCGGTGGGTGTGACCATCGAGGCATCCAAGCTCGATGAGTTCCGCCGCCGCCTTTCCGCCGTGCTATCGGAGCTTCCCGCCGAGGACTTTGAAGACACCGACGAGGTCGCCGCCACCGTCGACCTTTCCGAGCTGAATATCGAGACCATCGAGCAGATCTCCCGTCTTGAGCCGTTTGGCCAGGGCAACAAGGTGCCGCTGCTGGCTGCCGAGGGCGTGACGATGTGCGACCGCGCCGTGGTGGGCAAAACCGGCGAGCACATGCGCTTTGTGGCGACCGATGGCGCCGCGAGTGTGCCGGCCATTATGTTCCGCGTGCCGCAAATCGATAAGCTCATCAACTGCGATAGCGCTGTCGACTTGGTGTTCGAGGCCGTTGCCGAGCATTGGCAGGGGCGTGTGAAGCCCAAGCTCATGATCAAGGATGTTCTGGTCCGCGATACCGCGCTGCCCAGCGTCGACGATCCGGCATGCGAGCTTCGTCGTGGCGTGCAGCCGGCGGATTCCGGCCTGCGCCTGGAGTCGCGTAAGCGCGAGACGCTCGCCCAGCTTTCCTATACCGAGCTCACGCGCTCGCTTATCCATAGCTTTATCGGATCGAACCAGCCGCACCGCGCGCAGGTTGAGGCGCTCGATGCCTTGGCCGACCACCAGAGCGTCTTGGCCGTTATGGGAACGGGCCGCGGCAAGTCTCTCATCTTCCATGTACATGCTGCGCGCGAGGCTGTCCTTCGCGGACGTGCGAGCATCTTTGTCTATCCGCTGCGTGCGCTTGTTGCCGACCAGGCCTATCACCTCTCGTCGACGATGGCAGCGCTTGGCATTGGCGTTGGCGTGCTGACCGGCGAGACCGTGGAGGCCGCACGCGATGATGTGTTCGCCGGCCTAGCTTCGGGCCGCACCGGTATCGTGCTCACGACGCCCGAGTTCCTATCTATCCACCGTGACCGCTTCGCGCGTTCGGGCCGCATCGGCTTTGTCGTTATCGATGAGGCGCACCACGCCGGCCTTGCCAAGGGCGGCGACCGCAGCGCCTATCTCGACATGCCCGATATCCTCAAAGCCCTGGGCGACCCGGTTGTTATGGCTGCGACGGCCACCGCGACGGCTCCGGTCGTGGCCGAGCTTGCCCGCATGCTGCCGATTACTCGCACGGTGGTCGACGAGACGGTGCGCGAGAACCTGCAGCTCGAGGACGACCGCGACCTTGCGAGCCGCGAGAACCGTTTGGTGTCGATCGTGGCGACGGGGGAGAAGACCGTCATTTACGTCAATTCGCGCGACCAGTCCGTGGCGCTCGCCAAGACGTTGCGCAAGCGTGTGCCCGATTGCGCAACCCATATCGCGTTCTATAACGCGGGGCTTGCGCGCTCCGATCGCCGCCGCGTGGAGGAAGCATTCCGAGACGGAAGCCTCAGCTGCATCGTCTCGACCTCTGCCTTTGGCGAGGGCGTCAACCTTCCCGATATTCGCCATGTCGTGCTCTATCACATGCCGTTTGGCGCGATTGAGTTTAACCAGATGAGTGGCCGCGCCGGTCGCGATGGACAGCCCGCCGTGATTCACCTGCTCTATTCGTCGCGCGACGCCCGCATTAACGAGCGCCTACTCGACTGCTATGCGCCCGAGCGCGACGAGCTCGTCACGCTCTATCGCGCGCTGCAAACCATGTGGCGCTCCAACCGCGGCAAGACCGGGGACGATTCCTTTAGCGCGAGCGATATCGACATCGCGCAGATGTGCCTTGCCATCGATGCCCGCACGCCGGTCGACGAGCGCTCGGTGGAAAGTGGCCTGGGAATCTTCGAAGAGCTTGGCTTCTGTCGCGTTTCGGGGTTTGACGACACCCGTCGCATCGCGATGGCCGAAAACCCCGGCCGTGTGCAATTGAGCAGGTCAATTCGCTATTTGGAGGGCTTGCGTTCGCGCATGGAGTTCTCGGCTTTCCGGAGTTGGGCGCTCGATTCGTGCGCTTCTGATATGCTAGCCAAAGTTAACCGCCCGATCGTACCGCGGGCCTAGGGGAAGGGGACCTCGATGGATGCCGCAGCCCGTACCGCCCATGATTCCGCCCTCCAGCCGTTCTCGGAGATGGAGCACTATAAGCATGCCGATGAGCTGCCGCCCGAGATTATGGCGGACAGCTACGACAAGCTGGAGCGCCTGTGCCTCAAATATATGAATGAGGACGACTTTTCTAAGGTGGAGCAGGCCTATTGCTTTGCTGCCGAGAAGCACTGCAACCAAAAGCGCCGCTCGGGTGAGATGTACATCAACCATCCCGTCGAGGTGGCCATCATTTTGGCCGATCTCAAGATGGACTGTGACGTGGTGTGCGCCGCGCTGCTACACGATACCGTCGAGGATACCGAGACCTCGCTTGCCGATGTTTCCGACCTGTTTGGCGATACGGTGGCCGAGCTCGTCGATGGCGTGACCAAGCTCACCAACATCGAAGTCGACAGCATGGACGAGAAACAGGCCCTCACGCTGCGCAAGATGTTCCTCGCCATGTCCAAGGACATCCGCGTCATCATCGTTAAGCTTGCCGACCGTCTGCACAACATGCGAACGCTGGCAGCCCTGCGCGAGGATCGTCGCCTGTTTAAGGCGCGCGAGACCATGGACGTGTACGCGCCCTTGGCCGACCGCCTGGGCATGAGCTCTATTAAGTGGGAACTCGAGGACCTGTCCTTCTTCTACCTGGAGCCCGATGCCTACCAGCGCATCGCGCGCATGGTGGCTGAGTCGCGCGAGGTCCGCGAGCGCTACCTTGCCGAGACCATCAAGACGCTTACCGATGAGCTCAACCGCATTGGTCTAGAGGACTTCCAGATCAACGGCCGTTCCAAGCACTATTGGTCCATCTACCAAAAGATGAAGCGCAAGGGCAAGGAATTCTCCGAGATCTACGACCTGGTGGCACTGCGCGTCATCACGCATTCGGTGCGCGATTGCTACTCCACGCTCGGCGCGGTGCACACGCTGTGGCACCCCATGCCCGGCCGCTTTAAAGACTATATCGCCATGCCCAAGGTCAATAACTACCAGTCGCTCCACACGACGGTCATCGGCCCCACGGCTCGCCCGCTCGAGATTCAGATTCGAACCTACGAGATGCATGAGCAGGCCGAGTACGGCATTGCCGCCCACTGGCTATATAAGAAGTCGGGCGGATCGTCTGCGTCTAAGACCAATGATGCCCAGCGTCTGGACGACCAGATTAACTGGCTCAAACATTCGCTCGATTGGGCTGCGTCTGATGAGATTACCGACGCCAAGGAATACCTGCATTCGCTGAAGGTCGACCTCTTCGATCAGGAGATTTTTGTCTTTACGCCCAAGGGCGAGGTCATGGCGCTTCGTGCCGGCTCCACGCCGCTCGACTTTGCCTACGCCGTTCACACCGAGGTGGGAAACCATTGCGTCGGCGCCAAAATCAACGGTGCGGTGGCTCCGCTCACGCACGAGATTAAGACGGGTGACCGTGTCGAGATTCTGACTAACAAGAGTTCCAAGCCGTCGCGTGATTGGCTCAAGATCGTTAAGACACCTTCCGCCAAGTCAAAGATCCGCCGCTATTTTGCCGCTGCGACCAAGGACGACGACGCTGCTGCTGGTCGCGATATGCTGGCCAAGGACCTGCGTAAGCGTGGCTATGGCATTTCTACGCCGCGTTCGACGCGTGCGCTCAACGCCGTGGCGGAGCAGTTTAACTTCAAGCAGCTCGAGGACCTGTTTGCCGCCGTCGGCGCCGGCAAGGTTGCCCCGCGCGCTGTGGGCAATAAGGTCGAGCAAATCTTGGACCCCAAGCCCGAGGAACAGCTCACCAAGGCCGAGGCTATCGCCGAGGTCGTGAAGCAGCCTGCTCGCGGCTCCAACCGCAAGCCGCAAAAGCGCGGCAAGAGCGCCAGTAACGGCATTATCGTCAAGGGCGAGAGCAACAGCGGCCTACTGGTCCGTCTGGCTCATTGCTGCAACCCCGTGACGGGCGACGACATCGTCGGCTTCATCACGCGCGGTCGTGGCGTTTCGGTGCATCGCGCCAACTGTCCCAACGTCAAGGGTCTTATGGAGCATCCCGAGCGCATGATCGAAGTGGAGTGGGACGGCGCTGCCGACACCCTCTTCCAGGTCGAGATCGTGGTCGAGTGCCTGGACCGCATGGGCCTGCTCAAGGACGTCACCATTGCCATTGGCGATGCGGGCGGCAATATCCTTTCTGCCGCTACGTCGACCAACCGCGAGGGTATTGCAACCCTGCGCTTTATGGTCGAGATCTCGGACGCGAGTGGTCTGGATCCGCTGCTGGCCTCTATCAGCAGCGTTGACTCGGTCTACGACGCGCGCCGCCTGATGCCCGGCGAGGGTGGAGCCCAGCTTAAGCGCCGCGTTTAGTCGCGACGAACGTGCCACATTATCGATATTCGCTATGCTCGAGGCATCGTTTGATGCCTCGAGTTCTATAGAGAGGAGAAGGACATGAGTGCTGTGTCCTTGGATTTAACTCCCAAGGGATCGGTCGAGATCGAGACGCTCGTAAACGGTCCCATTCAGACCAATAGCTATGCTGTCATTTCGGACAATGAGTGCGTGATTATCGACCCCGCATGGGAAGGCGAGCGCTTGGTGGAGCATATTCGAGCCGAACACCCCGGCGTACACGTGCTTGGCGCCGTATGCACTCATGGCCATGCCGATCATGTTGGTGGTGTTGCCGGCGTGCGAACCACCGCTGGTGAGGGCTGCCAGTATGAGCTGTGTGCTAAGGATGTGGCGGTGCCGCATGCGAATATCGAGGAACAGCGAGCTATGTGGGGCATCGAGACGCCCGATCCGGGTGAGCCGACGCGCCTGCTCGCCGAGGGCGATGCTATCGAGGTGGGCGATATCTGCCTGCAGGTGATCGAGACGCCAGGGCATACGCCGGGCGGGATCGTCTTGTTTGCTGTCACCGAGCAGGGGGACATTGCCTTTGTGGGCGACACCCTGTTTCCGGGCGGGCACGGCCGCACCGATCTTTCTGGAGGAGACGAGGCGGCGATTCTGCGCTCGCTCTCCAAGCTCGCCCGGCTTCTCCCGCCCGATACCGTTTGCCTAACCGGTCATGGCGATTCGACCACCATGGCACGCGAGCTCATGCAGAACCCTTTCATGCGGATGTAGCTTAATAGTCGGCTTTTGAAGCACGAGAAGCGTCCAAACGTCAAGCTATTTTTCCCCAACGGGTCAATTCCGTAGGGCAAACGGTCAAAAAAAGTCTGTTTGGACGATATTCGTGAACAAACGAACGTTTATGCTCGGGTACGCCGTGGTAAAATCTCAGGCGTTATCGGAGCAACCTTACAGGAGGTTTCTTTTATGCTCGTCAACGCAGCAGACATGCTCAAGAAGGCTGAGGCCGGCAAGTACGGTCTCGGTGCCTTCAACACCAACAACCTCGAGTGGACCCTGGCTATTCTCCAGGCCGCCGAGGAGGCCAAGTCTCCGCTGATCCTTCAGTGCACCGCTGGTGCCGCTAAGTGGATGGGCGGTTTCAAGGTCTGCGCCGACATGGTCAAGGCTGCCGTCGAGGCCACGGGCGTTACCGTTCCCGTCGCCCTTCACCTCGATCACGGTTCTTACGAGGACTGCTTCAAGTGCATCGAGGCCGGCTTCACGTCCATCATGTATGACGGCTCTCACGAGGAGACCTTCCAGCTTAACCTCGACCGCACCAAGGAGCTCGTTGAGCTTGCCCACTCCAAGGGCATGTCCATCGAGGCCGAGGTCGGCGGCATCGGCGGCACCGAGGACGGCGTGACCTCCAGCGGCGAGCTCGCTGATCCTGCTGAGTGCAAGCAGATCGCTGACCTGGGTGTCGACTTCCTCGCCTGCGGCATCGGCAACATCCACGGCGTGTACCCCGCCGACTGGGCTGGTCTTTCCTTCGAGCGTCTGGGCGAGATTAAGGCCCAGACCGGTGACCTGCCCCTCGTTCTGCACGGTGGCACCGGCATCCCCGAGGATCAGATCAAGAAGGCCATCTCCCTGGGCATCTCCAAGATCAACGTCAACACCGACCTGCAGCTCGTCTTCGCCAAGGGCGTCCGCGAGTACATCGAGGCTGGCAAGGATCAGCAGGGCAAGGGCTTTGACCCCCGCAAGCTCCTCAAGCCTGGTCGCGACAACATCGTTGCCCGCACCAAGGAGCTCATGGAGGAGTTTGGCTCCGTCAATAAGGCGTAAGCGTCGCTAAACTTCCCGCCGGAAGCCCCGTCCCCCTACACTGTTTCCTTTGCGCTCACCTGGCTTTGCCAGAAGTCGCGCCAAGAAAACAGCTCCGGGGGACGGGGCTTCCTTCGTTTAACGCCGCAGGGTTACGAGGCTGAATTATTTATTTGACTACCGTTCAGCGGTGTTGATGGCTCCCTTGTTGGGGCTTTCTTTTTATCTCGCTACAATGGGCTTCAAGCGTTCTAGTGACTTGGAGTTTTGGTATGGCTGTTATTAATGTGCTGCCTTCGGATGGGAAGGTTATTGACGAAGGTCCTGTTGGTTGCTCTGTTGATGTCTGCTGTGATGATTTTCGCCATCTCGATATTGGGCTACCGCCCGAGATTCTTCGTCTTAAGGATGCGGGGTATTTGACGCAGGCTGTTGCTGCCTGCGATCGCCTTTTGGAGCAGAACCCCGAGCCTTCGCTGGCTGCTTGTGTTCGTGCCGAGCGGTATCGCATGCTCGAGACGCCGCTTCATTTTTCGGTGTCGCGCGATCAGGCTATTGCGATGATTCGCGAGGAGTGGCCAGAGTTTACCGAAGAGCAGTTTGATGACCTGATTAATCGTAAGCGTATTGACTGGCGCTTTATCGATGGCGAACTGTTCGTTCTCGACAACTTCCTCGATTCGCTTCGCGTATATCCCAAAGAGGTTCCCGGCATGCGGCCCGATTCTACGGACGGAGTAGCACTGCGCAACGAGATGCTCAAGGAGATGGAGTCGCAAAACGGATTGGCTCGCGTCATTACGCTTAAAGCGTCCGTGTCTGTCCCCGGCGCTCTGGAAGGGGAGACCGTTTGCGCTTGGCTTCCCGTCGCGGCTGCCTGCCGTCAGCAGTCTCGGGTCGAGATTCTCGACATGACGCCGGAGGGCGCTGTTGCTCCCGCGAATGCTTCGGCGCGTACCGCCTCGTGGTCTTCCTCGAGCGAGCACTTATTTTCGGTGACCTATCGTTATCACATCGATGCTGCTTATTGTGATGTCTACGGTGGCAAACTTCCGGTTCACCCGCGTATGGACGCGCCTCTGCCCGAGGATATTTCCGAGGACCGTCCGCACATTGCATTTACGCCGTATCTGCAGCAGCTGACGGCCAGTGTTGTTGACGGACTCGAGGATCCGCTCGATCGCGCCCGTGCTATCTATGATTACCTGACGCAGCATATCGACTATCGCTATCAGCCGCCGTACTTGCTTTTGGGATCTATTGCCGATGACTGCGCGCATTCGCTCCGCGGCGATTGCGGCGTTATGGCGCTCACGTTTATCACCATGTGCCGTATCGCGGGCGTGCCTGCCCGTTGGCAGAGCGGCCTGTATGTTGCGCCCGATTCGGTGGGGTCGCACGACTGGGCAGAGTTCTATACGCCGCAGACCGGTTGGCTCAACGCCGACGTGTCATTTGGATCTTCTGCTCGCAGGATGGGGGAGGAGTGGCGCCGCCGTCACTACTTTGGCAATCTCGACCCGTGGCGTATGGTGGCCAACAATCGATTCCAGGCAGAGTTTGAGCCCTCTTTCGACGGCATGCGCGAGGACCCTTACGATAACCAGATGGGTGAGGCTTCGGTCGACGGTCGCGGATGCCGTCGGCGCGAGATGCTCCGCACGGTCGAACTCATCGAAATGCTCGAAGTTCCATTTTCGGACTAATCGGTAGAAAGCTGTGATAAACTAACTCACGCATTGCGTGCCCGAGTGGCGGAATTGGCAGACGCAGTGGACTCAAAATCCACCGTTGGCAACAACGTGCGAGTTCGAGTCTCGCCTCGGGCACCATTCATGCAAGCGAGCGTTCAAGGGGGTTGCGGCCCCCTTTTTCGTGCCGAACTCGCGTGAGCGCGCGAAGCGTTAAGCAAACAGGCCTGTGGCCTGTTTGTAGCGGAGCGTGGCGAGGGCGCCACGCGCCCGAAGCCCGGGGCTTCGCGAAGCGAAGGCCCTTCGAGTCTCGTCTCGAGCACCATACATGCAAGCGAGTGTTCAAGGGGGTCAAGGTCCCTTTTTCGTGTACGTAATGTGATAACGCGCTGTACGTGTTATTATTCGCAAGGCGTTGTTCCCGCAATGCCCTAAAGAGGAACCTGAGGGTTCCCACCTTTTGGCGCCAATGAGTAGCTGACTGGTCATACAACTTAGATTCCCTTCCTCAAATCGAGGAAGTCTATGTGTACGACCTGGTTGCTGAGAAGCGCCGGGTTATTTTTTTATGAATGGAGGTAGGGAAAATAGCTAAGTCTGATGACACCCGCATCAACGACGAGATCACTGCATCTTCGTGTCGTTTGATTGGCGTCGATGGCTCTCAGCTCGGCCTGTTCGCCATCCGCGATGCCCAGCGCGTCGCCGACGATCAGGGTCTCGACCTGGTCGAGATCGCTCCCAACGCGGAGCCGCCGGTCTGCAAGGTCATGGACTACGGTAAGTTCAAGTACCAGCAGGCCATGAAGGCCAAGGCTGCTCGTAAGAACCAGTCCAAGGTCGAGGTCAAGGAAATGAAGTTCCGACCCAAGATCGACGTTGGCGACTACGAGACCAAGAAGGGCCACGTTCTGCGTTTCCTCAAGAAGGGCGCACGCGTTAAGATCACCATCATGTTCCGCGGCCGTGAGATGGCTCACCCGGAGCAGGGCCTTAACGTTCTCGAGCGTCTCGCCGAGGATCTCAAGCCTTACGCTACGGTCGAGTCCAAGCCTAAGATGGAAGGCCGTAACATGCTTATGCTGCTCGCCCCGATTAAGGGCGCCTTCGATGAGGATAAAGCGGCAAGCGATAGCAAGTAACTAGTGTTCTGTAACCGATTAAGGAGTATTTCATGCCTAAGATGAAGTCCCACAGCGGCACCAAGAAGCGTTTCCGCAAGACTGGTACCGGCAAGCTTATGCGCGCCAAGGCTTTCAAGAGCCACATCCTGAGCAAGAAGTCCACCAAGCGTAAGCGTGGCTTCCGTCAGGAGACCGAGATCGCCGCTGCCGACCGCAAGGTCATCAAGTCGCGTCTCGCCTAAGTTCGCGTTCCCGTTTTCGTTTTACCATCTAGGAGTTGATAGAACATGGCACGTATTAAGCGCGCTGTTGCCGCCAAGAAGAAGCGCCGTACCGTTATGCACCGTGCGAAGGGTTACTACGGTGCCGCTTCGCGTACTTACAAGCATGCTAAAGAGCAGGTTCAGCACTCCCTGCAGTATCAGTATCGTGATCGCCGCAACAAGAAGCGCGAGATTCGTTCTCTCTGGATCACTCGTATCAACGCTGCTGCTCGCCTGAACGATATTTCTTACTCTCAGTTCATGCACGGCCTGAAGGTTGCCGGCATCGAGCTCGACCGCAAGGTCCTGGCTCAGATGGCTTACGAGGACATCGAGTCCTTCAACGAGCTGGCTACCATCGCCAAGAAGGCTCTCGAGGCCTAATAGATTCTCTTGAATCGCTAGGGGAGTGTCGCGTTGTACGCGGCGCTCCCTCTTTTTATCTGAAGCGCGGTTTACATTGCTAAAAGCGCGGGTAGATAGACACTTACAGGTGACCGATCTCTATATATTCCTGAACCAAAGGGTCATCATCTGATACGTGCGGAAGATCCGCACCAGTCTTTCTATTAGCTATAGAAAGCAATATGTTGTGTAGGACTTGTGAAGAGTGGAATTGACGTCCCACAAGGCTTCGCGGTCTGGCAATATATCTCCTTGCCGCGCGGCCCGGTCGGACCGGATCAGCCGCC
>UQOQ01000041.1:0-16252 GCA_900542715.1 uncultured Collinsella sp.
CTCGGTGGCCTCCTGCGCGGCGGCCTTGAGCTCCTCTATGCGATGCTCAGCCTCGCGCACCGGCTCGGGCGCGCGGTTGGCGGCGATTCGGGCGCGGGCACCGGCCTCGTCAATGAGGTCGATGGCCTTATCGGGCAGGAAGCGATCCTGAATGTAGCGGTTGGAAAGGTTCGCGGCGGCCTCGATAGCACCCTGCGTATAGCGCACATGGTGGTGCTCCTCGTAGCGCGGCTTGAGCGCGGTCAGGATCTTGACCGTGTCCTCGACGCTCGGCTCCTCGACATCGATGGTCTGGAAGCGACGCTCGAAGGCCGGGTCCTTGGTGAGGTACTTGCGGAACTCCTCGGCCGTGGTGGCGCCGATAATCTGGAAGGCACCGCGCGCGAGCACGGGCTTGAGCATGGAGCTCGCGTCGATGGAGCCCTCGGCAGAACCGGCACCGATGATGGTGTGCATCTCATCGATAAACAAGATGACGTCGTCGGCCTCGGTTGCCTCCTGGATCACGTTCTTGAGGCGCTCCTCGAACTCACCGCGATACTTGGCGCCCGCAACGAGACCCGGCAGGTCGAGCGTCCAGATATTCTGGTTCATGAGGTTCTCGGGCACGTTGCCGGCAGCAATCTGTTGCGCCAGTCCCTCGACGATGGCCGTTTTGCCCACGCCGGGATCGCCCAGGATAAGCGGATTGTTCTTGGTGCGGCGCGAAAGGATCTCCATCATGCGCTGGACTTCCTTTTCGCGGCCAATCACGGGATCGAGCTCGCCGTCGCGCGCCTTTTGCGTGAGGTTGGTGGCGAACTGCTTGAGCGTGTCGGTGCCGCTCCCCTTTTGCTGAGAGGCATCCGAGCCGCTAAAGAACGGCAGGCCCGCACCGGGACGACCAGCGCCAGCGCCAGCGAGCGGACGCTTCTTGTCCTGATCCTTGGCAGTGAGCTTTTCGATGGCCTTTTTAATGGAAGCAGACGACACACCCAGGCGCATGAGGATGTCCATGGCCATGCCGTTGCCCTCTTCGACGATGCCGATCAGCAAGTGCTCGGTCGACACGTAGGTCTGGTTGTTTTCACGCGCCACGCGGAATGAACGCTCCATCACGCTAATGACGAGCGGCGTAAAGGCGAGCTTGGCCGCCTCGGTCTCCTCACTGGGCTCGGGAACCGTGGTCTGGACCTCTTTGAGAGTATCCATGATGTCATCGTAGGAGATGTCGAGCGAACGCAGTGCCTCGGCGGCAATGCCCTCGTCCTCCTTAGCGAGCGCGAGCAGCAGGTGCTCGGTACCCACCTTATTTGAGTGAAGATCGAGCGCTTCTTGCTTGGCCATGGACATGACCTTGCGCGCGCGATCGGTAAAACGGTCTAACATGCTAGTTCCTCTTAGACGAGCTAGTTTTTTCAAACGCAAAGCGCCGCCCGCGGCAGCGCTTTGGTCTCTTTACCCATATGGAGTATATGTTAACCGTTGGGACCTTTCCCGCCCGTAGCCGCGCGACAACGTCTACAAAAAAGGAATCGCCAGGTGCGTCTGCATCGGCCCAACGAGCGTGGATTTTCGGACACCCATTCCACGAGCGTGGATAATCTCCCGTTTTGAGCCCGTAAACAGGCCAAAAACGGGAGATTATCCACGTTCATGTTTTGCGGATCAGTTTCATTTGCACCAATTAGCTGGTGTGGCGCCAGCGAGAGTCGGTGAGGGTTCTCGCCACGCCCAGGCCAACGGGCAGAAACGCCACAATGAGCACTGCACGCACAAACCAGCCGAGCATATTGACCGTGTCGAAGGTGCACATGTAATACATCGAGCGATACAGATACAAGCCCGGCACCATAATGACAATCGATGGCACCGTGAGGGCGATACGTGGGTAGGTGAGCTTGATTTCGGCTAAGCTCGCGAGCAGCCCCGATACCAGCGCGCCGATAAACGCTGCCGCCTCGGGAGGCATACCTACGCTCAGGCCCAGAAAGGGAAACAGCGTCGGCGCATCGACGAGCGTAAGGCGCAAGGTATTGGACACGGCGCCGATCAGCCCAGCTGCCGCGGCCATCTTTATCGGGCTGTTGAACATCACCGAGAAGCCGAATACGCCAACAAAGCTCATCACCACGCGCAGGAGCGTAAGGGCAAGCGGCGAAAGGCCGAGCGGGGCAAAATCATCCGGTGCCAGCCCCACACACTCGGCAACCATCCAGCCCACAAGGGTCGCCATCACAATAATCGACACGGCATACGAAAGACGCTCAATGCCGCTTCGCATATCGAGCTTAGCGATGTCGAGGCCTGCCGTAATGAGGGGAAAGCCGGGAATCACAAAGAGCATGGCGCCGATATAGCCTTCTTGGTGCGACATTGCCCCCGGTACGACCTGGCCAAGGCCGAGCAATGCCAGCAGATACGAAACGCAAGCGAGCGCAACGCCAATCGTCAGCGCGCTAAACTGGCCAAGACCCTGCTTGAGAATATGAGAGCGAGCAAAGTTGCCAACACCAGCGCCTACGAATGCGCAGGCCATCTCGATAGGGCCGCCGCCGAGCAAAAAGACGAAGGCGCCGCAAGCACAAGCTGCCGCAAGGCCCTGTTGCCAGGGAGAGTAATCGGGTTTTGAACTCTCAACGGTCTTGAGCATCTCGTGGTATTCGTGCACGGTAAACCGGCGCCCATACGTCTCGATTTCCTTTAGGAAGCTCTCCATCATCCAAATGCGATGGGTATTGACTCCCGTTGTGGGCAGGCTGACAACCTCGTTAAAGCAGTGGCCATCTTCGATGCAAGTGCACTCAAACGACAGAAGACTTAAGTCAACGTGGACGGTGACACCGAGTACGGCGGCGACGCGATTCATGGTATCGCGTACACGCCAGGCACCCGTTCCGCTCGCAAGCATAAGCATACCGGTGCGGCAGATGATGGATGACTTATCGGTGAGCGGCGCATCGACGGCAAGCTCATCGCCTGCCGTCACGATCTGGTGCCAGTCAGTTTTCATATGGAGTGCGCCGGCACGAACACCGTGGTGCATGGGGGCTCTCGAAAGCAGCGAGTCAAGGCGCGAAGACTGTGGGGACTCCGTTGATTCGTCCTCAACCTCATCAGTCTCTTCATCGACCAGATCAAATGAGTCAAGCGATGCCGGCTCGCGACGATCGATTAGCTCCTCATCCTCATCGTCAAAGTAATTGAACTGATCGAGCATGTCCTCTTCGATTGCACGCTCGCTCGCGTCGTCCATATAGACGCTCCCTTCCTACCGACTAACCCCCATCCTAGGCAGCAACGGCTAAAGGAAACATAAAAGAGACGACTGTCATGCATAGA
Source organism: uncultured Collinsella sp. (assembly GCA_900542715.1). Lineage (GTDB taxonomy): Bacteria > Actinomycetota > Coriobacteriia > Coriobacteriales > Coriobacteriaceae > Collinsella. The sequence continues at coordinate 3,322 of UQOQ01000041.1, forward strand.
AGGCGCAAACCCCCAATGCGTCGGTAGATCCCCAACGACTAGGACTGTCCCCAAGTGCCGGCAGAAAAGGAACGTCCCTAAGTGCCAACCAGGGCAACACCGCAGATAGAGGACGGACAGCGAAAGCCCGCCAGAGCGAGCAAGGTGCCTTCAAGCAAAATGGCGCCGCAGGTTGAGCATAAGTCAGCGAGCGGGCCGCATTTGAGACAAGGTGACGTGAAACGAAAGGGCGCTGACCTTCTGGTCGCGCCCTTGAAGTTGAACGTCAGATTGTCCAAATGCGGCCCGCGCAGCGTCGAGCCGTTACGCGGTTCGTAGAACCGCGTAACTAGTTAGTACATCTTTGCGCCGGCGGGAATGGAAGCGTCGAGCTGAATCAGGTTAAGGCGCTCCTCGCCCTCCTCCTCGTGGATGGCACTGATGAGCATGCCGCAGCTGGGGATGCCCATCATCTTACGCGGAGGCAGATTGGTGATGGCAAGCAGGGTCTTGCCGACCAGGTCCTCGGGCTCATAGTATTCATGGATGCCGGAGAGGATGGTGCGGTCGGTGCCGGTGCCGTCGTCGAGCGTAAAGTTCAGCAGCTTCTTGGACTTCTTGACGGCCTCGCATGCCTTGACCTTCACGGCGCGGAAGTCGCTCTTGGAGAAGGTATCAAAGTCGACGAACTCCTCGAACAGCGGCTCAACGGCGATCTTGGAGTAATCGAGCGTGGGCTTAAGCGACTTAACGAACGGGCTCGCGGCGTTGCCGGCCTCGGCAGCCTTGGCGGCAGCGGCACCGGACTGGAAACCCTTCTCGGGCTTCATGTGCGGGAACAGCAGCACGTCGCGGATGGAAGCCTGGTTGGTGAGCAGCATGACCACGCGGTCGATACCGATGCCGATGCCGCCCGCGGGAGGCATACCGTACTCGAGGGCGCGCACGTAGTCCTCGTCGTACTCCATGGCCTCGTCGTCGCCGCCAGCCTTCTCGGCCATCTGAGCGGCAAAGCGCTCGGCCTGGTCGACCGGGTCGTTGAGCTCGGAGAACGCGTTGGCGTACTCGTGACCGGCGATAACCAGCTCAAAGCGGTGCGTCAGGCGCGGGTCGTCCTCAAAGCGCTTGGCAAGCGGGCTGACCTCGATGGGGTAATCGCACACGAACGTGGGGTTGACGATGGTGTCCTCGCCCAGCTCATCGTAGATCTCGGCGATAATCTTGCCGGCGGTCCACTCGGGCTTAATCTCCAGGCCCTTCTCGCGTGCTGCGGCAGCAAGCTCCTCGACCGGCGTGTCGATGGTGACCTGCTTGCCGAGCACGTCGGAGACGATGTCGGTCATGGGACGGCTGGCCCACTCACCAGAAAGGTCGATGGTCTGGCCCTGGTACTCGATGACCTCGGGGTTGCCGATGGCCTTGTTAGCCGCCTTAATGACACCCTGGGCGAGCGCCTTCATGCCCTCGAGGTCGGAGAAGGCACGGTAGGCCTCCATCGTGGTGAACTCGGGGTTGTGGGTAAGGTCCATGCCCTCGTTACGGAAGATGCGGCCGATCTCGAACACGCGCTCAAAACCACCGACGATGCAGCGCTTGAGGTGCAGCTCGGTGGCAATACGCAGGTAGCACTCCTGATCGAGCGCGTTGAAGTGGGTAATGAACGGCTTGGCCGTGGCACCACCCTGGATGGTCTGCAGGATGGGGGTCTCGACCTCCATGTAGCCGTCGGACTCCATAAAGCGACGGAAGGTGGAGAGAATCTGCGAACGCTTACGGAAGGTCTCGCGAACGTCGTCGTTGGCGATCAGGTCGACATAGCGCTGGCGATAGCGGGTCTCCTTGTCGGAAAGACCGTGGAACTTCTCGGGCAGCGGACGAACGGCCTTGGAAAGCAGGGTCGCGCTCTTAGGGGCAACGGAAAGCTGGCCGCGCTGGGTGCGCACGACCACGCCGGTCACGCCCAGGATGTCGCCCAGGTCGAGAGCCTTGAGCGTATTCCAGGCAGCCTCGTCCATGTCGTTGATGCGGCAGAACAGCTGAATCTCGGCAGTCGCATCGCGCACGACGATGAACATGATCTTGCCCTGACCGCGCTTGGCGACCACACGGCCGGCGATCTTCACGACATCCTCGGTGTCCTCACCATCGGCAAGATCGGCGTACTTAGCCTCGATATCGGCAACGTAGTCCTCAAGCTCAGAGTGCTCGGGATAGGGGTTCTGGCCCGCCTCGAACAGGGCGGCGCGCTTGGCCAGGCGGGTGGCGCGCTCGTCGTTGAGCGTCGATGCCTGATCTGCGGCGTTCTGGTTCTCTGCCATAAGTTAGCTCCTCAAACTAAAACGCTCCCCAGGATTCGGTCCCAGGGAGCGAAAACATACCTTTACGCGGGACCGTGGTCTAGCGTGCAATCTTGGCGATGGTGTAGACGCGAGTCTTGCCGGAAGGCGTAACGACCTCGACGGAGTCGCCCTCGCCGTGACCGATGATGGCGTGGCCGACCGGAGACTCGTTGGAAATCTTGTGCTCGAGCGAGTTGGTCTCGGTGGTACCGACGAGCGTGACTTCCATGACCTCACCGTTGGGATCAATCAGAGAAACGGTGGAACCGATGGAGACGGTCAGATCGCCCGTGGTGGCAGCAACCTGAGCGTTGGCGAGGATGGCCTGGATCTCGGCAATACGAGCGGCGTTCTGGGCCTGCTTGTCCTTAGCGGCGTCGTACTCGGAGTTCTCCGAAAGGTCGCCGAACGCGCGGGCTTCCTTGATGTCCTCGACGATCTCCTTGGCGTAATCGCCCTCACGCCAAGCGAGCTCCTCGACGAGCTTCTGGCGGCCCTCAGCGGTCAGTACGATCTGGCTTGCGTCCATACGGATATCTCCCCAACTCTGATCAAACAATCAACTGTCAACAAAACGAAAAAGACCGGCTAGCCTGCGGGCAAGCCGGTCAGGTGCTCACCCCAAAGGGATGGGACTACTCTGCGTCCGCGTCGCTGTCCTCTGCCTGCTTCTTCTTGGCAGCAGCGAGCTTGGCCTCGAGCTCAGCGATCTCCTTGTCCTCCTCGGACTGCTCGACCACGACCTCCTCGGCCTGCTTGGTCTCGGCCTTATCGTCGCCCTCCATACCCTCACGGATATTCTTGACGGTAGAGCCGAGGGACTTGCCGAGCTTCGGCAGGTTCTTGGGCCCGAAGATAATCAGGACAACGACGAGAATAATGATGAGCTCAGGAGCCCTCAGTCCAAACATGTAGACCTCCACAATACAGCGAGACAAGCTCGAATGAGTATACCGCGGGTATCGCGGTATCACAACAATAGCTAAAAAAAGGGACCGCAAGAAGCGGTCCCTCCTCATGCTCTGGTCGGGTTGACTGGATTTGAACCAGCGACCCCTGCGTCCCGAACGCAGTGCTCTACCAAACTGAGCCACAACCCGTTAGCTCGACTATAGTAACAAAGATTTTCGCCGCGTGCTAGATAAATTTTTATTTCTTTGGCGCTTCAATGCGAACCGTGTCGGAAACGAGCTCCGTTGCATAAGCCCACCAGCCGTTTTGTTGAGCCGTCGCCGCAAGATTGGCTGCCGTGGCGGCGCTATCGCAGAGAGCAAACGAGCAGGCACCCGAACCGCACACGTTTGTGGCAATGGTACCGTCCTGTGAACGAAGCCAGTCGAGCACCGTTTGAATCCGCGGCTCCATCTGCGCGGAAATGACACCCAGGTTGTTGTGGACGAGCGCGTAGGCCGCCTCTGCGTCTCCCGAGCGAAGGGCAGATGCGATCGCTCCGGGCTTGTCCGCAGGCGCTGGGGTCTCGTCAAAACGTCGATAGGCTTCAATTGTTGAAACGCTTGCCTCGCGCGGCTTAACCAGCACGACGGGTGTCGCGGGAAGTGCGGGGTACTCGGTTGCCAGCACGTCTCCCCCACCCACGTAAAATGCAGGGCTGGCATGCAAAAAGAAGGGAACGTCGGCGCCAATGCCGCGCGCGATGTTGTCCAGCGCGGGATCGGCACGGTCGATACCCCACAGCTCTGCCAAGGCGACAATGACCGCCGCGGCATCCGTCGAAGGACCGCCCAGGCCGGCACACAACGGGATGCACTTCTCGATCGTGATGCAGACGTTGGCTTCACGACCATAATGCTCGGCCATAGCGAGCGCAGCACGATACGCCGTATTCTTTTGCATGGGAAAGTCGGATGTCGGAATCGTCTGGACGGTCAGCGCCTGTGCCGGCGTAACCGTCACGGTATCGACAAGACCGACGGCTGCCATCAGGGAATCGACCTTATGGTAGCCGCGGTCGTCACGCTCGGTATGAACCCCCAGATAGAGGTTGATCTTTGCCGGCGCGGAAAGGGTCAGGGACCAATCGGTCACCGCTAGTGCTCCTCGAGCTGATTGCCGAGCGGGGTAAAAATGTGCTCGCCGCTCTCGGGGTCGAACAGCTCGACCTGGCCGGTGAGAACATCAATATACTGGTAGGACTGACGCGACTTGCGGCCACGGCGCTCGTCGACCTCGACGATAAAGACTGCCGGATGGACGCTCTTGATGGTGCCCATGCGCTCGACGACGCGGGTGCGGCCCATGTTGGCCTTCACCTTAACGCGATCGCCCACCATATCGGTCAGCTTCTCGTGGATGTCGTCGACGTGATTGACTTCCATCTCTTCCATGAACAGGGCCTCCAGAAGATGCAATTCAAAAAGGGGATAATACCCCTAAGATAGACAAAACTCTAATACTATAGCACCCTGCTGCCGCCATACGCAAGTAGCTAAATAAACCCCGTCCCAAATACGTACCAGACGACAACCTCGCATGACCAGTTGTTACGCGGTTTGGTAAAACCGCGTAACCTAAAGACTATCGGTGTCCAAGACGATGGTGAATGGGCCGTCGTTGACCAAGTCGACTTTCATATCGGCACCAAAGATGCCGTGCGCCACGTGTTCGACATCTTGGCGAACGAGCGTCAGGAAGTACTCGTAGAGCTCGTTGGCAACATCGGGGGCGCCTGCATCGGTAAACGACGGGCGGCGGCCGTGACGGCAATCGGCGAACAGCGTGAACTGCGACACCACGAGCACCTCGCCGTCGACATCGGCAAGTGCCAGGTTGGTCTTGCCGTTCTCGTCCTCGTTGATGCGCAAGCCCCGGAGCTTGCCCCACAGCTTATCGGCCTCGGCGCGCGTGTCGCCGTGGCCCACGCCCAGCAGCACCAGATAGCCGCGCCCAATTTTGCCCACGCACTCGCCGTCGACCGTCACGCCGGCGTTGAGTACGCGCTGCACCACCGCACGCACGGCCTACTCCTCGCCCGTCAGTTTGGCGGACAGATGCTCGAGCGCGTGGAAACGATGGCTGATGGCGTTCTTCTCGTCCGCCGTCAGCTCGGCCATGGTCTTGCCCGGCGTGTCGACCGGCAGGAACAGCGGGTCATAGCCAAAGCCGTGATCGCCGCGGCCCTCGTGTGCGATAACGCCCTCGCAGGCGCCCTCGCCATAGGTGACCAGACCATCCGTGTCGATAAGCGCAACGACGCTCATAAAGCGCGCGGTGCGGTCCTCGTCCGCCACGCCTTCCAGGTTAACGAGAAGCTTGGCGTTGTTGGCGGCATCGTCTCCGTGCACGCCCGCATAGCGCGCGCTATACACGCCCGGCTCGCCGTCCAGTGCGTCGACGACCAGGCCCGAATCGTCGGCAATGGCCATGAGCCCCGTCTCTTCGACGGCAGCCTGCGCCTTGATGATGGCGTTCTCCAAAAACGTCGTGCCGTTTTCCTCGGGATCCTCGAAATCACCCAGCTGGCCGAGCGCCACAAAGCGAACCTCGGGCATGACCTTGCCCAAAATGGCCTCGATCTCGGTGAGCTTATGGGCGTTGCCCGTTGCCACGACAATGGTCGCCGCCGGGTCGAGGGTGTCGATGTCGATCTTCTCAAGTGCCATGAGTGGTCTCCTTGTCTCTATAGCAATGCCGCGCCGAGGGCGACGAGGGCCTCCGCCTCTCCCCTCTCAATCAACGGCAGTCTTATACTTCGACGTTTTCCCAGATAAAACCTGCCAAAATAAACCTGTCCCTTTTTGGCAGGTTAGGCGATGGCTTGGCGCTGAAGCTCGATGAGCTCGGCGATGCCTTTGTCGCCCAAGTCGAGCAGGGCGTTGAGGCGCTTACGGTCAAAGGGCGCCTGCTCGCCAGTGCCCTGGAGCTCGATCATCTCACCGGTGTCGGTGGCGACGAGGTTCATGTCGACTTCGGCATGGCTGTCCTCGGAATAATCGAGGTCAAGCAGCGTATTGCCGTCGACAACGCCCATGGAGATTGCAGCCACCTGGCCGGTAAGCGGGATGCGCTCGATCTTGCCCGCCTCGACCCACATGGCGAGGGCGTCGTGCAGCGCCACCCAGGCGCCGGTAATGCTCGCCGTACGCGTGCCGCCATCGGCCTGAATCACATCGCAGTCGACGGTAATGGTATACTCGCCGAGCGCCTTCATGTTGACGACGGTACGCAGACTGCGGCCGATAAGCCTCTCGATCTCCATGGAGCGGCCCTTGCGGTTGGCATGCTCGCGCTTGCAGCGTTTACCGGTCGAGGCCGGCAGCATCGCATATTCCGCCGTTACCCAGCCGGCCTTGGCGCCCTTGCGCCAACCCGGCACACCCTCCTCGATGGTGGCGGCGCACAGTACGCGCGTGTCGCCAAACTCCGCCAGGCACGAGCCGTGGGCGTGTTTCATAACGCCGCGGGTGAGCTTAACGGGGCGCAGCTCATTGGCGGCGCGGCCGTTGGTGCGGTTGACCTGCATGTATTCCATGGAACTATCCTTTCGGCAAAAGATGTGGCAAGGGCTTCGGCGACATTGCGAGCCTAACCGAGTTCGTCGATATCGACATGCTCGATGCTTTTGAGCGGCTGGCCAAAGATAAAGCTACCCGCCACCGCAAACTCGGCAATGTTGTCAGACGTGGTGGCAAAGCGATGCTGCGGCTCGGCGGTATCGCCCGCCAGCTGCTCACGGCGCGTGAGGATATCGGTCAGCTCGCGGGTGGTCTCCTCGGCGGAGCTCACCACGCGCACCCCGGGTCCTAGCGCATGGCGGATGGGACCCACCAGCAGCGGGAAGTGCGTACAGCCGAGCACCACGGTATCGATGCCACGATCGTGCAGCGGCTCGACTGTGGCGCCGACCAGCGCGCGAACGGCTGGCGTATCAAAAATATCCTCGTTCTCGAGCCACTGCTCCTGCAGATGCGCGCCCGAGGCGAGCTCATGCTCAACGACCTCGACAAAGCTCGAAGCCGGGCAGCCATACACATCGACACCAGCATCCAAATCCTGGATGGCGCGCGTGTAGGCGCCCGAGCGAATGGTGAGGTTGGTGGCGAGCACGCCCACGCGACGCGTGCGCGTGCTGTTAATGGCGGCGCGTGCGCCCGGGGCGATCACACCGATCACGGGAACGTCGAGCACCTGCTGGGCCAGACGCAAGGCCGCAGCTGTCGCCGTGTTGCAGGCGATGACCATAATCTTGACGTCGTGCTTCGACAGCCAACGGCCCGCCTGCAACGCAAACGAGCGCACCTCATCCTCGGTGCGCGTGCCGTAGGGGCAGCGTTTGGTGTCGCCGAAGTAGTAGACGGACTCATGCGGCAGCGCCGTCGCGATGGCGCGCGCAACCGTCAGACCGCCCAAACCAGAATCGAACACGCCAATCGGGCGCGTGTCGCCTGCCGGATTCTCGATATCGGACATTACCTCACCAGTCTCTCTCGAAAAGACATATCCAAGTGCGGCGACGCCGCGCTACGAACGCGCCGCGACCAGCAGCTCTGCCGTCGCCGCCCAACCGTCGACAATTTTGCCGCGCGTAACGAAAGCGTTCTCGCAAGCAGTCAGGAACTCGGGCGCGCCGGCGCTCGTCAGGCCATTCTCGACCAGACAGAACGTGCCCACGTGATCGGCCATGTAGAAGTCGGACTCGGAATCGCCGAGCGCGAGCGTCTCCTCGCGCTCGATCCCCAGGTGCTCGCAGAAGCGCGCAATGGCGACGCCTTTGTTGAGGCCCGCGGGGTTGATGTTGAATGCGCGACCGTCCTCGACGCGATCGAGCTCGAGCGTCGTCGGCTTGGACAGATGCGTCAGGTGACCGTTACAGGCCCACACCAGGCCACAGCCGGCCTCGTCGAGAATGGCCTGCGCCTCGTCATCGGGGATGTCGCCGCGCATGCCGACGGTAACCTCGCGGTACTTGTAGCCGGTCGACATGTCGTTGTGATACTCGATCTTGTGCGGCCAGCGGGCGAGGATCTTCTCGCACACGCCAGTCTGCTCGATCACCTGGTGCGGCGTGAGACCGCAAGATGGGTCGTAGGGCATATCGCCGGTCAGATACTCCCAATCGTTGGCCTTGAGATCGTACATGACCAGGCCACCCATCTCACCAATGTAGGAGTTGAGGCCGAGCACGCGCGCATCCTCGTGGATCATGGTACGGTTGCGGCCCGAGGTGGGAACCACCTGAATACCAGCGCGGGCAAGTGCCACGACGGCCTCGACGAGTTTGGTCGAGGGGTTGCCGTCGTTGTCGCGCAGCACGCACGAGCCGGGTGCGAGCATCGTGGCATCCAGGTCGGTAAAGACGTACTTGACCTTGGCCAAGCGCTCGCGCATCTCGCCCGAAAGCTCGGCGACGGTCGGCAGGGTGTTGTGGGACATGGTTACTCCATTTACGTAGAAGGGTTTGGGCTTAGACGGCATGTTTTGATTGAGGGAACACGTTTATGGCGACAGCGCACTCAGGGCGCCTTCGCCATCATGGTTCATTAGTCAAACTGGGTAACATCGATCAGGCGATTGGCCAACGAAAGGTCGCTCTCGATGGGCACGAACTCGTCACCCACGTGCATGAGCTCCTCGTCACCCTTTGCCAGCAGCAAGACAATGGTGGGAGCATCGGGGTTGACGTACTCCTCGCGCGCCGCCTTGAACGCCGCGTGCACAGCGGCTTCGCGATCGAGGATGATCTTGTTCGGCGTATCGTCGGGAACGTGTTCGGCAAGCTCGCGACAGACCTTCATCGGGTCCTCGTGAGCCGGGTCCTCGTTGGCAAAAATCATCAGGTCGGAATATGGTGCGGCCTCGCGCGGAAGCTGCTCGCGGCGCTCCTGCGCCTTGCCGCCGGCAGCGCCAAACACTGCAATGACTGGACTAGTGGGAAACGCGCGCTTGACCGACGAGAAAAGCGAACGGAACGAAAGCTGGTTGTGCGCATAGTCAACGACGCAGATCACGCGGCCATCCTTCGACTCCACAACCTCCATGCGACCAGGCACGCGCAATTTGGAGAGGCCCTTCTTGATAGCCTCGATACCGATGCCGATCTCGTGCGCAGCGGCGATAGCGACCAGCGCGTTTTCCACGTTAAAGTCGCCCGCGATACCCAGCAGGACCTTCTCCCCCGCCTCGGACTCGTCGGCACACAGGCCATGCAGGTTAAACTCGATGTTAAAGCCGACCATGCGGACATCGCTTGCCCACAGGCTTGCCTCGGGATGCTCGACGCCAACGGTCACCAAGCGCTCGGCCGTCGACGCTGCCTCCAGCACACGGTCAACCTCTTCGGTGCCCAGGTTCACCACGGCGGTCTTTGCCTGGTCAAAGATCCTGAGCTTGCTCTCAAAATAATCCTCAAACGTGGGGTGTTCGATCGGCGAGATGTGGTCACGCCCGATGTTGAGGAAGCACGCCACGTCAAACGGCAGATTCTCGACGCGTTGGTACTTGAGCGCCTGGCTCGAGACCTCCATGACCATGGACTGGCGACCGGACTCACGGCAGTTGGCGATATGGCGCCAGACCTCGGGGGCCTCTGGCGTGGTATTAGTGCTCTCGTAGCACTCGATGCCATCGTCGGTACTCACCGAGCCGATCATGCCGCAGGACTCGCCCGCCGCTTTGATAATCGACTGGAGCATAAAAGCGGCCGTGGTCTTTCCCTTGGTACCGGTGATGCCCACGATCTTGACGTCGTGGTCGGGACGGTCGTAGACCTCCGGCGGCAACAGGGCCATGGCCGTGCGGACGCTGTCCACGACCAGCATCGCCGCGCCGTTCTCCTTCGCCAGCGGCTCCAGAGACTCGACCAGCGACTCCTCGCACACAAATGCGACGGCGCCCGCATCGAGCGCCATACTCAAAAACGCGGGCTTAAAGGCAGCGCCTTTGCAAAAGAACACGTCACCTGCCGAGACCGCGCGCGAATCAAACGAGCAGCCGGTCACGGCACGCTCGTCAACCTGCTCTGATGCGCGCAGCTCGCCGCACACATCGAGAAGCTTGGCAAGCGTATCGACCGTGGTCACGGTCGCGGAATCCGAATGGTGCATCTTTCGCCTTTCTCAGCCATTTGGCAGGGACGGTTTTTATAGTAACTGAAACGCACCCACGCAAAAACGGCTCCCGGAGGAGCCGTTACGCGCAGGCGTTCGTAAGCCGAGGCTAGGCAGCCTGAACAGCGGGCTGGTCCTCGTCGATAAAGAAGCGCTTGTACCACACCAGGAACACGAGCGGCGTATAGATCTTGCGCTGGAAATCGCCCTTGCCCGCAAAGTGCAGATCGAGCAGGTGCATGAGCTCGTCGGTATCGAAGAACTCGCTTGCCCACGGCGCGGTGAAGTACTCCTTGACATAGTCGTACCACTTTTGCTCGCGCAGCCAGTAGACAATCGGCACCGGGAAGCCCACCTTGGGACGGGTGGCCCACTCATCGGGCAGCGACTTGTTGGCAGCGTGGCGGAGTACCTGTTTGTTGCCGTTCTCGTTGATGCGGTAGCGGTCGGGAATATGCTCGGCGAACTCCATGACTTTGCGGTCCAGGAAGGGCACGCGCAGCTCCAGCGAGTGCGCCATGCACATCTTGTCGGCCTTGAGCAGAATGTCGCCCGGGAGCCACATGTTCATGTCCAGGTACTGCTTCTTGACCAGCTCGGGCTGACCTTTCACGCGCGCATAGATGGGAGCGGCAAGCTCGAAGGCGCCATCGCCGGTGTTGTACTCGGGCTTGAGCACGCCGTCGACCTCGCGCTCCGGCCAAACCAGAGCCTGTCCCAGGAACGACTTCTCAGGGATCTCGGCACCCTTGACCAGGAAGTTATGTCCCTTGAAGTACGGCATATGCAACGCCAGGTTACCGAGCGCGCGACGGATGGGCAGCGGCACCATCTTTTTGTACTTGCGGACCGGAACCGTGTCCTCGTAGTAGGCGTAGCCGCCAAAGAGCTCGTCGGCGCCTTCGCCCGAAAGCACGACGGTGACGTCCTTGCGGGCCATCTCGGCCAAGAACCACAGCGGCACGGAAGACAGGTTGGACTGCGGCTCGTCCATGTGATACTGGATGTCCTCGAGCGCACCGAAGAACTCGTCGGCGGTAATCATCTTGCGGACATTCTCGACGCCGAGCTTGTCAGAAAGTTCCTTGGCGTAGTTAGTCTCGTTGAAATTCTTGTAATCGAAGCCCACCGAGAAGGTCTTGTCGGGCATGAGGCAAGCGGCGATGTAGCTGGAGTCGACGCCGCCGGAGAGGAACGACGCGACCTTGACGTCGGCGATGCGATGGGCCTCGACGCTCTCGTGCACGACCTCATCCAGCTCGTCGACGTACTCCTCGAACGGCTTCTCGACGGCAGAGTAATCGCAATCCCAATAGCGCTCGATGTTCATCTTGCCGGTCGGGATGTCTACGGTAAAGTAATGCGCCGGCGGCAGCTTGTAGACACCCTCGAAGAAGGTCTCCTCGGTTGCCGAATACTGCAGCGTCATGTACGGACGCAGGGCCTTTTTGTTGACCGCCTTGTGGAAGTGCGGGTAGTCTAGGAAGCTCTTGATCTCGGAACCAAAGAGCACGCCCGGAGCGCCGTCGCCCGCATCGGCCATGGGATAGTAGTAGAGCGGCTTGATGCCAAAGATGTCGCGGGCGCCAAAAAGCTTGTCCTTCTTTTTGTCCCAGATGACGAAGGCGTACATACCGCGCAGGCGATCGAGGACGGCCTCGCCCCACTCCTCGTAGCCGTGCAGGAGGCTCTCGGTGTCGGCGCCGCAGTGGAACTTGTAGCCCTTGGCCTCGAGCTCGGAACGGAGTTCTTGGAAGTTGTAGATCTCGCCGTTGAAGACGATAACGACGCTGCCGTCCTCATTGGCCATGGGCTGAGCGCCGGCCTCGGTCAGGTCGAGGATTGACAAGCGGCGGAAGCCCAGGGCAACGCGGCCGTCGATAAACTGACCGCCCATGTCGGGACCGCGATGGACAATGCGGTCCATCATCTTGGTGAGCACCTCGGATTGGTTATCCGTCCCACCGACAAAACCGACAAAACCGCACATATACTATCCCCTCTGCTGTTGCTGGGTATCAAATCGAATCAGTAGCTTTTGAGTATACCCGAGGGCGTAAAGAGGGGCGGAATGTTCAGGCAATCTCAACTGAATCAGCTCCGCGCCGACACGCGCCGGTTACCTTTAATGGATATGAGATGAATGAGGCGATTGTTTTGCTATACTCTCTCCGCACGGGCGATTGGCGCAACGGTTAGCGCAGGTGCTTTACACGCACAAGGCTGGGGGTTCGAATCCCTCATCGCCCACCATTGAATTGGAAACGGTCCTCGCAAGGGGACCGTTTTTGTTTGGGCCCAGCGCATGGGATTCGAACCCGACAGGGTACGAAGCTGAGGAAACGCGAAGCGTTTTCCAGCGCAGCACGCGAGGGCCGCAGGCCCGAAGCGAAAGCGGGCGGCGTCAGCCGCACGCGACATCCCTCATCGCCCACCACTGATTTGATAGGCTCCCAGCTATGGGGGCCTTTCTTTTTTGGGCCCATCGCGGGGGGATTCGAACCCGCAAGGGTGCGGAGCTGAGGAAACGCGAAGCGTTTTCCAGCGCAG
>UQOQ01000042.1:0-15248 GCA_900542715.1 uncultured Collinsella sp.
GTTCCACATGCCCGACTGGGAGGAAGAGCTTGGGGAGTACCTCAAGACGCTCTAGTCGCTCTTAATAAATATGCGAGAATCAAAGCCGCCGTTCTTTAACGGCGGCTTTTCTTGTGCCTGGCGTATAGCTCTGTGCCGGTAAGTGCGGCGGTGGTCACCAAGTGAGAACAGCCTGTCGAGCTCATGCTAGGAGTTCGCGACGGGGCGGTTGACGGCGACCTGCCCGTCCCGGGTGAGCATTCGGGCCCAGTGGAAGGACTTCCCGACATCGAGCCAGAGGACGGCCCTCCTCGCGGGCGCTGCGTTGTTGGCCATGGTATCCTCCAATCGTCGGTCGATCGGAAGCCGTTTCCCGCGACACCCACATTACCTGGCCGTGGCCATCTTCCCTGAGGTCCGGCAGTTTCCTATCAGTCGTCTGAAACGGCGACGCCTGCGTCGGCAATACCCCCCGGGCCCTCTTCGGGGCAGGGAAAGACGGCCGTACGCGGGCGCCCGATCGGCGGCCCAGACGGGCTTGCTTGCATCGTATGCGACACCGGGAAATGCATCAACGGGGTATCGAATAGCTCGTTTCTGACTGTAATGGGGCTTCGTCGCCGGTCGAGCAAAGTAGCCGGACCTTATGCGCTCTGGAGCGTTATCCATCTCGTAACGTTTCCCCGCCATTCATGGGCGTCTGAGTTTCTGGCATCGCTGTGGGCACCGCATCAGCTCAGATGTACTATCTATTGGTCTATTATGGCGAGGCTGTGGACGAGTTCATCGACTCGAAGTCGGGGGCGAGGATGGACGCGAAGACAGGAGGGATTCTCTGATGGATAGCGTGTTCAATGACCATGTTTTCCCTAAATACAAGGATCAACAGGTCATGAAGCCTCAGATGGATGGCCTTGATGACCCCACTTTAAGGTATTTCACGCTGTTGGACTCGTCTGCCCTAGTGAAAGACGAACTTAAAGCCGACAGGTTCGACGATGAATTCATTAAATCCTTCCTCAATGCCGCCAAGGAGCTTGCGGCCGCCGGGAGGAGAGCGACCGACAGGCCGGGCATGTATGTGTTCCTGGAGCATTCCTACGCGATTCCGGTGATGTTCCTCACAAGGCACTGTATTGAGCTTTCAATCAAGAGGGCGATAAAAAAATGTGGGGCTAAGCCTAAGAAAGACCACAGCCTTAGAAACCTGTGGAATTCCTTGCTCTCGAGGTTTCCGAAGCAAAAGTGCCGTGAAGACAATAGAACCATCAAGAACATGGGTGCTTTTGTAAATGCCATTGCCGACATCGATGACAACGGCATCAGTCTCCGCTATCCGCAGGACAAATCAGGCGGACTGACGCAGGACAGGCCGCTATTCGTGAACGACGAGGAAGTCGTCTCGTATTTGGAGAAGTTCGTAGAGCAACTTCAACTTATTGACTTCGATTATCTTGTCGAGAATGGTAAATAAGTAGCTGGAGACCGCTCTTTATCGTTTGTAAAACCATTGGTTGGGATCGATTTGACCACCGGCCCCAACCAGAAATTTAACGTCCGATAGTTGTGAATCATAACTAGTAAATTAACGTAGCATCACAGCGGGATTGCTAAAGAAACTCGCCAGACTCAAGGTCGATAAAGTCGCCAAGTCTGATCTGCGCCTTGAAAGCGGCCTCATATTCTCTCGCTCGCGTCTGATCATCAAGCTTGAAGCCGATGTTGAACAGCTTTCCCGACTTCGTTCTCCGAATCAGGTCTTGTTCCAACATGAATGCGATCACGCGGCGATGCGCTTCGTCGTCGTCCATATTCAAATAGAAGCACGCGACACCGCGCCTGCCCTTCGCGAGGGTCTCGCAGGAGCTGTGCTTGCATTCAGCAACCACCTTACCGAGAGCCGCTTCACGGCAGACCTCCTCTACGAACTCAATATCATTGAAGAAGAACATCCATTTCCCGCACCTGTGCTTATCAAGCTCCGGGGCCAGCTTGGTATCGATGTAAAACGACCACCACGGGTTGTCCACCCTGATGATTCGGCCGTCTTCGCTCAACATCGACCTCACTTCCATCCATGCCTCCTATGCCAGGATCTCACCGATTACCAAATTGAACTTTATGCCCGAACGCGGTTCGTTGAACTCGTCGACCGCCTCGCCGTCATGGTCGGGCTTGGTCACGAACAGCGGCCCCGGTGCATCGATGCGAGGTCCGATCGTGAATTCACATCGCTGTAGGATTATAAATTGACTTTCGATATTGGCACTCTTTATAGCGTTGTAGCAAAGTGAGCCCGTTACCGGCTTGTTCCGGCAACGGGTTTTTTAATATCTACTTGGAGTCATGCAAATGGTCCAACATAGATCTGTAAGTAAGCGCTTCGAGGAAACGATGCCGATCTCGCATCAATTCATGGGTGCATCGGAAAAATAGGGCGGAGTCGCCCTCGCGATCCCGCCCCGTAGACCCGAGTGTTTCTGACTTTCCCGTTATCCGGAACGGCTGGAGAAGGTCGCGTCTCAGTTCGGAAAACCCAATGCTTGAAGCGACGATGCCAAGGGGCTACTCGGTCAGCTTTTCGCATCCGCGCCAGGGCAAGGGGAGGGACAGCCTGTAGAACGAGGCCGGCTCCATAGGAATCTCCTCGAGCCTTCCGTTGCCTCGCCGAACCCACGATGTTCCGTTTGCGTCGGTGAAAGCCGTTTCGGGCGCCGTGCGTACTCCCATTCCGTGCCCTTCCGTCGGGAGCCATATGTACCATGCTCCAGGAGGAAGCGTGCCGACGCAGACGCGGTTGGGAAAAACGGGGCGGTTGTCCTCTCCTTTGAAAGAGGGGCCGGCTCCGCTAATCCCGACGCAGGTGACGATTGCGTCGTAGACGGGGGACTCGCTTTCGTTTCGAAGCACGACGAACTGCCAGACGAATCGATTGTCCTCGGGCTGACCGGTACGGTTTCGACCCCCTTCGTACCATGCCGATATGCGGGATGGCTGATACCGCTTGATGTCGTCCTCCCTGTTCCTTTTGCTCTGGCTGCCTTGCCAGAATGCGACAATCAAGGCCACCAAGGTAACGAGTCCGATGAATGCTTGGACAATCAGATTGGCGATGTCTATATCGATGCCAAAAATCATTGGATGGTCACCGGCTCAGCGTCGTGGGGCGATAATTCTAACTCCGAATAATACGGCTTGATCGATGGTCGACGTTACGTAAACGTCAAAATGGGTTTGTCTTAACAGCCTTATTTTCTTAAGACAAACTTGCCGCAACGCCAATTCAAAGAGTTTGCCGTGACGCAGACAGATGCAGTTGGTTGCTGAAAAGCGTGGTTATTTGGGCAGGATTCGCTTCAAAACGCCCGTCGATTATTACGATCTAATGCAGCCTGTAGGGTGGATGTACTTCGATAAGCAGTAGTCGACATGCTCTGGTTTTGAACGAAAAGTCCCAGAGACAATCGATAACGATTCTTCTTTGATGATGCGAGCGGCGCTACCATTAGCAGCGCCGCTCGTTTTCCGCTCGCAGATAGATCCCGCCATGTTGACCACCGAATGCATCTTGACCGACGTGCTCGTACTCCTATTCGGGCACAGAAATTGGAGGCGCGGCCCCCAGCGTCTACTCAGCGAAATTCGTTAAGAAAGCTGACATCGAACACTGTGAACTCCGTCATCGAATCGAATCTCATTGACTGGGATGCGTTCATTAATGATGACTTTGATGCCTATTTCAAAGCTCGCGTCATGGCTTTGCTGGACGCTATTGAGTTCGCACTGGGCAAGTCCATCTCCGATAGGGGCACCGAGGAAACAGTAAAGAGATTTGGCCGCTCATTGGAATAAGATGCTTCTTAGCTCCGTTATTGGTTATAGAAAGAAGGCTTAATGTCTGATTTTGAAATTTTGCAGCAGTTGTGCGAAACAGCAGACGAACTTTCAAAGAAATACATCAGCTCTAGTTCGCCTGACTTTAAAGCATGGAAGACAAGGGCGGACAGGCTTTTAATTAGGCGATTTGGAAAAGACAGCTACGAATTTAAAAGCTTTAACAAAATCAGCTACTCGTTGTCTTTCTTCACCTCCGGTACGCCCGACTCGGCTTTCGTTGAAGCCTGTGCGGACGGCCTGCGCAGTGCAAAAGCTGTGCTGGAGACATACCTTGATGAGTTTTCAGACGAAGGGGAAACCGGATCGACTGCAAATGTTGGAGATTATTCGAAGGTATTTATCGTTCATGGTCACAACGGAGAGCTTAGAGAAAGGGTCGCGAGAATCATCGAAAGGCAGGGCCTGACGGCGGTTGTCCTAAACGAGCAGTCAAATCAGGGCAAGACAATCATCGAAAAGCTGGAAATTGAAGGCGATGCAGCAGGAGCGGTATGCCTTTTTACGGCGGACGACGAAGGAAGAGCCCAGGCAGAACAGTCGGAAAAGCCCAGGGCTAGACAAAATGTTGTATTTGAAGCCGGATACTTTATTGGTCGGCTTGGCAGGGAAAACGTTGCAATTCTTGTTGACAAAGGTATCGAGATTCCCTCCGATCTACAGGGCGTCGTTTATACCGGAACAGACAGTTGGGAGTTCGGCCTCTTGAAAGAACTCAAGTCCATGGGATATTCCATCGACTTTAATAAGATGGATATCTAATCCGTTGATCCCTCCTTTCACCGACTGGCAAAACGATTTACACCTAATTGTGGACATTGCCCACACGATTTCTCTTTGCTCCCGCATTGATCTCGCTAAACTATTAATTGCTGCTACCAGGGCATTTTCTGGTGCACATTCTATTGGCTCCTGCGAAGATCGGAGCAGGTATGTTTGCCGCCGAGTCTCACACCGGCCGTCATTACATTCCGATTGTTGCCATGGCCTGCCTATGCGTTTTGCTGGGCGGGCCTTCTTATGCCGCTGGCGCGGAGAGCCTCATCATCGCGGGCGCGACGTACTGCGAGCCGGGCGTGTCGGGCCCCGGCTGGGTCTGGACCGATGCCGACCACCTGGAGCTTAATGGCTACGCGGGCGAGGCCATCGGCGCCGAGGGCGACCTGGTGCTGACGCTTGCCGGGCAGAACTCCGTGACGGAGTCGCATGCGCCCGATGCGGACATCACGCTGTGCGGCATGGAGGTGTGGGGCAACCTGACGCTTCGCGGCACCGGGACCCTGACGGCGACGGGCTCGCAGTGCGGGATCCACGTGTCGCAGGCGCTCGTGGTTGACGGCTGCACCGTCGATGCGCGGGCAGACGGGGCCGATATTACAAACGAGGCGGTCGCCGGCGTGATTGCCGGCGACATGGCCGTGCGCGGCGGCGGGCGCGTCGTTGCCGCGGGCGCCGGGTCCGGAGCGGGCGTGCGCGCCTACGTCGTGTATCTGCAGGACGCGGGCCTTGGCGATGGTGCGGCCGGCTGTCGGCTTTCCGTCGACGCCTCGTGGCTTGATGCGGCCGGTGCCGACGGCGGCGTTGCGTGCACGGGCGGGTCGCTTGTGTCCGCACGGTTTGTGACGCCTGCCGGTGGGGCTTTTGGTGCTAGCAGCGTGGTGGATGCCTCCGGTGCGGTAGCACCGCATGTGGTAGTTGAGCCCGATGTGGCCACGCCGTCAACGGGGGAGACCGATGGGGGCGAGGTACCGGGTGATAGCACGGACAAGTCTCCCGCCAATGCTACCCCCGCTGCCGGAGAGCCCACCACAGGGCCCACGGCAAATCCCGCACTGAAACCCGCGGCCGCGACAACCAAGACAAAAACGACAGCAACCAAGACCACGGTCGCCAAGACCACTAAGCCCAAGACGGCTACCACGACAACCGCCACGCTCCCCAAGACCGGCGACAACAACTGGATCGTCGCCTCTGTGGCGCTTTTCCTACTGGGGACAGTGCTGTTAGGTGCAGCATGTCGCTGCTGAGACCCCGTTTAAGCGAGACCAGGGGAGAGGTAAAGCAGCTATTTCAGAAGCCTTAAGCCTTTTTCAAATTCATTTTCTTAGAGATTGGTGCCATACCAGCCTCCGCTGAGACGGCACTATTTAGTTTTGCTCTACAGCTTCACAATCTGTTACCGATGTTGAGTCTTAAACCCCATCTGCCAGAGCGATAAGATAATTACAATCAAAATGCTGCCGTTTATAAAGCCTCTTGCTCCACTAAAGGATTGTTATATGTCTAATGAAACTAAAGTTGAGGTTGAAGATGTAGCCTCGTATATCAAATACATCAACGAGCTTTCACCAACAATAGATGGTGACGCCAGAACATATGAATCTACATTTGTTTTTCGAGGACAAGGTTCTACTAAGTACGATCTCGTTCCGTCAATCGGAAGAGACAGCTATTGGCGTAAACCGGGATCGAACACCATTTCCCCTATACCAGGCAGCCTTGAGCACGAGGCTGATTTCATTGAAACTGCTTGCCGCATATTGCCAAATGTTTTTAAACGAGAATTGCTTCCGATTGATCTTTTAGCCTGTCTCCAACACTACGGAGTTCCCACCAGACTATTAGATGTCACTTCAAACGCGCTTGCTGCCCTCTATTTCGCCTGTGGCAATGTGGCTGACGAGGGCGAAGTATTCATCTTTAGGCGACCAGGAGGAGATAAGCGGGAATATCCCATCTGCCAGGCAATCGCAGACTCGTGGCATCTGTTTATGAACTCAAAGTTTCTGTCCCGTTTTGCCTCACTTGCAATATCAAGACCATACTTTGACTATCAACGTGATCTAGTGCTTTCAAGTTTCCCTGAACCAACTGATCAGGCAAAATGGTTTAAGGAGTGCTGCGAAGACACATTATTTGTCTACGGAACTAGATATCTTGATAGACAGGCCGCTCAGTCTGGCCAATATATCCTTTTCCCAAATGACATTCGTGAGAAAGATCCATGTTTGTCATTTGATGACTTGATAAGTCCGCTGCCCAAAGACAGTCCCGTAATAGCCGGTCGTTGCATAGTGCCATCTGATAGGAAAGTATCAATACTGAACGAGTTGAGTAAAATTGGCATTACCGAAGCTTCGCTCTTTCCCGACAGCATTGAGAAGAGATGTGCCGGCATAGTGAGTGAGATTAAAAGACACCGTCACTGAAGGATTGCTCTTAAAAGCAGTGAAGAGAAGCATGCATCAATAATTATGACTTTTGACAACTGTACAGCAGACGCAACCGACCCTATCGTGCCGAAAGCACCCCGTACTTTACCCGATGATCTGGACAGCATCACCCTGATCGACGAAGCTGCCGCCCCGAGACGTCGTGGTTCAAGCTGTAAAGCAGCGTTGATCTGCGGTTTTACTGGTTACGGCGTTTGCCATTGCGCGCCCGACGCCCACGAATTTAAAATCGGGGGCAAAAAGTTCTTGGTAAACCACGCGCGGCTATGATAGTATCTCTTTTGCCGAAAGGCGACGGGCGATTGGCTCAGGGGTAGAGCATATCCTTCACACGGATGGGGTCACAAGTTCGAATCTTGTATCGCCCACCATCAAAAGCGCAGGTCAGAGGTGTTAAGCCTCTGGCCTTTTTCTTTTTGACACCAAAATCGAAGCGAAGTCACTTAAGGCGTTATATGTTACGCAATTCACCTTAGGTGTCGTCATTGCGCGTTTTGCAAAATGCGTCTGTGTTCATTCATTGAATTCCCTGCGTAATCTATGTGCAATTGTGGAGACAGAGACCACTGGCTCACAGCTTGTACCAGCGCGTTCATGCCTATGGCGGCTTTTCAACGGATTGCGTCAAGCTTTTGGTCAGTGTTTGGTCAGCTTCCCGTACTTACCCGCATGATGTGCCAGTAGATAATCGACCTTACCCGCAATCCGCACGGCCCGAGGCCGTAAACCAGGGGAGGCGCAAATGGACGAAATCGTCTGCGCAAATACTGCATTCCGCTATTGGCGCTGCCCACCGCAGGTGCGCGACCTCTACCCGCGCTTACCTAGCTCCGAAGATGGCTGGCGAGCTCTATCCCAAGCCCCTTTTGTAACCGAAGTTCTCAAGACGCCAGTCATCACAGCAGCATCAACACGAAGCAACCTGCATTCCAAGACAAGACGGACCATCCGATGGAACAACGCCTATACGGAGAAGGTTTCCATCGACACGGGCATGGGCTTTAGCGTCACAGACCCTCTTAATACGCTATTCACCATGACTCGAAGCGTTTCTTCATACGATCTGGTTCTGGCTATGTACGAATTTTGCGGATGGTTCTCGGTTTTTAAACCATCGCCCGCGGTTGACATGGCACTTGAGCGGGCAAAATCAGAAGAAGAGCATTACACCACAAAAAGTCTGTTTGAATTAGACGAAACCCAAGACGAGGCCCCATGGAAGCGAGTCTATGCTCGGGTGCACCAGAAGGACAGCGAGCATGATCAAAGTGGGCAGCGGGATGACGGATCCGGAAATAAAACTAACGGAAAGGGCACATCGCTTTGGATGAGAAAGCCTCTTATTGAAATAGAAGAATTACATAGATTTGCGGCGAAGGTTAAGGGCGAGATGTGGGGAAAGCAATTCTGCGAAGCCGCACAGCAGGTAATGGGTATTGCTGCATCCCCGCTAGAAGTTGCTGGAATCATGTTGCTAAGTCATCCGAGGCGTGCCGGCGGAGCGGAGTTTAAAAACATATTCGTCAACGACCTAACACCGCTGTCGAATTCAGCTCGGAAAATCGCAGGTCAGAAAATCTGTTACGGCGATATCGTCATCGTAAACCCGATAACAATGAAGGCCGTGATTATCGAACTTCAAGGTGAGGTTATTCATGGATCGGGCGCTGTGCTTGACCACGATGCCACCCGAATGACAGCATTGCAAAGCATGGGATACGACGTATTTCTTGTAACCCATGACATGCTCAATGATCACGATCAGCTTGATGCCATCATTCACAGTGTGTGTGAGCGATTGGAGCTGTGCTACAAACCAAAAACCGAGGCGATGAGATGCGCTGAGACCAGATTGCGGGCCAACGTTCTGTGCAATTGGCTTGGTATTGGTAAGTAATAATTTCAATGTGAGCAATTTTAATACTTTATATTCTGTTAGTAATTAAGTGCCACTTTAAAACCATGCCGGTTTACTACGTTGGATTGAGGGTGGCTGAGCACACCGAATTCGCCGCTCGTAAAACCGCAGGTAGATCACCTGCCCGTTATGCGAAAGTAAGCGAGAGGTCGGAAATCCGGGAATTAGCGTAGTAAACCGGTCTGTTTTTGAAACGACAGGATGGATCGGGCATCGTGGGTCCTTTCGGCCCCACACCCGTTCCACGCGCCGCAAAATTGTTCAAAATTGTCCTTGCATCGCCGTCGAAGTTCCCGTATAGTACTTCTTCGCACGGGGGCGTAGCTCAGCTGGGAGAGCGCTTGACTGGCAGTCAAGAGGTCAGGGGTTCGATCCCCCTCGTCTCCACCCGAGCATTGAATGAGGCTCCAACGCAAGTTGGGGCCTATTTTCATATTAATCGATTTACACATCTGTTGGCTGGGCAGCATCTTGGCTACATATCCATTGTTAATCATGAATATGAATGTTAATAACTTTACGTCTGTGGATGGCAAAGCTAGTCCGCAGCACCAATAACAAAGAGGCCAGGCGTAACGCCCGGCCTTAAAACTCTCTGGTGGGCCCTCCGGGATTCGAACCCAGAACCCAGGGATTATGAGTCCCCTGCGCTAACCGTTGCGCCAAGAGCCCTTATGAACAGTGAATGCAATTCTAACAAAGGCAACTCAGACCTAATTTCTTCGCTTCACGACGTGAAATACTACCATGCACGAGCAAGTCGCACAACGCAAGATCAAGCCCGATGCTAATCAACAGCAATTCTAGGCGCGTCGCAGAAAAGACGCGATCTAAAAAATTTAAGGCCTTTAATTCAGGGCTCCAACACACTTTTGCGTGAAATCAACCTGATGCCATTTCAAAACCATGCCGGTTTACTACGACGAATCGGCGACCCCCGAGCACCGTGTGTTCTCCGTTTGCAAAACCGCAGGTAGGTAGCCCGCCGGTTGCACGAAAAGGCGTGCGTGGTTGGACATTCCTGATTTATCGTAGTAAACCGGCATGGTTCTGAGGCGCTGGGGAGGGGCGCTTCGCAATCGGACCCGATAATGGGACTGGCGGCGCACGGAAAACCCTGTTGAACGGGGCGCGTCGTGTTCCACGCGCCAAGTCGGCCGGCGTACGGGCTGTGCGGGGGCCAGGCGCCCCGCGGGCTGGCGCGGTCCCGTGCGCGCCGACACTCGCGAAAATTTTTCCAAAAATGTCCTTGCATCGTGGTCCGAGTTCCCGTATAGTACTTCTTCGCACGGGGGCGTAGCTCAGCTGGGAGAGCGCTTGACTGGCAGTCAAGAGGTCAGGGGTTCGATCCCCCTCGTCTCCACCCGAGCATTGAATGAGGCTCCAACGCAAGTTGGGGCCTTTTTTCATATAGGAACACAAGGTCAAAGGCGGCACCATGATCCTCCTGGTCGACAAGATCGAAAAAAGCTTCGGCGCGCGCGTCCTCTTTAGCGGCGCGTCCTTCCAGATCAACCCCGGCGAGCGCTTCGCGCTCGTGGGCCCTAACGGCGCCGGCAAAACCACCATGCTCAAAATCATCATGGGCATCGACAGCCCCGACGCCGGCCAGGTCCAGTACGCCAAGGACTGCCAGGTGGGCTACCTAGAGCAGGAAACTAATCTGGAGCACAAGGACACCACCATCCTTGCCGAGGTCATGGCCGCCGCCAAGGAAATCCGCCGCATGGGCGAGCGCGCTAACGAGCTGCAGGCCCAGATCACCGAGCTCTCCGAGCAGGGCAAGGACGTCGACGCACTCCTCAACGAGTACGGCCAGGTCCAGGACCGCTTTGAGCACCTGGGCGGCTACGAGCTCGAGAGCAACGCCCGCAAAATCCTTTCCGGCCTGGGCTTTAAGGTCACCGACTTTGAGCGCCCATGCTCCGAGTTCTCGGGCGGCTGGCAGATGCGCATCGCGCTCGCCAAGCTCTTCCTGCGCCACCCCGACCTGCTGCTGCTGGACGAGCCCACCAACCACCTGGACCTCGAAAGCGTCCAGTGGCTGCGCGGCTTTATCGCCAACTACGACGGCGCCGTCCTCATCGTCAGCCACGACCGCGCCTTCATGGACGCCTGCGTCGACCACGTCGCCGCCCTCGAGAACCGCCGCGTGACCACCTACACCGGCAACTACAGCAGCTACCTCAAGCAGCGCGAGGACAACCTGGAGCAGATGCGCGCCAAGCGCGCCGCCCAGGAGCGCGACATCGCCCACATGCAGGTCTTCGTCGACAAGTTCCGCTACAAGCCCACCAAGGCAGCCCAGGCCCAGGAGCGCATCCGCAAGATCGAGCAGATCAAAAAGGAGCTTGTCATCCTACCCGAGGGCCACAAGCACATCGACTTTAAGTTCCCCGACCCGCCGCGCTCCGGCGACATGGTCGTGGGCCTGGAGGGCGTCTCCAAGTCCTACGGCAACAAGCACATCTACAGCGACATCGACCTCAAGCTCTACCGCGGCGAGCACGTGGCGCTCGTCGGCCCCAACGGCGCCGGCAAGTCCACGCTCATGAAGATCATCGCCGGACTGGAGCCGCCCACCACCGGCACCCGCGACCTGGGCACCAACGTGGGCGTGGCCTATTACGCCCAGCACGCGCTCGAGGGCATGACCGAGTCCAACACCGTCCTGCAAGAGATCGACACCGTCACGCCCAAGTGGACCGTGCCGCAGCAGCGCAGCCTACTGGGCGCCTTCCTGTTTAGCGACAACGATTCCATCGAGAAGCAGGTTCGCGTCCTCTCCGGCGGCGAAAAAGCGCGTCTGGCCCTGGCCAAGATGCTCGTGGCCCCCGAGGCGCTCCTGTGCCTGGACGAGCCCACCAACCACCTAGACATCGACTCGGTGGACATGCTCGAGAACGCCCTGCAAAACTTCCCCGGCACCATCGTGCTGATCAGCCACGACGAGCACCTGGTGCGCGCCGTGGCCAACCGCGTCATCGACATCCGCGACGGACAAGTCACGGTCTACGACGGCGACTACGACTACTACCTCTACAAGCGCGAGGACCTCGCAGCCCGTGCCGCCGGCGAGACGGCAGGGGAGAGTGCGCCGGCCACGGCAAAGTCCACCAAAGCCAGCGCCGCCCAGGCCGACACCCCCGCAGCTGCCCCCAAACCCGCCGAGGGCAAAAAGACCAAGGAGCAAAAGCGCGCCGAGGCCCAAGCCCGCGCAGCGCTCAATAAAAAGCTCAAGGGAGTGCGTAACCAGCTCAAGAAGATCGAGACGGAGCTCGACAAAAAGCGTGCCCGCTATGACGAGCTTATGGAATTGATGGCAAGCGAAGAGCTTTATGCCGATCAAGACAAGTTCAACGCCGCACTGGGGGAATATAACGGCCTTAAGCAAGAGCTACCCAAGCTCGAGGACGAATGGCTGGAGCTTTCCACCCAGATCGAAGAGGAGACCGCGCGTGAACTCTCGTAAGGCCGCTGCCGTGGCGATGAGCATCATCGCCATCGCCTGTCGCATCTGCGGCATTTTTATGAGCGCGATGACCGTGCTGCTGTGCTTTAGCGGCCTCACCGCCAAGTTGCAGATCGTGGGCTTCGTCGTCGAGCTTTCACGCGCGCTGCCGAGCGCCATCGCCGGCTACGGCGTCATCACGTCGCCTTTTGGCGGCGTGTTCCGCCTGGATTACGCCATCGTCGCCGTGATCCTGTTTGCGATCGACTATCTGCTCACGCGCGCCTCGCGCCGCGTCCGCTAGGGGAGCGCCATGTCCAGCAGCTACCTCATGAACCTACTCGCCAGCGCCGTCGCCGTCATCGTGGGCATCGTGATCCACGAGAGCGCGCACGCCGCCGCGGCCTGGGCACTCGGCGATAAGACGGCCCGTTCGCGCGGACGCGTCTCACTCAACCCGCTCAACCATATCGACCCGTTTGGCACCATCATCCTGCCGCTGCTCATGCTTGCCGCCGGCGGCCCGGTGTTCGCCTTCGCCAAACCCGTACCCGTCTACCTCAACAACCTCAAACACCCCAAGCGCGACGAGGTCCTGGTGAGCGCAGCCGGCCCCGCGTCGAACATCGCGCTCGCGTGTCTTGCCGCGGTCCTCATGCGCCTGGCCTATGGCAGCCTCTACACCAGCATGTCCTTTGCCCTGGCGTCCCAGATCATGAACTTCGGCGCCACGTTTATCGTGGTCAACCTGTCACTCGCGTTCTTCAACCTCATCCCGATCCCGCCGCTCGACGGCTCGTCGATCATCGTGCCGTTCCTCAAAGGCAAGGCGCTCAACAACTATTATCGTCTGCAGCAATACGCTATGCCCATCCTCATCATTGTGCTGTATCTGCTGCCCATGTGGACCGGTATCGATGTGATCGGCCGCTATTTCGACGTTACCGTGTATCCGCTTGCTGAGCAGCTGCTCAACTTCGCAATCGCCGGCATCTAAGGTAAACTTACAGGTCGACCGTGCAAAACGGTCGTAACATGCACCCAAACCGCGCCGCGAAGGCGCCGTCAAAGGAGGTCGAAGATGTCGTATCGCGTGTCGACGCAGGTCTACAGCGGACCGTTCGACCTGCTGCTGCAGCTGGTAACCCGCCAAAAAGTAGATATCGGCGCCATCTCCATTAGCGAGGTGGCCGAGCAGTACCTTGCCGAGGCCGAGCGCATCGAGGCGCTAGACCTGGACGTGGCGAGCGACTTTTTGCTGGTCGCGGCAACCCTTTTGGACATCAAGGCCGCCTCTCTGGTGCCGCAGGAGGCCCCGCGCAAAGTCGATGACGATGATGACGAGTTCGACGAAGACCTCGAGGAACTCAGCGCGCTCGACGGCGACGCCCTGCGCGAAGTCCTGATCCAGCGCCTGATTGCCTACAAGCAGTTTAAAGGCGCGGCTGCGGCCCTCGGTGCCCGCATGCAGGCCGAAAGCCGTATGCATCCGCGTGTGGCCGGCCCCGACCCCGAGTTCCTAGGGCTCATGCCCGACTACCTGGCCGGCATCACCCTGCGCGGCCTCGCCGTCATCTGCGCCGACCTGGACGGCAAGCGCCAGACCTTCTTGCTGGAGGCCGAGCATGTGGCGCCGCATCGCGTGCCGCTCGACCTGACCGTGGCCTCAGTCGACCGCTTTACCATGGCGCACCAAACCTGCACCTTCCGCGAGCTGTTGGACGGCGACGCCACGACCGAGCAACTCGTCGTCACCTTCTTGGCCATGTTGGAGCTCGCCAAGCGCGGCTCGCTCACGTTGAGCCAGGACGAGATCTTCGGAACCATCTGCATCAACCGAGTCGAGGGCGCCGAGGCATACGTGCCCGGCGAGGGCCCCGAGCTCACCGAATAGGAGCCGCAACCATGTCAACCCTTTCCACGCTGGAGGCAAACAGCCTCAAAGGCGCCCTTGAGGCGCTGCTGCTGGTGTCGAGCGATCCCGTGAGCGCACCCGCGCTGGCAGGTGCGCTGGATATCGCCCCGGGCGAGTGCGCATCGCTGCTCGCCGAGCTCAAAGTTGAGTACGAGGAGGCCAACCGCGGCTTTCAGCTGCGCGAGGTTGCCGGCGGCTGGCGCCTGTTTACGCATCCCGCCTACCACGACGTGGTCGAGGCCTACGTGCTGAGTTGGGACACGCAAAAGCTGTCGCAGGCGGCGCTCGAAACACTGGCCGTCATCGCATACCACCAGCCCGTGACGCGCGAGGTGGTCAAAGGCATCCGCGGCGTCAATTCTGACGGCGTCATCGCGTCGCTCGTGGACAAAGGTCTGGTGCGCGAGCTCGGACGCGACCCCCAGCGCGGTCAGGCCATCATTTACGGCACGACCAACGCCTTTTTGGAGAAGTTCGGCCTGCGCTCCACCCGCGACCTGCCCGACCTGGAGCAGTTTGCCCCCGACGAGCAGTCGCGTCAGTTTATCCGCGAGCGCCTGAGCGGCCGAAGCATTCAGTCCACGCTCGAGGAGCAGGCCGAGGACCTGGACGAAGAGCGCGATCTGCTCGATACCGATGTTGAAGATGTTGAGGCAGTCGAGGACTTGGAAACCCTGGTCGTCGACGAGACCTCGGAGGATTTGCATGACGAGGACTAACGAAGTAGGGGAGACGCGCGCCATGGGTAACGCAGTACCCGCCACCGACGCCCAGCCCGTCTATCCGCACACCATGCGCCTGCAGCGCTTTTTGGCGCGCGCGGGCGTGGCGAGCCGCCGTGGCTCGGAGGACCTAATG
>UQOQ01000043.1:0-15080 GCA_900542715.1 uncultured Collinsella sp.
ACCAAGCAGGTGCGTAAGTACTGTGAGGAGGGCAAGGTTGCCCTTCGGAACATCCGCCGGGACGCCATGGAGGACTTCAAGAAGAAAAAGAAGGCCGCCGAGATCACCGAGCAGCAGAAGGCTGCCGAGATTGAACTCGCCGAGGCCAAGGCTGCCTGGACCGCCGAGCTCGACGCCAGCCCGCTCACCATCGATGTGAGTCAGATCGCCGATATCGTGTCCGTGACTTCGGGCGTGCCGGTATCCTCGCTTACCGAGAGCGAGAGCCGGCGCCTGCTGCAGACCGAAAGCGTGCTCAAGACGCGCATCATCGGCCAGGACGAGGCCGTCGAGGCCGTCGCCAAGGCCGTGCGCCGCAGCCGCTCGCCGCTCAAGGACCCGCGTCGTCCCGGCGGCAGCTTTATCTTCCTGGGTCCCACCGGCACGGGCAAGACCGAGCTCGCCAAGACGCTCGCCGAGTATCTCTTTGGCAGCAAGGACGCGCTCATCAGCTTCGACATGTCCGAGTTCGGTAGCGAGTTCGAGGTCTCCAAGCTCATCGGTAGCCCTCCGGGCTACGTCGGTCACGACGAGGGCGGCCAGCTCACCAAGGCCGTTCGTCGCCACCCGTACTCGGTCGTGCTGTTCGACGAGATCGAGAAGGCGCACCCCGATATCTTCAACATCTTGCTGCAGGTGCTGGAGGAGGGCCGCCTGACCGATAGCCAGGGCAAGACGGTCGACTTCCGCAACACCGTGATCATCATGACGTCCAATGTGGGCGCCCACGAGATTGCGCAGGATGCGAGCGTGGGCTTTGGCACCACCGGCGAGCAGGGTCTCACGTCGAGTGAGATCCGCGGCCGCGCGATGGGCGAGCTCAAGCGCCTGTTCCGCCCCGAGCTGCTCAACCGCATCGACGACATCGTGGTGTTCCAGAAGCTCTCGGGCGAGAATCTCACCAAGATCGCGCACCTGCTGGTGGACGACCTGCGCCAGCGTCTGATTGCCAACGGCATGAACATCAAGCTCACCGATGCGGCCTATGACAAGATCGTGGCCGAGGGCACCGACCTCACCAACGGTGCGCGTCCGCTGCGCCGTGCTATTCAAAAGCTCATCGAGGACCCGCTGTCCGAGGAGCTGCTGGCCGGCGAGTGGGGCGAGGGCGATACCGTCCTGTGCGACGTGGCCGATGGCAAGTTTGTCTTTAGCCACGGCACGGGCGAGATCCCGGCACCGCGTCTGGCGGGCACGCTCGGTGGTGATACCGCCCCGGCGGCACCGCACACTGGCAACGCCGCGCCCGTGAGCGGCGGCGTGACCTCGGGCCCCGGTGGCATGATGCAAGCCGGTTCCGGCGCGCTGTAGGGCGTGGCGACAATTTGATACGCGCAATCGAGGCGCTCCGGAAAGGGCGCCTCGATTTGTAGAGCTGCGGTAGTTGTGACCGTTACGCTATGCGGTCCACCGTTAGCCGATGATGCAAGGGCGCTCGGCGTTTTCGACTGGTTTATGCACGCAAAGTCTGGGAATATACAAGGCGCATGTCTTACTGTCTAACCAGTTGCGCCAAGGAGGCACCATGGATTACAAGATCACCGGCTACGAGCCCGCCCAGCTGTTCCATTTCTTTGAGGAGGTCAGCGCGATCCCCCGTGGGTCTGGCAACGAGAAGGGCATCAGCGATTTCCTGGTTGCGTTTGCCAAGGAGCGCGGCCTCGATGTGTACCAGGACGAGGTCTACAACGTCATCATTCGCAAGCCCGCTTCTGCCGGCGCCGAGAATGCCCCGACTGTGATGCTGCAGGGCCACATCGATATGGTGTGCGACAAGTTGGGCTCTGTTGAGCACGACTTTACGACCGACGGTATCGACCTGGTCGTGAAGGACGGCGTCCTCACCGCTAACGGCACCACCCTGGGCGCCGACAACGGTATTGCTGTCGCTCTGATGCTTACTGTGCTCAACGACGATTCGATTGCTCACCCCGCCCTCGAGTGCGTATTCACCACCGACGAGGAGACTGGCCTGGTCGGCGCCGAGACGCTCGACAAGTCCCAGATTAGCGCCCGCACCATGATTAACCTTGACTCCGAGGAAGAGGGCGTTGCCACCGTCAGCTGCGCTGGCGGCGTCGTTGTTACCTACACCTGCCCCATCGTGCGCGAGCACAAGACCGGCAGCACCCTCACGCTCGACATCTCCGGCCTACTGGGTGGTCATTCCGGCAACGATATCAACCTGGAGCGCGGCAACGGCAACCTCATCATGGCCCGCATCATCGACCGCCTGATGGTCGCCGGCGAGCCCGCCATCGTTAGCTTTAACGGCGGCACCAAGGACAACGCCATCAACCGTGAGTGCAAGGCTGTTCTGGTCTACGCTGACCACGCTGCCGCCGAGGCCGCGGCCCAGATCGCAAAGGGCATCATCGCCGACGTCGCTGCCGAGCTCGAGGTCTTCGACCCCGGCTTTACCTGCACCGTCGAGATTGCCGACGACGCCGAGGTCGAGGCCATGGACCAGAAGTCCGCGCTCGCCCTCATCCGCGCCCTGCGTCTTGCCCCTAACGGCGTGATTCGCCGCAACGTCGCCACCGACGGCTCCGTCGAGGTTTCCTCCAACATCGGTGTGGTTGCCACCTCTGACGACGAGGTCAAGATCATGCTGTCCCCGCGCTCTTCGATCACCTCGCTGCAGAACGAGTTCAAGGATCGCCTGCAGACGCTGGCCGATGTCCTGGGCTTCGACGCTAAGTTCGAGTTCGAGTATCCCGGCTGGAGCTATGCCGAGCATTCGCCGGTCCGCGACGTCTTTGTCGAGAGCTATCGCGAGCTCTTTGGCTCTGAGCTGCGCATCGAGTCCATTCACGCCGGCCTTGAGTGCGGCTTGTTTGCCGAGGCCTTGCACGGCCTGGACGCCATCGCCGTGGGCCCGACGCTCTCCGATGTCCACACCCCGGACGAGAGCATGGAGCTCGCTTCTGCCGAGCGCTTCTACGAGCTGCTCACCGACGTCCTCAAGCGCCTTGCCGCGTAAAGGTCGCCTTGGTTAAGCCGCTCTAAAACGGCTGGCTATGAATACGGCCGCCTGGCGTAATGCCGGGCGGCCGTTATTCGTTACAGTGCGAGGATCCCAAGGTGCTCAAGCAGGATCTTAAGCCCGATGAGGACGAGTACGACGCCACCCACGATGGTGGCGGGTTTTTCGTAACGCGCGCCAAAGGTGTGGCCGATCGCTACACCGGCAACGGAGAAGACAAAGGTCGTGATGCCAACGAGCGACACGGCGGGAACGATATCGACCGAGAGCGCCGCAAACGAGATGCCTACGGCTAGGGCGTCAATCGAGGTGGCAATGGCGAGAATCAGGTATTCTACCAGGTCAATCTTCTCGGCATTCTTGTTGTCGTCCTCATCATCGTCCTCGGTAAAGGCTTCCCACAGCATTTTGCCGCCGATAAAGGCCAAAAGGATAAAGGCGATCCAATGGTCGATGGGTCCGATGATGCCCATGAATTGACTGCCAAGCGCCCATCCGATTACGGGCATGCCGGCCTGAAAGCCGCCAAAGAACAGGCCGAGCACCACGGCGACTTTAAGGTTGATCTTCTTCATGTCAAGGCCCTTGCAGATGGATACGGCAAAGGCATCCATCGAAAGGCCAACGGCGAGCAGCACGAGCTCTGCGAGTCCCATAGTCTGGCTCCCTCTCTGCGGGCGGGCCCGCGTGTACCTCTTGGGGGAGTAACAAAAAAGACCCGTGGCGTACGCGTTGCGCGCACAGCCACGAGTCTCGTTCATTAAGGCAAGCCAGGCCGCATCGGCCAGTGTGTTGACTTGCCGCGCCACCGGAGGCGAACCCGATCACGCGACTACTCCCTCATTTATGCGAATCCCGATGCTACCACATAAGCAGCTCATTTGGATTGGGGCTCTCAGCTGTGTTCGCTCATTCTGTAAGCATCGGATTTTGCGGGCGTCACAGAGGCAAACCGTGAGAAACTTATTGACGTTTATGGAGCGTATACGATGGGAGCGATGCCTTGGATAAGAACGAGCTGCAAAAGCGTATGGAACAGGCCATCCGCCTGACGGCACCTGGCCAGCCGATCCGCACCGCCCTCGACATGATCATTGCTGGTCACCTGGGCGCTCTTATTTGCGTCGGCGACACCGAAAACGTGCTCGCTGCTGGTAACGACGGCTTCCCGCTCAACATTTCGTTTACCTCGAACCGCCTGTTCGAGCTTTCCAAGATGGACGGCGCCATCGTCATCGACGGCGACCTCACCCAGATCCTGCGCGCCAACTTCCACCTCAATCCCGATCCCTCGCTTGCCACGAGTGAGACGGGCATGCGTCACCGCACCGCCGCCCGCATGTCGGTGCTCACGGATGCCATCGTGATCTCGGTCTCGGCCCGTCGTGCCGTCGTCAACGTGTACGTTCACGGCAAGAGCTACGAGATCCAGCCCGTCACCACCATCATGAGCTCGGTCAACCAGCTCGTCGCCACGCTCCAGACTACTCGTCAGTCGCTCGACCGCTCCCTGCTGCGCCTGACGGCCCTCGAGCTCGACGACTACGTTACGCTCGCCGACATTACCGGGATTTTCTCGAGCTTCGAGATCATGCAGCAGGCAAAGACCGAACTTAAGGATTGCATTGTCAAGCTGGGCAACCAGGGCAAGCTCGTGCAGATGCAGCTCGAGCAGCTCGCCGGCTCCAGCATGGATACCGAGTACGACCTGATGATTCGCGACTATGCGAGCGATTCCTCCGAGGCCAATGCCGAAAAGATCCGCGCCAACCTGAGCCGTATGACGCCCAAGGACTTGTCCGACCCGCAGCATGTGGCGGCGGTTCTGGGTTACGACGACCTGGACGAGGACTCCGTCATGACACCGCTGGGCCTGCGCACGCTTTCGCGCGTGTCCGTCGTGCGCGACGGCGTGGCCGAGAAGATCGTCGACGAGTATGGATCGCTGCAGGAGCTCATGGACGACATCAGCGAAGATCCGGAGCGCCTGGGCGACTTTGGCGTCAACAACCCTGCCATTCTTGCGGACTCCCTGTACCGCATGAAGGGCACCAAACAGGGGAACGCATAATGGCGCCCGTATGCGCCGTGGTCGTTGCCGGTGGCAGCGGCCAGCGCTTTGGTAACCCCGGTGGTAAGCAGCTCGTCAATGTAGCGGGCCGTCCGCTTATGAGCTGGTCCATCCGCGCATTTGACCGTAGCAATAAGGTCGGCCACGTCGTCGTGGTTTGCCCTGCCGAGCGTCGTGCCGAGATGCGCCGCCTGGCCATCAGCCCGTATTCGTATAGCACGCCCATCAGCTTTGCCGATGCCGGCGAGACCCGCCAGGATTCCACCCGCGCCGGCATGCACGCGGTGCCGGCGGGTTTCGAATATGTCGCCATCCACGATGGCGCCCGTCCGCTCATTACGACCGAGGCTATCGACCACGCTATCGACGTGCTCGTGAGCGACCGTGCCCTCGACGGTGTCGTGTGCGGCCAGCCTGCCATCGACACACTCAAAATCGTCGATGGCGACAACATCGTCGAGACGCCGCCGCGCGAGCTGTACTGGGCCGCGCAGACGCCGCAGATTTTTAGTGTCGACGCCATGAAGCGCGCCCATGCCGCGGCGATTGCCGAGGGCTTTATCGGCACGGACGATTCGTCACTGGTCGAGCGCATAGGTGGGCGCGTCCGCTGCGTCCAGAGCCCGCGCGATAACCTTAAGGTGACGGTGCCCGAGGACCTGCGTCCCGTAACCGCGATTCTGCTTGGCCGCATGGCCGAGGGAGAGGACCTTCCCCATGTTCAGTAACCTGCGCATTGGCCATGGCTACGACGTTCACCGTCTGGTGGAGGGGCGTCGATGTATCATCGGCGGTGTCGACATTCCCTACGAGCGCGGCCTGCTGGGCCACTCGGATGCCGATGTGCTCGCGCACGCCTTGGCCGACGCCATTCTGGGCGCCTGCCGCGGGGGAGATATCGGCAAGCTATTCCCCGACACCGATCCCGCCTACAAGGGTGCCGATTCGATGGTGCTGCTCGCCCGCGTGATGGACTATGCGCGCGAGCTGGGCTTTGAGTTTGTCGATGCCGATTGCACCATTGCCTGTCAGCAACCCAAGATCACTCCGCACCGCGATGCCATGCGCGCCAACCTTGCCCATGCCCTGGGCGTCGACGTGGAAAACGTGGGCGTCGCCGCCACCACGACCGAAAAGCTCGGTTGGGAAGGCCAAGGCGAGGGAATTGGCGCCTGGGCCGTCTGCCTGCTACAGAAAACCGTTAAGGAGTAACGAATGCGTATCTACAACAGCGCTACCCATAAAAAGGAAGAGTTCCAGCCCATCGAGTCCGGCAAGGTCCGCATGTACGTGTGTGGCCCCACGGTCTACGACAACATCCACATCGGCAATGCCCGCACGTTCATCAGCTTTGACGTGATTCGTCGCTGGCTCATCGCGAGCGGCTACGAGGTCACGTTCGCCCAGAACCTCACCGATGTCGATGACAAGATCATCAAGCGCGCCAACGAGCAGGGCCGCACGGCCGCCGAGGTCGCGACGGAGTTCTCCGACAAGTTCATCGGCGTCATGCGTGCCGCCAACGTGCTCGATCCCGATGTGCGCCCCCGCGCCACCAAGGAGATCGGCCCCATGATCGCTATGATCAAGACGCTTATCGAGCAGGGCCATGCCTACGCCGCCGATAACGGCGACGTGTACTTTGCCGTGCGCAGCGATCCCAACTATGGTCAGGTTTCGGGCCGCAACATCGATGACCTTATGGTTGGCGCGCGCATCGAGGAGAACGAGGACAAGAACGATCCGCTCGACTTTGCCCTGTGGAAGGCCGCCAAGCCCGGCGAGCCCAGCTGGCCGAGCCCCTGGGGCGAGGGCCGTCCCGGTTGGCACACCGAGTGCGCCGCCATGGTGCACCGCTACCTGGGCACCCCGATCGACATCCACGGCGGCGGCTCCGACCTTGCCTTCCCGCATCACGAGAACGAGTGCGCCCAGGCCACCTGCGCCTGGCACCAGGGCTTCTCCAACACCTGGATGCACACGGGCATGCTGCTGGTCGACGGCGAGAAGATGTCCAAGTCGCTTGGAAACTTCTTTACGCTGGCCGAGGTGCTCGAGCAGCACTCTGCCGCGGCCCTGCGTCTGCTGATGCTGCAGACGAGTTATCGCTCGCCGCTCGACTTTTCTTGGGAGCGCCTGGAGGGTGCCGAGAATTCGCTCACGCGTATCGCCGGTACGGTCGAGAACCTGCGCTGGGCCGCGAACCATGCGACGGCCGATGCCGATGAGGCAGCATCCGAGGCGTTTGCCGCCAAGTCCGCCGAGACCCGTGCCACCTTTAAGGAGTGCATGGACGACGACTTTAACACCGCTGGTGCCATGGGTGCCGTCTTTGGCTTTGTGACCGAGTGCAACCAGTACCTGGAGCAGGCGGGCGACGCTGCCGACAAGGCCGCCGCGCTTGCCGCCGCCGATACGCTGGTCGAGCTGCTCGATACGTTTGGCGTTGAGCTCCCCGAGCCCAAGGTCGAGCTGCCGCTGGGTCTGCTAGGCGTTGCCGCCGGCCTGGTCGCCTACACGGGCGACGATGTGGAC
Organism: uncultured Collinsella sp.; assembly: GCA_900542715.1. Taxonomy (GTDB): domain Bacteria; phylum Actinomycetota; class Coriobacteriia; order Coriobacteriales; family Coriobacteriaceae; genus Collinsella. The sequence goes on from UQOQ01000043.1 coordinate 7,632, forward strand.
GAGGCCGCTGCCAAGATTCTCGAGGCCCGCGCCGAGGCCCGCGCCGCCAAGAACTGGGATCTGGCAGATGCCATCCGCGATCAGCTCAAGGACCTGGGCCTGACGATCGAGGATACCGCCGCCGGCACTCGTATTAAGAGTCTCTAGTATTTGTCGACCGTTCGAGGTGCGGCAGATTGCCTTGAAAGAGGAGGGCATAGACCTGGTGGTCATGCCCGACGATTGAAAGGCAAGGTGCCGTGGCTCGGACGGTCGATTCTTGTTCGTTTTCTATTTAAGGAGGCCGTCTTATGGCCGACAATCGCAAGCGTGCGCCTCGTGGTGGCAAACAGGCTGCTTCTGGCTCGCGCCCGATTCGCCGCAATGACCGCGCTGCCGCTTCCAAGGGCCAGCGCGAGCGCTCCCAAGCCCAGGCTGCGCGTCCGCAGCGAGATCGCAACCGCGACAACATTCAGGTCCCCAAGGGCGAGTTTATCGAAGGTCGCCGTGCTGCCGCCGAGGCCCTGCGCACCGGCTTTCCCGTCAAGTGCGCGCTCATCGCCGAGGGCGGGGAGCGCGATGCTGCTTTGTCTCGTCTGGTCGATGACCTCAACGCCGCGGGTGTCCGCATTAAGTATGTGCCGCGCGCGCAGCTCGATGCGCTGTCGAGCCATGGCGCTCACCAGGGCATTGCGCTCGAGGTGGGCAACTTCCCCTATGCCGATGTTGCCGATATCCTCGACCGCGCGGGCGAGGGTCCGGCTCTTGTCGTCGTGCTCGACCACGTGACCGACGACGGTAACTTTGGCGCCATCGTGCGCTCTGCCGAGGTCGTGGGCGCGGCGGGCGTCATCATTGCCAACAAGCGCGCCGCCGGTGTGACCGTCGGCAGCTACAAGACCTCTGCCGGCGCCATTATGCATCTGCCCATCGCACAGGTTCCCAACATCGCTCGAGCGCTCGACGACCTCAAGGCCGCCGGCTTTTGGGTGGGCGGTGCTTCCGAGCACGCCGAGGGCAGCTGCTGGGATGCTCCCTTCGAGGGCCGCGTTGCGCTCGTCATGGGCTCCGAGGGCGACGGCATCTCGCGCCTGGTGCTTGAGAAATGCGACTTTTTGACCAAGCTTCCCCAGCGCGGCATGACCGAGAGTCTCAATGTTGCCCAGGCGACCACCGCGCTGTGCTTTGAGTGGTTGCGCCGCAATGCCGGCGAGCTCATGGGGGAGGAGTAGCGCATGTCCAAGAAGAACCGCGCCAAGTCCAAGGCCAAGCGCTTTGGCGAGGGCTCGGCCAAGCCGATTGTTTCGGCCGCGACCTATGGCGTGGGCGGCAATGCGTTTGCGCAGGCCATCGCCGATCCGGTCTCGACGGTGCACTCCAATAAGCCTGAGCTTTTGGTGGTCGACGGCTACAACGTGATCCACTGCACGCCGCGCTACGAAAAGCTCGTCTACGACCATTCCGACGATCCATATTCCAGCGACGTCCATGATATGGCGCGCACCGCGCTCATCAACGATGTTGCGGCGTTTGCCCAGGGCCGTTACGAGGCCGTGATCGTGTTCGACGGTGCGGGCAATATCTCCAGCGAGCGCCCCAACCTGCCGGCCCGTGGCGTGCGTATCGAGTTTTCGCCGACGGGCGTCTCCGCCGATACCGTGGTGCAGAAGCTCTGCATCGAGGCGCGCGAGGAAGGCCGCGCGTGCTCCGTGGTGTCGAGCGACGGCACGATCCAGGCCGTTGTCATGGGTAAGGGCGTCACGCGCATCTCGAGCCGCATGCTGGTGGACGAGATCAAACAGATCGATAACGACGTTCACGAGGCAGAGGAAGCTCCGCAGATCAAGATGACTCTGGGCAGTCGCCTGAGCCCCGATGCCCTAGCCAAGCTCAAGGCCCTGCGCGGACGGTAGGGGATTATCCATAGAGACCCGTTTCCCAATTGGCCGGCCCGTTGATTTGTAATCAATGGACTGTGGGTTGCCGTCGCCAATACGAATAGTTTTTGGTTTTGGCGAACGGATAAAACTATTCGTTCTGACGAATAGTTTTGAGATGTGGTCGGTCGAAGGGTCTGTTGCGCCCCGTCCGTAATTCCTTTATTCTTAACTGGCTTCGCGCGAAAGCGCCAAGTGTGCCAGTGTGGCGCAACGGTAGCGCAACTGATTTGTAATCAGTGGGTTGCAGGTTCGATTCCTGTCACTGGCTCCATGAAAGTTTCGGGCTCTGTCCCCCTGAGGGACAGGGCCCGTTTCTATTTATGTCGATAAGTCAGCGTGTTTGGCGCCAACCAAGCTTCAGGTTTGTCTCGATCTGTAACACGAAGAAGCTGAAAACCGTTCTTACTGTTACAGAATGAGACGTAAGCGGAGGTCTCTGCGTAATATCTCGACCTGTAACAGATAGGGGAGAAAATGTTCTCTATATGTTACAGATCGAGACAAAAGCCGTGTCGAGCTTGGCTGCCCCCCTGAGCGTGGATTATCGGACGTACGAGCGTGGAAAATCTCCCGCTTAGTGAATGATCGTGGATAATCTGCCACTTTGGCCTTGGGGCCATGCCAAAAAGTGGGAGATTATCCACGCTCGATTTCAAACGGGAGAAAATCCACGCTCGAATTTGCCGCGGAAGCCCGATCGCGACCTATGTAATAGTGCAAGAGGGCCGTTATCGAAGGTCGATGCTGTAGGCGTACTCCACCGTGCCAAAGTGTTCCCTCGGGAAATGTCACCAGTGCAGCGAAATCCACTGTCCTTCATATCTAAACTCAACAAAACAGCAGGTCAAAGGTATATAGATACGCCCGGCACCGTGTATCTAGAGGTTTTCGTTGACAGCCCCCAAGGTTGCATCGTATTATCTTTTTCGTTCGCGGGGGCGGCGGTCCAAAAGACCAAAGGACCTGCGGATACTTGAACGATTGGGAGTTTGCCCGAGTGGTTAATGGGGACGGGCTGTAAACCCGTTGGCTCTGCCTACATAGGTTCGAATCCTATAGCTCCCACCCGTCAAGTGCCTGTATAGCTCAGTCGGTAGAGCACTTCGTTGGTAACGAAGAGGTCACCAGTTCAAGTCTGGTTGCAGGCTCCATCCGGCGGTGTAGCTCAGTTGGTTAGAGCACACGGTTCATACCCGTGGCGTCACTGGTTCGAATCCAGTCACCGCTACCATAGGTAACACGGTGGCTTCTCAATAGTATGTTGAGAGGCCACTATGGTATAAAGGCAAAGTCCCGTCCGGGGACGACCTGTTTAGAGGAGGGCTTTATGGCCAAAGAGAAGTTTGAGCGCACTAAGCCGCATGTTAACATCGGCACCATTGGTCACGTCGACCACGGCAAGACCACGCTGACCGCTGCCATCACCAAGGTTCTCTCCGAGACCGAGGGCTGCAAGGCTGACTTCACTGCGTTCGAGAACATCGACAAGGCTCCCGAGGAGCGCGAGCGCGGCATTACGATCTCCGTCTCCCACGTCGAGTACGAGACTGCTGCCCGTCACTACGCTCACGTTGACTGCCCGGGCCACGCTGACTACGTCAAGAACATGATCTCCGGTGCTGCTCAGATGGACGGCGCTATCCTGGTCATCGCCGCTACCGACGGCCCCATGGCTCAGACCCGCGAGCACATCCTGCTCGCCCGTCAGGTCGGCGTTCCCTACATCGTCGTCTTCCTGAACAAGTGCGACATGGTCGACGATGACGAGCTCATCGACCTCGTTGAGATGGAGACCCGTGAGCTCCTCTCCGAGTACGATTTCCCCGGCGACGACATCCCCGTCATCCGTGGTTCCGCTCTGGGCGCTCTCGAGGGCGACGCCAAGTGGATGGACGCTATCCGCGAGCTCATGAACGCCGTCGACGAGTACATCCCGACGCCTGCTCGTAACAACGACCTCCCGTTCCTGATGGCCGTTGAGGACGTTATGACCATCTCCGGCCGTGGTACCGTTGCTACCGGCCGTGTCGAGCGCGGTGAGCTCAAGCTCAACGAGCCCGTCGAGATCGTCGGCATCAAGGATACCCAGAACACCGTCGTTACCGGTATCGAGATGTTCCGTAAGTCCATGGACTTCTGCGAGGCTGGCGACAACGTCGGTCTGCTGCTCCGCGGCATCAAGCGCGAGGACATCGAGCGCGGTCAGGTTCTCTGCAAGCCCGGTTCGGTTACCCCGCACACCAAGTTCACCGGTGAGATCTACGTTCTGACCAAGGAGGAGGGCGGCCGTCACACCCCGTTCTTCGATGGTTATCGTCCTCAGTTCTACTTCCGTACCACCGACGTTACCGGTACGGTCAAGCTCCCCGAGGGCACCGAGATGGCTATGCCTGGTGACCACATCACCATCGAGGGCGACCTCATCCACCCGATCGCCATGGAGGAGGGCCTGCGCTTCGCTATCCGCGAGGGTGGCCACACCGTCGGTTCGGGCATCGTCTCCACGATCATTGAGTAAATTAGCTCTCTGATATAGTTGACTTAGAGAACCCGGCACTTATATGGGTGCCGGGTTCTTTTCTGCAATGGATATTGAGCCGTTGCTGGTGTCGAGAGGATCGATAATGGTCCTGGATGCACCGTCGATTAGATCTCGATGGCTTCATTGATGTGTTCCAAATATGAATGGATCCACCGAGAACCAATTGACTCGAGGTTTTCATTGACAGCACTTACGTGGAGCTGATAAAGTAACAACTCGTGCCCGTACGGGGCGGAAATGAAAGGTTCAGGATACATGCGTACTCTAGTTACTCTTGCGTGCACTGAGTGCAAGCGCCGCAACTATACGACCACCAAGAACAAGTCGACCATGCCTGATCGTATGGAGATCAAGAAGTATTGCCCCTGGTGCCGTCACCACACGCTGCACAAAGAGACTCGCTAGTCTCTAGTCATATACGCCAGTAGTTCAATTGGTAGAGCATCGGTCTCCAAAACCGAGTGTTGAGGGTTCGAGTCCTTCCTGGCGTGCCAGTCATTATTCCGTAAGCTCCCACTTGGGGGCTTACGGTTTACTCATGTATAAGCGCATTGCGCGGAGGTAACCCAAATGGCCAACAAGAAGAACAAGAAGAAGGCACAGCAGCAGGCGCCTGCCAACAACGCTGCCGCCAACTCCAAGGTTGAGGCCAAGAAGGCCGTTGCCAAGAAGAACGAGAAGGCTGCGAAGTCTAAGAAGAACGAGAAGCCTGGTTTCTTCGCCCGCACCAAGAAGTATTTCGCTTCGGTGAAGTCCGAGATGAAGCGTGTCACGTGGCCCGATAAGAAGGAGCTCGTGAACTACTCGGTCGTCGTTTGCGCTTCTCTGATCGTCGTCGGCGTCGTCATCGCTCTGCTCGATGCTGGCTTTGGCGAGGCTCTTGCTCTGTTCTCTGGATTGAGGGGCTAAACCATGTCTAAGCGTTGGTACGTCGTTCACACTTACTCTGGATACGAGAACCGCGTTAAGTCCGATCTCGAGCATCGCATCGAGACCATGGGCATGCAGGACCGTATCTTTGATATCGAGATTCCTATGGAGCGCGTCACCGAGATCAAAGAGGGTGGCAAGCGCGAGACCAAGGATTCCAAGATCTTCCCGGGTTATGTCCTGGTCCGCATGGAGATGGATGACGATGCTTGGACGTGTGTTCGCAACACGCCTGGCGTCACCGGTTTCCTGGGCGGCAACGGCAAGCCCGCTCCGCTTTCCCGTGACGAGTACAATAAGATGACTCGTCGTCCCGGTAAGGGCGATTCGCCCAAGCGCACCTCGGTTGATATTCAGGTCGGCACGTCCGTCCGCGTCACCGATGGCCCGCTTACCGACTTTGATGGCAAGGTCTCCGAGGTTAACACCGAGGCTGGCAAGCTCAAGGTCACGCTGATGATCTTTGGCCGCGAGACGCCGGTCGAGCTCGACTTTAACCAGGTCGCTGTCATCGCTTAAGTTTTTGTCCGTTCGCGCGAGCGTGCTTCTTCTGTGACTGCTCATCTCAGGAGTGCTTCTAACACGTGCGTGCTTACGATATAGCAAGTACTTCACACTCGTGATTCGAAAGGAATGACCATGGCTGAGAAGAAGGTTGCCAACGTCATTAAGCTCCAGATTCCTGCTGGTGCAGCTAACCCCGCTCCTCCCGTCGGCCCCGCCCTGGGCGCCGCTGGCGTGAACATCATGCAGTTCTGCCAGGCCTTTAACGCCGAGACGCAGGACAAGAAGGGTGACATCATCCCCGTTGAGATCTCTGTCTACGAGGACAAGTCCTTCTCCTTCATCACCAAGACCCCGCCGGCGGCTCACCTCATCAAGAAGGAGCTGAACCTCAAGTCTGGTTCCGCTAAGCCCCAGGCCGACAAGGTCGGTCAGCTCTCCCAGGAGCAGCTCACCAAGATCGCCGAGATCAAGATGCCGGACCTTAATGCCAACGACATTGACGCCGCCAAGAAGATCATCGCCGGTACCGCCCGCTCCATGGGCGTCACCATCGCTGAGTAGCGATTTCTTTAGGTAATGACGGGTGCTCCGACCGGGGCGCCCGTTATATGTGTGCAATAGGGCACACGATACGATGTGGGAGGGCTCACGCCCGTTTAACCACAGGAGGTAATGCACATGGCTAAGCATGGTAAGAGCTATAACGCCGCTGCCGAGAAGATCGACCGCGCCACGCTCTACACCCCCCTTCAGGCTGCCAAGCTCATCAAGGAGCTCGACACCGCCAAGTTCGACGAGACCGTCGAGGCCCACTTCCGTCTGGGCATCGATACTCGTAAGGCTGACCAGAACATCCGTGGTTCCATCTCCCTGCCCCACGGCACCGGCAAGACCGTTCGTGTTGCCGTCTTCGCCGAGGGCGAGAAGGCCCGCGAGGCTGAGGCTGCCGGCGCCGACATCATCGGTTCCGACGAGCTTGTCGCCCAGATTCAGAAGGGCGAGATCAACTTCGACGCCGCTATCGCTACGCCGAACATGATGGCCAAGGTTGGCCGCATCGGTAAGATCCTTGGTCCCCGTGGCCTCATGCCGAACCCCAAGCTCGGCACCGTGACCATGGACGTCGCCAAGATGGTCTCCGAGCTCAAGGCTGGCCGCGTTGAGTACCGCGCCGACCGCTACGGCATCTGCCACGTGCCCCTGGGCAAGAAGTCCTTCTCTGAGCAGCAGCTCGTCGAGAACTACGCTGCCCTGTACACCGAGATCCTGCGCGTCAAGCCCTCTTCTGCTAAGGGCAAGTACGTCAAGTCCATCTCCGTGTCTTCCACCATGGGCCCTGGCGTCAAGGTCGATCCCGCTATCCAGCGCGACTTCCTGGCTGAGTAACTAACAGTTACTGCCTGAGCAAAGCAAGCATTGCTAAAGAGACCCGGTTCTGCCTCGTGCAGGACCGGGTCTCTTGCTTTTGAGTCAACGAAACCACCACGAAGGGGACAGTGAACTGCCTCCCATTTCTTGGACATCGGGAAATGGGAGGTTTTCCATGAGTAT
>UQOQ01000044.1:0-13618 GCA_900542715.1 uncultured Collinsella sp.
GAGCTGGGCACCAAGGTCGATGTCGACCACGATCACATCGAGGTCGACGGCATGCCCGTCAAGCTCAACCAGGGCGCCGTGTACCTGATGCTCTACAAGCCGACCGGCTACCTCACTACCATGAGCGACCCGCAGGAACGCCCTTGCGTGGCCGACCTGGTCCCCCGCGACCGCTTTCCGGGCCTGTTTCCGGTGGGCCGCCTGGACCGCGACACCACAGGCCTTTTGCTCTTTACCACCGACGGCGACCTGTCGCAGGATCTGCTGCACCCCAGCAAGCACGTCTACAAGACCTACCAGGCACTCGTGGACGGGCAGCTGACCGACCGCGACTTGGAACCGCTCCGCCGTGGGATCGAGCTCGACGATGGCCTGTGCCAGCCGGCAATCTGCCGCGTCATCACCGCACGTGAGGCAGAGGCGGTGGCACCCCAAGGCGTCAAGCCCGGTACCACCGCCGTGGAGGTCATCATCCGCGAGGGTCGCAAGAACCAGGTCAAGCGCATGCTGAGCAAGATCCACCATCCGGTAATCCGCCTGCATCGCTGCAACTTTGCCGGCCTTGAGCTCGAGGGCGTGGCCAAGGGCTCGTGGCGCGAGCTCACCGACCGCGAGGTGCAGATCCTCAAGGCCGGCGGCATCCCGCCCAAGCAGGCGAGCGCCAAGCGCAACGGCGGCAAGCCCCAAGACACGCCCGCCAGCCGCACGCGTCACCACGGCAGCCACGGCTCCGCACCCAAGCGCAACACCTACCGCGAGCGCTACACAGGCTAGGCAACCCGCCGCGCCCCAGCGCCCCGAACCATACCAGCACGTCAACCATCGAAAGGAAGTATTGCATGATCGTCGCCATCGACGGCCCCGCCGGTTCCGGCAAATCCACCATTGCCAAGGAGATCGCCCGCCAGCTGGGCTTTAACAAGCTCGACACGGGCGCCATGTATCGCGCCGTCACCTTCGCCGCTCTCGACCGCGGCATCGATCTGGACGACGAGACGGCCATCGACGCCCTCGCCAAGCAAATCGAGATTCGCTTTACCAACGGCACCGGCGAGGATACGCGCCTGACCATTGACGGCCAGGACGCTTCGGCTGCCATTCGTACCCCGCAGGTCGACGCAAACGTATCCAAGGTCTCGGCCTACCCGGGCGTGCGCGCCGCCATGCTCATTCACCAGCGCCGAGCCGCTGAGGACCGCGATATCGTGGCCGAGGGTCGCGACATCGGAACCGTCGTGTTCCCCAACGCGCAGGTCAAGGTCTTCCTGACCGCCGACCCGCGCGAGCGCGCCCGCCGCCGCGTGCTGCAGCGTCACCAAAACGACGCCCAGCCGCTTACTGCCGAGCAACTCGAGGCCGAGGTCGACGAGACTCTCGACGCCCTTAAGCAGCGCGACAAGCTTGACAGCAGCCGCGAGGTCGCGCCGCTCGTGCCCGCCGAGGACGCCGTGCACGTTGACTCCACCGCCCATACCATCGACGAGGTCGTCCGCATTATTGAGGACCTCATCAACCAAAGGAGGTAGCCCATGCGCCTGTTTAAGCAGACGCCCGAGGATTATTACAACGCCCCCTATGCCGAGTTCCCGGCGCTCATCCGCGGCACCGTCGTCGTGGTCATGGCCATCCTGTGGGCCTTCTCCAAGCTCATGTGGCGCTGGAAGGTCGAGGACGCTGACCTGCTGTTTGAGCGCCAGGACGGACGCGGCAGCGTGGTCATCTGCAACCACACCTCGATGGCCGAGCTCTTGGCCGTGGAGACGGCGCTGTTCTTTGGCGGCCGCCGCATCCGCCCCATCTTTAAGTCCGAGTTCGCCAAGAGCAAGATCGTACGCTGGGCCTTTAGCCGCGTGGGCGGCATTCCCGTGGAGCGCGGCACCGCCGACATGAAGTGTCTGCGCGCCGCCCAGCATGCGCTGCAGCGCGGCGAGGACGTCCTGATCTTCCCCGAGGGCACGCGCATCCGCTCGCGCGAGATCAAGCCCGAGGTCCATGGCGGTTTTGCGCTCATCGCTCAGATGGGCAAGGCGCCCGTCAACCCACTTGCCATCTGTGGCTGGTCCGACATCACGCCCGCGGGCAAAAAGCTCATGCGTCCCAAGAAGTGCTGGATTCGTGCCGGCAAGGCCGTCTCGCTTTCGGACGCGCCGGCCGGGCTTAAGCGTACGGAGCGCTTGGCCTGGTTTGAGTCCGAGGCTATGGACCGTGTCTATAAGATGCGCGACGATCTGTGCGCTGAGCACCCGGGCAGGTTCTAGCCATGAGCGAGAACGTGACGAACACCGCCGCGGCTGCGCCCGATCAGGACGGCGCGCCCACCATCGAGATTGCAGCTCACGCCGGCACCTGCTACGGCGTACAGCGCGCGCTCGATATGGCATTGGCGGCCGCCCCGCAGGCGGAGGAGAACGCTCAGGTCCACACCCTGGGTCCGCTCATCCATAACCCCATCGTGGTGCGCGAGCTTGCCGAGGCGGGCGTCGGTCTGGCCGAAACCCTAGACGATGCCGCATCGGGCACCGTGATCATCCGCGCTCACGGCGTGGTGCCGCAGGTGATCGATGCCGCACGCGAGCGTGGCCTCGACGTGGTCGACGCCACCTGCCCCTACGTGAAGAAGGTCCACGTGGCGGCCGAGCGCCTGGTGCGCGAGGGCTACCGCGTGATCGTCGTGGGCGAGCCGGGCCACCCCGAAGTCGAGGGCATCCTGGGCCACGCCGGTAATGACGCGCAGGTCGTGAGCTGTGCCGCCGACGCCGATGCTCTGTCGCTCAAGGGTAAAGTGGGCTTGGTTGTGCAGACCACCCAGACCGCGCAGAACCTCGCCGAGGTCGTGGCCGCTATCACCCCGCGCGTGCAGGAGCTGCGTGTGATCAACACCATCTGCGCCGCCACGAGTGAGCGTCAACAGGCAGCAGCCACACTTGCCAACCGCTGCGACTGCATGGTCATCGTGGGCGGCAAGAACTCGGGCAACACCCGCCGCCTGGCGCAGATTTGCGCAGACGCCTGCGAGCGCACGCATCACATCGAGGAAGCTTCCGAGCTCCAGGCCGCGTGGTTTGCCGACGCTCACCACATCGGCATCACCGCCGGAGCCTCCACCCCGCAAGAACACATCGAACGCGCCGTCACGCGCATCAAGGAGCTTTGCCGCTAACCATGGACCAGACCGTACCCGCATACGCCGCCGAGGTGGCCGATTACGGGCGCAGCCGCGACCCCGAGCCGGGTGAGGGCGCGCTCGTCAAGAACGTGCGTCCCGAATCGCCCGCGTGGGATGTGGGTATCGAGCCGGGCATGCGCGTGCTCACGGTCAACGGTGAGCAGCTTACCGACATGATTGTGTGGCTCTGGGAGGCCGACGATGATACCGTCGAGCTGGAGGTATTCGACCCGCGCGACGGCACCGTCACCCCCGTCGAGCTCGACCGCTTTCCCGGCGAGGACTGGGGCTTGGAGTTCGATGGCCCCATCTTCGACGGCATGCGTACCTGCGTCAACGCCTGCGTATTCTGCTTTATGACGATGCTGCCCAAGGGCGGCCGCTCCACGCTCTACATTCGCGACGACGACTATCGCCTGAGCTTTTTACAGGGCAACTTTGTTACGCTCACGAACCTCTCCGACGAAGATGTTCAAAACGTCATCGAACGCAATATGAGCCCCATGAACGTGTCGGTCCATGCCGTGAGTCCCGATGTCCGCCGCCGCATGATGGGCCGCAACGCCCAGCGCGGCATGGACGTGCTCGAGGCCATCATGGCCGCCGGCATCGAGATTCACGCGCAGATTGTGCTGTGCCCCGGCATGAACGACGGCGAGGAGCTGGAAAAGACCCTGCGCTTTTGCGAGGAGCACGAGCAAATCACAAGCCTGGGCATTGTGCCGCTCGGTTTTACCAAGCATCAGAACCGTTTTAGCTGGTCCTACAGCGACAAGCCCGAGCTAGCGCGCGAGACCATTGCCATGATCCGACCGTTCCAGGACCGCGCCTATGAGCGCTTTGGCCGCCACACCTTCCAGATGAGCGACGAGTTCTATCTGGACGCCGGCATCGATCCTCCCGAGGCAGACTTTTACGACGGGTACCCGCAGTACTACGACGGCATTGGCATGATCCGCTCATATCTGGACGAGACCGACGACGTGCTTGCCGCCGACGCCGAGCGTCTGGCCCGCGTCCGCGAGGCCATCGCCGCCCGCAGCCAGCATCTGCTGTGCCTCTCGGGCGCCAGCGCACGCGACACGGTGGCCCGCTTTGTGGAGTCGCCCCAGGGACTCGCCGGCACTGTCACGGCCATCAAGAACCGCTACTTTGGCGGCAACGTGGACGTGACCGGCCTCATCGTCGCGTGTGACATCTTGGAGCAGCTGCCCCAAGATCTGTCGGGGGTTATGCTCTTTGTGCCTAAGCTCATGTTCAACGCTGACGGCATGACGCTTGACGAGTATCATCGTGACGATTTACTCGCAAGCCTTACCAGTCGCGGCGCCGAGGTTCATGTGGTGTCAACCATGCCGCATGAGCTGCTCGATACCCTGGAGCATATCCTTGGCATTGTGCCTACCGACTCTAACACTTCCACTGAACCTACCCATTAAAGGAGAGCAGATGAAACCTATCGTCGCCGTCGTCGGACGCCCCAACGTGGGCAAATCCACGCTCGTTAACCGCCTGGCCCAGACCTCGGACGCCATCGTCCACGAGTCTCGCGGCGTCACGCGCGACCGCTCGTATCACACGGCCGATTGGAACGGCCGCGAGTTCACCATCGTCGACACGGGCGGTATCGAGCCGCTCAAGAGCGACGACGTCTTTGCCACGTCCATCCGCGACCAGGCGCTCGCCGCCGCCGAGGAAGCCGCAGTCATCCTGTTTGTAGTCGATGGCCGCACCGGCGTCACCGAAGAGGACGAGTCGGTCGCCCGCATGCTCAAGCGCTGCGACAAGCCGGTCTTTCTGCTGGTGAACAAGCTTGACAACCCCGATCGCGAAAACGACAGCATCTGGGAGTTCTATTCGCTCGGTATCGGCGAGCCCACGCCGCTCTCGGCCCTGCATGGCCATGGCACGGGCGACCTGCTCGACGATATCGTGGCCCTGCTTCCCGAGGAAGAAGACGAGGTCGCCGATGAGTTCCCCGACGCGCTGAACGTGGCCATCATCGGCCGCCCCAACGCCGGCAAGTCGTCGCTGTTCAACCGCATCCTGGGTGCCGACCGTTCTATCGTGTCCAACATTGCCGGCACGACGCGCGACGCCATCGATACCGTCGTGGAGCGCAACGGCAAGCACTACCGCATGGTTGACACCGCGGGCATTCGCAAGAAGAGCACCGTGTACGAGAACATCGAGTACTACTCCATGGTCCGCGGCCTGCGCGCCATCGACCGCGCCGACGTGGCGCTGCTCGTCGTCGACGCCTCCGTGGGCGTTACCGAGCAGGACCAGAAGGTCATGGGTCTTGCCATCGAGCGCGGCTGCGCCATCGTCGTGCTGCTCAACAAGTGGGACCTGCTCGACGACGACCGTAAGCGCGAGGCCTGCATGGAGACCATCGACCGCCGTCTGGGCGTCATGGCTCCCTGGGCCCAGTACCTGCGCATCTCTGCTCTCACCGGCCGCAGCGTCGAGAAGATCTGGGCGATGGTAGACGCCGCCGAAAAGACGCGCTCGCAGAAGATTAGCACCTCGCGCCTCAACGCGTTCCTCACCGACCTGCGCGAGTTCGGTCATACCGTGGTGGACGGCAAGCGCCGCCTGCGCATGCACTACGTGACCCAGACGGGCGTCAACCCGCCGACGTTCACGTTCTTCGTCAACCACAGTGACCTGGTCAACGACACCTACCAGCGCTACGTGGAGAACCGCATGCGCTCGACCTTCGACTTTGCCGGCACGCCCATTCGAATCTTCTTTAGGAAGAAGGAGCAAAAGGATGCATAATCCGATTCTGCTGACCGCCATCTGCGCCGTGGTCTCGTTCTTTATCGGAGCGATTCCGTTTGGCCTGATCTTGGGCCGCGTGTTTAACCACACCGACATTCGCAAGGCGGGCTCCGGTAACATCGGCACCACCAACGCCCTGCGCGTAGCCGGCCCCAAGGTGGCCGCGCTCACGCTGCTGCTCGACTGCCTTAAGGGCGCCATCTGCGTTGTCATCGCCCGTCCGTTCATCGCGAGCGTGGGCTATGGATTTCCGCCGAACATCATGGCGCCCGGAGCCCCCGGCGACTGGATGCTCGGTGTCATTTGCCTGGCAGCCGTGTGGGGCCATATCTTCTCGCCCTATCTCAACTTCCACGGCGGCAAGGGTATCGCAGTTGGTCTGGGTGTCATCCTCGCCTGGTACTGGCCTATTGGCCTGTCGCTGCTGGGCATGTTTATCGTAGCCGTCGCCATCACCAAGTATGTGTCAGTGGGTTCGCTTGCCGCGGCCATCGGACTTCCTATCGCTGCCTGCGCGGTCTTTCCGTACAGCAGCCTGGGCCTCAAGTTCTGCATGGCGATGATCGGCATCACCGTGGTGTGGGCCCATCGCTCGAATATCCAAAAGCTCATGGCCGGTAAGGAGTCCAAGCTCTCGTTTACCAAGCGCGTCACCGAGCCCGACGATAAGTAGGAGAGAGTCATGAATGTTGCGCTGATTGGCTCCGGCTCCTGGGGAACCGCCGTCGCCGGCCTCGCCGCCGAGCGAGCCGAGCGCGTGACCATGTGGGCCCATAGCGAGCAGACGGCCACCGGCATCAATGCCGAGCACCGCAATCCCCGGTATCTGGTGGACTACGAGCTGCCCGGCAACGTTGTCGCCGCCACGGACCTGTCGCAGGCGCTCGACGGCGCCGAGGCCATCATCTTTGCCGTGCCCTCCACGCACCTGCGCAGCGTATGCCATCAGGCAGCACCCTTCATCGCCGCCGACACCCCGGCACTCTGCCTTACCAAGGGCATTGAGCCCGAGTCCGGCCTGCTCATGAGCGAGGTCATTGCCAGCGAGATCGGCAACGAGGCGCGCGTGGCGGCGCTCTCGGGCCCCAACCATGCCGAGGAGATCTGCCGCGGCGGGCTTTCTGCCGCCGTCATCGCCAGCAATGATCCACAGGTAGGGGAGACCTTTAAGGACCTGCTCCTATCCACGGCCTTCCGCATCTACCTGTCGCAGGACATGACCGGCGTCGAGGTTTGCGGCGCCATGAAAAATGTCATCGCCATCGTGTGCGGCATTTCCGCCGGTTCTGGTGCGGGCGACAACACGCTTGCCCTTATCATGACGCGCGGCCTGGCCGAGATCAGCCGTCTGGTGCACGCCCGCGGCGGTCAAGCCATGACCTGCATGGGTCTTGCCGGCATGGGTGACCTCATTGCCACCTGCACCTCCGAGCATTCGCGCAACCGCACCTTTGGCTACGAGTTTGCCCACGGCATCTCGCTCGACGAGTACCAGGCACGTACGCATATGGTGGTCGAGGGCGCCGTCGCGGCCCGCAGCGTCAGTGAGCTTGCCCGTTCACTGGGCGTAGACATTCCGCTCACCTTTGCCGTGGAGCAAACGCTCTACAACGGTGTTACTTTGGATAGGGCGCTCGAGATTCTCACAGATCGCGTCCCTTCTCAAGAGTTCTACGGACTCACCGACTAGCGCAGAAAGGCTTCTACCATGGGTTCCATCAAAATCGCTCCGTCTGTCCTTTCGGCCGACATGGCCAACCTCAAGGGCGAACTCGACAAGATCGCCGGTGCCGACTACGTGCACTTCGACGTTATGGACGGTCACTTTACCGGCAACCTCACCTTTGGCGTTGACATCCTTAAGGCCGTCAAGCGCTCCACCGATGTACCGGTCGACGCGCACCTCATGGTGACGAACCCCGACGAGACGGTCGATTGGTACGCCGACGCCGGTGCCGACATGATCACCGTGCACTACGAGGCTTCCACGCACCTGCACCGCACGCTCACGCATCTGCAGCAGCGCGGCGTCAAGGCCGGCGTGGTGCTCAACCCCGCCACCCCCGTGTGCGTGCTCGAGAGCATCATCGACGTCGTCGATATGGTGCTGCTCATGAGCGTGAACCCGGGCTTTGGCGGCCAGAGCTTTATCCCGGGCACCATCGCAAAGCTTCACGAGCTCAAGGCCATGTGCGAGCGCCACGGCGTGTCGCCCCTGATCGAGGTCGACGGCGGTATCTCTTCCAAGAACATCGCCGAGGTCGTCAAGGCCGGCGCCAACGTGCTCGTGGCCGGCTCCGCCGTATTTAAGTCCGAAGATCCCGCTGCCGAGGTTGCGCTGCTGCAGAAGCTGGGCAACGAGGCCGCACAGGAGGCATAAACCCTTATGACCGCAGGTCAAAACCGCATACCCGTGAATCTTGACTATGCCGCCTCGACGCCAATGCGCGCCGAGGCGCTCCTTGCGCAGCGCGAGTACGACGACAGCGAGCTTGCCGGCGTCAACCCCAACTCGCTGCATTCGCTCGGCCGCAAGGCCGCCGCGCGTCTGGAGGTTGCACGTCGCGAGATCGCCCGCAGCTTTGGCGCGCACGTCCGCCCGTCCGAGATTATCTTGACCAATGGCGGCACCGAGGCAAACCAGCTGGCGCTCCTCGGACTTGCCGAGGGCGCCCGTCAGCGCGACCGAAAGCGCAACCGCGTGATCGTATCTGCCATCGAGCACGATTCGATCCTGGACAACCTGCCGCTGCTGCGCGCCGCCGGCTTTACCGTTGACCTGGTGCAGCCCTGCCGCGCGGGCTACGTTGAGCCTGCTACGCTTGTCGAGCTGTTGGGCGATGACGTGGTGCTCGTGAGCATTATGGTCGCCAACAACGAAACCGGCGTGGTGCAGCCCATCCGCGAGCTGGCCGCCGCCGCACATGCTGCCGGCGCCTTGTTTCATACCGATGCCATCCAGGGCTACTTGCATATTCCGCTCGATGTCACCGAGCTGGGCGTCGACGCCATGACCGTTGCCGCGCATAAGATCGGCGGTCCTGTGGCGTCCGGCGCGCTCTACGTTAAGAACCGCACGCCGCTGCGCCCCCGCATCTTTGGCGGCGGCCAGGAAGCCGGCCGTCGCGCCGGTACGCAGGATCTGCGCACGCAGCTGGCTTTTGCCGCTGCCGCTTCGTCTCTGACGCCCCATGTGGCTCAGGAGCGCAAGAAGCTGCAAGCCCTTTCCGACAAGCTTTACGCCACGCTTACGGCCCAGCCTCGCATTCACGCCACGATGGGCGACTACGCACAGGCAGATCGTCTGCCAGGTATGATTTCAATCTACGTTGACGGCATGGACTCCGAAGAGCTCATCATCAAGCTCGACGCAGCCGGTTTTGAGGTGTCTGCAGGCTCCGCTTGCTCGAGCGGCAGTATGGACCCGAGCCACGTGCTCAGCGCTATGGGCATTGGTCGCGAGCAGGCGCTAGGCGCACTGCGTATCTCCTTCGATGACCGCGTGAACCCTGCCGACCTGGACGACTTTGCCCAAGCGCTGCTGTCGATCGTGGGTGCGGCATGATCGTCGCCGACCTTGAGCGCGCTCTGCTGACGCGCTATCCCAAGACGGACGCCGAGGGCTGGGATCATGTAGGGCTCTCCGTGGGCGACCCTGCCGCCGAGATTACCGGCGTGGCCTGCGCGCTCGATGCGACCGAAGCTAATGTTCGCCGTGCACAAGATGCCGGTGCCAACGTGCTGCTGACGCATCATCCTATCTACATCAAGGCGCCTGAGGCGTTTTGTCCGTCGGATTCCGCACGCCCCCAGTGCAGCGCGGCGCTCTATGAGGCGGCCCGTTGCGGCGTGAGCATCATATCGCTCCACACCAACCTGGACCGCTCGCACGAAGCGCACGTTCGCCTGAGTGAGTTGCTGGGCGCTGAGCCCATGAGCTCGCTGGAACATGTGGACGCGCCTGAGCTCACCGGACTGGGCGCACTCGCGACCCTCCACGACGTCTGCAGCCTGCGCGATCTCGCCACCCGTGCTGCCACGGCCTTCGGCAGCGACCCACGCGTGTGGGGCGAGGCCGATCACCCGTGCCGCACCGTCGCCATTTTGGGCGGCTCCTTGGGCGACTTTGGAGAACTCGCCATCGCCGCAGGCGCAGATGTTATTGTGACCGGAGAGGCCGGCTACCACGTGGCGCAAGACCTTGCCTTGCGCGGACTGCCGGTGATCTTGCTCGGCCACGACCGCTCTGAGGAGCCGTTCGTTGATATATTGATGAACTCTGCAGTTGACGCCGGGGTCGACCCCCGTCATGCGATTAAAATACTGAACCCTTGCCAATGGTGGACTGTGACAAAAGGAGAGAACTTATGAGCGCCGGCGCTACGCTACTCAAGCTGCAACAGATCGATTTGGAGCTCGCCCGCAACAAGAGCGAACTTGCCAATATGCCGGAGCTCAAGGAGCTCGCTTCCAAGCGCAAGACCTATGTGAAGCTCAAGTCCGAGATGACCAAGCTCTACGCCCAGCGCAAGGACCTGGACATTGAGCTCGACGATCTCAACACCACCGAGATTCAGACCAAAAACGCCATCGAGGCCGCCAAGAAACGTCACGTCGACGGCTCCGACTACCGCGAGGTTCAGGACCTGGAGAATGAGCTCGCCACCCTGGCCAAGCGTCTGGACAAGATCGAGCACACCCGCAAGGACGTCGTTGTCGCCCATAAGGAGGCGCTCGACCGCGAGGCCCGCGCGCAGGCGATCATCGCCAAGTTCGAGGAGGGCGTGAAGGCCGATACCAAGGCCGCCCGCGCCAAGGCTGCCGACCTGCAGGCTCAGATTGACACCGCCACGAAGGAGCGCACCGCGCTTGCTGCCACGCTGCCGGCCGACGTGCTCACCGACTACGAGCGTCTACTCAAGCAGTTCCGCGGCCTGGCCGTCGAGACCATCCAGGGCAACATCCCCACGGTCTGCCACACCGCGCTGCAGGCATCGTCCATGAGCGACCTCAACCACGACGGTAGCGAGATTACGCACTGCCCGTACTGCCACCGCCTCTTGGTACTCCCGAGCAAGGAAGCCTAGCGATGACGGCGGCATCCAACAATTCAATGCAACTTGAGGGAAAAACGATCCTGCTGGGCATTACCGGCGGGATCGCCGCCTATAAGTCGTGCAATATCGTGCGCCTGCTGCAAAAGCGCGGCGCGCGCGTCAAGGTCGTTATGAGCGAGCATGCCACGGAGTTCGTGGGGCCGCTCACCTTCCGCGCGCTCACGGGTGAGCCGGTCGCTGTGGGCCTATTCGACGACCCCTCCGACCCCATCCACCATATCTCGCTGGCGCAGGAACCCGACTTGGTGGTCGTGGCGCCCGCGACGGCCAATATCATCGCCAAGATGGCCAACGGCATCGCCGATGACCTCATTTCCACCACGCTGCTTGCCACGCCACGCCCCATCGTGATCGCGCCCGCAATGAACAACGGCATGTGGAAGGCGCGGGCGACGCAGGCCAACATGGCCACGCTGCGCGACCGCGGCGTGCACGTGGTGGGTCCGGGCAGCGGCTACCTTGCTTGCGGCGACGTGGACACGGGCCGCATGAGCGAGCCCGAGGACATCGTCGAGGCTGTCTGTGAGGTGCTCAACCCCGCGCCTCAGAACCTGGCAAGTAAGCGCATCGTGATTACCGCCGGCCCAACGCACGAGCCGATCGACCCCGTGCGCTTCATTGGCAACCGCTCTTCGGGCAAGATGGGCATCGCCCTGGCAGGGGAGGCCGCTCGCCGCGGTGCTGCGGTCACGCTCGTGTTGGGCCCGACATCACTCAATGTGCATCGCGGCGTGGAGTGCGTGCGCGTGCAGACCGCCGCAGAGATGCTCCAGGCGGCGCTTGACGCCTTCCAGACGGCCGATGCGGCCATTTGCGCGGCCGCTGTCGCCGACTACACCCCCGCGGCCCCTGCCGACCATAAGCTCAAAAAGGCCAACGAGCGCTTGGATCGCATCGAGCTTGTCGAAACGGTCGATATTTTGGCTGAGCTCTCGCGCCAGAAAGGCGAGCGCCGTGTAATCGGATTTGCAGCCGAGACCGATAACGTCGTGGAGTACGCCGAGCGTAAATTGGCCCGCAAGGGATGCGATGCGATCGTCGCCAACGATGTCTCGCGCGCCGATTCGGGCTTTGGAACCGATACCAACAAGGCTTGGATCGTGAGCACAGCGGGTACGCAAGAACTTCCCGTGCTTACAAAACCCCAGCTCGCAGATACAATTTTGGACTTGCTTCAAAATTTGTAAAAAAGTTCTTGCACAAGTCTAAAGTTTCGGGTTAATATACTCCCTGTTGCGAGCGAGAGCAGAGCAACAAACAAAAGCTTCGGGACGTGGCGCAGCTTGGTAGCGCACTTGACTGGGGGTCAAGGGGTCGCTGGTTCGAATCCAGTCGTCCCGACCAGAAGTTTGCAGGTCAGGCACCTAGTGCCTGACCTTTTTTGTTTTAAGCAATTGCTTAATTTTGATTAAGCAACAGGGTGCCAAAAATCTACCTACGCGATAATCGCTATTTGTGGCTACTTGCGCGTTTTGCACGCGCTTGAGCCGGTTTATTAACGCGATTTGATTCTACATACGCGCAGCAGGTACACGCCGAGAACGGGCCGCATTTATCGCGGCGATTTACACCGATAAAGCCACTGTAACGAACAAGCGTGTCGCTGTATTTATTCCAGTAGTTCACTTGATCGGTGGACAAGTGGGCTGTTGCAACGAAACGCCAAGAAGGATGGGCTCTATACGAGGGCGCAGCAGAGGTAATGGCGGGGGAGCGCGGCAGACGCTCTGAGAGCCGCTGTGTGATCCCATGTCTCCTTAACTCGATAATTTGTGATTCAAGCCACGAATCGGTCGAGCAATTGCCAAAAGAACGGCCCATGCAGGATTACACGGGCCTTACATCAGATCAAATTTGAGCTAGAAGCACCAAGCGGAGCAGACGCAACACCATCTCGTCGCGGCCTCGGCGAGCGACATATCGCAGTCGAGGTAGACAACGAGGAAGTCGTCAGATCCCGCACAGGGGGACCGCGATGGTGACCACCGCGCCGCCCGAGGGGCTGTTGGCGAGCGAGACGGAGCCCCCGTGGGCGCTCGCGGCCTCGGAGGCGACGTGGAGGCCGAGCCCGTAGTGGCGGCCTCCGTCGCGCGAGGAGCGGGACGAGTCGTCTGTGAAGAGGCGCTCGCAGCCGCGTTCGAGGGCGGCGGGAGAGAAGCCCGGTCCGTCGTCGGCCACCTCGATGACGAGGTGTCCGCCCGCGACGTCGCAGGAGACCGCCACACGCGAGCGCGCGTGCTCGGCGGCATTGGCCACGAGGTTCGCGGCGGCTCGCGCCAGGGCGGTTCGGTCGAGCGGGGCCTCGGGCGCGTTCGCGACAGCGGGGCCCGTGGCCGCGTCGAGCGTCACGCCTCGCGCCCGGGCGATCTGGGCGGCCTCGGCGAGGACCTGTTCGCAGAGCTCGGCCGGCCGCATGGGGGCCCTCTCCGCCCCGCCGGACCCGCGCGAGGCCTCGATGAGCAGGCGCACGTAGCCGTCGAGCCTTTCGACACCGCCGGCTATGTCGCGCGCGGCGGCCGAGAGGTCGCCGTCATTCTCATCTTCCAGC
>UQOQ01000045.1:0-13595 GCA_900542715.1 uncultured Collinsella sp.
AGGCCCTCGCGGCCTAGTCGCTATTTAGGGCGTCCAAGATTTGGGACGCAGTTCACAAACGTGAGGCGGGCCGTTTTCGTTTGAGCAATCATGCAGCGATGTGATGGGGCAAACTAATCCACGCGCTTGTCGCCCATAAAGAAGAGCGCCACCGTACCAGGTCCGGTATGCGAGCCAATCAGAGTACCGATGTTATTGATCTCAATCTTGCCTTTAAGCTGCGGAATCTGTTCCTCGATCAGCGCCGCAACTGCCTCGGCATCCTCGCGGCACGCCGAGTGCGACATGACGCACTTACCCGAATAATCCGCACCGTCCTGCACGTGTGCCATCATGGTCTTGGCCATCTCGGAAATCGCGCGCTTCTTAGTGCGAATCTTCTCACGTGGCGACAGCCCACCTTCGCAATCGACCGTCATAAGCGGGCAAATCTTAAGCGCCGTGCCGATGATCGCGCTCGCGGCCGAAATGCGACCGCCGCGCAGGTAGCTCGACAGATCGGTCGAGAAGAACCAGTGGTGCAGGTTGAGCTTGTGCTTCTCAATCCAGGCGGCCGTCTCGTCGAGTGACGCCCCGCTATCGCGCACGTCGGCGGCATATTCCAGCAACAGGCCAAAGCCCGAAGACGCCGCCAGCGAATCGATGACGCGCACCTTGCCGCCCTGGGGATAGCGATCCGCGAGCATCTGCGCCGCAACGCAGGCCGATCCATACGTGCCCGAAATACCCGATGACAACGTCAGGTGCAGCACGTCTTTGCCCTCGGCAACAAACGGCTCCCAAAACTCTTCGTACTCACCCACGCTCACCTGAGACGTCTTGGGCATGGCGCCCGCGGATATCTGGGCAAAAAACTCGTCCGGCGTAATCGACTGATACAGATCGTCCGTATAGACAACATCGTCGATCTCGTAATGAAAACACACGACAGGGATATTGCGCGATTCAAAGAACTCCCGAGTTCGATCGGCGGCGGATTCACAGGTCAGGACAAAATCACTCATATGAGGCTCCTTACTCATTGCTGCGCAAATTATCGCACAGTGAGCCTACATACGGTACATATGTCCACTATTTACCAAATCGAGCCAAAAATAGCGAACATCTTTACCACCATCGTCTCCACCGGCCCCACGCATAAATATCTGAGAAAACACCCTCTGTCGTCTCCACTCAACCACCATATCTACCTCAACTAAATCGATTTACCAAACCGTTCAGCCGACAATTCAGCCGCCGGCGCAAAATCGAAACAAAGCCGGCGCATACTGATAAACGCTTGACGCTGTTTTATCAGTTTTACCAACCATATCGGAAGGTGTTTCATGGTCGCATTCGATCGCAATCCGCAAGACTTTAAGTATCTGCGTCTGCTGTCGAGACAGTTCCCCACCGAACAATCCGCGTTTACCGAGATCATCAACCTCTCGGCCATCCTCAACCTGCCCAAGGGCACCGAGCATTTTATGAGCGACGTGCATGGCGAGTACGAAGCCTTTATGCACATCCTCAACAACTGTTCAGGCGTCGTGCGCGAACATGTCGACGAGATTTTTGGCGACACGCTCTCCTTTGACGAGAAGGGCGAGCTGTGCACGCTCATCTACTACCCGCGCGAGAAGATCGACCTGGTCCGCAGCCGGCGCGAGGACTCGCCCACCTGGTACAGGACGATGCTTGACCAGCTCATCATAGTCGCCCGCTCGCTTTCGAGCCGCTATACGCGCTCCAAGGTGCGTAAGGCCATCCCGCGCGATTACGCCTATATCATCGACGAGTTGTTGCACACGCACCCGGACGAGAACAACTATCGCGTGCGCTATCACGAGCGCATCGTGGAATCCATCCTGGAGACCGCAAGCGCCGACGACTTTATCGAGTCGCTCGCCTCGCTCATCAAGCGCCTGGCCGTCGACCACCTGCACCTGGTGGGCGACATCTTCGACCGCGGCGGCGGCGCGGCCAAGATTATGGACCGTCTGCTCACTTACCATTCACTCGACATCCAGTGGGGCAACCACGACCTGCTGTGGATGGGCGCTGCGGCCGGTGAGCCCGCCTGCATCGCCACGGTGTTGCGCAACAACCTACGCTACGACAACTATGAAATCCTGGAGAACGACTATGGCATCTCGCTGCGTGAGCTTGTCGCCTTTGCCGATGCCACCTACACCGCCGGTGAGTCCATCACCCCGCTGATCAAGGCCATCAACGTCCTGCTCTTTAAGCTCGAGGGCCAGATTATCCAGCGCCACCCCGAGTTCGATATGACCGACCGCCTGTTACTCGACAAAATCGATCACGACACCGGCACGGTCACGCTCGCCGACGGCAGCGTCTGGCCGCTCATGACCAACGACTTCCCCACCGTCGACCCGGCGGACCCCTATACGCTCACGTCTCAGGAGCAGCACATCATCGACAAGCTCGTGTCCGAGTTTGTCACCGCCGATTACCTGCATCGCCATATCGATTTCCTCTATTCCCACGGCTCGATGTACAAGGTCGCCAACGGCAACCTGCTGTTCCATGGCTGCGTGCCACTCAACGAAGACGGCACCTTTAGCAGCATGAACTGCCTGGGCACCTGGCACGCCGGCCGCGATTATCTCGATTTTTGCGACCACATCGCCCGCCGCGCCTGGCGCGTGGGCGACCGCGACGCTCTCGACTGGATGTGGTACCTGTGGATTGGCTTTAACTCACCCGCCAGCGGACGCCTGGTGCGCACCTTTGAGCGCGCCTATATCGCCGATAAGAGCACCTGGGTCGAGCCGATGGACCCGTACTTTACGCTTACCAAGTCGCCCTCGGTCTGCGATGACATCATGCGCGAGTTTGGTGTCGCGCCCATGGCATGTTCACCGACCGGCCACATCATCAACGGTCACACGCCCGTCAAAACCACCAAGGGCGAGCAGCCCATCCGCGCCGAGGGCAAGCTGCTGGTCATCGATGGCGGCTTCTGCCGCGCCTACCATCCCAAGACGGGCATCGCCGGCTACACACTTATCTCGAGCTCGCGCGGATGCCGCCTCAAGTCGCACCGGGCCTTTACCACGGTTGCCGAGGCACTCACGCGCAACGTGGACATCGAAAGCGAGACCAACCGTTTTGACCAAGCAGACCGTCGCCGCATGGTGAGCGACACCGATACTGGCGCCAAGATTCGCAGCCAAATCCAGGACCTACGCCAGCTGCTCGATGCATATAGAAACGGTGCTATCGAGGAGCGCGCCTAGCTCCACCCGTGGGGATTGGCTAAACTTGCTGAGTTTGTCATCCCCGCGGCGCTTCGGCGCCAGCTTAAGGCAGGTACCATGCAAAAGCTCCTTGCGCAGATCATGAAATTTGGCGTCGTCGGTGTCATTGCCACGGTTATCGACTTTGGCATTATGAATCTGCTCCACTACGGTCTGGGCCTCAACATCCTAATCGCCAACACCAGCGGCTTTATCGTCTCACTCATCTTTAATTACGTCGCCAGCATGAAGTACGTGTTTGCGCACAAGGAGGGCATGAGCCGCCGCCGCGAGTTCATTATCTTTGTCGTGCTGTCCGTGATCGGCCTGGCACTCAACGACGGTATCGTGTTGACACTCAACGCCGGCCTGGGACTCGAGGCCAATATCGCCAAGATCTGCGCCACCGCGCTTGTCATGGTCTACAACTTTGTGACCCGAAAGATCTTCCTGGAAGGCGACGAGACCAAGTAACTCGCAACCTTACAGCTTTACGATGCCCACGGATGACGCGCGTCGAGCGCTGTGTTGTTCGTGGGCTTTGCTCGTTTACGGGCAAATTTTCAACGTTTGCGGATTAGCTCTTGAAAATCTGGCGAGTTCGTATAGTTCTTGGCAAAGACCTTACGTTTCCCTTGCAAAAGCTCTAAAGTATCCTCTGCTCGATTCATCAACGCATTGGATGTGATTACGTGCGCAAGGCACTGGCACAACCTCATACCAAGCAGTTCCTCAAGTTCGCTGTCGTGGGTCTTATCTCCTTTGGCATCGACTGGGGTATGCTCATTGCGCTCGTCGAGCTGTTTCACCTCGACTTTTTGATGAGCACCACGGTCTCGTTTATCACGTCCGTCGTGGTCAACTACTGGCTCAGCATGAAGTATGTGTTCGACCACCGCGAGGGCATGAGCCGCAAGCGCGAGTTCACGATCTTCACCATCCTGTCGGTGATTGGCCTGGGCCTCAACGACCTATACATGTTTGTGGGCGTCACGTTTTTGAGCATCGGCTACCAAGCCATGAAGGCCATCGCCACGTTCCTCGTCACCTGGTACAACTACTTCAGCCGCCGCTTCTTCCTCGAGGGCGCACGGTCGTAGTCGATTCGCTATTTGCTTGAATGTATAACCGGTTGGAATTCCCATTCCAACCGGTTTTTTGTTTGCCGAGAGACCCGGCAACCCAATCCCATTCGCATGAAAAACGGGCGGCCCGGATGTTTGTCCGAACCGCCCGCTTGGTGCGCTATGTCGAGGTCATTAGCCTGTAACGTAATACCAGACCACGTTATCGCCGTTGGAGAGAACGTAGTTGCTGCACGCCGTCATGGGCGTTGCGCCGTTGACGGAGTACATCCAGCCGCTCGTGCCGCCGTACTGTTTCTCGGCCAAACCACCAATCGCGGAGACATACGTGCCGTACGACGAGCCGTGTGCGTTGACAGAAAGGCCCAGCGCGCACAGGGCATCGTAGACGGTAGCACCTTCGTTAAAGGTAAAGGAGCCGCCAGAAGACACAGGATTGCCCACAGCGCTCGATGTGACCGAAACCGTCACTGTTACGTAGCTGGACTCCTGCGAGCCGCTCTGGCCGCCCGAAGAGGCGTTTCCACCATTAGAGGATGAGGCTCCATCAGACGACTGGCCACCGCCCGAAGAAGCACCGCCAGACGCATTGGAAGCATCACCGGCTCCCGTATTTTGGGCAGCGGATTTATCGCCGGACTTCTTGCCGTCCTGGTCCTCGGACTTCTTGTTATCCGAGTTCTTGTCCGATTCCTTGTTTGAAGACTCGGAATCCTTGGAACTGGCCTCGCCCGTAGTCGTAGTCGAGCCAGACACCTTGGTGTCCTTGGTGACGACGCTCTCCCCCGTCACGGTCTGAATGATCCAGTCGATGGACCAGGCACCGCTTGCGGAAGGATGGACGAAACCCAGCGAGACGACGATCAGAATGGTGCACGCGGCAGTCAGGACGCCGAGGAGCGTCTTACGACGAGGGGCGGACGCCGCCGAAGCGGCGCCCTGTTGCTTTGCTTCGTCGAACTGAATGAACGAGGAATCTGGTTGCTTGGGGTCAGCGTCCTTGGATTTATTGGACACAGCCCTCACCTACCGACGTTTGGCGAACACGAACACGCCGACGATGGCGAGACCGATGACGCCGGCGGCAACGCCAACGATGGCGAGCGGGTTGGTGCCAGTCTCCTGCTCGGAAGCACCAGAGGGCTTCTTAGCAGTGGTCGTGGATGCAGCACCCGTATCGGACTTGGAATCGGACTTCTTGTCAGACTTCTTCTCGTCCTTCTTATCGGACTTATCGGAGTCCTTCTTGTCGGACTTGTTGTCCTTGGTCTCGGTCTTGGTCGACACCGTCGTCTTGGTCACCGGCTTCTGACCCGGGGCGATAGCGCCGCCGGCCTGCTGGCCCTTAGAGCCGGAGCCGGAACCCGTGCCAGCGCCGGCACCAGCACCAGAACCGTTGCCAGCGCCACCGTTGCCACCATTAGTGCCAGAACCGCCATTGCCGCCAGGGTTAACAGCATTCTTGGTCCACTTGGCATACAGCGTCAGATCGGCCGTCACCGGCGTACTGAAGTCATACGCCTGCGTGCAAGCCTCATCGGTGAACCAACCGCCGAAAGTGTAGCCATCGCGCGTCGGATCGGCCGGCTTGACCAGCTTGCCGTCGGCCGTAGCAACGAACTTAGTGTCGCAAGCAGACCCGCCGTTGGAATTAAAGGCAACCGTCCAAGACTCGACAGCCCCCAGCTTGAACAGAGTACCCGAATCATTGATGTAGTACAGGTTGCCAGATGCATCGGCAATGACCGGAGAGTCGCAGTGCTGGTAATGGCCAGCCGCATCATAAATCTGCGTCGCCTCTGCATCGCCGAGCGTATAGCGATACACGCCACCACCAGCAGAGTAGTTGACGTAATCCTTGCTATCCGCGCTGTTAACGGTGAAGTACACATAGGTCTTGCCGCCCTGAACACTCACCAGCGGAGTAGCAGCAATACCGTTAAATCCGGCCGGCAGTTCTTTACCGTCAGCAGCGGTGACCATCGTGGTCTTACCGGTCTTCAGATTATAGAGAGCCAGAGCAGAGCCAGTAGCCGTCTGCCCACCGACAATCAAGTTGTCGCCAGAGACCGCCGGGGCGCTCATGTTATTCGTAAGACCCAGGTCGACCGTCTTCTGCTCGCTTAGTACGCCCTTCGCCGAAAGCGAAATCACATGGAGCTTTCCATCGTGCGTCATCTGATAGAAGGTCGAACCATTGGACGGATCGGCGACACAGTCGGCGTTCGCGAGGGCGCCGAGCTTCATAGTCGAAACGACATCGCCCGTCGTCTTATCAATGCACTTAAGCGTGCCCGCGCTCGTAGGAACAATGGCGTACTTATCCGTCAGCGCAGCACCAGTCCAGTAATAGCCCTCGGCAGGGTCGATGTTCCGCCAAGAAACTTCGCCCGTGGCAATCTTAATGCGCGCAAAGGAGCCGTTGCCGTAGGTCGCGTTGTAATTCTCGTCATACGAAATATCGACCGAGCCTACATAGACGTACTCGCCGTCCGAAACGACGGTGCAGGAGCTCTGCGTCAAGTCCGTCAAACCAGGCGTCAGCCACTTGCAGATCAGCTTGTCTGCAGTAATCGCCTGGACCGCACCGCCGTTGAGCGGAACGATGATAAGGCCGTTGGTATAGATCGGACGAGAGGTGTAGCTCACCTTGGAGGCAAGCGGCGCAGAGGCAACCTTTTTGCCCGTGGACGAATCGATCTTAATGAGCTCGTTCTCGGTCGCGATGTACACAAAACCGTTAGCAATGACAGGCTCGCTGCAGTTGGCATACTGCTGGCCAGACTCGGCCTTCCAATCGAAGGCCCACTTAAGACCAGCGGCCTGCGCAGGCGTCTTGGCATCCGTTACGGTCGAACCGTTGCCACTGTTGCCGTAGCCGGCCCACTCGGCATCCCAATCAGGAGTCGTCGCACTCGGGTCCACGACAATCTTGTCGGGATCGGGCATGGCCGAATCGTCGGTGGTATAGGCAAACGTAACCTTATCGCCGCTCTTGAGCGTAATCTGATTGGCGCAGAGTAAGGAGGGCTCTCCATTGATATACAGATGCCAGTATTTATTGGTTGCACCATCATAGCCGTACGTCTTGCCTCCGAACGGCGAGTCGATGGAATTGAGGAACCAGTACTCACCGCTCTGGGAGCCGTTGTACGTAACGCCCTTTGCCTTCAGAACCGCTTCGATAAGGTTCTGGGCCGTAGAGCCTTCGGGCAGGGAAACATTGCTTGCCGAGCCCCAGCGAGTATTGTTGCCGTTGACATCGGGACCGATAACATCGACGGACCCAAGAACCTGACCGGGGAGGGCATCGGCGTCAGCACCATACATAAAGGTGACGGCGTCACCCTCCTGGAGCTTGTAGGCACCGGCGCCAACGTCGGCGAACTTGCCATTTACGTAGAAGCGCCAATGGCTATTGGTCGCAGCATCCCAGCCATAGGACTTACCATCGAACGGCGAAGTAATGCCGCTGAGGTACCAACCCCAAGACTCTTCTTTAGCATCGAGGGTAAGACCAGTCTGCTCCAGCAAATCCTTAGCAGTGGAACCAGCCTTGAGACTCGTCTGGCCCGTCGAGGCCCAAACCTGCTGCTTGCCGTCCTTGTCCTTACCGAGGACCTGAACGGAGGCATGGACGGAATCAGAGGGCAACTGGTCGCCCCAGCCACCGTAGAACCACGTAACGGTATCGCCAGCATGAATGGTGACATTGTCTGCCGTGAAGTCGCTCGACTTGCCGTTGATGAACAGCTGCCAATAGGTCGAATAATCGAGCGGCGTACCCAGCTCAACGCCGTTGTACTTAAGGCTCAGAATGAAGGAGCCCGCAGCAACGGCGTCGATGTCATTCGCCTCGAGCGCGACCTTCGTAAGGTCAAGTGCGCTCGAGCCGGACGTCACCACATACTGCGCGTTATCGACCCAAGTCTGAGTCTTGCCCTGGGCATCGCGACCAATGACGGTCACATTTGCGGCAAGCTGGTCCTTAACGACAGGGGACGAGCTACCAGCCGTATAGGCAAACTCAATCTTCTGCCCCTGGGTGAGCTTGACGCTGCTCGCGCCAACCGAGGAAGACGCGCCATCGACAAACAGCTGCCAGAAGGCATAAGTCGTCGGATCGTAGGCAAGCGTGCGGCCATCGCTCGGGGATGTGATGCTTTTGAGGTAGAACCCGTATGCCGTGTTCGGATCGTAGTCCGCCTTGAAGCCCGTCTTCTCCTGCAGCTTAATGAAGGCATCCGCAGCCGTCGCGCCCTCGTCGAGCTTGAGCTGCGTAGGTGCCACCCAGGTCTGAGCCTTGCCGTCGGCATCGGTGCCGATAATCGAGAACGAGACCTCGACTTGCTTCTTGGCGACATCGCCGGTTTCTGTCGGGCTCTCCGTCTGGACGGCAGCCACGGCGGCAGATCCTGCTTGGCCAGCGGATGCCGTCGAAGACTGCTCGCTCGCGGTAGGGTTCTCCCCCGTCGCCGAGCCCTCGTCGCCAGTTGCCGCCTCTGTTGTGGCGGCACTGGCTGCAGGCGCGCCCTCGGAATCCGAAACCTCGGCCTTACCCTGGTCGGCAGCACCGTCCGCGGCCCCCGTGCCCTCACTCGGTGTCGCAGCCTGAGCCACAGCCTCGGCAATGCCCTCGGCGCCCTCGGCCCACAGCTGAGCCGGCGTGGTGCCAAAGGCCATCGCGAAGGCCAGGAATGCCACCAGGCCGCGCTTGGCTACGCCGCGCGCAATTGCGCCACGGCGATGCGAGACGCGCTGGCGCTCGTCCACAAACATATCCATTTGCCTCCCATTGTCTGTACTTGGAGCGTTGCCTTGAGGTTGCCCCACGTCATCGCGCATGTTGCGCTCGAGTTCCCCCATCGGGGTCCCCCTTCCCTCCAGAGCCCTATGCACACCGGCGGCATACGCCGCAGCCGCATGCAAGATGGGAGGCGATCCGACTTAACCTTAACGACTCGGGCACGTCGTCCGATCTGCGACGCGAACATCCCGAGCCAAGAGGAATTACGGTTACTGGTACAGCCGGGGACTTGCACCCCGATTCTCCCAAACGCGCAGGAAAACCGCGCATTCGTGCGTCTCCGCACCACCATCTAGGCCATCGATTATTATCTTTAAAATGGTATCACGCAAAAGGGCCTCGCACGCAGGCGAAGCCCAAGGTAAAAGCTATTGTTTGCGATAGGAAAATGCGGTGACGGTCGCAGCCTCTAGTGCTTGCCGCCGTGACTGTTGAGCCAGATATTGCGGCCCAGCATAAGCGCCAGCACCAGCGCGCTCACGTAGCCCATAAAGCCAATGACTGGGATGCCAAACACAACCGGCTCGATGCGTGCGTAGTACACCACCGACGAACCGATAAACAGACCAGCGATCACAATTGCCATCGACATGCGGTCGATAATTCCGCCCAGCTGTCGCAGCGCCTTATCG
Organism: uncultured Collinsella sp.; assembly: GCA_900542715.1. GTDB lineage: Bacteria > Actinomycetota > Coriobacteriia > Coriobacteriales > Coriobacteriaceae > Collinsella. The sequence continues at coordinate 9,767 of UQOQ01000045.1, forward strand.
CTGCTCATGATCTGCGTGTTTACCTTAAGCTGGCCGCGCGTGAGCATACGCGAAGCCAAGCCCAGATACTCGGCCGCCTCGAGCGAGCCTTTTGCCGCGCGATAGCTGCTCGCGGCAAGATCGCGTCCCATATCACGCACGCGCGCATAGGTGCTCTTCTCGTTTTTGATATGCGTCTGGATTATCTGGATCATGTTGACGTTGGGCATATACTCAGTCAGCAGGCCCTCGAGCGTCACCATGCCGCGGGCGAACATCGTTACCACGCTCGGCAGCTCAACGTCGTTTTTGCGCGCCAGGTTTAACAGCGAGGTCAAAAACTCGCCGATATCCAGATCCTTCAGGTCAAGGCCCGCAAAGTCTGCGACGATAAAGTCCAAATCGGACAAAAAGGCCGAATGATCGAGCTCAGCCGAGTCGCCGCGCGTCACGGCAAAGCGCATGAGCGAATCCTTGAGCTTGGGCACGTCACCCTCGGCCACGGCGAAAATCATGTCCTTGACGATACCGCGATCGTGACTCGACATGCGTCCGACCATGCCCAAGTCGATAAAGTAAACGATGCCGTCCTTGAGAATAATGTTTCCCGCATGCGGGTCCGCATGGAAAAAGCCGTCGTCGAGCACCTGCGTCGAGTAGTCCTCGACGATCGCGGCGCCGATCTTTTCCAAGTCATAACCCTCGGCTGCCAAACGCTTGGGATCGGCGATGGAGATGCCGTCGATGTAGTCCATGACCACCACGTGCTCGGTGCAAAGGTCCAGGTAGGATTTGGGACACGATACGCCATGCACGCTTTTGTGGAAGTCATAGAAATCGTTGAGGTTTTTGGCCTCGGCCAAAAAGTTGGTCTCCTCGCGAAACGAGGTCCACAGCTCTTCGACCACGCCGTGCAGGTCAACAAACTGGTCGGTGTTGACGAACTTGGAAACGATACGCACCACCGAGCGAATGATGTCGATGTCCTGCGCCATCACCTGCTGCGCACCGGGGCGCTGCACCTTAACGGCCACGTCCTCGCCGGTCACCAGGCGGGCGCGGTGCACCTGCGCGAGCGATGCGCTACCAAGCGGATTAGGGTCGATCGCATCGAACATCTCTCCCAGGCGCAGGCCGTATTCTTCTTCCAGACAACTGAGTACGACCTCGTACGGCACCGGCTCCACGTCGGACCGCAGACGACGCAGCTCGTCGCAAAAGCGTTGCGGCAGAATCTCGGACCGGTTGGCCAGAATCTGCCCCATCTTGACGAACATGGGGCCGAGTTCCTCGAGCAGGCGGCGCAAACGAACCGGCGTGAGGTTATCCCACACGCGGTACTTTTTGACCAGGCGAACAATCTGCCCGATGCGCTCGCGGCGACCCGCCGGCGTGAGCTGGTATTCTTCATCCGGCGCCATCGCGTCGGGCTCCTCGGGGACCATATCGACAGCGCGCGGCTTCTTGCGAGCGCCCGAGACGGCGGCATCGACCTCATCGACAACCGCCGCCTCGTCACCCAAGGGATCTAGATTGTTGTAATCGGTGGTGGAATCTGCCATCTGCGCTGCTACTCGGCCTCTTCGGTATCCTTCGCATCGTCGGGCTCAACGGACTCGACGGGCACCGAGGTCACGTTGTCCTCGACCGAATCGACGATGTCGCGCACATGGGCCAGGAAGGCCGTGCGCTCGGGGGCTGTCATGACGCGGACGCGAGCCAGAATGAGCTCGTCGAGCACGCGCTGGGCCGCGGTCTCGCCCTGCATGCCCAAGCGCTCGGTCAGATCGGAGATGGTACCGCCGGCCTGTTCGAACATGTCGGACACACTGCGGGCGATACCGGGGGCGCCTGCGTCCTTGCGCACCTGCTCGCCCTTGGTGTTAAGGTCGTCGAGAACCTTCTTGCTGCCCTCGACGGCAACGGCGGCGGCGCCGAAGCCCACGTTGATGGCGCCGTTAACAAGCTGATCGAGTTTCATAACCATGGTTGTCTCCAATCACAAACAACTGCATTGGCGTTCTTGTACCCAAGATTGAGTGAAAGCGACAAAGCGTTTAAGCGCTATTCGATCGACGGGAAATCCCTATCTCACGTTGTCGTTCATCGCGAAAGAGTTCTTCATGGCGCAGCTCGTGGTGTAGAGCACCTTGCCCAACAGGGCATCGGTCTCCACGCGCACGAGCTCGGCAAACTCCTCGTTGGCGCGTGCAAGCTCGGCAGGCACCTCGGCCTCGGGCAGAACGGCTACGGCAGCGTCGACGTCATGAATCTGCTTGTGGCCCATGCCGCCGACCTTCTCCTGATAATCCTCGACTGCGCGGCCGCACTCATGGAAGCGGACGTCGGCCAGCGCGCCGATCAGGCGGTTGGCCCAGTAGAAGTTTTCGGACGTCACGCGAGCCTGCGTGTCGGCAAAGTACTCGGGCATGGTCTCGACGTTGGCGTACAGCGGAACCAGCGCGTTAAACGAGTTGGAGCCAAAGGCCATCCACTGCACGGCGCGGTAGGCCGGATGCGCATAGGGGCGCAGCTGCAGCACAGCGAGCTGGCTGTTGCGGTTGATGCCGATGGGGCGATAGGCGCCACGCGTGGCGGGCGTGCCCTTGCTGCCGTAGCAGTCGTACTCCGTGCCCTGGTAGTGGCTCGAAAGCACGTACTTGATGTCCTCGATGGTCACCTTGCGCTCAGGCACGCGGCTCCAGGGGATGTCATCGCTCTCGGGCGTGTAGTCGGCCTCGGGACCGTCCCACACATCGCTGGGGTTAAGGCAGCGCTGCATATACCAGGCGCGCGGCGTGTTGTAGACGTGGTCGCTGTCGCTGTGCGAGCCAAAGGCCTCGCGCGGGTTAAAGACCGCGGCCGGACCGTCGCCCTCGACGCCCAGCGTCAGGTCCAGATGCCACTCGGCCATCCAGGAGCGCAGGTCGGCGGAGCACATGTGGTCGGCCTGGGCGCCCTCGGCGTCATCCAGGTCAAAGCTGTCGATACCCAGCTGGTTGGGCATGGTCACATAGGCGTCATCGGGCACGCGCTTGGCGATCCAGTGGTGGCCGCCGATGGTCTCGAGCCACCAGATCTCGTCCACGTCGCTAAAGGCGATGCCGTTGTTCTCGTAGGTGCCATAACGCTCGAGCAGGTCACCCAGAATGCGTACGCCGTCGCGGGCGGATTTGGCATATGGCAGCACCAGGGTCACCATGTCCTCCTCGCCCAGACCGCCGGGCTGCGCCGGAACATAGCCGTCCTCGTCCTCGTTGCCCTTGGCGGGCACGTAGTCGACGAGCGGGTCGGCGCCGCGAACGCGCTCGTTGGTGGTGAGCGTCTCGGTTGCGGACATGCCCACATTGAGCTCGTTGAAACCGGCCTCGGCCCAGATGCCGTGGCCCGGGACAACATCGGGGACGCTCGTGTAGCGCATGGGGTTATCGGGCAGTTCAACGGTCAGGTGACTCAGGACGCTCGTGTAGACGCGCGGCTGCTCGTCGGGATGCACCACACGCATACGCTTGGGCTCAAACACCCCGTTGGACGAATCCTCGTTGCGGGCGACCAACGTCGACCCGTCGTAGCTCGCGTTCTTACCAACCAAAATCGTTGTGCACGGCATGCGCATCCTCCTTGAGCGAAGAAATCAAACGATAACAGTGTATCGCTTCGGCGCAGAAAGGGCGAAACCACGGCGCTGGCAACCCCTGTGGTCAAAAAATGCCAAATATGAGTACTGTCACCAATTTAGTAACAGCAATTTTGCTACGTATGGGTGTCGAAAGTCTACATTTGTTCAAAAATTAGGGTAGCGCGCAGAGATGTGGTGTAAGAGGCGGGGAATGCCCCGCCTCCGCCCTTT
>UQOQ01000046.1:0-13132 GCA_900542715.1 uncultured Collinsella sp.
TCTCCGATCAGGTCGCCGCAGACATGGAGGGGGCACTCGGAATCTCGCTCGATCACTTCACGAAGACGCTTCTGACGCTGTGCGTCGCATCGGAGTCTCGCGACGCGAAGGCCCTTCGGACGCTCTGCGTCATCTTGTCACACGGCTACTCGACGGCGACGAGCATCGCCGACGCGGCGAACCGTATGCTCGGCGTGCATGTGTACGAAGCGGTCGACATGCCCTACGACCAGCAGCTGAAGGACATCGTCGGTCCGCTCCAGCGCCTCGTCGACCGCCATTCCTACTGCACCGGGGTCGTGTTTCTTGTTGACATGGGCTCTTTGGAGGAGGCCTATAAGGCCCTCGAGAACGTTACCGACTCCACCATCGGGGTGGTGAACAACGTCTCCACCGGGCTCGCGCTCGAGATCGGGTCCGGGCTGCTCGGCGGCAAGTCCATCGCCGAGGTTCTTGGCGATGCGACCGCCGCGTGCGTGACGCACTGCAAGGTGATCGAGCGCGTCAACCGTGAGGACGCCATCGTCTTCTGCTCCGAGTCCGGGGTCGACGCCGCGGAGAGGATACGCCAGCTCGTCTCGCAGAGCCTCCCGCGCACCATAGGCGCGCGCCTGCTCACGAGGCCCTTCAAGCAGCTCGTCACGAACGGGTCGAACGACGCCGTTTTCTCCGAGCACCGCGTCTGCGCCGTCATCGGCACGGGAGACCCCGGGATCGCCTCCGTTCCCTTCGTCGCCCTCGAGGACATCATGTCGACGGCGTCCGCCTCTAAGGTCGATGCCGTGTTCGGCAGGTGGCTTGACGCTTCCGAGCTCTCTTCTTTCCACGAGAAGCTGCTCTCGAACATGACGCTGCAGAACGTCATCCGCTCCATCACCATCCTCGACCCGGAGCGGCTATTCCACGAGATCGAGAGCGCCGTGCACGAGCTTCAGCGCAGGACAGGCGAGAAGATCGGCAGCAACGCCATCATTGGACTCTACGTCCACCTCTGCTGTCTCGTCGAGCGCCTTGTTACCAGAAACCCCATTGAGACCTACGTTGGCCAGGACCGCTTCGAGGAGGAACGCACCGATTTCATCGAGTCCTTCAGGCAGAGCTTCTCGAGTATCTCGACGCGCTATTGCGTAGAGGTTCCCGTAAGCGAGATCGCATATGTCTTCGACTACATAAGCGTGAGCGCCGCCCCGGCGCGAGAAGAGCGCCTCGGCTCCTCGGGCCTCCTGCTCGACGAGTGACCTTCCCCGCGCCGCCGCGAGCTGACCGCGCGTCCTCAATAATCCGATAACCCCTTGCCCGGCGCGAATCCGGATAGCGCCGAGGCAGTGCTGAATGAAAAACTTGATTTGATAGGAGCAAACATGAGTGTTGTTATGGCACGAATCGACAATCGCCTGCTTCACGGCATCATCGTGACGCAGTGGGCCCCGGTGTCGGGCGCGACCCGAGTCATGGTCATCGACGACAAGGTCGCCGGCGACGAGGTCCTGAAGTCCACCATGAGGATGGCGCGCCCCGCGGGCATGGCCGTCTCGATCATCTCCGAGCAGACCGCACTCAAGAACTTCGCCGCGGGCAAGTACGACCGCGAGAAGGTCTTCGTCATCGCCAAGGAGCCCGAGACGATGCTTCGCCTGGTCGAGTCGGGCGTCGAGCTCCCGTCGCTGATCGTCGGCGGCTCGCTCGTCAAGGAGGACGGCATCCAGCTCACCCAGCGCGCCTACGCCTCCGCCGAGAACGCCCAGAGCTACAAGGCGCTCATCGCCCGTGGCGTCAAGGTGACGGCCCAGTTCGTGCCCGCCGACAAGCCCGTCTCCGTCGCAGACCTCATCTAAGGAGGAAATATGGTCAACTTCACTATCCTGCAGGTCATCCTTCTGACCCTGCTGGCCTTCATCAAGCACGTGGACTACTACGGCATCCCGATGATCTTCGTCAATTACGCCGTTTTCTGGGGCCTCATCACCGGAGTCGTCATGGGCGACTGGAAGACCGGCCTTGTCATCGGCGGTACCATTCAGCTCATGCAGCTCGGCGTCGCGGGCTTCGGCGGCTCCTCCATTCCCGACTACGGCACGATGGCCATCATCGCCACCGCCTACGGCGTGACCCTGGGCTCCGACACGGGCCTCGCCATCGGCCTGCCGGTCGGCATGCTCGGCATCCAGCTCGACGTCGTCGCCAAGATTCTCAACGGCTTTGTCGTCGAGAAGTCTCAGAAGTTCTGCAACGAGGGTAAGTTCAATCAGATGAACGCCATCCTGTGGGTCTGCCCCGCGCTCTTCGGCCTGTGCGCCGCCCTGCCCGTCTTTGTCTCCGTGACGCTCGGCCAGCCCGCCGTCAACTGGCTCCTCGAGGTCATGCCCCAGTGGTTCCTCTCCGGCCTCACCCTCGCCGGCAAGATGCTCCCGGCCGTCGGTATCGCCATGCTGCTCCGCTACATGCCAACCGCCAAGTACTTCCAGTACCTGCTCGCCGGCTTCTTCCTCTCGGCCTTCCTGAACGTGCCCATCATCGGCGCCGCCATCGTCGGCGTTGCCCTCGCGATTGCGTTCTACCAGCGTGCCGAGAGGGACACCGAGCTCGCCGCCCACGCTTCCGCAGACGCCTTCATCGGAGAGGATGAGTAACCATGGAAAACGAGAACATCACCGCCGTCGCCGAGGGCAAGCCCTCCGGCTACAAGGTCACCAAGAAGGACCTGCGCAACGCGAACTGGCGCTGGCTCATGAGCGTATGCACCTTCAACTACCAGACCCAGCAGGGCGCCTCAGTCGCCTACGCCCTCTCGCCGGTCCTGAGGAAGATCTACACGAACGACGAGGACTATAAGCAAGCGCTCAACAACCACTTCCGCTACTACAACACCCAGCCTTGGCTCGCCGCCATCATCCTTGGCGCCTGCGTGGCCATGGAGGAGCGCGACGGCCTAGCGGCGGCGGACGCCGTCCAAGACCTGAAGATCGGCACCATGGGACCGCTCGCCGGCGTCGGCGACTCCCTGCTCATGACCATGATCCCGACCATCATGGGCTCCATCGCCGCCTACATGGCCATCGAGGGCAACCTCGTGGGAGCCGGCATCTGGTTCGCGCTCATCCTGGCCATCTTCTGGGTCCGCATGCACGCCCTCGAGTTCGGCTACAAGCAGGGCGTGAAGCTCGTCACCGACTTCAGCGAGAAGCTTCCCAACCTCACTGCCGCCGCCTCCGTGCTCGGCCTCACCGTGGTCGGCTGCCTCATCGCCTCGGTCATCGGCGTCACCTGCCCGATTAGCTTCAGCTTCGGCGACGTCGCGATGGAGATTCAGCCGCTGCTCGACAAGATCCTGCCTGCCATGATCCCCGCCGCCATCACGGGAAGCGCGTATTACCTTCTTACCAAGAAGAACGCGAGCATGACGGCCCTCATCCTCGTGGTGATCGTCCTCGCGATGGTCGCCTCCGCCGCCGGCATCCTCGCCTAGCTTCGACCCAAGAGATTGGTGAATCAATGAGAAAGATAGTTGTGGCGAGCCATTCCCTTCTCGCCCAGGGCTTCAAGGACACCCTCGAGTTCCTTACGGGTAAGGGCGACGCCGTCAACGCCGTGTGCGCCTACGTGAACGACAACGGCGAGGGGCTCGACGCGGCGGTCGAGGCGGCTCTTTCGGGCACTGACGAGGTCGTCGTCCTCACCGACGCGTACGGCGGCAGCGTGAACCAGCGCTTTTCCCGCTTCGCCTCCGACCGGATCCACGTGATCGCGGGTGTCAACCTCCCGCTCGCCATGACGGTCGCGCTCGCGCGCCCCGACGAGAAACTCGACTTCGACGCCCTCGTCAACGAGGCGCGCCAGCAGATCATCTACGTGAACGGTGCCAGTTCCGCCGAGTGCGACGACGACGAATAGAGGAGGTCGACGATGAGAGAGTTCCTTAAGGACGTGTGGATGCACGGCGGTGAGGAAAGCCGCGCCATCACCCCCGAGAACATCACGGGCGAGAAGGGCCGCGCCGCCATGTCGGCCAGCCACCTCGGCGTCGGCCGCAAGGGCTCGTGCTGCGTGCCCCTTGAGTCCGGCGAGACCATCACGCTCGCGGACATCGAGGGCCCCGGCATCATCCGCCACATCTGGATGACCGTCCCCGACAAGACCGCCGCTGGCAGCTTCGTCATGCGTGACCTCGTGCTGCGCTTCTACTGGGACGACGAGGAGACCCCCTCGGTCGAGTGCCCTGTCGGCGACTTCTTCTGCAACGGCTTCGGTGAGCGCGCCATCGTCAACTCGATGCCCATCTGCGTGAACCCGACGGGCGGCATGAACTGCTACTTCGAGATGCCCTTCAGGAAGCACGCCAAGGTCACGCTTACGAGCGAGCACCCCGGGTTCATTAAGTACATCTTCTACACGTTCAACTACGCGCTCACCGACGTGCCGGACGACGCCATGTACTTCCACGCCCGCTTTAACCGCGAGCGCAGCACCCGCAGGGGCGTCGACTACACCGTGCTCGACGGCGTGCGCGGCAAGGGCTACTACGTCGGCACCTACATGGCCCTTTGCGCCCTGGAGCGCTATTGGTGGGGCGAGGGCGAGATGAAGTTCTTCCTCGACGGCGACGAGGAGTTCCCCACGGTCACCTCGACGGGAGCCGAGGACTACTTCGGCGGTGCCTGGGCCTTCCTCGACAGGCCGCCCCACGCGTTGCCCGAGGCGCAGTGCTTCAACACGCTGTTCGCCGGCTACCCGTACCGCTCGACGCGCGACGCCACGCGCGACCGCTTCAGCGCGGGCAAGCCGAACCCGAATCCGATGCTCGCGACTAACGACGACGCGCTGCCCAGGCACGGCCTCTACAGGTGGCACCTTCCCGACCCGATCTCGTTCAAGGAGGACCTGCGCGTGACGTTCCAGGACCTCGGCAACGACGACATCAAGCTCTACGAGCGCGAGGACGACATCTCCACCGTCGCCTACTGGTACCAAAGCGAGCCGCACGCCGTGCTCGCCCCGTTTGCCGCAAGGCAGGACCGCGTGCCCAGGTAGGGTCGCCTCGAAACAAGCCAACGTTATGGGCGCCCGCGGTTGACCATGACTGCGGGCGTCCCTTTGTAAGGAGGATCACATGAGCGAAAAGCAAATGAGGCTCGGCGCCCTCGAAGCCGGCGGGACCAAGATGGTCTGTGCCGTGGTGTCCGGCGACGGCGAGGTCCTCGACCGCATGGAGACCCCGACGCTTACGCCCGCCGAGACCGTCCCGCAGATGATCGAGTGGTTCACCGCCCGCGATGTGGACGCGTTGGGCATCGGCGCCTTCGGCCCGACCTGCGTCGACCCCAACGACGAGCGCTACGGCTCCATCCTCCAGACGCCCAAGCTCGCGTGGCGAGGCCATGGTCTTCGCGCCGCGTTCGCCGACGCCCTCGGGATTCCGGTGGCCTACGACACGGACGTGAACGTTGCCTGCCTCGGCGAAGTGGTCTTCGGCTGCTGCAAGGGGCTCGAGGACGCCGTCTACGTGACCATCGGCACCGGCGTGGGCGCGGGCGTCATGTGCGCGGGCAGACTCCTTCACGGCATGCTGCACCCCGAGGCCGGTCACATGCTGGTAAGGACCCGTCCCACCGAGGAGGGACGCTGCGTCTGCCCGAGCCACGCGAGCTGTCTCGAGGGGCTCGCCTCCGGCCCCGCCATCGCCGCGCGCTGGGGAAAGCCCGCGGCCGAGCTCGCGGACAACGATGAGGTGTGGGCGCTCGAGGGGGATTATCTGGGGCAGATGTGCGCGAACCTCGTGCTCATGTACTCGCCTCGCCGCATCGTCCTCGGCGGCGGCGTGATGCACCAGGAGCAGCTCTACGGCATCGTCCGCAAGAAGACCCTCGAATATCTGGGTGGCTACATCCAGACCGCCGAGCTTAAGGACATGGAGAGCTACATCTGCGCCCCGGGCTGCGGCGGCGACCAAGGAATCCTCGGCGCGGCCGAGCTGGCAAGAAGGGCGCTCGCGTAACTTGCGCTCTCTCCGCCATACAACGCGTTAAGAAAAGACGAGCGCTTCTTGCCAATTGAGCGGCAAGAAGTGCTCGTCTTTTGCATTTGTTTTTGGGGCAGGACGCCCCGCCTCCGCTAGAGTCCCTGGACCGCCACACCCACGAGGTTTGGACCGGTGTGGACAAGAAGCGCGGGGCTGATGTCGGAGCGGACGACCTCCACCGCGTTGGCCACGCACTCGCACAGGGCCTGCTCCATGCGGTCGTAGAGGTCGGCGTGGGCCGAGGTGCGGCTCGCGGCAAAGCGCACCTTGGGGTGCTTCTCGACGATGGCGGCGATGAGCTTGACCTCGGTGCGATGCGGTACTTGCACAGCCATTTCGTGTACGCGAGGCTGTTGGCTTTCTGGGCCACAGCAATCACCTTCCCCCTAGTATGATGACCTGAACAATCCTCATGCTAGGGGGAAGGTTTTTGTCGCGTAGCGGAAATTGGCCTCCACCCGCTGAGCGGGTGGCTTTCTATGCCGCGCGTGCCGCGCGGCACGGACTAAAGTCCATGAATAAAAACGAGGAAGGCCACGTCCGGCCTCCCTCGCAAAGGGTCTCTGATTACTCCCACTCATTGGGGACAGACTTAAATGAGTGCTCTTGAAATGCCGGCGCCTGGGGACGTTCTTTTTCTGTCTGCAGTTTGGAACGTTCCTTTTCTGTCGGCAGTTTGGGACGGTCCTTAGAGCTGCAGCGCGCCATGAGCGAAGGCGAAGCGGATCATCCTGTCTTTTGAGTTCTAAGCATAAGCCCCTGTCTCTGAGCAATGACCGGTTCGCATTTGTGCGTATTTGCGTGCGTGGGATTGCGTGAATATGCGTATAGATGCGCCGTTTACGGGACAAAAATGACCGTTTAGCGGTGAGATACGCAAAAACGCGCACAGACGCGCGTGTTTGTGCGAATATAGAGCTATCCGAAATGCAAGACGTTCTATGACACAGGAGGCACATATGGTAGATTCCAAGCAGGCTCCACTCGACTCCGCGGCAGCCGCAAAAGCAGCGTTCGCTTCGGTCCAGGACAAGCCATTCCCCGATGATATCTTTACGGCTCCCGAGCTTCGTTGGGCTGTGATCGGGTGCGGCGTTATCGCCAACCAGATGGCCCAGTCTCTCGCTCTTGCCGGCCGCAAGCTTGCGGGCGTCGCCAACCGTACGCTGTCCAAGGCTCAGGCTTTTGCTGAGCAGTATGGCATCGAGAAGGTCTATGAATCGGTTGAGGACCTCTACGCCGATCCGGGCATCGACGCCGTCTATATCACCACGCCGCACAACACGCATATCACCTATCTGCGTGACGCGCTGGCCGCCGGCAAGCACGTGCTCTGCGAGAAAGCCATTACCCTCAATTCCGCTGAGCTCGACGAGGCGCGTGCCATCGCCGACGAGCACAACGTCGTCCTCATGGACGCCACCACGGTGCTTCATATGCCCTTGTATCAAGAGCTGCGCCGTCGCATGGATGCCGGTGAGTTCGGCCGCATGAACCTCGCCCAGCTCAACTTTGGTAGCTACAAGGAGTACGGCGATCTGACCAATCGCTTCTACAACCGCAACCTTGCTGGCGGTGCCATGCTCGACATTGGCGTGTATGCCCTGTCCGTCATGCGTCTCTTTATGGCAAGCCAGCCCATTGAGGTCGTTTCGTTGGGCAACACCTGTGAGACCGGTGTTGACGTTGCGGGCGGCATCGTCTGCCGTAATGCCGAGCAGCAGCTGGGTGTTGTGAGCCTCACGCTCCACTCCAAGCAACCCAAGCGCTCGATTATTAGCTTCGATAAGTGCTATATCGAGGTCAACGAGTATCCGCGCGCCGATCACGCGACCATCGTGTGGACTGCGGACGGCCACCGCGAGGAGGTCCACGCCGGCACCGAGGCTTACGCCCTTTGCTATGAGATGGCCGATCTTGAGAAGGCCGTTGCCGGCGACGACTCTAAGCGTGAGCTGCTGGATTATGCTTCTGATGTTATGGAGCTGATGACCAAGCTACGCGCCGACTGGGGAGTCGTGTACCCCGAGGAGGAGTAAGCGATGCTAGCGGAAGATAGGCTCAACGCGATCGTGTCGATGGTTCAGCAGACCGGCTCGGTTACCGTGCCGGAGCTTGCCGAAGCCCTGGGCGTGACGGCGTCTACCATTCGGCGCGACCTGCAGACGCTCAATCGCGCACACCGTATCGCCAAGGTGCACGGTGGGGCGACGAGCCTTGAGCGCGCGCACGTGACGCGCGACCTAACGCTTAATGAGCGCAGCGATCTCCATAACGACGACAAGGAACGTATCTGCGCCCGTGCGGCGGCACTTGTGGAGCCCGAGAGCTTTGTATACATCGACTCGGGTTCGACGACGCTCAGGCTCATCGAGCATCTTCCACACCTTGAAGATGTCACCTATGTGACCGATTCCGTGCTCCATGCTCAACGCCTTGCTTTGCGCGGCATGCGTACCGTGGTGCTGGGTGGCGAGCTCAAACCCGAGACCGAGGCGCTCGTTGGCCCCGATGCCTTGGCAACCTTAGACCGCTACAACTTCAACTGTGGCTTTTGGGGCTCTAACGGCATTGCCGCCGAGCAGGGCTTCACGGCGCCCGATATCGAGGAGGCGCAAGTAAAGCGTATCTCGATGCGCCATACGGCCAAGCGCTTCGTAATCTCGGACGCCAGTAAATTTGGCATGGTGGCGCCCGTCAAGTTCGCGGACTTCCGTGACGCAACGATTATTACCGCAGGCGATGTCCCTGCCAAGTACCGGGCAATGGACAACGTCATCACGGTCTAGCGGCGGGGCAAGGTCAAAACCATTTAGTTTTCTCAATAGAAAAGCGGCAACGTCCATTACGGGCGTTGCCGCTTTCGTTGTCTGCCGGTTTGTCTAAGTCTGTAACAACTGGACCGTTAAAAGTGGGCTAGGTGTTACAGATCGAGATACTTACGAACCGCGCCGTCCCTTTGTCTCAATCTGTAACATCTGGGACTGATTTTGCCGAGTTACTGTTACAGATTGAGATTATTCCCTTGAGGGGATTCGAATGTCTCGATCTGTAACAGATAGACCGGAAAATGGGTTCTAACTGTTACAGATCGAGACGTTTTGGGACCGCGGCTGAGCCATTGCGGCAAAACCACCATAAAGGTGCTTGTCCCCTTTGTGGTGGTTTAGGGCTCCCAGGGGCAGGGGGCTTCGATGTGGATGTGCTCGCCGGTTACGGGATGCGTAAAGGACACGCTGTGGGCATGGAGCATGAGGCCGCAGGGGCGCGGCGTTCCGTACAGGTCGTCGCCAACCAGGGGATGATGCTCGCTTGCCAGGTGCACGCGAATCTGATGCTTGCGGCCGGTGAGCAGCTCGACATCAATATACGAGCGCGTGGGCAGGCCTCGACGGCTCTTAAGACGCTTGAGCACCTTTACGCGTGTTTGAGACGGCTTGCCGCTGGCGCCGACGCGCATCTTTCGACTGTCGTGACGGTCGCGGGCGATGGGCTTGTCGATGAGCTTTTCGTTCCAGTCGATCTTGCCCTCGGCCAGCGCCAGGTAGTGCTTTTCGAACGCGTGGTCGATGATCATCTGATCAAAGGCGGGCTGCGTCTGCTTGTCGAGTGAGAACAGCACCACGCCGGTGGTGTCACGGTCCAAGCGGTTGAGCGGCTGCATGTCGGTCGCGGCAAAGCCGTCGCCCATCGCCAGCAGCAGGTCGCTGGCGTAGTCGGTGAGCGTGCGCTCGCCGGTGCCATCGCCGTGGACGATCATACCGGCAGGCTTGTCGATGGCCATGAGCCAGGCGTCGCAGTAGAGGACTTGAGGTTCTTCGTTCACGTGTAAGCCTTTCGGTTAGCTAATTCCCACAAACATGCAGCCCGAGGTGGCGCCGCGCAGGCGGGCAGCGGGCTTGCGGCCGGCTTGCGCGGCCTCGACGGCGCGACGGACGCGAGCGACGGCACGGCCAATCTCATCGGCCTCGAGCAAGGTTCCGTCGACCATAAGACGGCGTACGCCGGCGTCGAGCAGCTGTGGAACCTGCGGTGTGAGGTCGATGGGGTAGGCGTCGTACAGGCGAGAGCGGCCGTGGATGTCGGTGCGGACGGGCATGACCTTTCCGTCGATATTCTTGAGCGAGAGCTTGCGGGCACGCAGGCGGCAGTTGGCACAATCGTGGATGCAGCCGTTGGCAACCTGCAGAATGCAATGCTCGCTTGTCATGACGCGCGGGCGGCCAAAGACGGTGATGCCTAGAGCCGCGGGCGCGGCGGCGCCGAGCGAGACAATCTCGTCGAGCGTGATCTCGGGCGAGAGCCAAAACGCACCGGCTCCGCGCTCGGCAAGCGCCTCCATGCAGGGCGTGTTGTGCACCGGCAGGCAAGAGCGAATCTCGGCCGTGGCGCCAACCTGGGCGGCCAGGGCAAGCTCAGAGATGTTGCCAATAGCGACCGTGGCGCCGGCAACAACCCATGGGTCAACGCGGACGTGGTCAACGGCGCGGCAGACCTCATCGAGCACGGGTACGATGTCCTGCTCAAACGTATCGGCGGGGGAGAGCTCGGCCGCATCGAGCGCGTCGGTGGTCATGTAGATGCGCGTTGCACCCTCCGCCCGCGCTGCCTCGGCGGTCTCGAGCGAGGTGACGGTGGCGCAGATCTGCGGCTCGTCGCGGTAGTGCTCGGGCGCGGGGCGGGAATCACTGGTGACAATCGCCGGCAGCTCGAGCGTTTTCGCGCGCTCCGCGTACGGCGCCAGAATGGCCTCTTCCAGCGCCTTGCAAGCGGCGGCGCGCACCTTATGTACGGCGGAGAAACCCATGCCACAGCCCTCATCGAGCGCCACCTCAAAGCTCGCAGCCTCAAAGGGAGAGGAACCCATGCGGCCGACGTGCTCAACCAGATCGGACGCCTCGACCGCACGGGTCTTGGCGGCTTCGACAGTAAAGCCCGTGGCCGTGGCCGTAAGCGAAGGGTCGTCGCAGCAGGTGAGTGTGACGGCAAACGGCTCGCCCAGGCGCGCCACGACGGATACATCAACAGCTCGGCGGCGCAGCACATCGCGCTTGAGCGCGGCGCTGGCAGCGTCAATAGCGCGCTGGCTTCGAATCACGCGCACGCGGCAGCCCTCGGGCATGCTACGGGGCACGCGACACTCGATAACATCGCCGGCAGCGGCATCATCGGCGGCGATGGTGGTCAGGAACTGGTCGAACTCATCGTCGTGGCGAAGCTCCAGCAGGTCGCCCTTGCCCACGGGCTCAAACAACTCAATGCGGGCGATGGCGGCGCGGCGACGGCGGTCGTCGGGCTTGAGTCCGCGCACATCGCGGTTGGCCAGGCGGCTGCCGAGCACCGTGCCCACGATCTGGCCGCGGTTGTTGGAGCGCTCGTAACTCATCATCTCGTCACCCGAGGTGCCGTCTTGGTAGGCGTGCGTAAAGTCACGGTTAAAGCAGCGCTTGAGCTGGCGCTGACGGGCGGCTTCCTCGTCCTTAGAGGTCGAAACATCGGCCAGCATATCGTCAATCTGATGACGATACACGTCGACGATGGAATACACGTAATCGGGAGCCTTCATGCGGCCCTCGAGCTTGAGCGATGCGGCGCCGGCGTCATACAGACGGCGAACAAGCTGCGAAGTGTTGGTGTCGCGCGGGCACAGCGCGCGCTCGCGACCGGCAGGGGAGAGCGAGCGGCCGTTCTCGTCGATCAGCTCGTAAGGCAGGCGACAGGGTTGAGCGCACATGCCGCGGTTGGCCGAGCGGCCCGCCATGGCAAAGCTCGAAAGCAGACACAGGCCAGAGTAGCAAAAGCAGATGGCGCCATGGCTAAAGACCTCAAGGTCCACATCGGGCGCGGCATCGTGAATGGCGGCAATCTCGTCGATGGAAAGCTCGCGCGAGAGGGTCACGCGGTCGGCGCCCTGCTCGCGGCACCAAAGGGTTCCGCGGTCGTCGTGGATGTTTGCCTGGGTCGAGATATGCGTCTCGATGCTGGGCATCGTGCGCTTGACCTCAAAGAACAGGCCCCAGTCCTGGATGATGAAGGCGTCGGCGCCCAGCGTGGAGCAGCGATGGATGAGCTGCAGCGCATCGCTCATCTCGGATTCCTTGATGACGATGTTGACCGTGACGTAGACGCGCGAGCCGGCCAGATGCGCGGCGCGGCAGGCCTGCTCAAAGGCCTCGTCGGTAAAGTTGGTGGCCTTGCGGCGGGCGTTGAAGCTGCCCATGCCGCAGTAGATGGCGTCTGCCCCGGCGGCGAGCGCGGCGGCAAAGGGCTCCGGGCCTCCGGCGGGCGCCAAAAGCTCGGGTCTGCGGTTGGTGGTTCGACTGGCGGTTGCGGTCATATCCTGCCTTTCAAAATGCTCAGATACTCAAAAGTATAGTGGTGCCGTCGCGGCAGGCGATGCCCGTGCTCTAAGCGGGATAAAGTCTTCAGCAGCTTGGACTGGCTGCTTCACATGAGAACCGTTCAGCGGTCCGGGGAAACCGTTGGACGATAAAATATTCTCGCAACGTGATAATAATCTTGCATCGCGCGGAAACCTTGAGTACTATCCCAATCAAGCGCGGTGTTCAGACCGAACTGTGCCTCCCGGTGTGAACGCCGCGCTCCCGTTCCCTTTTACTTGTAAGGAGAAAAACATGAGCAAGACCGTCGTGTCTTCCGATAACGCACCCGCAGCCATCGGCCCGTATTCCCCCGGTATCCAGACTGGCAACATGGTGTTCCTGTCCGGCCAGCTGGGCATCGACCCCGCAACCGGTAAGATGCCCGAGGGCGTCGAGGCCCAGGCCAAGCAGTCCCTTGCTAACGTCGAGGCCCTGCTGACCGCTGCCGGCGCCACGTTTGCCGATGTCGTCAAGACCACGGTCTACCTGGCCGACATCGCCGACTTTGCCGCCGTGAACGAGATTTACGCCTCCAAGTTCGAGGCTCCGTTCCCCGCGCGCAGCGCTTTCCAGGTTGCCGCCCTTCCGGCTGGCGGTCTGGTCGAGATCGAGGTTGTCGCCGCTCTCTAAGGTGTTGGTAACAACTAAACATGACATGCAAAAAGACCCTGCAGCGCGTGTGAACTGCGTCCCAAATCTTGGACGCCCTAAATAGCGACTAGGCCGCGAGGGC
>UQOQ01000047.1:0-10822 GCA_900542715.1 uncultured Collinsella sp.
CGGCACCTCTGCCATGCTTGCCAATGCCATCAAGGAAGGTGCCGCGCAGACCGGAGAGAACATCGCTTCCTCTGCCGGCGCCTATGGCCAGCACACTGCCATCATGGATCAGTACGACGTCATCGTGCTCGCCCCGCAGGTCCGTAGCTACTACAACGACATGAAGGCCGACACCGATCGCCTGGGCATTAAGCTGCTCGCCCCGCGCGGTAAGGAATATATCGACCTTACTCGCGACCCTGCTGGCGCCATCAAGTGGCTCCGCGAGAACCTCGACTAGTTTCTCCCCTGTTGGTGCCCGAATCCCCAGTTCGGGCACCTCTCCCTATTCGTATCCCACAGAAAGGATGACTCATGACCAACCCCATGCAGTTCCCCGACGGCTTTGTGTTTGGCGGCGCCACCGCCGCTTACCAGGTTGAAGGCGAGACCCGCACGCACGGCAAGGGCAAAGTGCCCTGGGACGATTTTTTGGCTGCCCAGGGTCGCTTCTCCCCCGACCCCGCAAGCGATTTCTACAACAAGTATCCGGTCGATATCGACTTGTGCCAGCGCTTCGGCATCAACGGCATTCGCGTCTCCATCGCTTGGAGCCGCATCTTCCCCAACGGCACCGGCGAGATTAACTCCGAGGGCGTCGCTTTCTATCACGAGCTTTTCGCCACCTGCAACAAAGCCGGCGTTATCCCCTATGTCACGCTCGATCACTTCGATACGCCCGAGGCCTTCTACCAGGACGGCGGCGAGGGCTTCTTGACGCGCACGACAATCGACGCCTTCGTCGAGTACGCCAAGTTCTGCTTTGCCGAGTTCACCGAGGTCAAGCACTGGTTTACCTTTAACGAGATTCCCGCAACCGCCGAGGGCAGCTTTATCGTTGGCAACTGGCCGCACGGCGAGAAATACCGCCTGGACAAGGCCTTCCAGCTCATGCACAACATGATGGTGGCCCACGCCAAGGCTGTCGTCGCCTTCCATGAGGGCGGCTTTGAGGGCGAGATCGGCATTGTCCAGAACCTGGAGCCCAAGTATCCCCTCGACCCCAACAACGCCGCCGACTGCGAGGCAGCTCGCATGGCCGACGTCATCAACAACCGCTGGGTGCTCGACGCCACCTTCCGCGGCCACTATGCAGCCGACACCATGGAGGCTGCGACCAAGCTGGCCCATATCGCCGGCGGCGAGCTCGACGTCCGCGACGAGGACATCGCCGCGCTGACCGCCGCGCTCCCCTACAACGATTGCCTGGGCGTCAACACCTACAAGTGCCAGTTCCTGCGTGCCGCCGAGGGCGAAAACGACATCAACCACAATGGCACCGGCGACAAGGGCTCCTCGCGCTGGTTCCTCAAGGGCGTGGGCGAGTCATGCGTGCGCGAAGGCGTACCCACCACCGATTGGGACTGGATTATCTATCCCGAGGGTCTCTACGACCTGCTGCTGCGTATTAAGAACGATTACCCCAACTACAAGAAGATCTACATCACCGAGAACGGCATGGGCTATAAGGACGACTTTGAGGACGGCTTTATCGACGACGCCCCTCGCATCGACTATATGCGTCAGCACCTCGCGTGGATCCTCAAGGCGATCGACGGCGGCGTAAACGTCGACGGCTACTTTGTGTGGTCGCTGCAGGACCAGTTCTCCTGGACCAACGGCTATAACAAGCGCTACGGCCTGTTCTACATCGACTTTGAGACCCAGAAGCGCTATCCCAAGGCCAGCGCGTACTGGTACAAGAACGTCGCGGAGACCGGCCTGCTCATGGCCTAGTTTCCGCCACATACCCCCTGTCGGCCGCATGCGAATCCCTCCACGGGTTCGCATGCGGCCTTTTTTGTTTTTGGTGGGCCCGAGCAGGCCGTTTGTCTTGATCTGTAACATCTAGCAGGGATTTTCGGCCCCAGCTGTTACAGATCAAGACAAACGAGCGGCCCGAAGCAGAATATCTCGATCTGTAACATCTAACCCGGTTTTCTACTCCCAACTGTTACAGATTGAGATAATTCGACGACGCCGACGTTTTAATATACCGTGGTACAATTGTGTCCCAACGCAAAGGAGGTACCCATGTCAGCTTGTGTGCCTGTCCGAGATATGAAGGACACTGCTGCATTCACCACGCTTGTTGAGTCTGAGCGCGACGTCACCGTAACTAAGAACGGCTACGAGGCCATGCACTGCATCAGCAGCGACCAGTATCGCCTCATGCAAGAAGAAATCGCCAAGGCAAAACTGCTGTCTCGTATGATGTTGGCAGAAGACGAAATATCGCAAGGCGACTACAGCGACTACGAATCCTTCGCGGCTTCGATACGAGACAAATATGACCTATAACGTCGTAATCCTCAAAAGCGTGCGATATGAATACGAGAGTATTGTCGGATACCTTGCTCAAATCCTCAAGAATCCGCGTGCAGCAGGCAATTTTGTCGCTGAGTTTGAATATCAGCTTGACCTGCTTCGCGAGCAGCCGCTTTTACGTCCCCTCTCGCACATGCAAGAGCTGGCGGCACGTAATTACCGATCGTTTCCCGTCAACAACTACGTGTGTCTATACAAGTTTGAGCACGAAACAATCTATATCGCCCACATCTTTCATCAGTCACAGGACTACGCCCGCCTGGTCTAGCCCACAAGTTGAATACTTGGCCCAAGCGCATTTGCGTGTCATATCGCGTCACGTTGACGCGTAAAATGACACGCAAATTTTTACGCGCCATCAAATTTGACGCACAAATAGTGTTTTTACTTATACGTGTCATTCTGCACGTCATATTGAAGCGATAATCCCCGCGCCGGCAGAGGGCAGAAATATCGCCTGCAGCGTTAGCTAGCAGATGACCTGCGTGTGCTCCTCGATGGCAGTGCGATCCGCATCGGTAATACCTGGCTCGCACACCACGGCATCCAGGCTGTCCAGACGGCAGAAGGTATAGAAGTCGCGCTTGCCGATCTTGCTGGAATCGGCGATCAGATAGCGCGAGTCGGCCTTGCTAAAGGCGAGCTGCTGGATACGGCCCTCGTCCATGTTGGATGTGGATACGTCACCGTCCAAGATACCGTTGGCGCCGATAAACGCCGCATCGATGCCCAGCGCACGCAGGGTGTCCTCGGCCGTTGGCCCCACAAAAGCGGCAGTGCGGCGACGGTACATGCCGCCCACGAGGCACAGGTCGCAGTCCTCGCGCGCCTCGAGCAGGTTAAACACCGAAAGCGAATTGGTCACGATGCGCAGGCGAAACGCCGGCAGCAACGAGGCCATCTGCTCAACCGTGGTACCCGTGCCCAAAAAGATAGTAGAGCCCTCCTCGATAAGCTCCACAGCACGGCGTGCGATCTGCAGTTTTTCCTCGGCATGCTTGGTGCGCTTTTCGCTGTGCGAATACTCATGGCGCAACATAGCGTGGGGACGACCCTGCGCACTGCGGGCGCCGCCGTGCACACGCTCGATCTCACCCAGACTCGCAAGTTCTTCGAGGTCGCGGCGAATCGTCATGTCCGAAACGCCCAGCGCATCCGAAATCTCCTTAACCGAGACCGTGCCCTGCTCTTCGAGCAGCTGACGAACCTTATCCTGTCGCTCTGCCTTAATCACGATGAATCCTCGCTGTTCTATGCGCGCATACCGTTCAAACAGTAACGAACAAATTGTATCAGAATCGCGCGCCAAAAAATGAGCGCCCACACAGCCCCAATCATCACTTTTTTGAGAAAAATACCCCCTGCTTTAGTGGGGTGTAGTGATAATCTCGCCTGTTCGCGCTACAGTTTGTCCGAAATACCTCGATGTTAGGAACCAAATGATCACTTCCGAGCTTTTCGGCACCGCGCCGTGCGGTACCCCCGTTCATCGCTACACCCTCAACGGGCCCGAGATCTGCGTTCGCATTATGGACTATGGCGCCACCGTGTTGGGCATCGATGTGCCCGACATTCCCGGCAACGTGCGCGATGTGGTGCTGGGCTTCGATAAGCTCGAGGATTACTTTGACAACCCCGCCTGCTTTGGCGCGACCATCGGCCCCGTGGCCAACCGCACCGCGGGCGCCACGATCACCATCGACGGCACGGACTGGCATATGCCGGCCAACGAAGGCGTCAACAACCTGCACAGCGATCTTGAGCATGGTCTGCACAAGCGCGTATGGGATGTTGAACTCGACGAGGTCCACAATGCCGTGCGCATGACCACCTCGCTTGAGGATGGCGAGCTGGGTCTCCCCGGCAACCGCACCTTTACGGCCGTGTTTACCGTGACGCACACCGGACGTTTCCGTATCGAGTATGGCTGCGAGAGCGACCGCGCCACCTACGTGTCCATGACCAACCACACGTACTTTAACCTTGCCGGTCATAACGCCGGCATGGACTGTGAGCACTTCTTTGTTGCTAACGCCACTCACTACCTGCCCATTAACGAGCAGAACATCCCTACCGGCGAGATTGCTCCGGTCGAGGGAACACCGTTTGACTTTCGCGAGCTGCACCCCGTCGCTCCCGGCATGGAGGCCGACGATCCGCAGATTAAGCAGGCACGTGGCTACGATCACTGCCTGTGCATCGATGGCTATCAGTACGGCCGTAATCTGCGCCGTGCCCTGCATGTTGAGGAGATGTGGACCGGCCGCGAGCTTGACTACTACACCACCGCCCCGGGCGTGCAGCTCTACACCGGCAACTGGCTGGGCGACGAGCACGCCAAGGACGATGCCAACTATGGCTGGGGCGCCGGCTTTGCCCTCGAGGCCGAGATGTACCCCGACACGCCGCACCAGCCGCTGTTCCCGCAGGGCATTGTGGGCCCGGGTCACCCCTACAGCAATGTGATCGAATATCACTTTATGAGGCACTAAGCCCATAACGCAACATATCGCACAGCAGCGCCCGCCGGCACCACCGCCGACGGGCGCTTTTTCATCTTTTGGGCTCATTTTCGCTGTGACTGTATGGGTGACATATCAAAACTATGTCCATTTACTACGTTTAGCCCGGAATGCTCGACCATGCGCCAGTTTTTGTTTAATTCGCGAGCCGTCTACCTGCGGTTTTGTTTTTCTCAAATTCAACATGCTCGGCGATAGCCGATCAAACGTAGTAAATGGGCATAGTTTTTGACAGGCGGCATCGCACGCGTCCCTCGCAAGGGCAAAATGATCCGTTTTCCTCCGTCCCCAAGGATCAGTTGAACAGATTGCCGATGGGGCCGGGATTGGAGCTGGGGAGGTAGCGGATTTCTAGCTCTATACCGAGTGCTTGCAGCTCTTTGAAGGCAGCGACGTCTGCGTCGTCTACGGCAACTGCAGGCGTTATGGGGCGCTTGCCTTCCCCTGCTTGCATGTGACCGATGCTGATCTTGGTGATCGGCACACCACCCTTAACCAGCGCGAGCGCATCGGCGGGTGAGGCCACCATGATCAGAATCCATTGACGCGGCGTTGCGGTATGAATGATGTCGATGGTCCTTTGCACCGAGAAAAACCGTGTCCAAATGCCTTCTGGCGCCGCCACCCTCATGGGTGCCCATTGGCGCGAATCCGCCGCAATCTCGTCGTTGACGATTAAGACAAGGTTGGAACCCACGGCTTCGTTCCACAGCTCAACGTCTTGCCCGTAAATAAACCGGTCATCGATACGTGTAAGAAGGATCTTGGGTTGAGCCATGGCAGCCCCATTCTGTTTGAGACCCGTAAGAGCAAGATATCGCGTCTCCAATATTAGTGCATTTAAAGTGAGAAAAGCCGCCAGAACCCTTGCGCGGATTTACGATGTCCCGTATCATAGACAGCCGTTGACGCCTCAGCTGCGTCATCACATGGCCGCCAGCGTAGCTCAGTTGGTAGAGCACCGCTCTCGTAAAGCGGGGGTCACCGGTTCGAGCCCGGTCGCTGGCTCCATTGCACAAGATAGCCGCCTTCGGGCGGCTTTTTTGTTGCCGATTTTGAGTGTGTGTGCCCATCCAAGCGTCGCGATTCCGACAGCTCCCCTACTCAAAAACAGAAAACCCCGCCAAACGTAATTCCCCTAGGGAAAACACGCTTAGCGGGGTCCTAGCGTGATTCCCCTAGGGGAATCACGCCATCAGACGAACAACTCAGCCGAGCAACGCGCTACTCCTCCCAGTAAGCATCTGCAAGCAGCTTAAAGCAGATCTTCTTGACCGGCTGTGCGCCATCGCCCGGGAACTCGAGCGTGGGCATGTGAGGCTCGCCGGCAACAAACAGCGCAAACTTGTCGTCGGCAAGATCGCCGGCGATCGAAGCGTCGGAATCGACCAGATCGTAGTCGTCCTTCTCGTCAAACTCCTGGACCAGCGTCAGGCTGCCCGTAGCGACCTTAAAGGCCTCGCGACCTTCGACGTCGATCTGCAGATCGTGATAGCGCTGATGCGTCTCATAGTGAGCCTCGGCCTCGGGACGCGTCGTGGGAGCCATGACGTTCGCAAAGACCTTGTCGCCCAGAATCGGATGGCTGCCGACCTCGAGCTTCGCCGGATCGTTCTCCTCGAGCCAATCAATCAGCACATCGAGGCCCTTGAGCATTCCGCGGTACTCCTCGATATCGCCTAATGCACCGTAAATCATCTAAATCCCCTCTCGGATCGTTTCTTTGGCGGCTACTCGGTAAACGCGTTACCGACGCTGTTGCCACCCACATACGTCTCGACCAGGGTAAGGTCGGGATTGAACACAACAAAGTCGGCGTCGCGACCAGGCATGATGCTGCCGCACTTATCTTCGATGTGCGCAGAGCGCGCCGGCACCTCGGTCGCCATGCGAATTGCGATATCGGCGCTCGCAAGACCCCAGTCGACGATGTTCTTGACACCCTGCGCAAGCGTGAGCACCGAGCCGGCAATAGCAGAGCCGTCGGCAAGCCAGCAAAGGTTGTCCTTCATAACAACGTCCATGCCGCCGCTGGTGTACTTGCCCTCGGGCATACCGCCGCAACCCAGGCAGTCGGTGATCAGCACTGTGTGCTGCCAGCCCTTGGCCTGCAGCAGCGCCTTAATGGCAGCGGGGTTCACATGCTTGCCGTCGCAAATGATCTCGGCATAGGTGTTGGGCGTAGTCATAGCAGCCCCGACGACACCAGGCTCACGGTGATGCAGACCGCGCTGGCCGTTATAGGTATGCGTAAAGCAGCTGGCGCCAGCATTGATGGCGGCGGCGCACTCATCATAAGTGGCATCGGAGTGGCCAATGCAGGTCACGACGCCCTTTGCGCTCAGAGCCGCGGCGTAAGTGGCAGCGCCGTCGCGCTCTGCCGCCATGGCGCTCTTGACGATACGACCACCGGCGGCCTCCTGCCACTCGTCAAAAACTTTCTCGGACGGATCGATCAGATAAGCGGGGTTCTGGGCACCCACGTGCTTCATGGTAAAGAACGGACCCTCCAGGTAGATACCCTGAATACGAGCACCGCAGAACTCGGGCCCGCGCTCTTCGTCTGCCTGAGCAATAGCGGCGCAGGCGTCCTTGATCTGCTCCACGCCGTCGGTAAAGGTCGTAGGCAGCCAGCTGGTGGTACCACGACGAGCGAGCTCGGTCGAACTGATGTTGATGCCCTCGGCATCGTTATCGGTCGTGGCATGGTTATAGAAGCCATGAATGTGGGTGTCCACCATGCCCGGCGCAATCCATGTACCCGAATAATCTTTGATCTCGCAAGCGGGCTCATCGGCCTGCCAAGCGCCAAAGACGCCGTCTTCGACCATGAGGTAGCCGCCCAGCTGCGGCCCCGCCGGCAAAAAGAACTTGTCGGCCTTGATAGCATACGTGCTCATCTATGCTCCCGTACCCGCAGTGCGTTTTAGGGCGGATCAAAAACCACTGCATTGTTAATTCGAGCGATTGTTCGTTGCCTTCTTGTGCTTGGCATATTTTGCACCCGCCGCAAAACACGCCAAGCCGTTTATACCCAATAACTCTAGACTGCGCGGTTGTGGTAGACCTTGTACTTAAACTGGTCGGCACGCGCAACCGAACGCGTATACTCGATAACCTCGTTGTTCATGTCATATGTGGTACGAATCAAATCCAACACCGGTGCGCCTTCGGTAATCTCGAGCAGACGAGCGTCGGAATGGCGTGCGATGCTCGCGTAGAATTCTTCCTCTGCCACGCGAACTTTCTCGTGAAAGTCCTGCTCGATCATGTCGTACAGCGATTTGTTCTCGATCATGGGGCGCTTAAGCGCAAAGAACTTGCGACTCGGCAGATATGTACACTCAATCATCAGCGGCACGCCATCGGCAATACGCAGGCGCTTGATCTTGTACAGACGCTCGCCCAGGCGCGCGTTCATCTCTACGGCAATATTCTTGTCAGCCTCGACCTCGGTAAACTCAAGAATCGTCGTCTTGGGCACACGGCCGATCGCCTTCATCTGCTCGGTAAAGCTATAGGTCTGCGTGAGGTTTGCCGTTTGCAGAGAGCGGTCGCACACCATGGTTCCACGGCCACGCTGACGAACCACCAAGCCCAGGCGCTCAAGCTCCTGCAGGGCAAGGCGAACCGTCGTACGCGAGAGCCCGTAGCGCTCCGACAGGTCACGCTCGGACGGCAAATAGTCGCCGGGCCGAAGTTCGTGATCGATTTTATCGGTCAGCAAATCGACGAGCTGATCGTACAAAGGTTGTTTGCGCGCTCCCATTGCCATAATGATACCTGCCGGATAAATGACTCGAAATTGGTTGTAACCAGACACCACGTACTATAGCAGTTTTAATGGAATAACAGCAGGTCAACCAGTATATTTCAATACTGTTTGCCGGTTGATAGCCTGCACACTGTAATACCAATTACATCGCTACATCAAGTATTGAGGTAGCAAAAAGGGCCGCCCCCGCGGAGCGGGACGACCCTTTGCAAGACAGATACGTCTTTAAGGCTTAGAGAAGCTTCTTGAGCTCCTCGGCAACAGCCTGGACCTGCGTGCCGATGATGACCTGGGTAGCACCCTTGTCCATCTTCATGACACCCAGAGCACCAGCCTTCTTGCAGGCAGCCTCGTCGACCAGAGCGGAATCGCCGAGCTCGAAGCGCAGGCGAGTAGCGCAGCAGTCAACGGTCTTGACGTTCTCCTTGCCACCGACGGCAGCGAGAACAGCGGCGGCCAGAGCGGCGAACTTGTCGTCGCCAGCAGAGGCGGAAGCGGAGGTCTCCTCGACATCCTCATCCTCGCGACCAGGGGTCATGAGGTTGAACTTGGTGATGGCGAAGCGGAACACGAGGTAGAAGACCAGGAAGGCAGCGATGCCCAGCGGGATGATCATCCAGGTGTTGGCAGCAGCCGGGAGGCTAGAGGAGAACAGGAGGTCGGTAGCACCAGCGGAGAAGCAGAAGCCAGCACGGAAACCAACATAGTAGGTGATGATGGTGAAGATGCCGTACAGGGCAGCGTACACGACGTAGAGCGGGAAGCACAGGAACATGAAGCCGAACTCGAAGGGCTCGGTGACGCCGCAGACAAAGGCGCAGATAGCAGCGGAGACAACCAGGCCAATAGCAGCCTTCTTGTTCTTAGCGGTCTGAACCATAGCCAGGGCAGCGCCCGGGATACCGAACATCATGCAGGGGAAGAAGCCGGACATGTACATACCGAGGCTCCACTTGACGTCAGCAGAGGTCTCGCCAGCCCAGAAGTGGGTCAGGTCGCCCAGGCCGATGGTGTCGAACCAGAACACGTTGTTCAGGGCGTGGTGCAGACCGGTCGGGATGAGCAGGCGGTTGAGGAAGGCGTAGATGCCAGCGCCGATGCCGCCCATGGCAGCGATACCCTCGCCCAGAGCGACGAGCGCACCGAAGATGAGGGGCCAAGCGAAGAGCAGGACGACGGAGACGACGATGCAGATGACGGCGGTCATGATGGCGACGCAACGCTTGCCGGAGAAGAAGGCCAGCCAGTCGGGAAGACGGGTGTCCTTGAACTTGTTGTAGCAAGTGCCACCGATGATGGCGGACAGGATGCCGATGAAGGAGTTACCAGCGATCTTGGAGAACGCGATACCCTCGGTCGTGGCAAGCCAAGCGGTCTGGGCGTCGGCGTCCATACCACGAATGGTGCCAACAACAGCGGGATTCAGGAGCTGCTGGATCATCAGGAAGGCAACGAGGCCAGCGAGGCCAGCAGTGCCATCGTGATCGTCGGCAAGGCCGACAGCGGCGCCGACTGCGAACAGCCAGGCCATGTTATCGATAAGAGCGCCGCCTGCCTTGATGAGCAGGAAACCGGCGGTATAGGCAAAACCGGTAGTGTCACCGGCAGCACCCATGACTGCGGGAGCGAGCAGATAGCCCACGCCCATAAGAATACCTGCGACGGGAAGCGCCGCGACGGGAAGCATCAGCGCTTTGCCGAGCTTCTGGAGGTACTTCATCATATGGTATCTCCTCCAACCTTTCTTTCGTTGTTCACCAACGAGTTCCATGTCCGCGCCTTATGCATACCGGCTTCTCCGCTTGCCGGCATTGGTGCGCAAACTTAGACAACCCAGTCCCTTTTTTGGGTTGCTGGTATGTACGTTAGCACACACTCTATTCAAACGTCCACCACATTTCGTTCAAATTACTATATCGTTGCCAAACGGTTATTTTTGGCCCGTAAACGGTAATTTACGCAGGTAGACATGCTGCGTTTCTTTCATTACCAAACTAATTCTTAGCAATTTCCATTCGATTTCGTCTCAAAATTGGTTACTACCAGATGAACAGTGGTACCACATTGTTACTACCAGTTCGCCCGAAATCGGTTGCACTTTACATGAATAAAGTCCCCCAGAATTTGCATATAACCCCCCCCTGCCTCTTCTACACAT
>UQOQ01000048.1:0-10632 GCA_900542715.1 uncultured Collinsella sp.
GCGCGAGCCGCGCGAGGATCGCGGTGGCGAGGGCTCGGCCGACCAGGGTCAAAAGCGCCGTCGTCGTCGCCGTTCCCGCAAGCCGCGCCAGGATGGTGGCGAGGGCTCGACCCCGTCTTCGGCCGCACCACAACCGCCCGCCGGCGAATAACGCCCGCGAGCGGATTTAACCCGCCTTACCCCAATCGCGTCGGGGTACCATAGCGCTGAATCAACAACCCTCCCTGCGACCGAACGTAGGGAGGGTTGTGTCTTGAAGAGCCATCTGAACAAATTGAGCCGTCTGCAGGGTGCCGGCGCCCTACCGTTTGCGGACGAATTGCTGCCGTTTGCCGAGCGGGCGGCACGCGAGGCACTCGAGGCATTGTCGCCAACACGATGTGCCGGCTGCGAGCGCGCCGGTGCGCTTATTTGCCAAGACTGCCTGGCCGCGCTCACGCTCATCGACCCACGTCATAGCTGTACCCGATGCGGCGCCCCGTTTGGGGATTTGCTGTGCACTGAGTGTTCGGTCGAGGGCACGTCCTCGGCAATGGCGGAGGCGCTCGACCGCTGCCTGGCGTGCTCCGTCTATGCGCATCCGCTGCCGCGCATCATTAAAGCGTACAAGGACGCGGGCGAGCGACGCCTGGCGCCGTATCTGGCGGAGCTGCTTTACGACACCGCCCTGCATGCCCAGGTCGTAGCGCCCGAACGCTTAGGAGGTGTGCTGTCCGGTGCGGATGCGGTGGTGTTTGTGCCTGCGACGGCGGCAGCGTTTCGGCGGCGTGGTTTTGATCATATGGAGGCTATTGCGCGCCCATTTTGCGAGCTGTCGGGTGTTCCCCTGCTCGATGCTCTCGTCAAGTACGGGCATGGCGACCAGCGCGAACTCGGTCGTGAGGAGCGTCGCGAGCGTGCCCAAGGCATGTACGAGACGGTTGAGGACGTGCACGGCCGCCGCTTACTGCTTATCGATGACGTTATCACCACGGGCGCGACCATGGCAGCAGCCTCGGCGGAGCTCAAGCGTGCCGGCGCTGCGGCAGTCGATGGCCTTGCTATCGCACGTGTTTGGTAGGGGTGGTTTTGTGGCAGTGAAGATTGAGCGGCGCAACGAGCCGACAGGCGAACAGCTAGCGGCTTCCGTAATCCTAACAGGCGCCTCGGCGCTGCGCATGATGCGCGCCGAGCGCCGGCAGATGGGCTATATCAGCTGGAAGGACCTTAATCCCGATGAAGAGCGCCGTGTGCTGCGCACGTCGTCGCCCTCGACCGAGGATATCTATCTTCCTGACTTGGTGCGAATTGGAGCCAAAAGTGGCGAGGTGCAAGAAGATCTGTGCTTGCTGGTGGGATCTGCGGCGCAGCGCCGCCGCATGCCTGGCGTAGACTGGTCCGTGTGTTCCGAGTTGCCCGCCGGCTCGATTCTAGAGGTGGAACCGGGGGTGTACAGCCTATCTTCCGAGGCTCTTTGTGTTGCCGTTGCGCGCGAGGTCGGCTGCATCCAGGCGTTTGCCCTGGCCCAGGAGCTGTGCTCTAAGATTTCACTGAGCGACCGCGGGAAGTATCTGCCTCCCTACACCTCGCCTGTTGCGAATAAACTTGCAAAGGACAAGGACCAGCCAGCAGACGTGGGCTACTTTGAAGTCGAGCCGGTGCTGACGCCTGATCGACTGGAAAAATACCTTTCCGGATGCAAGGGGAGTGCCGCTAAACAGCTGCTGCGCCTGTGCCCCTACCTGTCAGAGAACCTGCGCTCGCCCATGGAGTGCATCATGCTCGCTCTGTTTTCGCTTCCGTATTCCTATGGCGGATTTGCCTGCGGTCCCTTTAAGACCGACTACAAGATCGAGTTCGATGACCGCGCGCAGGCAATCTCGGGGATGCCTCATGCAGTTTGCGATGCGTATCAAGAGGCAGCCCGGTTTGACCTGGAATACAACGGTGAGCTGGGCCATTCCTCCCGGAGGGGACGTATCCATGATGAAAAACGTAACACGGGCTTGATTACTATGGGAATTGAGGTCGCGACGGTCAACAACGAAATGCTCTGCGACATGGAAGCGATGGAAGCGCTCGCATGGCGCATCCACCAGCGTATGCGAAAGCGGTACCGGAATCGTGTCGATGCCCGCAGGAAGAAGCAAGAGGCGTTGCTTAATACGCTGCGGGCGTGTTTTGGGCTTAAGCCGGTCTAATTCGCGTCGAAAATAGGGGGGTTAATCATAGCCTTGGCCAAAATATAGCAAATATGAGTACTGCTACAAATTCAGTAACAGCAAAATCAAGGAATTTAGGACTCGGAGGCGGCGTAAAGTAAGAAGATAATAAACAAATGTAGAATAACTAAGCATCAGGTTGGCGACACTGAGCGCAAAATCTGTCCGAGAGGCCAAAATTGCCTGTTACTAAATTGCTAACAGTACTCATATTTGCCATTTTTTGGCCACGGCACCCTAAGAAGGGTGTCCCGGAACTCACCGTAGGGGAGCTTCGGGCTTCATGGGGGCGCGTGCGGTCCGCTCCGACCTGCAAAATCTGTGCTCACGGTGCGAATGACGCCCCTAACCTTAAACTTTAGCTTGAACTTAGCTATAATGCGCTACGTTCCTGCCAGGCTGTGGTTGCGGATGGACGAAATGTCCATCCTAGTCCAAGACAGACGCGGTCAAAGGGATCCACGTAAGCGCCCGCGTGCGCGCGGCGCGATCATGGCGCGTCCTAGATGTAAGCCGCACCGTCCGTTCTACTTTCTTTGGGGCAATACCGCCTCGCGGGCGAGCGGGCCAGTCGTGAAGGTGGCTGCGGCCTCCCGAGCAAACACCCCGGTGCGCAAGTGTGGGGTCAAATACCAGGTCAGCTGGTGGGAACAATCTGATATTCCGCGCGACGCACGGATCGTATACGACACAGAAGGCAGGGTAGTGGACATGGTGAGGGGCAGCTTGATGCACGCGGCTCGGTTAGGTGCTGGGACCGCAGCGGTCATCGCCGTTTTGGGCCTGAGCGGATGCGCGTTCAACCCGCTGTCTACGTTCACGACTCCCACGATCGACCAGATCGAGTGCGAGACCGTCACGCCCACGGTGTCGGATGATGCCCTGGTCACTCCCGGTACCCTGACGGTTGCCCTCGATACCTCCGATGCGCCGCAGGCCATGCAGGGCGCTGACGGCGAGCTCACGGGGTATGCAGTCGACGCTGCCCGCGCCCTCGCAAGCCGCATGGGCCTTAAGGTCGCCTTTGTCGATGCGTCCTCGGCAGGTTCCGCGCTCGGCGACAAAAAGGCTGATATCTTTATCGGCGAGATCAACTCCACGGACGGGGACGTTAGCTCGCTCGGCACCTGCCTGTACGATGCCGCTTCCGTGTTCGGTAGAACCAGCGATGGTGGGTCGCTAAACGTTTCCACCGATACCCTTAACACGTCTACTCTGGGTGTCCAGATGTCCTCGGCCTCGCAGGAGGCGCTTGCTAAGCAGAGCATCACCGCCAACCAAAAGACCTACCCCAACATCAACGAGTGCTTTGAGGCGCTCGAGTCCGGCGAAGTCGACTATGTGATCTGCGACTCCACGGCCGGCGGCTACCTTGCACGCCTGATGAGCGAGATCTCCTATGTCGGTGCGCTCGAGGCGCCCTCGACGCTTGGTGTTGCGGGCCTCTCGTCCAATGACGAACTGTGCCGTGCCGTGAGCGATGCCCTCGACGGCATCACGGTCGACGGTACGCTTGAGGCGGTCCACTGCGTCTGGTATGGCACGATGCCTTACGACCTCACCACTAAGACAGTATCTGGTGTCAACCTTCAGTCGTCTGGCTCCGCATCCTCCGGCAGCGAGTCCTCCGATTCCAACAATGAGACCGCATCCTCCGAAGACAAATCGTCCAGCCAGGAAGACACCATCACCGACGACGACATTAACAAGCTTAATAGCTAGTTATTGCTAGGGGTGGCGTCTCCTATGCGCTAGGAGAGACGCCTCTTCACGGTTTCAACACGCACTGCCGGGCTTTCCCAATAGGGGAGCCCGGCTTTTTCATCTCTATAAAACCAGCAGGTCAAAGCCAATTTTCGGGACCAAATACAAAGTCGCTGGCTCCCTCCTATAGCGCACTTTGCCACAGAAAAGTGCGAGACTTCGGTATGCGGTATCAAGCAATCGTTATTCGGGTCTTTGGGAATCCGCGTGATTAAATGCACGGCAATGGGTACATAGCCAGTACAGTAAGTCCCCGAGGCAGATTGGAGCCACGTATGGATATCAAGGTTTCTGGACGCAAGACGACGGTAACCGATGCTCTGCGTGCGCATGTGGATGAGAAGATCGGCGAGGCGCTCAAGGTTTTCGATATCGAGCCCATGACGGTCGACGTTGTACTTCGCTATGAGAAGAACCCCTCGAACCCCAACCCGGCAATCGTCGAGGTTACGGTTCGTGCCCGCGGTTCGGTGATTCGCGTTGCCGAGCACGGTGCAGATATGTACGCCGCCATCGACCTCTCCGCCGATAAGGTCACCCGCCAGCTGCGTAAGTTCAAGACCAAGGTCGTGGACAACCGCCAGGGCGGTGCCAGCGCCGCGGATGTCGCGCCGGTCGAGCGCGTCGAGGATCTGGCCGACCTGCTGCTGCCCGAGGAGGAGGACGACCTGCTCGTCCGCGAGAAGGTTATCGACGTCACCCCGATGACTGAGGAGCAGGCGCTGGTGCAGACCGATCTGCTGGGCCACGACTTCTACGTGTTCGAGAACGCGACGACCGGTCTCATCAATGTGGTGTATCACCGTAAGAATGGTGGATATGGCATCATCAAGCCCCGCATCGAAACACTTGACGAGTAAAATACGTTAACTTGCATGAGTTAACGGTTGGCGGCCATCCCATGCGGGTGGCCGCCTTTTTACGTAAGGAGTCGCTTTGATGGACAAGGCCGCATCCGCCGGTCATTCGGACCGTTGCCGCATCGTCGTCGATACCTGCTGCGACTTTAGCCCCGAGGTCGCCGCGAACCTCGATGTCGATATCTTGGGTTTCCCCTTCATTATCGATGGCGAGGAGCGCACGGATGACATCTGGTCGAGCATCACACCCAAGGAGTTCTACGACCGCATGCGCGCCGGTGCCCGCGTGTCCACCTCGGCTGTGTCGCTCGGTCGCTATATCGAGTTCTTTACCGAGTGCGCCAAAGAGGGCACGCCCACGGTCTACCTGTGCTTTACCTCGGCGCTGTCGTCGAGCTACAACTCCGCGTGCCAGGCGGCGGACACCGTGTGCGCCGAGTATCCCAACTTTGAGCTGTACGTGGTCGACAACGCCCTGCCCTGCGCGACCGGCGAGCTCTTGGCGCTCGAGGCCGTGCGCCAGCGCTCGGCGGGACTGACCGCTAAGCAGCTGGTCGACTGGGCAAACGAGGCCAAGACCTACGTGCACGGCTACTTTACGCTCGAGAGCTTCGACGCGCTGGCTGCCGGCGGCCGCATTCCGCCCGCGGCGGCACAGCTCACGGCAAAGCTCGACGTCAAACCCGAGCTGTCCTACGACCTGGCCGGCTCGCTGTCGCTGATCGGCGTCAACCGCGGTCGCAAGAAGGCGCTCAAGTCCATTCTCAAGTCGTTCCGCGAGAACTATGTGCCCGATCGCACCATGCCCATCGCCATTATGACGGCCGATGCCGAAAAGGACGGCGACTGGCTCGAGGCCGCCATCCGCAAGGAGGAAGGCTGCGCCGACGTGACCATCATCCGCAGCTCTGTGGGTCCCACCATTGGCTCGCACGTGGGCCCCGGCATGGTGGCCTGCGCGTTTTGGGGTAAGAACCGCGCCGACAAGGCGTCGCTTTCCGACCGCATCGCCCGCCGCGTGCGCGGTCAGTAGGCAAGTAACGCGGCCGTAATCGATCCCAACTCACAGCCCAAACGCTGGCACCGAGTATTCAACCTGGTAACAACACCCAACCCAAAAGGAAAGGTTTCATGGCAAACAAGCTCTCCGTCGCATTTATCGGCACCGGAATCATGGGTGCCCCCATTGCCGGCCACATCCTGGATGCCGGCTATCCCGTCACGGTCAACAACCGCACCAAGTCCAAGGCCGCCGCGCTCATCGAGCGCGGTGCCGTCTGGGCCGATACCCCGGCCGATGCCGTGGCTAACGCCGATGTCGTCTTTACCATGGTGGGCTATCCCTCCGAGGTCGAGGAGCTCTACCTGGCGGGCGACGGCCTGCTCGCGTGCACCAAGCCGGGCGCGGTTTTGATCGACCTCACCACGAGCTCGCCCGAGCTCGCCCGTGACATTGCCGAGGCCGCCCAGGTTTCTGGTCGCATGGCGTTTGACTGCCCCGTCACCGGCGGCGAGTCGGGCGCTATCGCCGGTACGCTCACGGCTATCGTGGGCGCTACCGAGAACGACATCGCGCCGGTCCGCGACATCCTTGCCACCTTTGCGGCCAACATCTGTTGCTTCGACGGTGCCGGCAAAGGCCAGGCTGCCAAGCTCGCCAACCAGGTGTCGCTGGGCGCCTGCATGGTCGGTATGGCAGACGCCATGGCATTTGCCGAGCTGAGCGGCCTTGACCTGGAGAAGACCCGCCAGATGATCTTGGGCGGTACCGGCAAGTCCGGCGCCATGGAGAGCCTGGCTCCCAAGGCGCTCGACGGCGACTACAAGCCCGGCTTTATGGTCGAGCACTTCATTAAGGACCTGCGCCTGGCCCTTGCTTACGCCGACGACCGCGAGCTCGCGCTGCCCGGCGCCGACGTGGCCTTTACGCTCTACGACATACTCGACGCTATCGGTGGCGCCAAGCTGGGCACCCAGGCCATCACGGTCCTCTATAAGGAGGAGGCCGATGCCATCGCCGCCGGTCTGGACTGGTCGCAGTATCGTCCCGAGGAGCATGGCGCTCACGAGGAAGGTTGCGGTTGCGGCGAGCACGGCGAGGACCATGAGTGCGGTTGTGGCCATCACCACGGCGAGGACCACGAGTGCTGCGGCGGCCACGGCCATGACGACGGCCACGAGTGCTGCTGCGGCCACCATCACGGGGAGTAGCGCCCATGAGCTGGACGTTCGTGGTGCTTGCGCTGGTGCTCTTTCTCTTTGCGATCTACATCGGCTTTCTGTGCGGCCAGTGGGCGTGCGAAAAGCGTGTCATCACCAAGCGCGACTACTGGATTGCCAACTTTGCAGGAGCGGCGGCGGTCGTCCTACTGACCTGGGTGTTCTCGCTGTTCCCGCTGGTGCAGTTTGCGCCGATCGGCTGGCTCGGCGGCTTTATCGCCGGCCTTAAGATGAGCTTTGGCGAGTCCGTCGGTCCATGGCGCAAGCACGACGAGGTTTTTAACGTCAACAAGGCTCATCGCGCCGCCGCCGACGCGGGCGACGCCGAGGAGCGCCGCCGTGCACGTCGCAATGGCGCGGCCGACCGGCAGCTCATCTCGGTCACCGATGACAGCAAGGGTGCTGGCAAGCACGCCAAGAAATAAAAAGAAGAGGTAACTATGGCAGAAAACAAAGACGAACAGCTCACCGACGAGGAGCTGGCACAGCTCCAGCTGGCAGAGGAGAACGAGAACGCCGTCGATCGCCTGGTCCAGGAGCTCGGCTGCCCCACGCGCCGCATCCGCCAGTTTGCCGCCCGCGTGCTGCACCTGCTTGCCGAGCGCGATCCGCAGCGCGTCGTGCCCTGCGTACCCGCGCTGATCGAGGCGCTCGACCGCCCCGAGGCGCAGACCCGCTGGGAGGCCCTCGATGCCCTGACGGCGCTCGCCACCACCTGCCCCGAGCAGCTGGGCGATGCCTTTGAGGGCGCCGAGACCGCACTGTTCGACGAGATCTCCTCCACGCTGCGCTATGCCGCCTTCCGCCTGCTGTGCGTGTGGGGCGCCACGAGTGTCGAGCGTTCGCGCGAGGCTTGGCCTATCCTGGACGAGGCCATCCAGTGCTACCACGGCGACCTTGAGTATCGCGACATGCTCGGTTGCCTGTACGAGTTTTGCCAGGGTGAGATCGACGCCGAGGTTGCCGAGAAGCTCGCGCTGCGCCTTAAGTTCGACGCCGAGAACGGCAAGGGCAGCTATCTCAAGGCCCGTTCGAGCGAGATTTGCGAAATGCTTGTTAAACGTTTTGGCCTGGATCTCTCCAAAAAGAAGAAGCGTGCTAGCGTTAAAAAATCTGACGACGCCGAAGACGAGGAGTAACAGATTATGGCGCACGATGTAGTCCTGATTCCCGGTGACGGCATCGGTCCCGAGATTACGCAGGCCATGCGCCGCGTGGTCGAGGCCACCGGTGTCCAGATCAATTGGAGCGTCCAGGAGGCCGGCGCCGGCGTCATGGACGAGTTTGGCACGCCGCTGCCCCAGCACGTGCTCGACGCGGTCGCCGAGACCAAGGTTGCCATCAAGGGCCCCATCACTACGCCGGTCGGCACGGGCTTCCGCAGCGTTAACGTGGCCCTGCGCAAGCACTTTGACCTGTATGCCTGCGTGCGTCCCTGTCTGTCGCAGCCGGGCGACGGCTCGCGCTTCCGCGACGTTGACCTGGTCATCGTGCGCGAGAACACCGAGGACCTCTACGCCGGTATCGAATTCGATGAGGGTGCTGCCGAGGTCGAGGAGCTTTCACAGCTCGTCGAGCGCTCGGGTCAGAAGACCTTTGCCGCCGATTCCGCCATCTCGATCAAGCCCATCTCTATCGCCAAGAGCCGCCGTATTGTGGAGTACGCCTTTGAGTATGCCCGCCGCTGCGGCCGCAAAAAGGTGACGGCCGTGCACAAGGCCAATATCATGAAGGCGACCGACGGCCTGTTCCTGCGCGTTGCGCGCGAGGTGGCCGCCAACTATCCCGATATCGAGTTCAACGACAAGATCGTCGACGCTACCTGCATGGGCCTGGTTCAGAACCCCAACGACTTCGATGTCCTGGTGCTGCCCAACCTGTACGGCGACATCGTGAGCGACCTGTGCGCCGGCCTGGTGGGCGGCCTGGGTATGGCCCCCGGCTCCAACATCGGTGCCGACTGCGCCATCTTTGAGGCGACGCACGGCTCTGCGCCTGATATCGCTGGCCAGGATATCGCCAACCCCACGGCCGAGATCCTCTCTGCTGCAATGATGCTCGACCACCTGGGCGAGAACGATGCTGCCAATCGCATTCGTGCCGCCGTCTCTGCCACGCTCGACGAGGGCGAGCAGGTTACCGGTGACGTGCGTCGTGCCCAGACCGGCTCCGTTGAGGGCGCTGTGGGCACGCAGGCCTTTGCCGATGCCGTTATCGCGCACCTAGCTTAAGGCATGCAGGCTGCAAACGCCTAAATAGTACTTAAGTGTTTGCGTATAACCTAAGAATGAATACGCCCGGCGCCTCGTCGGGCGTATTCTATTGGGGACTATGTTTCCTAACAAGGAGTAATTGATATGGGTCTGATTCAAAAGAAGGACGAGAAGGACGAGATCGACGGCATCCAGATCATCGAGCGCGGCGAAGGCCCCGACGGTGACGAGGACGAGAAGATCGACCTGATCGCCGGCACGTCTGCCGAGCACATTGCCGCCGGCACGACGGCCGAGGAGGAGGATGCTCGCCTGGAGGCAAAGATCGCCGCGGACGCCGCCGACGAGAACCTCATGCCCGAGGAGCAGGACGAGGACGACTCCGATGCGGACGACCATGCATCCAAGCACAAGAA
This sequence comes from uncultured Collinsella sp., assembly GCA_900542715.1. Lineage (GTDB taxonomy): Bacteria > Actinomycetota > Coriobacteriia > Coriobacteriales > Coriobacteriaceae > Collinsella. The sequence goes on from UQOQ01000048.1 coordinate 9,675, forward strand.
GACGATGATCGCCGCCTTTGTGGTCGCCATCGTGATTGCTGCGGTGGTCGGCTTCTTTATTGGCAATGGCGGCTTTGGCGGCAAGGGTGTCGGCTCGTCGACCCTGACCGAGGACCAGCTCGATTCGACCGTGGCAAGCTATAGCTACAACGGCAAGAAGAGCGATATCACCGCGCGCGAGGCTATCGAGAGCCAGTACAGCCTCGACACCGTCAAGGATAGCGATGGCAACTACACCGCTCCGTCTGCCGACGTTATCCTGTCCTACGTGCGCAACAAGATTTTGCTGGACGCTGCCGAGGACGAGGGCATTACCGTTTCTTCCAAGGAAATGAAGCAGTACGCCGAGGATTCCATCGGCACCTCCGACTACAAGACCATGGCCACGCAGTACGGCGTGTCCAAGGACCAGGCCAAGCAGATCGTCCGCCAGTCCGCGACGCTACAGAAGCTCTATAAGAAGAAGGTCGGCGACAGCTCCGCAAGCATGCCGACCGCCCCGACCGAGCCTGCTGACGGCAACGAGGAGACCGCGAGCAAGGACTACGCCGACTACATCATCAACCTTGCCGGCGATGAGTGGGATAGCGAGAAGGGCACTTGGAAGGATGCCGACAGCACCTATGCTAAGGCGTTCGCTGACGATGCCTTTACGGCCGATAGCGCCACCTACAAGCAGGCCATGACCGCCTATTACACCGCCTACCAGCAGTACTCTTCGCAGGCTTCGAGCGCCAGCTCCAAGTGGACCGAGTATGCTAACGGCCTCTACGCCAAGGCCAACATCAGCATCTACGGCCTGTTTGCTTAAAGGTTGCCCGAGCTTTCGAGCGCGAGGCCCAAATACCTGATTAAGCCCGCTAGAACGGACATCGTTCTAGCGGGCTTTTTGCGTTGTAGGAGGGGGTGGTGAAAAAAAGAGGGGGGTGTTCCTATAGTTTTGTCAACTGGGCAATGC
>UQOQ01000049.1:0-10510 GCA_900542715.1 uncultured Collinsella sp.
GTTCATCAATCTGCTCCAGGCGCGAGGCATACATGTTGTCCTCGACCTCGGCATTGGAAAGCGAATCCTTCACCTTGGCGAGCTCGAGCGCGGCGTTATCGGCCACACGCTGCACATCGCGCTGCTCGCGCATGAACTGCGAAATCTGCGCATCAAGCGCCACGCGGCGCTCGTGAAGCTCGGCGGCGGCAGGACCAGCGGCGTCGACGTCCTCCTGGGCCTGCATATGCGCGCCGGTCACTTCCTCAAGCTGGGCACGCGCATCCTCGAGCTCCTCGACTACGCGACGGCGCTGATGCTCGGAGCTCGAGATCTGGCCGCGCATGTCGGACAGGCGCGACACCATGTTGTGGCCCTTTTCCTCGAGCAGGCGCATGTCGGAATTAATGCGGCCGACCACATCTTGCATGTGCCGGCGCTGCTCGCCCAAGTCGCCCACAAACAGGCCCTTTTCTTCGAGCATGACCTGGAGCTTCTCGAGCTCGCGCTCTTTCTCACCCAGACGGTACTGCGCAAGCTCCAGCTCGGCGGCGCCCTCCTTAGAGCGGCTCTCCAGATCGTTCCACTGCGATTGCAGCGAACGCAGCTCGTCGACGGCCAGCATCTGCGTAAGCTCGTTCGCGCGCGAGGACAGCTCTTTGTACTTGCGCGCGCGATCGACCTGACGTTCCAGCGGCCGCAGCTGACGGGCGATCTCTTTATTGATGTCGCGGGCACGGGTTAGGTGCTCGTCCATCGACTTGATCTTTTTGAGCGCACGCTCCTTGCGGCGCTTGTGCTTGGAGATGCCGGCGGCCTCCTCAATGAGGGCGCGGCGCTCCTCGGGGCGGCTCTGCAAAATGGCATCGAGCTTGCCCTGGCTGATGATGGAATGCGTATCCTTGCCCAGGCCAGAATCGTGCAGGATGTCCTGGATGTCCATCAGGCGGCACGGGCTCGAGTTGATGAGGTACTCACTTTCGCCCGAGCGGTACATGCGGCGGGTGATAGCCACCTCGTCAAAGTCGACAGGCAGCATATGGTCCGAGTTATCGAGCACCAGCGTGACCTCGGCGACACCCACCGGCTTACGCGCCGACGAGCCCGAGAAGATGACGTCCTCCATGGCCTGGCCGCGCAGCTGCTTGGCGCTCTGCTCACCCAGAACCCACAGAATCGAGTCGGAGATGTTCGATTTTCCCGAGCCGTTGGGACCGACGATGACGGTTAGGCCCGGCTCAAACGTCATGTGGGCGCGGTCGGCAAACGACTTGAACCCTTTGAGCGTGAGGGACTTGAGATACACGGTTCCTCGCTTAAACAGGCTTCTTGTTGAGAATCACGCCGTTGGTGGTGTAACCCATGCGGTCGAGCGCCTCGAGCGCAGCGGCTCCCTCGGCCTCCTTCTTGGAGGAACCGGTGCCGCGGCCCTGGCGAATACCGTCGATGAGGACCACGGCGGTAAAGGTCGGTGCGTGCGCCGGGCCCTCAGAGCCAACGAGCTTGTACGCCGGAGGCTCGTGGCCGTCGGCCTGCACGCACTCCTGCAAGAACGACTTGGGGTTCGCGGGGTGCTCGGCACGCTCGGAGGCCAGGTGCGGCTTAAGCGTACGGTGAATGAACTCCGCCGCCGCATCCCAGCCAGCATCCAGATACAGCGCGCCCACGAGCGACTCGTAGACGTTCTCGAGCGCCGAGTGCAGGCCGCGCGCGCCGGTACCGGTCTCGGAGGCACCAAAGATGATGATGTCGTCGATGCCCAGCTCATGGGACACCTCGGATAGCGTAGCGCCCGAGACAAGCGACACCTTCAGGCGCGTGAGCTTGCCCTCGTCAAACTCGGGATAGGACTCAAAGAGCGAACGGGCGACGACGGCGCCCAAAATGGAATCGCCCAAGAACTCAAGGCGCTCATAGCTGGCAGAAACCGGCTGGCCCTCGACTGCCGAGGGATGCGTAAGCGCCGCGCGCAGCAGCACCTTATTATTGAACTCGTGGCCCAGAATTTCCTGGGCACGCGTAAGTCGTTCAGACAAAGCCAAGACCTAGGCCTCCCTGGCGTTTTCAATCGCGTCGACGGCGTCGGCGACAGAGTTGAGCGAGAGCAGAGTCTCGTCATCGATCTCGAGATTGAACTCGTCCTCGATAGCCGTAACCAGCTGCAGGCGCTCGAGCGAGTTGGCATCGAGGTCGTCAAAGGTGGTCTCATCGCTAATTTCGGCAACATCGACGCCCAGAACGTCAGCAGCGACCTCGGCGATCTTGTCGAAGATTTCGGAGCGGTCCATAGCGCTTCCTCTCATAGTGCATGAATACCAAAAGAATGGTACCGCCCGGGCGGTACCAAGACACGGTTCTGATTCTACCCCACGAAGCAGGCCGCGAGGCACATAACAGCGCTCTAACTCGCTCTTACAAAACGATGCCGTCCATGGAGTTGGCGACGTTCTCGACCAGCCCGGCGCGCACGGCTTCAGCCGCCGCGAGCGTACCGTTTTTGACGGCCTCGACCGAGGTGGCGCCATGGCCGATTAGGACCACGCCACGCAGGCCCAAAAGAATCGCGCCGCCCTTGGCATCACCAGAGAGCTTGGCCTTAATCTCGCGCATCTGCTTTTTGATGAGCAGCGCGGCGATCTTGGTGCCGAGCGAGGCCATAAAGGCGCCCTTGAGCTCCTGCAGCAAAAACTTGGCAGCGCCCTCGGTGGCCTTGAGCGCAATATTGCCCGACATGCCGTCGGCAACGACGACATCGAAATTGCCCGAGGTGAGGTCGGTGCCTTCGCAGTTGCCCACAAAGCCGGGAACGGCGGCTTTCATGGCCGGGAAGCAGGCCTTGGTAAAGTTGGAACCCTTCTCGTCCTCGGTGCCATTGGCAAGCAGGCCCACGCGGGGATGCTCGATGCCCAGGACAACGCGGGCATAGGCGCTACCCATCTGGGCAAAACGCACCATGTCGTCGACCTCGACATCGGGGTTGGCGCCCATGTCGCACAGCACCGTCAGACCGCCGGCGCGATTGGGCAGCGCATTGGTCAGACAAGGGCGCACCGGCTGCTTCTTGCCTTCAGCCATATATCTAAACGGCGTCACGTAGGCAGTAGCAGCGGCGGTCATGGCACCGGTCGAGCCGGCGGAGAAGAACGCGTCCGCATTGCCCTTCTTGATGGCGCGGCACGACAGCACGATCGACGACTTGCGCTTGGTCATCACGGCGCGAATGGGATCGTCATCCATGGCGATAACGTCGGGTGCATCGAGGGCCTCAACACGTGCATGGGAAGCAGCAAAGGGATTAACGATTTCGGCGGGGCCAGCTGCCAAGACCTCGATATCGGGATCGGCGGCAAGTGCAGCCTCGATGCCATCGAGAACAACCTGAGGTTTCTCGTCTCCGCCCACAACGTCTACACAAATGCGAACGTTACTCATATACATGCTCCTTATACAAAAATGGCCGACTCATTGAGCCGGCCATTGTGGTTCCATTTGGAACGGCATCGCATCCAGAGTATAGCGTTACTCGGTAACGATAACCTCACGGTCCTTGTAGAAACCGCAGCTGGGGCACACGTGGTGCGGAAGCTTGACAGCACCGCAACGGGGGCACGTGGACTGAGCCGCAGCCGAGATCTTCATGTTGGCGGAACGACGGGTGTGAGTGCGGATACGACCCTGCTTTTGTTTAGGTACGGGCATAGTGACCTTCCTTATGAACTATCCAGTGTGGCGATTACGCGCAAGTAGCGATATTACCACAGTTTTACTCATCGAGCTTGAGATTCTTCAATGCTGCAAATGGATTTTCCGTGGCAGCGGCCCATTCTGCCTCTGCCTGGGCGGCGCAATCGCATTGCTCGACGTTGAGATTGCAACCGCAAGTGGGGCACAGACCGCGGCAATCGGGCTTGCACAGAACGACAAACGGCGTGTCCATAACGACCGCGTCGTTGATGGGCTCACCCAGATCGACGATGCGGTCCTCACCCAGGAGCTCGTAGCCGTCCTCGTAGGCCTCGGGATCCTCGGGCTCCTCAAAGAGGTAGAACTCCTCGATCTCGCCGGCGATATCAAACGAGGCAGGCTCCAGGCAACGGTCGCACTCGCCGATGGCGTGCGCGCGGACCATGCCCGTGAGCAAGACACCGGTACCGGCATTGGTAAAGACAACGTCGTAGTCGATGCCGTCCTGTAGCTGGTACTCCTTCTCGCCCACCGTGTAGGTGGCAACATCGACCTTGCCGGTCAGCGGATACGAATCACCAGGAAACTCGAGCTGCTCGGAAAGATCGACGGTAACGCTCGGGAACTCAGCCATTACCACTGACCATTCTGTTGGGCGGCACCCTCGTTGAGCTGCTGACGGCAACGGGTAACGGTGCCGGTCAGGCTCTTGAGGTTCTCCTCCAGGTGCGTAAAGACCTGCTCTGCGTAGTCCTCGGCAGCATAACGCGTCTCGCGCTCGTACTGCTGGGCACGATCGCGGATGTCGTCGGCCTGCTGCTGTGCTAAGCGGACGATCTCCTGCTCACCGGCAATGGTGAGGGCCTGCTGCTGAGCGTCGGCGATGATGGAATCGGCCTGAGCGGCGGCGGAAGCCATAAGCTCCTCGCGCTCCTTAAGGATACGGCGGGACTTCTGCCACTCCTCGGGATAGCTCATGCGGATCTCGTCGAGGATGTTGAAGAACACGTCGGCGTCGATGACCTTGAACTGAGCGTTCTTGCCGAAAGGCGGCTTGGCTTCCTCGATCAGCCCTTCGAGCTCATCGACCAAGCTGACGATCCTATCGCCAGGAAAATTCTCGCCCGGCATCCGGTCTCCTTTCATAGGTAACATATCATCGTGCTAGTTTACCACATGCCACCAGGCAATAAAAAACGTCACGAAAAGCGATGTCTGAGCGCTTCGACCACGTTGGGCGGAACAAACGTCGATACATCGCTGCCGAGCGAGGCGATCTGGCGAACGACCGAGCTCGAGATATAGCCGTACTGCGGCGCACTCATGACAAAGATGGACTCCAGCTCGTTATCCAAGCGATAGTTGAGATCTGCCTGCTGCAGCTCGTACTCAAAGTCGGTCATGGCGCGCAGGCCCTTGACCACGGCCCCCGCCCCCTGCTCGCGAGCGAAGTCGACCAAGAGGCCGGTAAAGGGCAGGACCTCGACGCCGTCGATATCACCGAGCGCCTCGCGGGCCAGCGCCACGCGCTCATCGAGCATAAACGTGGTGCCCACACCGTTTTTACCCTGCGACTCGGCAACAGCGACGATCACGCTGGGAAAGATGCGGCGGGCGCGGCGGATGACGTCGATATGGCCAAACGTGATGGGATCGAAGGTGCCCGGGACGATCACGCGGTTGATGGTGTCATTCATGGGCGTCCTCCTGAAACGTCGTGGTATCGTTGTTGTCAGCATCGGTGCTGGCGTTATCGCCCTCACCATCGTCATCGCCGACCAAACGAAGCAGGTCGACCGAGGAAATGCCGTAGCGCTTCTCGCGCACGATCTCAAAGCCTGCCGGATGCGCACCCGTATCGGCGGCAGCGTGCTCAAACAGCGCGTAGGCACCCTGCGCCAGCAAGCCCTGCTGGGCCAGATTCTGCAGCAGCTCCTCGACCGGCTCGGCGCCAAAAGCATAGGGCGGGTCGAGCAGGACCAGGTCAAAGGGACCGCCCGGCACGCGGCCGCGCGAAACGCTCGCAAGGACATCGCCCGTCACCACACGCCAACGCGCGCGATCGCGGCAGAGCGACTCGATATTCTTGGTAATGAGCCGCGCGGCATTTCGATCGATCTCGAACGTCGTGAGCGAGCGGGCACCACGTGAGAGCATCTCTAACCCTAAGGCACCGGAGCCGCCAAAGGCGTCCAGCACGCGGACCTCGTCCAGATCGAAGTCGAATGCCGACATGACCATAGATGCGCATGCCTCGCGCACGCGATCGGTCGTGGGGCGGGTGACATCGCGACCACGGGGCTCCTCGATCTTACGACCGCGCCATTCGCCGCCGATGATTCTCATCCTCCGCTGACCTCCTTAAAAATGTGTCGATATCGCATGGCGACCGCATCGCGCAGGGGGCGCGTCGCCACGGAGTCAAGGTTGCAAGCATACCGCAAGAGCTCGACCGCGTCCAAATGGGCCCACTCGATCAGCTCCTCGTCGGCATCCAGGTCGACAAAGCGCAGGGTCACTCCGCCATGCTGGCGGTACCCCAGGATTTCGCCCTCGTGGCGCAGACGCAGGTCCATCTGGGCGAGCGTAAAGCCATCCGAGGTTTTTTCGAGCGATTGCAGGCGATCTTGTGCTGCCGAAGCGCCGCCGTTGCCCTTGGAGTGCGTCATGACCAGGCACGTGCCCGACACACTGCCACGGCCCACGCGACCGCGCAGCTGGTGCAGAGCAGCCAAACCAAAGCGCTCCCCGTTCTCGATGACCATGACGGTGGCGTTAGGCACGTCGACGCCCACCTCGACCACCGTAGTCGAGACGAGCACGTCAATCTCGCCACGCTTAAAGGCATCGATAACCTGGTCCTTCTCCCCCGCTGGCATGCGGCCGTGAAGGCGCTCGATGGCAAGACCCGGCAACGCCAGACGCAGGCGATCGAGCTCGGTCGCCGTATCGTGCAGCGGCACGGGGACCGTCACGCGGCCCTCATCGTCGCGGGCGATACCGGGCACGTCCTCCAGCTCATCGGCCGAGTCGCTCGGCTCCACGAGCGGGCAAATAACGTAGGCCTGCTGACCCTTTTCATGCGCCTCGCGGATGGCGCCATAGGCAAGGTCGCGGCTCGACTCGGTAAGCACGCGTGTCGTCACGCCAGCGCCAGGGACGGGCCGATGGCGGATGATGCTCGTGTCCAGATCGCCGTAGACCGAAAGCGCAAGCGTACGTGGGATGGGCGTTGCCGTCATAACGAGCAGATCGGCACCGGGGCCCTTCGCGCGCAGGGCATTGCGTTGGCCGACGCCAAACCGGTGCTGCTCATCGATGACCACGAGCGACAGATGCTTAAACGCCACGTTATCCGAAAGCACCGCGTGGGTGCCAAAGAGCACGTCGAGCTCGCCCGATTCCAGCTGGGCATGGATCCGCTCGCGCTCTGCGGCCGGCGTGGCGCCCGTCAGGAGCGCCCAGGCCATGCCAGCCTGCGAGAGCAAGGGGCCGGTCTTATCGGCATATTGACGCGCCAGCACGCCCGTGGGCGCCATAACGCAGGCCTGCGTGCCGCTATCGGTAGCCACAGCCAGCGCGCAGGCGGCAACGGCGGTCTTACCGGTACCGACATCGCCCAGCAGCAGGCGGTTCATCACGCGCCCGCCATCGCACATGTCGTGCAGGATGTCTTGGAATGCGGCCTCCTGCTCGTCGCTCAGCGAAAACGGCAGGGCTTCCTTGAGCGCTGCCAGGTGCTCGCCCGCGGCATGGGCGTAGGGAGCGACTTCGACCAGGCCGCCGTCGTTGCGCAGGCGCAGCGCCAGCTGAAGGCAGAGGCACTCCTCATAGGCAAGGCGACGACGCGCGATATCGCGCTCGGCCATACTCGAGGGAAAGTGAATTGAGCGCAGCGCACGGGCATTGCTCATCAGGCGGCGCTTTACGCGAAGGCGTGCAGGAATCGGATCAAAGGGATTGCCGACAACCTCGAGCGCGCCGCTAACGATGCGGCGCATCCACGCCTGGCTCACCCCATCGCTCACATAATGGACCGGCAAAATGGTGCCCGCGGCGCGCCCTTCCTCAAGCTTTTCAAAGTGCGGCGAGGCCATCTGCTTAAAGCCGTAGGCAAACTCGACCTTACCCATCACGGCCAGACGGTCGCCCTGCTTAAGCTGCTGAGCAATCCAGGGCTGGCGGAAAAAGGCGACCTGCAGCACGCCCGTCTTGTCAACGAGTGAGACCTCGGTCACCGGCATGCGCGGACGCGGCTGCTTTTGGACGATACGGTCGACCGTGGCGATGATGGTGCACACGGTACCGATGGGCGCCATCTCGATGGACCAGGAGCGCGTAAAGTCCAGGTATCGATGAGGGATATGGAGAAGGAGGTCCCCCACCGTCCGAATTCCCAGACGGCGAAGGGCCTCCTCACGTTTACCCGAAACATATTTGAGTCGAGCGATATCCTCGTCGAGCGCATTGCTCTGGGCAAAGCGCTCCGAGACGCGCGGCACGGAGCACAGCTCGGACATGGGCAGTTGCCTACTCGATCGAGAAGATAACGGGATAGAGCGGCTGCTCGCCACGATGGGCGTCAATCTCCAGATCGGGCTGAGCCTCCTCGATAGCTTCGACGATCTCCTGGAAAGCCTCGTCGGACAGCTCCTCACCGGCCAGAATCGTCAGCGCGTCACCCTCCTCTTCCTCCTGCATACGGTTGATGCAGTCGAGCGTGACCTGCTTCACGTCGGAGCCGACCACATCGATGGAGCCGGCGATGATGCCCATGACGTCACCGGAGTGAATCGGCGAGCCGTCGGAGGCACTGGAATCGCGCACGGCACGGGTGACCTCGCCATCGCGGACCTCGCTGATGGCGTCGACCATAGCGGCGACGGCATCCTCGAGCTCGGAATCGGGCAGGACCGCGAACAGCGCGGAGAAGGCCTGCGGAACGGTCTTGGTGGGAACGACGGCGACCTTCTTGTCGGTGCAGGCAGAGGCAGCGGCCTCGGCGGCCATGCGGATGTTGCCGTTGTTGGGCAGAATGATGACCGAGGTCGCGTTGACCTGGTCGACGGCGCCCAGCAGGTCTGCAGTCGAGGGATTCATGGTCTGGCCACCGGACACGATCACGTCAACGCCGAGGGACTTGAGGATGTCTGCCTCGCCGGAACCGGCGGCAACGGCGACAAAGCCCAGGGCCTTCGCGGGCTCGGCGGCCTTCTCCTGGTCCTCGTGGATCTTGGCGGTACGGTCGTGGGCCTCCATCTCCATGTTGTGGATAAAGACCTCGTAGATCTGGCCAAGCTGCAGCATGTGCTCGAGCACCAGGTTCGGGGTGTTGGAGTGCACGTGGATCTTGTAGTCGGGATATGCGCCCACGAGCAGCTCACAGTCGCCCATGGAACCCAGGAACTTAAGGCACTCGTCCTCGTCAAACGGGGCGTCGGCCTTAAACAGGAACTCATTGCAGTAACGGAATTCCGAGCCCTCCCAGTCGTCGTTAGCCTCGATCTCAACGCGGCCAAGAGCGGCATCACGGGCAGAGCCGGCGGAGTCAAACGTAGCGGAGAAATCCTCGACAACGGTGCTGCGGCCAAGAGCGGCAGCTACGAAGTTCTCGAGGAAGATGGCAAAGCCAAAGGCGCCGGAGTCGACCACGCCGTTCTCCTTCAGAACGGGCAGCAGGTCGGGCGTGCGAGCGACGGACTGGTAGGCCTCGACGACGATGGCATCGAGCGCGTCCTCGGCCGAGAACTTCTTCTTCTCGCACTCGTCGGCCTTGGTCGAGACATCGCGCAGCACCGTGAGAATCGTGCCCTCGATGGGCTTACGGACGGCCTGGAAGGCGACCTTGACGGCGCGGCGGAACGCATAGGCGATGTTGGCGGACGTGATGGGCTCATCAGCAGAGACGAGACCCTCGGCCACGCCGCGCAGGATCTGAGAGGTGATGACGCCGGAGTTGCCGCGGGCACCCATCAGGGAGCCGTGGGTGATGGCGCCGGCGATGGCCTCCATATCGGCATCGGCGGGAAGGGCGGAAAGCTCCTTGGTCACCGAGGCGAGCGTGAGCGACATGTTGGTACCGGTGTCGCCGTCGGGTACGGGGAAGACATTGAGCTTGTTGATCTCCTCGGCCTTGTCGGAAACAGCAGCCGCAGCGATCGGAAAACAGGTGCGAATGGTCTTTGCAATCATGGGTATTTGAATCTCCGTTTTCGGATGCTAGTTCAGACGGCTCTTGAGCGCGTCGATGTGAATGCCGATCTTAAGGCTGGCGGGATCGATCTGGGCGATCTCCTGCAGAGTGAAGGCAACGGAGCTCGAAAGATTGTGGCAGACGGACTTCATGTTGACGCCGTTCTCGAGCACGACGTGAAGATCGACCGTAAGGCCGTTCTCGTCGGCGGAGACAAGCACGCCCTTGCGGAGGCGCTGACCGGCAAGCAGGCGCACGCTCTCGGCACCCTGGAGCTGCTCAGCCATACCGACAACGCCATAGCACGTCATCGCGGCATAACCGGCAATATCGGCAATAACGTCGTTCGAGACGCTCAGGCTGCCGTTAATGGTCTCAGACACAAGAATCTCCTTATCTGGTGCTCGCGGCACCATCTCGTGGGAGCAATCATTGCAATATTCTACAACGAGCGCGCCATGTTGAGGTGGTGGGTCGCGGGATTACATCCTCGACACGAAATGTTGATATGGTAACGTTCGCGCCAGGCGATCGCGGTATGAAAAAACCCGCCACATAAGCGACGGGTTTTACAACCTGGCTCCCCGGGTAGGACTCGAACCTACAACAGCGCGGTTAACAGCCGCGTGCTCTACCATTGAGCTACCGAGGAAT
>UQOQ01000050.1:0-8954 GCA_900542715.1 uncultured Collinsella sp.
CATGGAAAACCTCCCATTTCCCGATGTCCAAGAAATGGGAGGCAGTTCACAGGCATCTTCGTGGTGGTTTTACCCTTGTGACGGTTACAGCGAGCCCTTGGTGCTGGGGATGCCCTGCACGCGGGAATCGAGCTCGCAGGCGTGGCGCATTGTGCGGCCCACGGCCTTAAAGGCAGCCTCGATAATGTGATGTGAGTTGCCGCCCGCCAGCTCGCGCACGTGCAGCGTGAGTTTGGCATCGCGCGCAAAGGCGTAGAAGAACTCGACGGCCAGCTCGGTATCAAAGCTGCCCACGCGCTCAGTCGGCACGGGCAGTTCGCAATAGGCCTGCCCGCGACCCGAAATATCCACGGCGGCCATCACGAGCGTCTCGTCCATGGCAATCGCCGCGTCGGCAAAGCGTGTAATGCCCGCCTTGTCGCCCAGCGCTTGGCAAAACGCCTCGCCCAGCACAATGCCCGTGTCCTCGACGGTGTGGTGCGCGTCGACCTCAACGTCGCCCACCGCGTCCACCGTCAGATCGAACAAACCATGGCGGCCAAAGGCGTTGAGCATGTGGTCGAAAAACGGCACGCCGGTCGAGATATCGCACACGCCAGATCCGTCCAGGTCGAGCTTTACGACAATGTCGGTCTCGCCCGTCTTGCGGGTTACCTCGGCATAGCGGTCCATCTACATCTCCTCCTTCACCAGCGCGGCAAACGCGGCCAGCACCTCGTCGTTTTCTTGCGGGGTACCCACGGTAATGCGCAGGCAGTCCGCGAGCCCCGGCGCGTAGCTAAAGTCGCGCACCAAAATTGAATACTCGTCGCGCAGACGCTCGCGCACGCGCGTGGCATGCGGCGTGCGCACGAGCACAAAGTTCGCCGCGCTCGGCCATACCTCCACGGGCAGGCCCTCGGCAGCCATCGCGCGCAGGGCGCACAGCTCGCGCTCGCGCTCGGATGCGACCTGTGCCACCACGGGCGCGTACGCATCGCGGGCACGCACGCAGGCAAGCGCCGCCGCCTGGCTCAGCACGTTGACCGAATAGATCTGGCGAATCGCCGCGAACACGTCGATGACTTCGGGTGCCGCGATCACGTAACCCAGACGCGTACCGGCAGCGCCAAACGCCTTGGACAACGTATGCAGAATCACCAGGTTGGGATGTTCGGCGATAAGTCCCTGCGCCGTGGTGGCCGCGCCAAACGAATCGTCGGCAAACTCAACGTAGGCCTCGTCGACCATGACCATGCCGGGGCACGCATCGCACAGCGCCGCGACAAAGTCGAGCGGTGCCACGTCGCCCGTGGGGTTATTGGGCGAGGTCACGATGGCCAGGTTGCACTCGGGTGCCGCCGCAAGCACGGCTGCCTGGTCGAGCTCAAAGGTCGCCGGGTCGCGCCACACGTCGCGCACCTCGGTCTGGCACAGAGACGCAAAGAAGGCATACTCGCTAAAGCACGGCGGGCAGTTGAGCAGGGTCCTCCCCGCGCCACCAAACGCCAGCAGATAGTTATAGAGCAGCTCGTCGCCGCCGTTTCCCACGCAGACATTCTCGCGCGTCACGCCATGCCAGGTAGCAAGCTCGTCGCGCAGGTCGTTCGACATGGGATCGGGATAGCGGTTGAGCGGTGTGGCAGCCAGGGCCGCATCAACCGCCTCGCGCACGCCGACGGGCACGGGATAGGTGTTCTCGTTGGCCGAAAGATTGATGCGCGTGGGCGTAAAGTTAGGATTGTAGGGCTCAATGCCGGCCAGATAGGGCTGGACGAGCTCCTTCATGTGGGGCGTCAGCTCGGCCATATTAGGCCTCCTTACCAGTCGCGCCAACGCCATCCGCGCCCGCAGCCGCCAGGTCAACGCCCTCGGCAACCGTCGCCACGGCGTCGCCCGGCCAGGCGACCTTGGTCAGGTCGGCCGCGGCCAGAGACTCGGCGCTCACGGCATCCTCGCCCTGCTCCAACACGCGGCGGCGCAGTGCGGCCGAAAGCGCGTGTGCCCACAGACCCTCGGCCTCGGCCAGGCGCTGCGTAGCGGGAGCATCGGAAAGCAGGCCCTCGGGCGTATAGCAAATGACACTCGAGCGCTTGACGAACTCCTCCACCGAAAGCGGGTTGGAGAACATGGCCGTACCGCCGGTCGGCAGCGTGTGATTGGGGCCGGCAACGTAATCGCCGAGCGGCTCGGAGCTCCAAGCGCCCACAAAGATGGCGCCGGCGTTGCGAATGCCGCCGAGCAGGCCCATCGCGTCCTTGCAGTGCAGCTCAAGGTGCTCGGGCGCCACGGTGTTCACCGCTTCGACGGCGGCAGCCATGTCGGCGGCCACCACGATGGTGCCCTCATTGTCGAGTGAGGCGCGCGTGATCTCGGCGCGTGGCGACTGCGCGACCAGAATATCGATACCCGCCTCGACCTCGCGCGCAAACTGCTCGTCGCAGGTCACCAGATAGCAGGCCGCCAGCGGATCGTGCTCGGCCTGGGCCATCAGGTCGGCCGCGACCACCATGGGCTTGGCCGTGGCGTCGGCCAGCACGCAGACCTCGGAGGGGCCAGCGACCATGTCGATACCCACGTCACCCGAGACAATCTGTTTGGCAGCGGCGACAAAGGCGTTGCCCGGGCCGGTAATCTTGTCGACGCGCGGAATGGTCTCGGTACCGTACGCCAGTGCGGCCACGGCCTGGGCGCCGCCCACCATATAGATCTCGTCCACGCCGCCGAGCTTTGCCGCGGCGAGCGTGTAGGGGCTGATCAGGCCGTCCTTTTGCGGCGGGGTCACCATGACCACGCGTTTGACGCCGGCCACCTTGGCGGGAATGGCGTTCATAAGCACGGTGGAAGGGTACTGTGCACGACCGCCCGGCACATAGATGCCGGCCGCCGCGAGCGGGGTCACCTTAACGCCGAGCATCGTGCCGTCCGGGCGCGTAGTAAACCAGCTCTGTTCGACCTCGCGCTGGTGGAACTCGCGAATCTGGCGTGCAGCCTTTTCGAGCGCCGCGACAAAGGCGGGATCGAGGCCTTCGAGCGCGGCATCGACCTGCTCTTGCGGCAGACGGAAGCTCTGCAGCTCAACACCGTCAAAACGCTGGCAGTAATCGCGGACCGCGGCATCGCCATTGGCACGCACGTTGGCCACGATATCGCGGGCGGCGTCGACGATGTTTTGCGGCAGCACGCCCTTACGGTTGAGCTGGTTGGTAACGAGGCACTCACCGGGAGCAAGCTTGATGGTCTTCATATCGGTATCCCCTATCGGTCGAGGTTTTGTTCGAAAAACGAGAGACCGGGCGGCGGTGCCAATCAGCCCGCAGCCCGGACGTTGGGGCGCCCGTACGTGCTCGCGCTATTGTGCCGAGCCCGCAACGGGCTCAAAATGCTTGTCCTTCACGGCTGCCGCCAAGCGATCTGCCAGATTGCGTACGCGCGGATCCAGACGTGCGGCACCCGGATTGACAAAGAAGCGGGCCGTGCAGTCCATGATGCGGCCGGTGATGACCAGGTCGTTATCGCGCAGCGTGGCGCCCGTGGCGGTAATGTCCACGATACGGTCGGTCATACCGACGATGGGGCCCAGCTCGATGTTACCGTGCAGCGAAACGATATCGGCATTCACGCCGCGCTCGGCATACCAAGCGCTCGCGATGCGCGGGTACTTGGTGGCCACGCGAAGCGACCCGCGGCGGGCATAGCTGCGCTCGGCCTGGCCGGCGCGCCACGCGGGCTCCGCCTCGATAAAGGTGCACAGGCCGTAGCCCAGATCGACCAGCTGCAGCAAGTTGAGGTCTGCCTCGATGAGCGAGTCCCAGCCACAGATGCCGCAATCGGCACCACCGCAGCCCACAAAGGCGGGCGCATCGCTGGGTCGCACGATGACAAACTCGATATCGCCGACCGTACCCTCGCCGGCGTGTGTGTCTCGGCCGCGCACGATGAGATGACGACCGGGGTCGCGCAGCTCCGAGACATCCAAGCCCGCGGCCTCGAGCACGTCGAGTGTGTCGGCCTTGAGCGACCCCTTGGGCACGGCGATGCGCAGCGGACCCTCGGCACCGCGCCCCACGGCATGGTCGCCATCGGAAGCAGCGTCCTCCGCCGAGGTGCGCGCGGCCTCCAGGCGCTCGAGCGAAAAGGCGAAGCCCGCCGCCGGCACCTCGATGCCGTCGCCAAATGCACCGGTAAAGATGGAGTCGTAGCGTCCGCCCGAACCCACCGGATCGGGCAGGCCGCCGGCATAGGCCTTAAAGACCAGGCCCGTGTAGTAATCAAACGAGTTCATGATGGAGAAGTCGAAGGACAGCACCTGGGCATCCTCGGGAGCCAGGCCCTCGACCAGGGCACGCAGCTCGCGCGTGAGCGGCGCAACAATGCCCGCCGCCGCCAGCAGCGCATCGACGCGGTCGAGCACCCCGGCACCACCGTGCAGGCGCGGCAGCTCGCTAATGGCAGCCTTGACGGCCTCGGGCTCGGCGCTTGCCGCCACACGGGCATCGAGGCCCACAAAGTCGTTAGCGTGCACACAACGCAATGCCTCGGCAGCCAGCTCGCGATCCTCGCACGCCGCAAGCAGCTCCTTAAACGGACGTACGCTACCTGCGATAATGCGCGCATCGGGCAGTGCCAGCTTGCGCACGGCCTCGGCCACCAGCGAGACGATCTCGACATCGCCCGCGGTGTCGCCCGCACCGATGAGCTCAAAGCCCAGTTGCGTAAACTGACGCGAGCCACCGGCATTGCGCTGGCACTCGCGAACCACCGGCGCCTCGTAGCGCAGGCGCAGCGGCAGATCGGCCGCGTGCATGCGGGTCGAAACCAAGCGCACAATCGGCAGCGTGTTGTCGGGACGGACCACCAGCAGGCGACCGTCGTCATCAAAGAGCTTAAACGGCGTATCCGCAATGCGGCCGCCCTCCTCGAGAGAGCCCTTGTCCTCGAGCAGCGGCGTCTCGACCGGCAGGTAATGATGCTCCCTAAAGCAGCCCTTCACCGTCAGCGCAATCTCCTCGCGCGCCTGAGCCTCCTCGGGCAATATGTCCCGGAATCCCCACGGTGTGGCCGTCATCTGGTGAGCCTCCTCATGCTGTGTTTCATATAGAACAGAAGACCGGCAGAGCTCCGCCGGTCTTCTGGGTACTTTAGCATACTAGAGTGCTTGCGGGGAAAATCCGTCGCAGCCGCTCACACCGTATTCATTTGGAAACATAGGGTAGGTTGCCGCAGCCCAACCCCACCTAGGCGCCAATCGCACGACGATACTCTGCCATTACCTGCGCATCGGCAGCTGCGGGGTCGGCGAAATAGCGCCCGTCATAGGTCTCGGCCGAAACAACTCCGCGATAGCCGCGCGCCACCAGCCTATCCAGGTCGGCGCGCATATCGCGGTCGCCGTCACCCCAGGCAAGATGCGTCGTGCCATCTGCCGCAACATCGACAAAATGCACGTGGGCGACATCATCGCCAAGCAGATCGAAATAATCGTCGATGGTATCCCCTGCCACCGCCATAGCGCCCAAATCCAGACACGCCTTAAGCGCCGGATGATCAACTGCCTCGATCATGCGCTTCGTGTCGGCCGCCGAGTTTACGATCATCGACTCAACCGGCTGTAGGGCCTCGAGCACCAGTCGCACGCCGCGCCCTCCCGCATGCTCGGCAATCGCACGCAGCATCGAGGCGCTGCGACCCCACGCGTCCTCGATCGGCTCGTTCAAAAATGCCCAGCCGCTCGAGACCATGACCTGCTCGGCTCCAAGTTCCGCCGCGATATCCACAACGTTCTTAAAGTACGCAAGCGTGCGGGTACGCGCCTCATTCCCGCGCGCCGCGATATTCCACGGCTTGGGGTTGTTCTGTTCGGGACAAAGCCCCACAATCCGAACCCCATACCGCTGCGACAGCTCCCGCACCTGCTCGAGCGAATCGTATCCATGGCAATCGACATACAGATGCATCGCCCCGGTCCAAAGCTCGCAACACGTGTAGTCCGAGGCCGCTGCCGAAGAAAAGAATTCCTCAAGGTCAAAATAACGATGGCTGATATTCATGACGGCAAGCTGCGGATACTCCATCTTGTCCACCTTTCGGCAAAAGGGCGCCGCAGCACAGTGTGCGCGACGTCCCCTCTTACATTATTCTCATTATGACGGATGCCCTACTGAACACCAAGCACTCCAAAGAACGCGCCGGCGATACTCACGAGCAGGATCACGAGCATGATGACCAGCGGATTCATCTTCTTCTTGAGCATGAGATAGACGATTCCAAACAGCCCCATCGTGACAAAGCCCGGGAAGATTCCGTTGAGCAGCTCGGCCAGCGTCTGAGCACCATCGCCCGCACCGACCATGAGCGGAATGTCCACGGTGACCATCTCCATGGTCATAGCGCCGATCACCATGGCGCCCATGATAGAGGCCATCTTGACGATCGTGTCCATAATGCCCGATTCCTGGACCTTGCTGATCATGTCCGAGCCAAAGCGATACCCCACAAACGTCAGCAGGTAACGGATGATGTAGTGAGGGACATTGAACACGAGCAGGAACAAAATCGGGCCAAGAATAGAGCCCTGTAGCGCCAGCGACGTGCCGACACCCGTTGCCAAAATTCGCAGCGTGCCCCAGTAGAAGGCATCGCCCACGCCGGACAGCGGCCCCATCAAAGCAAGCTTGACATTAGAGATCGCGCTCGTGTCAAAGCTATCGTCAGTAGCGTTGACCTCCTCCATTGCAGCGGCGATGGACATGGGGAGCGTCGAGATGTACGGCGTGACGTTATAGAGCTCCATATGGCGCTTGAGGGCGGCCTTAAAGTCCGCATCCTGCGGATACAGCTTGCGAAGGATCGGCATAAGGGCCCACATAAAGCCGATATGGCCCATACGCTCGTAGTTCCAGGAATGCTCATAGGGAATCGAGCGCCAGAACAGCTTCTTAAGGTCTGCGCGGGAAATCAGCCCGTCATAAGAAGACTCAAACTTAAAACTCATCGAACCCACTCCCAATCGCAGGATCCTCGGTTGCCACTGCGGGCTGCTCCGCCTTTTTCTTGTCACCCAAAACCGTCATCGCGACGACGATGATCGCGGCAAAGATCGCCACGCCCGTCGTGCTAATGCCAAAGTAGGCGACGAGGAAGAAGCCAGCGAAGAAGAACGGCGCCACAGTCTTGTTCATAATCATCTGAGCCAGCATTGCAAAACCGAGTGCGGGCAAGAAGGCGGCGGCGACATCCATACCGGTCTGAACGAAATCGGGGATGATGTTGAGCAGGCTGGCAACAGCATCGGCGCCAAAGAAGAATGCCAGGGGAATAATCAGCAGGCCGCACCAGCTCTGCGCGTAGCCGGCGATGAGCATGTTGCGCGTAATGGCCTTGGTGTCTCCGTCCTCGACGTTTTTGTCGATACGGTGCACCAGCAGCAGCATCACCGGCTGGCCCAAGGCGGTATCGAGCGCCAGGACGATCGTTGCGATGGGAATACCCAGGGTCAGGGCCGCCGAAGCGTCCGCGCCGGCCTGCATGGCAAGCGACACACCCAGAATGGTTCCGGAAATCGTATCGGGCGGGTTATACGCACCGACCGAGATGGCGCCGACCATGGCAAGCTCCATCGTGGCGCCCATGATCGTGCCGGTCACCATGTCGCCCATGACAAGGCCAACCAGAGGTCCGAGCACGATCGGGCGCTGAAGGTAACTCGTACCGGTCAGCCACTCGGAATAGCCCAAAAGGGCGATCAGGAAAATCAGGATCGTCTTGATAACCATGACAGCCCCTAACCGATGACCTTTGCGGCGTCAGTCTTCGCATCTGCCGGAATCATCTGAATGAACAGCTCATAGCCCTCGCCGAGCAGCTCCTTCACGTAAGCCTCGTTCTCGGGCGTGAGGAATACGCTCGTCGAGACCTGGCGGGCATCCTCGCTAAAGGCCACATTGCCGAGGTTGATCTTCTTGAAGCCCATCGCCTTGGCGACGGCACCGGCCTGCTGGATCGTCTCGCAAACCACGAAGAGCTTGTACTTGTCGGTCACACCGCTCTGAAGCGCCTTGACGGCGTCCTCGGTGTTTTTGACGACGACCTTGCAGCCCTCCGGCTTTGCAAGGGACAGGGCCTGCAGACGAAGCTTGTCGTTGAGGACCGTGTCGCTCACTAACAGGATGCAGTCGGCACCCAGAGCCGAGGTCCAGCTAACGGCAACCTGGCCGTGCAGCAGTCGATAATCTACACGAATCATCTGAATCATGATGTGCTCCCTAGCGATTAAAACTCATCGAGTTCGGCCTGCCCCAGCAGGTCGTTAACGTACTTGACCTTGGTGTCGTCCGCCTCGACGATCTGGCGAATGGCCTCATCGATCGGGGTGGATTCGGGCACGAACAGCAGCTGAATAAGGAGCGGCAGGTTCATATTGGTCACCAGATGCGTGTTGGGACGCGTCTGGACGATCTTGGTGAACTCGTTGTTGACACTGCCGCCAAAGAGGTCGGTGCAAACGACGACCTCATCGTCCGCGGCAAAGCCGTCCAGAATCGCTGCGGCCTCCTTGACCAGGTCCTCGTTTCCGTCGACATACATAGACAGCGCATGGACGTTCTCGCGCTCGCCCGAGAGTAGCCCAATGCTCTCGACGATTCCAGACGCAAAATGAGCATGGGATGCCACGATAAACTGCCTCATTCGATTCCCCTTTCTTGCGAATTTCGGCATAAAAATGCCCGGACGCATGCGCCCGGGCAGGGTGCTTCTTAAATGAGTGGTCAACTATTAGTAGTCGAACTGGTGATAGTAACGACGGTAGTTGAGGTTGTGCTTGGTGACCGTCTCGTAGTAAGCGGCAAGGCGATCGGTGATCAGCGAGGAGAGGATCCACGGAGACACGATGACGCGGAACTCGTCGTCAAGGCCGGGAATCGCGAACTCGGCGGTGTCGATGATGTTGATGTCGGTGTCGCCGGTCACGCCGC
>UQOQ01000051.1:0-7891 GCA_900542715.1 uncultured Collinsella sp.
CGCCGGGCCGACTCGCTTCGGATCGGGCGCTACACCAACTTTCTCGACACTACCCCGTCGGGGGTAAAGCCGCGATATTCGGGGATGATCCCAACACGGCGCAATTTCTCGCGTCTTCCTGCCATACGTGCTCCTTATCTGACATATGTCAACAATAGAATAACGAACGTGCAGATTTACGCAAGAGATTTCTGGCATATGTCAGAAAACAAGGGCTTATGTTTGGGCTGTGGGGCCGCGTGCGCCTGGGCTACAATGAATCTCGCTTGTAGGCGACTGACAGGAGGGTCAATGAGCAAGGCTGATCAACAGTTTGTAACCATGTGCCGCGATATTCTGGACCATGGCACCACCACCGAGGGCCAAAAGGTCCGTCCGGTGTGGGAGGACGGCACCCCTGCCTATACCATTAAAAACTTTGGCGTTACGGCACGCTATGACCTGCGTGAGGAGTTTCCGGCGCTTACCCTGCGTCGTACGGCCCTCAAATCTGCCATGGATGAGATCCTATGGATCTATCAAAAGAAGTCCAATAACGTGCATGACCTCAACAGCCATATTTGGGATGAGTGGGCTGACGAGACCGGCTCCATCGGTAAGGCCTACGGGTATCAGATTGGGCAGAAGAGCCATTATGCCGAGGGCGATTTCGACCAGATGGACCGCGTTCTGTACGACCTTAAGAACACGCCGTACAGCCGCCGCATTATGACGAATACCTATGTGTTTAGCGATTTGTCCGAGATGCACCTGTATCCGTGCGCCTACAGCGTGACGTATAACGTGACGCAGCGCCCGCAGGATGACAAACCGACGCTCAACATGATTCTCAACCAGCGCAGCCAGGACATTTTGGCCGCGAACAACTGGAATGTGTGCCAGTACGCCATCTTGCTGATGATGGTCGCGCAATCGGTCGATATGATTCCCGGCGAGCTGCTACATGTGATTGCCGATGCCCACATTTACGACCGTCATGTCGATATCGTCCGCGAGCTTATCGAGCGTCCGCAGTTTGCCGCGCCCAAGGTAACGCTTAACCCCGATGTGCATGACTTCTATGCGTTTACGACCGACGACCTGATCGTCGAGGGTTATGAGCACGGCCCGCAGGTCAAGAACATCCCCATTGCGGTGTAGGTGACGCGCATGACGTGTAAGCTTTCTGCCATTGTCGCCGTGTGCGATGACTGGGGCATTGGGTGCGAGGGCGACATGGTGGTGTCCAATCGCGCCGACATGCGCCATTTTGTGGCGTGCACCAAAGGGTGCCCGGTTATTATGGGACGCAAGACCCTGCTGAGTTTTCCCGGTGGGCGTCCGCTCAAGAACCGCCGCAATATCGTGCTCACGCGTGACGAGAGCTTTGCTGCCGAGGGCGTCGACGTGGTGCATAGCGTCGACGAAGCGCTCGCCGTGGTTGCCGATGAGCCCGTTGCGTGGGTGATCGGCGGTGGCGAGGTGTATCGTCAGTTTTTGCCGTGCTGCGTGGAGGCCGAGGTCACGCATAACCACTGCGTCCATCCCGTGGACACGTACTTTCCCGACTTGGACGCCGATCCCGCGTGGGAGATTGCGCGGCGTGGCGGGGTTGCCACGATTGCCTCGGGCGAGGGTGACGAGGGTCTCGATTATGAGTTCGTGACGTATCGTCGCGTTGAGGCATAAATCGCCTGGCGTGAACGGTATCATCGGGTTGATTGAATGCATGGGGCGGCGCTTAGCGTCGCCTCGTTTGGTATAGATGTGCTGTAAAGAAGGGTGCGGGCTGGCTGCTATGACTGATGCCGTTGAGGTGCTGCGAATCGATTCGCTCGAGGACGAGCGGCTCGATGCCTACGTGCGACTGACCGAGCGTGAGCTTCGCTGCGTGCTGGAGCCGCAGAAGGGCATTTTTATCGCCGAGAGCGCCAAGGTCATCGAGCGTGCGGTTCGCGCCGGATACGAGCCGGTGAGCTTTCTTTTGGGCGAACGCTGGCTCGATCAGATGATGCCGCTGTTTGAGCGCCTGGTTGTGCGCGAGGGCGCGGGTCCGGTTCCTGTGTTCGTTGCCTCCATGGAGCTCATGGAGCAGCTGACGGGTTTTAACGTGACGCGCGGTGCGCTCGCGGCATTCCGTCGTCCACGCCAGATTCCGGTAGCCGAGTTCTTGAGTGGCGTCGTCGAGGCGGCGGGTGAGCGCCCGGTGCGCGTGTGCGTGCTCGAGGGCATTGTCGACCACACCAATGTCGGCGCGATTTTCCGCTCGGCGGCTGCGCTGAACGTCGATGGCATTTTGGTGAGCCCCACTTGCTGTGACCCGCTGTACCGTCGCTCGGCCCGCGTGAGCATGGGCACGGTGTTCCAGGTGCCCTGGACGCGCATTGGCAGCGAGGCGCGCGTATGGCCGCATGATGGGCTGGCGGCGCTGCACGATGCCGGCTTTTCGTGTGCCGCCATGGCGTTGACGGATGATTCGGTGTCGCTGGACGATCCCGTGCTGCAGGAGATTGACCGCCTAGCGATCTTTATGGGTACCGAGGGTGCCGGCTTGGGCACCAAGACCATTGCCGGCTGCGACCGAGCCGCGCGCATTCCGATGGCGCATGGGGTCGATTCACTCAACGTGGCCGCTGCGAGTGCCGTCGCCTTTTGGCAACTGTGCCCGCATGTGAGCAACGAGTACCACTACCAGCCGGGGCTGTATCACTAGGCAGATATTTCGCACCGGGCTCTGGTTCGGGACGTTTCGGCCGACGTCGGTCGGTGCTAAGCTGGTTTTGGCTTTCGTTTTAAAGTGCCGTTTTGTTGTTTGACGTACGCTGGTGGGGAGGGCGTGTGGCTAAGAAATCTACGGCTATCGATGTAACGCAGGGCGTTATTTGGCAGCAGCTGCTGTCGCTGTGCGTCCCCATCTTCTTTAGTTCGTTCTTTCAGCAGGCATACACGCTTATCGGTACCTATATCGTCGGTCAGTTTGGCGGCAAGCTCGCGCTGGGTGGCATTCAGGCCACGATGGTGCTTACGGAGCTCTGCATTGGTTTTTGCGTCGGTGTTGGTGCTGGATGTGCCGTTATTACCGGCCAGTTTTTTGGTCAGCACGATGACGAGCGCTTGAGCCGATCGGTCCATACGGCCATGACGCTCGCGCTGGTGGGCGGCATTGTCATTTCCATTCTGGGCATGGTGTTTGTCGAGCCGATGCTTGTGCTGATGAATACACCGCATGAGCTGCTGGCCGAGGGTGTGGCGTATGCCCGTTGCTACTTTGCCGCCATGTTTGCGGCGCTGCTGCTCAATATGGGGACGGCGTTGTTGCGCGCCGTGGGCGACACGCGCGGTCCGGCGGTCATTATTGCCTCCGGCTGCTTCGTCAACGTGGCGCTCGACATTCTCTTTGTCGCCGTGCTGCACATGGAAGCGCTGGGCTGCGGCATCGCGGTGGCGCTGACTATCTGCACCAATGCCACGATGATTGTGATCCGCATGATGCGCGCTCCGGGGGCGTGGCGGTTGTCGCTATCCAAACTCGGTATCGATCGCGGCATTTGCAAGAGCATGCTTTCGTGCGGTTTGCCGCTGGGCGTTCAGTCTGCGGCGTATTCGATCTCCAACGTTTTGATTCAGGTGTCGGTCAACTCGTTTGGAGCCGATGTTACGACCGCTTGGGGTCTTTCCGGTCGCCTGGACGGCATTATCTGGATGGTGACCGAGGCGCTTGGTGTGTCGATTACTACGTTCTCGGCGCAGAACTTTGGTGCGCGCAATTACGATCGCATGCGAAAGGGATACCACACGTCGCTCGTGCTGTCGTTTGTGCTTATCGGTGGCCTGTCTGCCGTGCTGCTGGTATTCTCGGGCCCGCTTTCGCGTCTGTTTATCGACGATGTCGCAATTTCGGCCTACACCACGACGATTCTTCATTTCATCGCGCCGTTCTACGCGATCTTCTCGATTATCGAAAACGCGTCCGGCTCCATCCGTGGCGCTGGCGTGAGCTTCCAGCCTATGATGCTCACGATATTCGGCACGGTCGTGCTCCGCGTGGCGTGGGTGTTCGCGATTATGCCGCTCGACCCCTCGCTCGAGCATCTGCTGCTGGTCTACCCCGTAACCTGGGTAATAACCGCCACGATGTTCACCATCTACCACCACAGCGGCAACTGGCTAGGCCGCGCCACTGCCTAATGATCCCTGGGGGGACGGAGGAAAACGGCTGATTGCTCTCCGTCGTGATGTCGATGATCCGTTTCCCTTCGTCCCCTTCGGATCAATTAGTATTCGATGCCTTGGCGGGCCAGGAGGCCTTCGTCGAAGTAGTGTTTGACGAGGCGCATTTCGGTGACCAGGTCGGCGAGGTCCGCGATGGGCAGCAGGCCGCGGCCGGTCAGTATGAGCTCTGTGGTGTCGGGTTTCATCGCGATCAGTTCCTCGACATCCTCGCGCGTCACGAAGCCGCGGCGCATGGCCTCGCCGAGTTCGTCCAAAATCAGAACGTCGACCTGTGAGATCTGCTCGCGTGCGAGCTCCATGATCTGTGCGGCGCAAGCCTCGGGCGTGTCGCGGTCGGCCTGTACAATTCGTAGCCCTAGGCGTGGTGCCGCATCATGCTCGGCGCAGTGCAGCTTCTTGGCAAACTGAAGCATGAGCACGTTAAGTCCATAGCCCGTGGCGCGCAGCGCGAGCCCCAGCGCAGCCGTCGTCTTGCCCTTGCCGTCGCCCGTATAGATCTGAACCTTGCCGACTTCGAGTGATGCCATCTCTATTCTTTCGTGCCCGGCGTCGGTTTATCGCCGGCCGGGTTGGGTATTCTAGTTAGCATTATCAACCCAAGTAGATGGAGTTCAAGCAGATGGAGATGGATGACAACAAACGTAGACGGAATATGATCCTCTACGTGCTCATCGCCTTCGTCGTCTACCTCGTGCTCTCGACCGTTCTGTTCCCCAACATCGGTCACACGCAGCAGATTACGAAGACCGATTATTCGACGTTTGTCAAAGCGCTCGATAAGAAGAGTGTCGACAAGGTCGAGTACAACACGGACGATTACTCGATTTATTACACCAAGAAGGGCGAGGACGAGAACATCGCCTACAAGACGACCGGCGTGCCGAGTGACACGGGCTTTACCGATCGCGTGCTCGAGGCCGGCGCCTCGCTGGAGTCGGTGGTTCCCGATAAGAACTCGGGCCTGATGACTTACTACTTGCTCACGCTCGTCCTTCCCATGGCGATTTTCTTCCTCATCGGCTGGTGGCTCAACCGCCGTATGAAGAAGGCCATGGGCGATGACGGCCCGTCCATGAATTTTGGTGGCGGCGGCTTTGGCGGCGGCGGTCTGGGTAAGTCCGGTGCGCGCGTTATCGCCTCCAAGGATGTTGGCGTGACCTTTAAGGATGTTGCTGGTCAGGAAGAGGCCAAGGAATCCCTGAAGGAGGTCGTCGACTTTCTGGAGAAGCCGCAGCGCTATGAGGAAATCGGCGCCAAGCTGCCGCGCGGTGCTCTTCTCGTGGGCCCTCCTGGCACTGGTAAGACCCTGCTTGCCAAGGCTGTTGCCGGCGAGGCGGGCGTACCGTTCTTTAGCATTTCGGGCTCTGAGTTCGTCGAGATGTTCGTCGGCCGTGGCGCCGCCAAGGTGCGCGACCTGTTTAAGCAGGCTAAGGAAAAGGCCCCCTGTATCGTATTTATCGATGAGATTGATACCATCGGCAAAAAGCGTGACGGTGGCGGCTTTAGCGGCAACGACGAGCGTGAGCAAACGCTCAACCAGCTGCTGACCGAGATGGATGGCTTCGACAACCACAAGGGTATCGTCGTCCTCGCTGCCACCAACCGTCCTGACAGCCTCGATCCCGCTCTGCTGCGCCCCGGTCGTTTTGACCGCCGCATCCCCGTTGAGCTGCCCGACCTGACCGGCCGCAAGAACATCCTCGAGCTTCACGCCAAGAGTGTGAAGACCGAGCCGCCGATCGATCTGACCGCGATTGCCCGCGCCACGCCCGGAGCCTCGGGCGCCGACCTGGCCAATATCATCAACGAGGGCGCCCTGCGCGCCGTTCGCGAGGGTCGCAAGCGTGCAACCCAGGACGACTTCGAGGAGTCGGTGGAGGTCGTCATCGCCGGCCAGCAGCGTAAGTCCACGGTGCTGTCCGATCACGAGAAACAGGTCGTGTCCTATCACGAGATCGGCCATGCCATCGTTGCCGCCCGCCAGAAGGGTTCTGCGCCGGTTACGAAGATCACCATCGTGCCGCGTACGAGCGGTGCTCTGGGCTACACCATGCAGGTCGAGGAGGACGAGCGCTTCTTGACCACGCGCCAGGAGGTGCTCGACAAGCTCGCTGTCTACTGCGGCGGACGTGCTGCCGAGGAGCTCATCTTTGGTGAGATGACGACTGGCGCGGCCAATGATATCGAGCAGGCCACCAAGCTCGCCCGCAACATGGTGACGCGCTTTGGTATGTCGGAAGAGTTTGGCATGATGGCGCTCGGTACCGTTCAGAATGCCTACCTCAACCAGGACACGTCGCTCACCTGTGCCCCCGGTACGGCCGAGCGCGTCGACGCGATCGTCGCCAAGCTGATCGAGGACGCACATGACCGCGCCCTGCAGATCCTCAAGGAGAACAAGTTTAAGCTCCATGAGCTGGCTCGTTATCTGTACAAGAAGGAGACGATCACGGGCGAGGAGTTCATGAATCTCCTCACGCGCGAGAATCCGCTGATGCCAAAGCAGCAGTAAGGCTGGTTGCACAACGTCGAACGCCCCATTTGAGTTTCTATCTCAAATGGGGCGTTTTGTTTGGGAGGGATATGTATGAAGATCGTGGTGAGTGCCTGCTTGATGGGAGAGAGCTGCAAATATAACGGGCTCGACAATTACCATCGCGCGTTGGTCGAGGCCTGCGAACGCACAGGGACCGAGGTCCTGTTGGTGTGCCCCGAGGTTTTTGGCGGCTTGCCCACACCGCGCAAGCCGTCCGAGATTGTGAATGGCGAGGTTTGTACCTGCGAGGGCGTGTCGGTTGATCGCGAATTTCGCCTTGGTGCAGAGCGCGCGCTCGATATGTGCGAGCAGGCGGGCGGCCCGTCCGAGATAGCTGCGTGCATCTTGCAGGACCGTAGCCCCTCGTGCGGTGCGGGTCGCGTCTACGATGGCACCTTTAGCGGTACGCTCACCGCGGGCAACGGTGTTTTTGTCGATCTGCTGCTGCGTCACGGGTACCGTGTGATTCCGGCTAGCGAGTTCGATCCCAGCATGCTGGAACATTGTCCATAGCACTCGAACCCAACACTTCCTCACGGGTGACCGTTTTGGCATCATCCGTGAAGTTGATTTTGAGTACGACCCGGTCATCAAAGACGTAGACCGAGTTGACAGGCGCCGTACCCAGGCAGCCCCTCCCCGCGGCCCTCGCGCAGGAACGCGCACACGGCCTTCCCGTCTCTTGCGCCCCTCCCGGAACTGTCCACATCAGTGTAGCCAATCCAGTCCGCCAAGGGCTGCAGCCCGGACAACGCCGCGATGGAGGGGTTCTTCGGCCTGCTCAAGAGGGAGTTCTGGCACGGCAGGGACTGGTCGGGCTGGACCCCCGCCAGCTTCATCGAGGAGCTCGGGGGGGCTGGATCGGTCGATACAATACGGAGAGGCGCAGAGATGCGCTCGGTGGCCGCACGCCGGCCGAGTTCCGCTCCGCGCTGGGAAGGGCCGCGTAACGGTCCAAGAAATCGTCCGCAGTCCCCATTCTTGCCCCTTTGGGACAGCTTCTTGTTGGAGCGTGCCTGCCCCAAACCCTGCTAGGAACGAGTACAGCAAACTGGAATTTTCAAATTAGTCTTTGCAAATTACCTTTAAACCTTCACCATCAATTACAATTCCCTGACGGTTGTTAATTGGGCATAGATTCAA
>UQOQ01000052.1:0-7713 GCA_900542715.1 uncultured Collinsella sp.
CGTGGGCTCGGAGAATGTGTATAAGAGACAGGCTTGGGACGGCTCGGACGCTCGCCGTCGCCGCGGCGCTCGTCGCGACCGCGGTTGGAACGACCGGCAACATCGCCGTAATCGTCGCCGTTGCGCTTGCCGTCGCGACGCGCCTGCTCAAGCTTCTTCTTGCTCTTGGACTTGCCGCGCTTGGTCTTCTTCTTCGCCTTAAAGGCCGCAGGGTCGCGCTCGGGATCAACCGCGGGCGGGTTGGGACCCACGTGCAGGTCGCCGGCCTCGTAGATGTCGGCGGTCTTGTCCATGAGCTTCTCGATCTCGTAGAACTCGTCCACGTCCTGCTCGGTCACAAACGTGATGGCCCAGCCCAGCTCGCCGGCGCGGCCCGTACGGCCAATGCGGTGGATATAGTCGGTCGGCTCGGCCGGCACGTCAAAGTTCACGACGTAGCGCACGTCGCTAATGTCGATGCCGCGGGCGAGAACATCGGTTGCCACCAGCACGTCGACGGTGCCGTCGCGGAAGGCAGAAAGCGCGCGCTCGCGCTGGGCCTGGCTGCGGTTGCCATGAATCGCGGCGGCCTTGATGCCCTTACGCTCCAGACGACGGCAGCAGCTGTCGGCGCGATGCTTGGTGCGCATAAAGACGATGGTGCGCTCCGGGCCCTCCTTCTTGAGGAACTCGGGCAACAGGTTATTCTTGGCCTCGATGGACACCGGGAACACAAACTGGTCGACGGTGTCGGCGGTCGACGTGGCGGGCGCGATCTCCACGCGAGCCGGATCGCTCACCAGGTCGGTGATCTCGCCCACGGCCTCCTCGTCGAGCGTCGCCGAGAACAGCAGCGTCTGGCGCTCGGCCGGCGTCTCGCGCACAATGCGGCGGACGGCGGGCAAAAAGCCCATGTCGAGCATGCGGTCGGCCTCGTCGAGTACCAGCACCTTGACCTCGTTCAGGTGGCAGGCGCCCTGCTCGATCAGGTCGACCAGACGGCCCGGCGTGGCGACCAGGATATCGCAGCCGTACTTGAGTGCCGCGGTCTGCGGCTTGTAGCTCACGCCACCCACGACGGTCACGGCGACATGGCCGGTGACGTCGGCGATCTTGCTCGCGACCTCGTCGATCTGCTGGGCGAGCTCGCGCGTGGGGGTGATGACGAGCATCACGGGGCCGCGGCCGTTGCCCTCGGGCTTCTTGGCACCGCGACGGCGGTTGCGGCCGCCGCGCTCGCGCACGGGTTTGGGCGGAGCAATGTGCTCCAGATTGTTCATGGTCGGCAGCAAGAAGGCGGCCGTCTTGCCGGTGCCGGTTTGAGCGGCGGCAAGCAGGTCGCGACCCTCGAGCACCACGGGGATCGAGCCGGCCTGCACGGGCGTCGGCGCCGTGTAGCCCAGGTTCTCGATAGCACGGAGTATCTCGTCCGAAAGCCCCAGCTCGTTAAAGGCGGGCAGGCTCTCGGTAGCGGACTCGACGGCCTGGGCAGCATTGGCCTCATCGGCGGCATCGAAGGCAGCCTGGGTCATGGCCTCGCGGGCCTCGTCCAGAATCTCGGCGTCGGTGACGTCGGATACAGAATTACGCATATGTTGTTGTTCCTTATCTGCACGCGTCATGAGCGCGGCATGCGGCCGCGCGGGCGTGCTTGGTAGTGCGCTAATACATACAAAAACAGGTGCGCACAGAGAGGACGTTGCTCAGCACGCTGGCGATCGCTTTGGCAGCCCTATCACGCGCCGTCCAGACGCAGCAGCTCTAAGCGATGGAGCAGATTCGCCGCGGGTTAGTATACCCGTACTCCGTATGCCCCCACGTAAACCACAGATGACGGAGCAGGTCTGGGCCAATTGTCTCAATCTGTAACATCAACAGGGCAAATCTTCCTCTACGTGTTACAGATCGAGACAAACGGTCGGCACGGTTCACAAACGTCTCAATCTGTAACAGTTACGGAGCAAAATCGGCCCCAATTGTTATAGATCAAGACAGAGGGGGATTTCCGTCCAGTCCAAACCAAATCTCTCGCTCTTCCTGCAATTTCGAACATGTGGCCTATAATGTTGCTTTGGTTACGCTACATATTGCGCAGCCATTTAATACGTCGCCCACCGGGGGCCATTAATTCCTATCGCCTTATTGGCCAGGAAGCAATCAAAGGAGGTATCCGTGGCAGCAGAGACGCCTTGCTCGGTCCTCTATAACGATATTCGCTCGTTCGGCGGTCTTAAACATCTCGAGATCGCCCGAATGCTCATCAATGGAAACTCTTATCTCGGCAGTACCCTGCTCGAGAAATGCTCTTCCAACCGTTCGTATCTCACCCGTTACATCGTCCATCGCGAGCCTGACCAGTGCGCGCCCGCCATCTACAGCGACTTTGCCATCACCACGCTCAATCTTTCCGCGGCAATCTGCAGCAAGCTCGGCGGCGGCGAGTCCGCCTATCAGGCAATCGCCGAGCACTATCGCGGCCCGGCCGCCAACGAAATGATGTCGGCTCTCGCCAGCTACAAGTTGGACAGCCGCCTATATGCAAATGCCCTCAATCGCATCGACAACTTTGACGGCAATGCCGTGCGCGAGAAGAGTACGCTTTACCTTATGCTCTTTGTGGCAACGGGGGCGCTCGCTGACCCCATCCAAGGCGTGGCCACCGTCGAGCGCTTTTGCGACAGCAAGACAGGCGGGCACTTTGGCACCACCGAGACCACCGTCGGCCGTGGTTTTTTGAGCAGCTTGGATCAACCGCGCACCGTCGCCCCCAACCTCGGTCTGCTCAGGACACATTCCGACAACTGCGTCGACATGCAAATCCATCCCCTCACACGCGATCCGCGCGGCACCGTGATTGGTTCTTTGCCCAAAACCTCGCCCAGCATCACCGATGTAGGCGCTGATGCATCGCGTGAGCATCTCCGCATTTGGCTCGAGGGTGGGCACTGGTACGCCCAGGGCCTTGGGTCGACCAACGGCACAGTGCTCGAATCGGGCGCGGGCGACGGCGATATTGTGATTGAGCCGCCGCGCGACCAACGCGAACCCGGCAAGATCTATCCCCCGGTGGAAATCGAAAACAGCGACAGGCTCCATCTGGGTCTCTACACGACATTCCTTGTCATTGTGGACTAGCGCGGGCGGTGATCGAAAGACGGTCACCGCCCGTCTTTTGTCTTCTACCTTCTGCGTCGTAAACGACAATACCCAGCGGTATACGTGGGCAGTGCGGCTATCATAGTACTTTACCGATATCCGCACTGCCCACGTATACGCGCGGCAACCCATGCCAGACAAAGGAACGCCATGGATACTACCGATAGCGCCTATGGCGACAAACTCATCCGTCTCGATACGTTCGATACCGCCGTGGCAGTCGACCCCAGTGCCGAGGACGACGCCAAACGCCGGTTTATGACGCTTATTCTTCAGACGGCATACCGCGACAGCGGCAATATCGGACATGTGCTTCGCGCGACCAACACAAGCGGCGAGGTTTTTGCCGTCAAGCTACTCAAGGACAACGCCATCCTTTCCGGCCAAGCCCCCGACCGCTCCGCCGAGCAATCGGCCGCGCACCTGGCCAACACCGCCGCACTGTTCGAGGAGTACCGTCATCTGTGTACCGTCTCGCACCTGCGCGGATTTCCGCGCGTCTATGGCTACGGATCGTGCGAGGACGACCCGCTTATCCTCATGGAGTGGGTCGAGGGCACCTCGCTCAAACAGGCGCTGCCCTTGCTTCCGCACGACGCCTCGGGCGGGCTGACCACCCAGATGGTCGCCGCCGTCGGAAACGCCGTGCTTCGCGCGCTCTTGATGACCCAAGGCCTTGTGAATCCGGTCGTCCATCGCGACCTGTCGCCTGCCAATATCATGTTCCGCACCACCAGCCGAACGCTCGAGCAGCAGATTGCCGATTGCTCCTTTGACCCCTGTCTCATCGACATGGGCTCCGCGACCATGGCCCTCGGCGACGACACGATCACCCGGCGCGCCGACATCTGGCGCTTTGCCACGCCCGCATACGCCGCGCCCGAAATGCTCACGCAGGATATCGAAGGCATCGCGGCCCTTCGCCGCTCGCCCGCGATCGACGTCTATGCGCTTTCGAGCATTCTGTACCAGCTCTACAGCGGTCGCAAACCGTTCGATGTCGAGTCGACGGGTGCCGCGGCGACCGGCTCGTTCTACCTCATAAAGACCAAGACCAAACCGGCGCCGCTCGAGCCGCGCTGCGAGGGCGACAAAGCGCTTGTCCAGATCATCATGAAAGGCATCTCGGTCGAACAGGGCGATCGCCCTACCGAGCAGCAGATGCTCGAGGTGCTCTCGACATACCTCCCCGCTGCAGAATCTGAGGACCGCGAGGGTGCAGGAGACGAGGCCGCAATTGATATCGATTCTGGCACGCACCTTAAGGTCGACGTCGCCGGCGAGCGCGCACGAGAGATCCTGGAGCAGGCCCGGCACGACGCCATGACCCGCCGTCGCTTTATTATCGGCGGCGTCGTTGCGGTCGTTGCGGGACTCGGCGTCGTTGGCGCGGCAACCCATGGCTTCGGCATCCCCGACTACCTGGACGGCATCCGCGGTTCGCTTGACGACTACACTTGGGACCAGCTGCAGAAGATTTCGCTCAAGATTAAGGCCGCCGAGACCCGTAGCGAGGCACGCGAGATTGCCAAGTGCTACCACCTGCTCGACGCTGATGGGCATATCCCCTATCCGTGCACCAAGCGTGTGAAGCTCGCCAACGGGCTGGAGGTCGGCGCGCAGCTTGTGGGCATCCGTCACGATGAGCTTCTGGACGGGACAGGCAAGGCCGGGCTGACGTTTATGTTCGACGCGGGTATTGCCGAGCGCAACGCTGCGGCTGAACCGCCGAGCGCCGGCTGGGCAGATTGCGAGCTGCGGGAATGGCTCGACAGCGACGGCCTTAAGCTGCTGCCCAACGAGTTGCGCGCGCTCATCAAGTCTGTCAAAAAGATCTCGAATAACGTTGGCGCCGCCAACAGTGCATCGTGTCAGAGCGAGTTGCCCGCAACCCTTTGGCTGCCCGCCATGGTCGAGCTGTGCGGTACGCAACCGCCCAATTCGTTTGCCAAGGACTTTCACTACCTGGCCGACATCTATAACGGCGAGGGCAAGGAGTACCAACTCTTCCGCGAGCTCAAGGTAAGTCCGTATACCACGAACGAGACGTTGGTTCGCCAGTGGAAGGGCAAGGACACCTGCTGGTGGGAACGAACGGTGAGTCCCGACACATCGGAGAGCGAAGGCACGCTCTATATGAACCGCGTGGGGCACGACGGCGACGTCTTTACGTACGCAACGCCTGCGGAAAAGCCAAACAAGCTAACCTGTGTGATCCCCGGGTTCTGTATCTAGGCGGCGGGCGTCTTGCCGTGACGGGACCCCTCCCCGGCAATTGTCTCGATCTGTAACACTAGCTCGGCAGATACAGGTCTAGATGTTACAGAACGAGACAAAACCCCAACCCTGCGAGACAACATCTCAATCTGTAACAGTAAGGGGTCAAAAAACTCTCTAGATGTTACAGATCAAGACATTTGAGTTGACCGCGGACGCTCTGTCTCGATCTGTAACAGTTAGAGGTCATATTTGCTGCTAGATGTTACAGATTGAGACATTAAGTTTCCCGTCAACTGTTTGTCTAAATCTGTAACAGTTACGGCTCAAAAACCGGTTCAGACGTTACAGATTGAGATGTTTGGCAGAGACGGCCACCGATTGAGCAGCCGCCCTCATCTGTAATGAAAAGTCATACATTCCAACTATTACTGGACACCCCCAGGGGGTATGGGTGTATAGTATCGGTTGGTTAACATTTCCGACACTACGTCACAGAAAGGAGAAGCCATGGCTCAAGATAAGTTCGATGTGGGCGGCATGACATGCGCTGCCTGCCAGGCGCACGTGGACCGCGCCGTGAGCAAGCTCGACGGCGTCCAAAGCGTCGCGGTCAATCTGCTCGCCGGCTCTATGCTGGTGGACTACAACCCTGCGCAGGTCTCCCCCGACGACATCTGCACCGCTGTCGACCGCGCGGGCTACTCGGCCTCGCCCATCAGCACGGGCACCGACGCTGTCCAAAGCGGAAGTGCGCAAGCCAGGTCCGGCGCCGCCCATATGGAGTCGCCGACCAAAAAGTTGGAGGCCGCCGCCTCCGCCATGCGCACCCGCCTCATCGTCTCGATCGTATTCCTCATCCCACTGTTCTACATAGGCATGGGGCACATGCTTGGCTGGCCGCTACCCGGCATTTTCACCGACCATACCCACAGCATGACGCTCGCGCTCACCGAGCTCGTCCTGCTCATCCCCATCGTCTACGTCAACGACGCATACTTTATCAACGGGTTTAAATCGCTCGCGCACGGCGCGCCGACCATGGACGCTCTCATCGCCGTCGGCGCCACCGCGTCGATCGCCTGGTCGCTCTATGCCATGTTTATCATGGCCGACCAGCTGGCCGCCGGGCAAATCCACGAGGCCATGATGACGGGCATGGACAACCTGTATTTTGAGAGTGCGGGCACGATCCTGTCGCTCGTCACCGTGGGCAAATACCTCGAGACACGCAGCAAATCCAAAACCGGTGGCGCTATCGAGGCGCTCATCGACTTGGCACCCAAGACCGCGACCGTCGTGACCGACGACGGCGCCGAAGCCACCGTCGACGTCGACAGTATCCTTCCAGGCCAGGTCCTGCGCGTGCGCCCCGGAGAGTCCATCCCCGTCGATGGCGTGGTGCTCGAGGGCAGCTCGGCCGTGGACGAGAGTGCGCTCACCGGCGAGTCTATCCCCGTGGAAAAGACCGCCGGTGCTACCGTTAACGCCGCCACCGTCAACCGCACCGGTTCGTTTACCTTCCGCGCCACGCGGGTGGGTGCCGACACGTCGCTCGCCAAGATTATCCAGCTCGTCGAGGACGCCAATGCCACCAAGGCACCCATTGCTCGACTGGCCGACAAGGTCGCCGGCGTGTTTGTGCCCGTGGTGTTCGTGATCTCGGCCGCGACCTTCGTGGTGTGGATGGCACTGACCGGAAGCATCAACGAAGCGCTTACCTCCGCCGTCGCCGTGCTGGTGATCAGCTGCCCGTGCGCGCTGGGCCTGGCCACGCCCGTCGCCATTATGGTTGGCACCGGCAAGGGCGCCGAGATGGGCATTCTGTTCAAGAGCGCCGAGGCGCTGGAGAACCTGCGCAGCGTGGGCACCGTGGTGCTCGATAAGACGGGCACCGTCACCCGCGGCAAGCCTGCCGTGACCGATATCGTGGTAGCCACGCGCGCTGACGGCTCGCCCGCCATGAGCGAAAAGGCGCTGCTCAAGCTGGCCGCCGCGCTGGAGCGCTCGAGCGAGCACCCGCTGGCAGAGGCGATTATGGCCGAGTGCGAGGCGCGCGGAATTGTCGCGCGCATGGTCGAGGACTTTGCCGCCGTGCCCGGACGAGGCGTTACGGCACGCGAGGGGCAGAATGTCATCGCAGCCGGCAACGTGCGCCTGATGGACGAGTTGGGCGTTACCGTGCCCGCGGGTCTTGCCGAGCAATTTGCCGCCGAAGGCAAGACGCCGCTGTTCTTTGCCAAGAACGGCGAGCTTGTCGGCACCATCGCCGTGGCTGACGAGGTCAAAGAGACGAGCGCCGAGGCCATCGCTGCGCTCCGCAAGCTCGGCGTCGACGTGCGCATGCTCACCGGCGACAAC
>UQOQ01000053.1:0-7512 GCA_900542715.1 uncultured Collinsella sp.
TTTTTCAAGCAGAAGACGGCATACGAGATCTAGTACGGTCTCGTGGGCTCGGCATGGAGCGCGCGGGCCATAAGGCCATCGCGGGTGAGCGCGGCGACCGGCGCGGCGGTAAGCTCGGGCGCGCGGCGCAGCTCGCCGACCAGCGTCATGGCGTCGTGCATGAGCGAAAGCGGGGTCTCGGTGGTGTCTGCGACCACGGCGGCGCCGGCGACAGCGCCTGCATGGTCCAACACGGTGGCGGGCTTGGCAGCGCAAAAGTCGACAAAACGCTTGTAGCCGGCACACTTGACCATGCGCTCAGCGGTCTTGCGGGCGGCGGGGTCAACATCCACGGCCACGATGCGCGCCTGGCGCTCGCGCGCTGCCGCCTCGCGCTCGCGCGCCTCGGCAAGCAGCTGCTCCCACAGGGCGGCATCGTGCAGCTGCCAGCCCTCAAAGCCCCAGCGCTCGCGTGCGGCGCCCGGGGCGCGGTCGGTTAGGATATTCACTGCCTCCAGCAGCAGACCGCCGCCGGCGCACGAAGCGTCGACCAGCGTGGGCAGGGCTTCGTTCTCGTAATCGTCGGCCGTCAGCTCGCGCTCGCACAGTGCAGTCCAGCCGACCTGCGCCAGCACCAGGGCGGCGTAGTCGGGGCGCAGCACGTGTGTGCCCTCGCCGGCGCGGGTCGCGGCGGGCGGCAGGCGCTTGAACAGCGGGTCGCCCGAAAGGTCTAGGCTTATGCTCGCGCGGCGCTGGCGCAGTGAAAGCAGTAGGTGAACATCGGGGTCGGCGGCATCGACATCGGCGCGACGTCCCGTGGTCTCGGCCAGGCGGTCGCACAGCGCGTCTTTGGCACGCAGGGCCGAGAAGCGCGTGTTGCGCAGCTGCTCGGTCACGCCGCGGGCGGTAATGGCGATGGTGGCGCCGGGGCGGACGATGCTCTCCCAGGCGATGTCGTAAACGCTATCGTACAGTTCATCGGCATCCTGCGCCTCAAAGCGCCCGAGTACCACGAACACGCGGCTGGCCAGGCGCGACCACAGACAGGCGCGATAGCCTTCTTCGAGCTCGCCCTCAAACGTAGCGCGGCCCTTCAGGCGGCGGACATGCGAAAGCCCGAGGCGTTTAAGCTCATCGGCGAGTGCGGACTCAAAGCCCTCGGGGCAGCTTGCGTAAAATTCCATGGGTGACCTCTCTGGTTGCGTCGCTCCATTATATGATGGATGCTTCGTTTGCCCTTATCCTCGAAAGGAACCCATATGATTGATGCGTGTCCTGAACCCGCTGTGCTCTTTTTTGACGTGGACGGCACGCTGACGTCGTTCGATCACGACGATATGACCGATAAGGACTTCAATGCAATCCATCCGTCGAAGGCCGTTGTCGATGCATTTGGTCGCCTGCGTAATGCGGGCCACCAGGCATTTATCTGCACGGGCCGTCCTTTGTGGCTGGTTGCCGATGGCCTGCGTGCGCTGAACCCGGCGGGTATCGTTGCCATGGCGGGGGCCACGCTCGAGGTCGAGGGCCGCGTGGCACACGAGGACTGCATTGACGAGGACATTGTTGAGGAGCTCGCGCGTCGCATTACTGTGGCGGGCGGCGAGGCGTTGTTCGAGACGAATGGTGCCACCTATTCACTTGAGCCAGTTGGTGTCGAACAGTCATTTCTGCTAGGCGCCGGCGTGGTGCATGGCGTTGATCAGATGCGCGTCGATGGCCGCTTGCGCGTAGGCAAGGTGTGCATTAACGCGTACGACCTGGCTCGCGTAGCCAACGATGACGGCTTTATCGAGCGCGAGTTTGAGCTGTGCAACACCGGTGGTCAGAATCGCGAGCTGAGCCCCAAGGGCATCGACAAGGGCGTGGGCGTGGCGCGAGCGCTGGAATACCTGGGTCGCACCGGCAACGCGCGCACCTTTGGCTTTGGCGATTCCGGCAACGATCTGGGTATGCTCGCCGCCGTCGAGACGTCTGTAGCCATGGGCAACGCCATGCCCGAGGTCAAGGCAGTCGCCGACTATGTGACCGACGATGTCGCACACGATGGCACCGTCACAGCGATGCGCCATTTTGGCCTCATCTAATGAATCTCGCCTTCTGACGTTTGCTCAAACTGCGACTCTTTGCTTTTGCATGCTCAATCGATTTATCAATCCAAATACTGAGGTGTTTATACCGTTCGCCGAGAAGATAAAAAACCGCAGTTCACGCCTTGATAAACGTAGGTAAAGTGTTTAGCAGTTTACCGGCCGTGTGCAAGCGAAAGGAATCAGGCAGATGGCAATCAAGGTGTTCGCTGACGGTGCAAACCTCGAGGGCATGCTCGACATGTACGAGAACGGCAACGTTCAGGGTTTCACGACCAACCCGTCCCTTATGAAGAAGGGCGGCGTGACGGATTACCGCGCGTTTGCCAAGGAGGTCCTGGCCCACATCACCGATGTGTCCGTCTCGTTTGAGGTCTTTGCCGACGACGTCGAGACCATGGAGGTCGAGGCCCGCGAGATCGCTACCTGGGCCGAGAACGTCTACGTCAAGATTCCGTGCGTGACTACCAAGGGCGAGTCCACCGCCGAGCTGGTGCGCAAGCTTTCGGCCGATGGCATCAAGGTCAACGTCACCACCATCTT
Organism: uncultured Collinsella sp.; assembly: GCA_900542715.1. Taxonomy (GTDB): domain Bacteria; phylum Actinomycetota; class Coriobacteriia; order Coriobacteriales; family Coriobacteriaceae; genus Collinsella. The sequence continues at coordinate 2,613 of UQOQ01000053.1, forward strand.
TACGCCTACGCAGGTCGACGAGATGGTCGAGGCCGTTGATGCCGAGACGCCGTCCATCATCTCGCTCTTTGCCGGCCGTATCGCTGACACCGGCGTCGATCCCATTCCGTTTATGACGGAGTCGGTGAAGAAGGCCGCCGCCAAGCCCAACTGCGAGGTCCTGTGGGCGTCCACGCGTGAGCTTATCAATATTTACCAGGCGGAAGGATGCGGTTGCCAGATCATCACGGTGCCCAACAGCATCCTGGCCAAGCGTAAGAACATCGGCCGTGACCCGTACGAGGTCTCGCTCGATACCGTGCGCGGTTTTGCCAAGGATATCGCCTCGCTCGGTTTCCATATCCTGCCGTAACGCGAACGCTGACTACATCGCGGGTTGTTCGCCCCGGCCTTTCCTTTCCCTATCGCTCACGCGCTTCGCGAGGGTCGCGCTAGGCAAAGGAAAGGCCGGGGCTGCCGACACGAACTTGCCGGTAGGTTGGTGATAGGCTTCCATGTCCTGCCGTGGACAAAGGTACCCCCGCCTGCGCCGTGCAAAATTGAGAGTATTCAGCAAGGTAAAGGCTTTTACCAGCTGGGTGAAGCATGGAACAGCCCCCGTTTTGGCTCTGATGACGCTAAAACGGGGGCTGTTTCTTGCTTTTTCGTCTCTGAGGGGCATCCGGAACGGTGGAATTTGCAGAATACTCGCGATTTTGCACGTCGCGAGAGGGGGGACCCTTGCTTTGGCGGTTTACTTCCCCTGCACCATGGTGAGGGAGATTTTCTTGCGGTCGCGATCGACCTTTTCGACCCACACCTTGACCGTGTCACCGACGCGCACCACGTCGCTCGGGTGCTTGACGAAGCGGTTGGCGAGCTTGGAGATGTGTACGAGGCCGTCCTGGTGCACGCCCACGTCGACGAACGCGCCAAAATCCACAACGTTGCGCACCGTGCCCTTGAGTTCCATGCCGGGCTCCAGATCGTCGATGGAAAGCGCCGAGCGGCTAAAGACCACCTCGGGCGCGTCGTCGCGCGGGTCGCGGCCGGGCTTCTTGAGCTCGTTGACGATGTCGATGAGCGTTAGGGTGCCGCAGTCCAGGTCGCTTGCCAGCGCCGAGATGCTGCCCAGGCGACGCTCGATATCGGGCACGCCGCCGCGGCTGAGCTCGCTTGCCGCAACGCCGGCGCGCTCCAGGACGGCCGTGGCCACCTCGTAGCTTTCGGGGTGGACGCTTGTCGCGTCGAGCGGGTTCTTGCCGCCGCTGATGCGCAGGAAACCTGCGGCGTTGAGGTACGCCTTGGGTCCCAGCTTGGGGACCTTCTTGAGCTGGCGGCGATCGGTAAAGGCGCCGTTTTCCTCGCGGTAGGCCACGATGTTTTTGGCTACGCTCGGCGTAATGCCCGACACGTAGCCCAGCAGGCTTGCGCTCGCGGTGTTGACGTCGACGCCCACACGGTTGACGACGTCTTCCACCACGTGGCCCAGGGTGCGCGAAAGCTCGGCCTGGTCAAGGTCGTGCTGGTACTGGCCAACGCCGATGGACTGGGGCGGAATCTTGACGAGCTCTGCCAGCGGGTCTTGCAGACGGCGGCCCAGGCTCATGGCGCCACGTACGGTGACGTCCAGGTCGGGATATTCCTGGCTGGCGAGCTCGGAGGCGGAGTACACCGACGCGCCGGCCTCGTTGACGATGGTGTAGCGAAGGCTGGGTGCCTGCTCGGTAATGAACTCCGAGACGACTTCCTCGGTCTCGCGGCTGGCGGTGCCGTTGCCGATGACGATGGTGTTGACGCTGTCCTTCTTGACGAGGCGGGCGAGCTCGCGCTTGGTGCCGGCGACGTCGTGGCGCGGCTTGGTGGGGTAGACCACGCCGTGGTCGAGCAGCTTGCCGGTCTCGTCCATGACGGCGACCTTGCAGCCGGTGCGGTAGCCCGGGTCGAGCGCGAGCACGCGGGCGCCGCGTACGGGGCGTGCCGAGAGCAGGCCTTCGAGATTCTTGGCAAAGACGTTGATGGCCTCGGTCTGGGCGCGAACGGTGAGTTTGGCGCGGGCCTCGCGCTCCAGCGAGGGGGCCATGAGGCGCTTGTAACCGTCAGCGATGGCGGCATCGAAGATGGGAGCAAACACGCCCTGGCGGCGGGGCCAGCGGCTGCCGAGGCGTGCCGTGGCGGCTGCGCCGTCGACGTCCACGCGCACGCGGAGCTTGCCCTCGCGCTCACCGCGGTCGATAGCCAGCACACGGTGGTTGGGGATGCGACGCAGCGGCTCATCATAGCTGTAGTACGGCTCGTAGGGGGTCTTCTCGGCGGGGTCGGTGGCCTCGACGACGATGTCGGCGGTGTTTTGCGTAAAGGCGCGCAGGTCGGCGACGTTCTCAGGGTCCTCGGCCACCGTCTCGGCCACGATGTCCGCCGCGCCGGCGAGCGCCTTTTCGGGCGTGTCGAAGCCGGCCTCCTCGTTGACGTATGCCGCGGCGACGTCGAGTGCGCTGCCCTTGGCCGAGGCCTGCATGATGATCATGTTGGCGAGCGGCTCCAGGCCGGCCTCGCGTGCCTTCTGCGCGCGGGTCATGCGCTTTTTGCGGTAGGGCTTGTAGAGGTCCTCGACACGCTGGAGCTGTGTGGCCTCGCGAATCTGTTGCTCGAGTTCGGGCATGAGTTTGCCCTGGGCATCGATGAGCAGGATGACGTCCTCTTTACGCTGCTCAAGATTGCGCAGGTAGGACAGGCGCTCGTCGAGTGCGCGCAGGGCGACGTCGTCCATGCCGCCCGTGGCTTCCTTGCGGTAGCGCGAGATAAAGGGAATGGTGTTTCCCTCGTCGATGAGCTTGACGGCCGCCTCGACGTTGGCGGCCTTAAGGTTGAGCTCGCGCGCGAGCTGGGCGATAAGATCCATGGGACTCCTTGCGTTTGAGGTGCGTTTGCAGCACAGAGCTACCAAGGATACCACCTGCCACTTCGCTCAAAAAAGACTGTTTTGGCGCGGGACCACGAAAGCGGCCTATCTACTACGTTTGAACCGTGTGGGTCGACCATCCCCCGGTTTTCCGAAAATGCGCAAGCCGTTTACCTGCGGTTTTTATTTCGCGAAATTCGGTATGGATGAGGGTGATTGGTTAAACGTAGTAGATAGGCACATTTCGTGGCGAACGAATCAAGCTAAGGTGCAAAAAGTCCCCCGTCCCAGAAAAATCATTGGCAACGTAGCAAAATGCCCCGCGGGCAGGAGGCTGCTCGCGGGGCAAAGAAGAGGGGCTTATTTGTGGCGGACCGAGGGACTCGGCATGGGGTTTCTGCCGCGGCCGCTCTTAAGGCATTACAGCTCGACGAGCTGGCCGGTCTCGGCGGCCTCCTTGATGGCGTTGAGAAGCGTGAGCGTCTTGACGTTATCGGCGGGGGTTACGACGGGCTCAACTTCGCGGCGGACGACCTTCACAAAGTGCTTGAGCTGCATCTTGTGCGGCAGCGCCGGGTCGACGGCCGGAATCTCCATCTGCAGCGGCTTGTGCCAGTTGGAGGCGCCGTCGTAGGAGAACTGATGCAGGCGGGGCAGCGAAAGGGCACCCAAGGTTCCGCCGATAAAGTAGGCGTCGGCGTCGAAGGGGCGGTACTGCGGATCCTCGCGAGCGGTGGCCTCCCAGTTCCAGGGGCTGGCGGTGGCGTCGGAGATGGTCATGCTCGCAAGCGCGCCATCGGCAAAACGGACGTTGACCACGGCGGAGTCCTCGGTCTCAAAACCGCGGGCGGCGCTGGACTGCATGCCCTGGACGGCGACGGGCTCGCCCAGCAGGTAGCGGAGCAGGTCCACGTCGTGAACCAGGTTGACCAAGATCGGTCCGGCACCCTTCTTGCGGCGCCACTCGACATCGAAGTACTCGTCATTCTTATAGATCATGTAGTGGAAGCTCGACACGGTGAGCTTGCCCAGCTCGCCGGACTCGATGATCTCCTTGGCCTTGTTGACGAAGGGGTTGTGGCGACGGTGCTGACCCACGAGCACGGGCACGCCGGCGGTCTCGGCCTCGGCGGCGAAAGCCTGGGCATCCTCGAGGTCGTTGGAGATCGGCTTTTCGACCAGCGGCACGATGTTGCGCTTGATGGCCTCGCGGGCAACGCCCAAGTGCAGGTCGTTGGGGGTGGCGATGATGACGGCCTCGGGCTTGACCTCGTCCATCATCTGGGCGGGATCGGTGTAAAACGGCACGCCGGCGGCCTCGGCCGTGGCACGGGCGCCCTCAAAGGCGTCGGCGATGGCGACGAGCTCGGCCTCGGGCTCCTCGGTGACAAAGCGGATGTGGTTGCGGCCCATGGCGCCGGCGCCGATAACGGCAATGCGGACGGGGTTGAGCTCAGACATTTCGACTCCTTAATGCTGGTGGCTGGCGAATGTGGCAAAGGGACTGTCCCTTTGCCACATTGGTATAACTAGGCGGACTTCTTCTTGCTGTCGGAGACCATCATGTAGACGGTGAGTACGACGGCGATGGCGGCGATCACGATGGCGCCGTAGAAGGACTGCTGGTAGGCGGCGCTGCCGGCCTCGGCGTGATACAGCACGGCGGTGATGGGCTGGCTGATCCAGGTAGAAGCGGCATAGCCCAAGAACATGATGCCGTAGTTGACACCGATGTTGCTGGTGCCAAAGGCGCCACCGGTAAGCGGCGGGTAGATGACGAGCAGGGCGCCAAAGCTAAAGCCGAGCAGGGCGAGCGCCACAAAGAACATGCTCTGCGTAAAGCTCATCGACATGATGACGAGTGCGACGATGGTGACGACAAGGCTGATGAGCAGCGACTTGTAGGCGCCGAGCTTGTCGATGATCTGACCAAAGGACAGACGGCCGACCAGGTTGGCGCAGGTGTTGACGGAGACCACCACGCCACCGAGGGCGACGGCCGCGGCGCTCGCCCTGCTC
>UQOQ01000054.1:0-6156 GCA_900542715.1 uncultured Collinsella sp.
TCCCCGCCACCTTGAATTGACTAGGACCTCTGCAAAGGGGTCCTTTTCTTTTATGCAGCTCCCACATGGAATCGAACCCCGTGAGGGCGCGGAGCTGAGTAAACGCGTAAGCGTTTGCCAGCGCAGCTCGCAAGGCGCGTAAGCGCCGCAGCGGTCCGTCCGCGCAGCGCGCGGACGCGATTCCCTTCCCCGCCACCTTGAATTGACTAGGACCTCTGCAAAGGGGTCCTTTTCTTTTATGTAGGGTTCTGCGGAAACTGCGTCCCAGAATAAGGGCTCAGAACGGGACACACTTTCCGGTGCCTGCCTCCGGCGCGCGTACACACCTCGTCGCACCATTCCGAGCCCGCCCGCCCCAGACATTCCTCCCACTTTCGCGTCACTTTACAGACCGTTCGGTCGCCTGTCCGCACACGCGGGTATACTCAAAACGATACTTATCCTATGCAATACGATGCGGGTTCGACCTGCATGATCCGAAGGGGGCAGTGATGGAGAGGATACTCGGCGTTAATCTCTCTGGCTGGTTTATTCCCGAGCCTTGGGTGACCCCGTCGCTGTACGCGGCGACCGGTGCATCCAACGCGGCCGAGCTACAGGAGGCCATGGGTACCGCCGCCTATAACGAGCGCATGCGCCGCCATTACGAGACGTTTGTGAGCGAGGACGATTTTCGTCGCATGGCGCAGATCGGTCTCAATGCCGTGCGTCTGCCGGTGCCCTGGTATGCCTTTGGCTCACAGGAGTCCGATGCCTCCTACATATCGGTTGTCGATTACATCGACCGCGCAATTGAGTGGGCTGCCAAATACGACATCCGCGTGCTGCTCGATCTGGCAACCGTGCCCGGTGGCCAGGGCGATTCCAACGATTCGCCCACCACGCCGGAGGCTGTTGCCGAGTGGCATTCGTCCACCAACGGCCGTCATGTCGCACTCGACGTGCTCGAGCGCTTGGCCGATCGCTATGGCGAGGCCGAGAGCCTGCTGGGCATTGAGCTGCTGGACACGCCGCAGATGAGCGTTCGCAAGAGCCTCTTCACCATGACGGATGGCATTCCCGCTCACTACCTGCGCAATTTCTATCGCGATGCCTACGAGCTCGTCCGTTCGTATATGCCCGAGGATAAGATCGTCGTCTTCTCGTCGTCGGGGCATCCCAGCGAGTGGAAGCATTTTATGCGCGGCGCCAAGTACAAGAACGTCTACATGGACCTTCACCTGTACCATTACCGCGACGAGTATGCGCTCGACATCACGAGCCCCCGCGGGCTGACGACGGCGATTTCGCGTAACAAGCGCGAGCTTAAAGAGGCGATTTCGACTGGGTTCCCCGTGCTGGTGGGCGAATGGTCGGGCGCGGCGATCTTTGCTAACTCGTCGGTTACGCCCGAGGGCCGCAATGCCTACGAGCGCGTGTTTATCGCCAACCAGCTGGCTTCGTTTGCGCCGGCTGCCGGTTGGTTCTTCCAAACGTGGAAGACCGAGAAGCGCATTGCAGCATGGGACGCCCGCGCGGCGCTCGGTACGCTCGAGCGCGGCATGATTGAATAGGTTGATATGACGCAAAACAGCGCCCATACGGGCAAACTCTATGTGGTCGGCACGCCCATCGGCAACCTAGGCGACCTGTCCCCGCGCGTTGGCGAGGCTTTTGCCGCCGCCGATGCCATTTGCTGCGAAGACACGCGTGTGACGTCAAAGCTGCTGATGCACCTGGGTATTTCCAAGCCGCTTGTCCGTTGCGACGAGAATGTGATCGCTAGCCGCGCTGCCGGCCTGGTCGACCGTCTGCTGGCGGGGGAGACCCTCGCCTTTGCCTCGGACGCCGGCATGCCGAGCGTGTCCGATCCCGGCCAGGCGCTGGTCGAGGCGGCGCGTGAGGCCGATGTGCCTGTCGAAGTTATTCCCGGACCCTCTGCTTGCGTCACGGCACTCGTTTCGTCCGGCATTCCCTGCGAGCATTTTTTCTTCGAGGGCTTTTTGGGCCGAAAGCACGGCGACCGTGTGCGCCGTTTGCAGCGCCTTGCCGTGGTGCCCGGCGCACTCATCTTCTACGAGTCTCCACATCGCATCGTGGCGACGCTCGAGGCCGTGGCGGAGGTCTTTCCCCAGCGTGAGCTTGCCGTCTGCCGCGAACTCACCAAGCTGCACGAGGAGGTCTTGCGCGGGCCCGCCGCCCAGCTCGCCGAAGAGCTGCGTGCTCGCGGCGAGGTAAAGGGCGAGATTGCGCTGGTCATCGCGCCGCCGAGCGAGGACGAGGATGTCGGCATCGTGCCGGTTGGCGCCGCGGCAGCGGATCCCGATGAGGCCCTGCGCGAGGATATCCGCGCCGCACTCGAGGAGGGGGAGCCCGCCTCTGCGGTGGCCAAGCGCCTGTCTCAGAAGTATTCGCGCCGCAAGCGCGATGTCTATGCCATGGTGCTCGATATGCAATAGATGGAGGATATCCAGCCCTTGCGCTAGAATCATCCCCTGTATGCAACGTTTTTCTGGAGGACAAACCCCATGGATCAAAGCAAGCCTTCGTTCTTTATCACGACGCCCATCTACTACGTCAACGCCGATCCGCACCTGGGCACGGCTTATTCCACCATCATCGCCGACGTTCAGGCTCGCTATCGCCGCTCCGCCGGCTATAACGTCAAGTTCCTGACCGGCATGGACGAGCACGGCGAGAAGGTCGCCGAGGCCGCAGCCAAGCATGGTATGACGCCGCAGGAGTGGACCGACAGCCAGGCCCCGCACTTCAAGGAGCTTTGGAGCAAGCTCGAGATTTCCAACGACGACTTCATCCGCACCACCGAGCCGCGCCAGCATCATGCCGTGCAGTACCTGTGGGAGCGCATGAAGGAGTCCGGTTACCTGTATAAGGGCAGCTACGACGGCTGGTATTGCGTGCCTGACGAGACCTACTTCACCGATACGCAGGTCCAGAAGGGCGACGAGGAGTACGGCAGCGTCGGCCAGCACCTGTGCCCCGACTGCCACCGTCCGCTTGAGCGCGTGCAGGAGGAGTCCTACTTCTTTAAGCTTTCCGCCTTCCAGGACAAGCTGCTCAAGCTCTATGACGAGCATCCTGACTTTGTCGAGCCTGCGTTCCGCATGAACGAGGTGCGCAGCTTTGTCGAGGGCGGCCTTAACGACCTTTCCGTGAGCCGCACGAGCTTTGACTGGGGCATTCAGGTCCCGTTTGACGAGGGCCACGTGACCTACGTGTGGTTCGATGCGCTGCTCAACTATATGACGGCCGTCGGCTACGGTGTCGATACCGACGAGGCGCGTGCCGAGCTGGCCTATCGCTGGCCCGCGCAGTTCCACATCGTGGGTAAGGACATCATCCGCTTCCACTGCGTCATTTGGCCCGCCATGCTCATGGCCATCGGCGAGGCCCTGCCCGAGCACGTTTTTGCCCACGGCTTCCTGACCGTGCGCAATGCCGAGACCGGCAAGGCCGAGAAGATGTCCAAGAGCCGCGGCAACGCTATCGCTCCGCAGGACGTTATCGACATGTTGGGCGTCGAGGGCTATCGCTACTACTTTATGACCGACGTCGTCCCCGGCACCGACGGCGCCATCAGCTTCGATCGCATGGAGCAGGTCTACAACGCCGACCTGGCCAACAGCTGGGGCAACCTCATCTCGCGTTCGCTCAACATGAGCGGCAAGTACTTTGACGGCTGCGCGCCCGCCAAGCCCGCATCGTTCGATGCGTTCGACAACCCGCTGGCAAAGATCGCCGACGGCCTGGTCGAGCGCTACATGGCCAAGATGGACGTGCTCGATTACGGCGGAGCCAAGGACGAGGTTATGGAGCTCATCCACGCCGCCAACCACTACATCGAGGACTCCGAGCCTTGGGCGCTTGCCAAGGATGAGGCTAAGGCTGACGAGCTGGCATTTGTGATCTACAACCTGCTCGAGGCCATCCGCATTGCCGCTCACCTGCTGATGCCGCTCATGCCTCAGACCTCTGCCGAAGCCCTGCGCCGCCTGTCCTGCGAGGACGAGGCCGCGAGCGACGACCTCAAGGGCATTTGCGCTTGGGGCCTGCTTGCCGGTGGTCAGCCCGTCGAGAAGGGTGAGCCGCTGTTCCCGCGTCTGGGCTAAGACGCCGCGCGCCATATCGGCAATTTGCTGTTTAGATGTAAGGGCATGGCCGCAACGGTCCATGCCCTTTTGTTTCAAGACGCCGCCATCATGCTAAGGAGGCAACTATGACAACTTCGCCTTTGGCAAACCCCACGGCAACAAGGGAGCTGCTGGAGGAGTTTGGCCTTGCGACCAAGCATCGCCTGGGCCAGAACTTCCTGATCGACAACCATGTAATTGAGCGCATTTGCGAGCTTTCCGAGCTCACGGGCGATGAGCGCGTGCTCGAGGTTGGCCCGGGCGTTGGTACGCTCACGCTCGCGCTGCTGCAGGAGGCGGCGTGCGTCACGTCGATCGAGGCCGATCCCGAACTCGAACCGGTGCTCGATGCCCATGCCGCCGACTATGCCAACTTCCGCTTTATCATGGGCGACGCGCTCAAGGTGACGACGGGGCAGATTGAGCAGGCTGCAGGCGGTGAGCCGACGGTATTTGTCGCGAACCTGCCCTATAACGTGGCGGCGACGATCATCCTGCAGTTCTTCCAGACGATGCCCGCGCTCAAGCGTGCCGTGGTCATGGTTCAAAAGGAGGTTGCCGATCGCATTGCCGCGGTGCCGGGTAACAAGACCTATGGCGGCTACACGGCAAAGCTCGGCCTGTATGCGCAGGTTACGGGTCGCTTTGAGGTGCCGCCACGTTGCTTTATGCCGGCACCGCACGTGGACTCGGCCGTCGTGCGTATCGACCGTGTTGACGGCGTGGCGCCCGAAGGACTCGATCGCGAGTTTGTGGCCCGCGTGATTGATGCTGCATTTGCTCAGCGCCGCAAGACCATCCGCAATTCCATGAGCGCCAACGGCTTTGCCAAGGACGTGCTCGACGCCGCCTTTGAGGCTTGCGGTATCGCACCCACCACGCGCGCAGAAACGCTTGATGTTGCCGACTTTATCCGCCTGGCTCAGGAGCTCATCCATGATGCCTAATGCCGAACGCGTGACGTTTACCAAGAAAAAGAAGACGGTTGCTTGTCCCGTGCCCTTGGCACCGCTTGCTGACACGCATGCGCATCTGCTTTCGTTTTGGGGGAAAGAAGTGCCCGAGACGCTCGTGCGCGCCAAAGCCGCGGGCGTCGACCTGTTGGTGACGATGCTCGACCCCATCGCCGACAAGCGCAGCGTGACGGACTATAGCGACTGGCTCGTGCGCGAAATTCTGCCGATGCGGGATATTCCGCAGATCAAGTATCTCGCTGGCGTTCACCCCTATGGCGCGCCGGATTATACCGATGACATTCACGCGCAGGTTGTTGCTGCGCTCGATGACCCTTTGTGCGCCGGTATCGGCGAGATCGGTCTGGACTACCACATGGATTACGACGACGACATCGCGCCGGCGCCCCACAGTGTGCAGATTGATTGCATGGCGCGTCAGCTCGAAGTTGCCGTGCGCCGCAATGTGCCGGTGGAGCTGCACCTGCGGCACGAGGACTCGGATGGGGAGCGCACCTCGCATATGGATGCGTACAACGTGCTGCGCGAGGTGGGTGTGCCTCAGGCCGGTTGCGTGCTGCACTGCTTTGGCGAGGACCGCGCCACGATGGAGCGCTTTGTGGAACTGGGCTGCTATATCGCCTATGGTGGTGCGGCCACCTTTAAGCGCAACGACGACGTGCGCGAGGCATTTGCGGCGACCCCGCTCGACCGCATTTTGTTCGAGACGGATTGCCCGTATATGGCGCCGGAGCCCATTCGCGGTCTTGAATGCGAGCCAGCAATGATCTCCATTACGGCAAACGCGCTGGTTAACGACCGTGTCGATCGCATTGGTGAGGACGCCGAAACAATCGCGCATGCCGCTTGGGAAAATGCCTGCAAACTTTTTCAAAAATAGTTCTTGCGTTCGCGGTGGCGCTCCGTTATTCTAATTCCTGCACGCGGGCGTGGCGGAATTGGCAGACGCGTACGGTTCAGGTCCGTATGGGGGCAACCCCATGAAGGTTCAAGTCCTTTCGCCCGCACCATTGATTGAAAGAGCTCCCAGCAATGGGAGCTTTTTTGTTATG
>UQOQ01000055.1:0-5766 GCA_900542715.1 uncultured Collinsella sp.
CCGAGATCTACACCTCTCTATTCGTCGGCAGCGTCAGATGTGTATAGAGACAGGAGTGTCGCTCGGCGAAGTGTCCGAGATGATCGATGTTGTGCGCTTGGGTCTTTCGGCCGGTCTTTCGTTTGATGCGGCGCTTGAGATTTTCTGCGCCAACCGCCGGTCAGTGCTGGCTCTTCGCCTTGAGCGCGCCTGCATGGCGTGGCAGGTGGGCGTGGGCACGCGTGAGGACGAGTTGTTGGCCGCCGCGCGCGACCTGGACGTGCGAGCGCTCGAGACCTTTGCCATCACGGTGGGGCAGGCGCTCGCCCTGGGTGCCCCACTTGCCGAGACGCTGGCCGCTCAAAGTCGCGAGATCCGTGCGGCTCATCGCGCCGCGGTCGAGCGCGAGATCGAGCGTGCGCCCGTCAAGCTGTTGATTCCCACCGGCACGCTCATCTTGCCGGCGTTGCTTCTGTCCATATTGGGCCCGCTGCTGGGAGCAGGCGGGATGATGTAGGGAGGAATACATGAACACGATGGTCGAAGTTGCTGACAAGGCTTGGAGCTGGGCTTTTTGCCGGGCGATTCACACTCGCCAGCATGCCAAGGAGCTGTTGCAGGAGGAGAGCGCGCAGGGTACCACCGAGTACGCCATTTTAGTGGGCGTACTTGTGGTGATCGCGATTATTGCCATCGTTGCATTTAAAGGCAAGGTTAAAGAGCTATGGGATGCGATCAGCGAGGGCATCAACAGCCTGTAGAGGGCGAGCGCCCCATCGGGGTGCTGCTGGTGTTTGCTTGCCTGACCGTGGCGATAGCGGCGGTGCTTTGGGGGCTTAACGCCGCGCGGCAGCAGCGTCCTGGGACCGCCTCCGATTTGGGCTCAGATTCGGCGGTGGCGTCTCAAAAAGATGAGATGCGAGATGCGGACGATTCGGATGTCGCTGTCACGGCGCAAACCTTTCTGCGGACGCTCGACAAGCGGTCTGGCACTGCGACGGATTCGCCTGAGGGCAACGCGATTGCGGTCCGGCTTGCATGGTCCGAGGACCGACCGATGACCGAAGCGGCGGCGGATATGCTGCGTGCCTATCGCGAGGTACCCACGGCGCAACTTGCTCTGAGCGGCTATCTCGACATCAAGGGAAACGTGTGGGGCGCCATCGTGCGCGACGGACGCGGCTGGGTCGATATGGTGACAATTGCCGCGGATGCTGGCGATGCTTCGTGTCGTCTGCGCGCCGTGCGCCTGAGCCCGCAGGCAACGGACTCAAAGGAGGGATCGTGAAATGCATGATGTCCTGCGTGAGGAATCTGCCCAGGCGACGGTCGAATACGCCATCGTCACGGTGGCGCTGTTATCGATCGTGCTGGCGATCGCGGGACTTTGGCGTGCCGGCACCGATGGGCGCTTGGCGGCGCTGGTTGAGCGGGCGGCATCTCATGGCGTTGCCTCGACGTCGGTTATCGACGCCGCTGCGGCCGCTAAGGACATCGCGTTGTATTGATGCCGCGCGCGAGGACCGGGCGCAGTCTACGGTCGAGGCCGCTTTTTTGCTGCCGACGTTTCTGACACTCATCCTTCTCGCGCTGCAACCGGTGTGCCTGCTCTATACGCGCGCGGTCATGGAGTCTGCCGCCGCCGAGACCGCGCGGCTCATGACCACGACGACGGCGGAGGACGACGATCTTAAGGAGTTCGCCCGCCGCCGACTTGCCGCAGTGCCCAACGTTTCGATCTTTCATGCCGGCGGGCCGTTGTCGTGGGATATCGAGCTTGGCCGGGCCGGTGCGGGTGGCGTCTCGTCCGTGTCCGTTTCCGGCGAGGTCAAGCCGTTGCCTGTGATCGGTGCGTTTGCGCAGGCTATGGGTGGTACCGCCGAGGGCGGCTACGTTGAGCTCAAGGTCGATGTCTCGTATCAATCGCGTCCCGAATGGCTGGAGGGAGATTATGATTCGTGGATTGCTGCATGGGATTAAGCGTTTCTGGTCTAGACGCGTTTTGACGCACCGTCCGAGCTGCCATCGCAAGCGAGGCGGCTTTATGGGTCGAGCCGGTGTCGATCTGTTTATCGAAGACGGCGCCTATACCACGCTTTCTTCTGCCGTGGTCATCCTAGTGGTGCTCACATTGTTGTTTTCGTCGACCGCGGCGATATGGAGCATGTCGCGTGCCGGGGATACCCAGGTGGCGGCTGATAGTGGCGCGCTGGCGGGTGCCAACGTAGTGTCGTCCTATCACACGGCTGCCACGGTGGTTGATGCGAGCATCTTGAGTCTGGGGCTGGCGGGGTTTGCCACGATCGGGACGGGCCTGGTCGCCATCCTCATCCCGGGTGCCGAGCCGGTTGCCGGCAATATGGTCGACACCGGGATCGAGATCATTAAAACGCGCAACAAGTTTGCCAAAAGCGCATCGGAAGGCTTACAGAAAATCGAGACGGCCCTGCCGTATCTGATCGCCGCGCGTGCCACGCAGGCGGTGTCGGCGCAGGATACCGATAGTGTGACCTATACCGGTACGGCGCTTGCCGTGCCCAGGACATCCGAGTCTGACTTCGCTGCGCTCAAAGGGTCAGAGATCTCGACCGATACCATTAAAGACACATCAGATGATTTAGAGGGTGCGGCCGAGGAGCTGCGGAAGGCTTCTGAGGACACGGCGAAGGCTAAAGAGCGTGCTTGGCTGGCGGATTGTGGTGGGTCTGACAAGGGCTCGGTCGGCAGCTGTTCTTGCATGTGGGAGCGTGCGAAAAGCCTAACGGATCTCTCCGGTGTTCAAAATCCGCATTACTCATCGAGCGTTACGTGGGAGCCCCAAGTTGCCCTTGATCGCGCGAAGGACTACTACCATTGGCGTCTGACAAATGAGAAGCCCCACGGCTCGAGTGTCGAGATGAAGGCAGAGTCTGCGGCGCGTAAGGCGTTTTATACCTATGCGAGCGCGGAGGTCGATCGGGCACATATAACCGAGAACGGAGACAGGGTTTCCTCCTATATTCCGCTGCTGCCGCGCAACTCTGATGAGGTTCGGGCGACGGAGCTCTATACCGATGCGGTGTGGCCGACGAGCGTGAACGATGACAAGGCGTATCTGCATTACGGGACGACCTGCCCTAACTATAAGAAAGGGACGCCGAGCGGATTTGCTTCGGTTGCCGATTACGATGGACAGGATAAATGCAGCAAATGCCATTTTGGCGTTTCGTCGCTTGGTGCTGTTGCGGCGCCTTCAACCTCTATCGAAAACGGCTTCGAGTATCACTTTGACAAGTTTAAAGACGCCCTGGAAGGCTACGTCGAATGCCGCAACAAAGAGCTCGAGCTCGAACGTCAGACCGAAGACGAGACCGACCGTGCGAGCAATGCGTTTGACCAGGCCATCAAAGCGCTTTCGGGCGAGCGTCCGCGTATCGCTCCTCCCGGTCGCAACGGCGTGGTTGCCTTTGCGGTTTCGGGTGCCATCTCGAGCCCCGATGAGCTCAACTCTTCGTTTAACACGGCAGTCAGGCTTGGCGATCGCGGTGCCATCTCTGCCGCGGTGCTGGCGCCCGATGAGGCGACGGCGCAAAACAACGTGCTTTCGCGATTTTTCTCGACATTGAAGGAACGCTCGGGTGGCGTTGCCGGCGTACTCGATGGCGTCATGGATGTCTGGGGACGGCTGCTTGTGGGATACGGAGACATCCAAGGTTCGGCCGACGAACTTATGGACGAGATGATTAAAGGCCTAGGAGGGGGCAGCGGCGCGTTGGGCTCCATCGCATCGTGGCTCGGCGATACCGTTTCGGCGTCCGTGGCGGCGTTGGATCTGGAGCCGTGCGACTTGCGCCTGCGAAAGCCGGTGCTGACTGATTCCGCCAACGTCATTAAGAGCCCGGGGTCTGACATTGCCGGTCTCTCTCAAGCGCAAGACAAGCTGCGAAGTATTCCGTTGGGCGTGACCGATCCCAAGGCGCTTTGCGAAGCGCTGGAATATCAAGTCGAGCGCACCATCAGCGGCACGACGTTCACGCTTGCGGAGATTCCGCTGCCCGGCGGCGGTTCCATCCCACTTACCGTCGATGTCACCACACTGGCGGGTGCCCTGGGCGGTGGGTCGTAATGGGCATCCGCACGCGCCTGTGCGAGGAGTGCGCCCAGGCGACGGTCGAGATGGCCGTGGTCACGCCCGTCCTGCTGGTTCTGGCGCTTATCGTGTACAACGTCATGGTCTTTGCCGGTGCGGTCGCACGCTTCGATCGCGTGGTGCCCGATATCGTGCTAGCACATGCCGTGGCGCCGAGCGGGGAGGGCGATGGCAGCTCCATCGATGCTTCCGCGACCGTTCAGGCTCAGATCCAACATGCCATGGAAGGCTATGACTTGCTGATCGAGGTCTCGAGCGAACAGGGTGCGACGACATCGGATGGCGGTTTGCTTTCGCTTTCCGGCACGTTTAGGACCTACACCTGCACCATGCACTATGAGCCGTGGCCGACTTCTCTCAGCATCGCTGGCGTTCCGCTGGGGGCGCCGACAACGTTGTCGCACGAGCGCGCGGTGACGGTCGATCCATGGCGTCCGGGGGTGGTCATGTGACCGCGGTCTCGTCCTACATCGCCTACGCGCGGGCACTCAATAGGCTGGGTTGGACGCCGGCGGAGTTTGTGGTGGCGGAGTCGTTTGTCGTGCGCCTGCGCGGCATGCTGGGACGGCATCCGGTTGCCGCCAACGGCTTGCCGCTCGTCATGGCGTTTCCACGCTGCTCTTCGGTCCATACGTGTTTTATGGCCTATCCCATCGATATCGCCTTTATCGATGCACGTGGCTATGTCCTCGTATGCTACGAAAACGTACGTCCCTGGCGTATGTGCTCCTGCCCCGGCGCCTGGGCCGTACTAGAGCGTCCTTCAATCATTGTTTCGACCCCTGCTCTCCAACGCGTGCCGGCTTAAGAATTGGCGACAGCGGACTTTCGTCATACGAAATTGGGTAAGATGGAGGAGAAGATGCATGGATGTTGAGATCCATCCCAACGCTAAAAAGCACCTGACGGAAAAGCAGGTGCTTAGCGCTTGGCTTGCGGTTACTGAGTGCATTCGTCGCGAGCCGAAGGGCGAGCCGCTGAGATGGCTTGCGATTGGATGGCTCCCAGACGGACGAAGCGTGGAGCTTGTCGCGGTCGAGCTTGTCCGTGGGGGCTTATCATTCATGCCTTGTCTCCAGTCCAGAAGAAATTTTGGCAGGAGATTGAACGGGCTCGGCAAAGGGGTCGATGATGGGCAAGACGTATACGGCCGCTAATGGTCAGGTTGTAACGGATGAAATGATTGACGCGTGGTGCGAGTCGTACGAGCGCGGAGAGTTTCCGGATGGCGAACACACCGTTGGTGGGATCGTGCATGGACGGCCCCCACTCTCAGGTGAGGGGACGGCAACGCTGTCGGTCAAGATTCCTCTGGGAATGAAGGAGGCCATTCGTCGACGGGCGGCTGCCGAGGGGATGACTCCAAGTGAGTTTGCCCGTGCGGCTCTGAGCGAAAAACTTCTTGCTGCCGGCTGATGCCTCTGACGTGCCGATTTAAAGAACCGAGGCTGTGCTCAAAAACTTTTTTAAAATTCTCGGTTGACCGGAACGCGTCCTTGGTTATACTAATCAAGCCTTGAAACAAGGCACACCTCAAATGGCTGGGTAGCTCAGTTGGTAGAGCAGAGGACTGAAAATCCTCGTGTCAGGGGTTCGATTCCCTTCCCCGCCACCTTGAATTGACTAGGACCTCTGCAAAGGGGTCCTTTTCTTTTATG
>UQOQ01000056.1:0-5548 GCA_900542715.1 uncultured Collinsella sp.
CTTCGTTAAACGGGCGCTAGGGCGTCACCCTTACACCAACATTTTCGACGCGATCCCCGACGGCCTTGCCAGTGGAGACGCCATCGACATGACGGTCGACGAACTCGAGGTGCTGCGCCTGTGCGACCTGGAAGGCCTTAACCAAGAGGCAGTCGCACAGCAGATGGGCATCGCGCGCGCCACGGTGGCGGCTATTTGCAGCCGAGCGCATCGCAAGGTGGCAAACGCGTTGGTCAATGGTCGGGCGCTCATCATCGAAGGCGGCAATATCGCGTACTCCCCCATCACCACGACAACGGCCGCATGGCCAGCAAAGGGGGTCGGCACCATGAGGGTGGCAACCACGTACGACAATGGCAACATCTTTATGCACTTTGGCCGCAGCGAGCAGTTCAAGATCTACGACATTCAGGACGGCAAGGTGCTCAACGAGCAGGTCGTGGGCACCGGCGGCACCGGCCACGGCGCACTTGCGGGCCTGCTCGCCAACGGCGGCGTGGACACGCTCATCTGCGGCGGCATCGGCGGAGGCGCTATCAACGCGCTTGCCCAAGCCGGCATCACGGTATACGCAGGTGCCCAGGGCAGCTGCGACGCTTGCGTCGAGGCCCTTATCGCCGGCACGCTCGCACAGAACGGCGAGGCCACGTGCGGCTGCCACAGCCACGACCACGAGCACACCCATGAGCATGGCGGGTCCTGCGGCTGCCACGGCCACCACGACCACGAAGGCCATGAGGGCTGCGGCTGCCACTAACGGCACGGCACCGCGAGCTCGGGACGCGAAGCCGAACGCAACCCAACAATCAACGCCAACAACAAAGGCCACCCGGTAGCTTCCGAGTGGCCTTTGCCATATCAAGCTGGAATTACAGCTCTATTTCTTATTACGCATCTGCGCTTCCATCTGGCGCAGCAGCTCCATATCGGACTTGGGACCGCCCGTACCTAGGCCGCCCATGCCGCCCAGACCCATAGCGTCCAGGCCAGGGATATTGGGCATGCGCATCTTCTTGCCCTTCTTTCCCTTTTTGCCCTTTTTGCCGCCGGCCTGCGCCTGATTGGCCATCGTGCGCATGCGGCCCATCATCTTATTCATCTCGCCCCACTGCTTCATAAGGCTGTTGACCTCGGTGGGGGTTACGCCGGCACCCTTGGCAATGCGGGCGCGGCGCTGGCCGTTGATGATGGAGGGACGCAGGCGCTCCTCCTTGGTCATCGACATGATGATGGCCTCGTTCTTATCGAAGATGCCCTCGTCCAGGTTGCCGCCCATCTGGTTGAGTGCACGCTGACCACCGGGGAGCATGCCCAGGATACCCTTCATACCGCCCATCTTTTTGACGGCTTTCATCTGGTCGAGCATGTCGTTCATGGTAAAGCCCTCGCGCAGCATGCGCTCGGCAGCCTCGAGCTGCTCTGCATCGGCGGCCTCCTGGGCCTTCTCGATGATGCCGACGACATCGCCCATGCCCAAGATGCGCTTGGCCATGCGATCGGGATAGAAGGGCTCAAGCGAATCGGGTTTCTCGCCCATGCTCACGAACTTGATGGGCTTGCCGGTCACCTGACGTACCGAAAGTGCGCCACCGCCACGGGCGTCACCGTCGAGCTTGGAGATGATCACGCCGTCAAAGTCGGTGCGATCGGCAAAGGTCGAGACGACGTTGACGATGTCCTGGCCGGTCATGGCGTCGACGACCATCAGCACCTGGTCGGGCTTGACGGCCTTCTTGATGTCAACGGCCTCCTGCATCATCTGCTCGTCGATCTGAAGACGACCGGCGGTATCGACGATGACCACGTCACGCAGGTGGTCGACGGCCTCCTGGATGGCACCCTTGGCAATGTCGACCGGGTGCGCACCGTCGCCGCGGAAGACCGGTACGCCAATCTCGCCACCGAGCGTGGCCAGCTGGTCGGCAGCGGCGGGACGGTAGACGTCGCACGCTGCGAGCAACGGCGAGCGGCCCTGCTTCTTGAGCAGGTAGGCAAGCTTTACGGCTGCCGTGGTCTTACCGGAGCCCTGCAGGCCCACGAGCATAATGACATTGGGAATGCGGTTGCTAAAGACGAGCTTGCTCTCGGTTGAGCCGAGCATCTCGGTGAGCTCGTCGAGCACGATCTTGACGACGTTTTGCGCCGGCGACAACGACTCCATGACCTCGGCGGTCATGCAGCGCTCCTTGGTCTTGGCAACGAACTCCTTGACGACCTTAAAGTTAACGTCGGCCTCGAGCAGCGCCATGCGAATGTCGCGCATGGCCGAAGTAATATCGGCCTCGGTCAGCTTACCCTTGCCGCGCAGGCGGTCAAATGTGTCGTTGAGGCGATCGCTCAGGGAATCAAACACTAGTCACTCCTTAATTGGACTCGCCCACCAGGGCGCGGCAGAAATCTTTTGCATTAAACTCCTGCAGGTCATCGACCTGCTCGCCGACGCCGATGCGCAGGATCGGGAGCTTGAGCTTCTCGGCCACGGCCATGGCGATACCGCCCTTAGCCGTGCCGTCGAGCTTAGTCATGATAATACCGTCCAGGCCCAGCGCCTCGTTAAACTCGAGCGCCTGGTTCAGACCGTTCTGGCCAGTGGCGGCATCGATCACAAGCACGACCGAGACCGGCATGGGACCGGAGGCCATATTGGCGGCGCGCTTACGGGTCACATTGACCACCTTGGCAAGCTCGCGCATGAGCTCGGGGCTCGTGTGCAGACGACCGGCGGTATCAATGAGCACCAGGTCGCTGCCGCGCTTATCGGCCTCGTCGAGCACGTCATAGCACACGCTCGCCGGATCAGAGCCGCGGTCACGCTTGATAACCGGTACGCCGGCACGCTGACCCCACACATCAAGCTGCTCGATGGCGGCAGCGCGGAAAGTGTCGGCCGAACCGATCACCACGTTCTTGCCGCGGGCGGCCATGGCGCTCGCAATCTTGCCGACCGTGGTGGTCTTGCCGGCACCGTTGATGCCGACAAACAGCACGCAGCTCGGCGTATCGGAAAACGGGTCGCGCTCAACAGGCACAAAATGGCCCTCGAGCTGCTCGGCCAGGGCGCGACGAAGCTGCGGGGCGGTCTTGAGGTTCTTCTTGGCGGCGGCGTCACGCAGGTCATCGGAGACCTGAATGGCGACCTCGGCGCCCATGTCACCCATGACGAGGGTGTCCTCAAGATCCTCCCAAAAATCCTCGTCGACCTCGCCGCCAAAGTAGAAGACCTCGTTGAGGGCCTCGCGGCTGCGCTCAAGTCCGCGCGAGAGTGCGTCAAAGAATCCCATTATGCATTCACGACCTTTCCAGTTTCGCGATCGAGTTTTTGCGAGACGACGCGACTGACGCCGTCGGCTTGCATCGAGACGCCGTAGAGGACGTCAGCATCCTCCATAGTACGGCGCTGATGCGAGATTACCAAGAGCTGCGTATCGGAACGCAGCACATCGAGGGCGCCGATGAGCTTGGACAGGTTGGCGTCGTCGAGCGCAGCCTCGACCTCGTCCAGCACATAGAACGGCACCGTGCGCGTACGGTATACGGCAAAGAGCAGGGCGAGCGCCGTCAGGCTCTTCTCGCCGCCCGACATGAGCATCATCTTGGTGATGCGCTTGCCGCGCGGTTGGGCCACGACCTCGATACCCGTCTCGGCCGGGTGCTCGGGGTCGGTCATCTCCAGATGAGCCTGGCCGCCCGGGAAGAGCATGGCGAAGATCTCGCGGAAGTTCGCATCAACCTTCTCAAACGTCACCAGGAACGCCTTGCGCATCTTGCGGTCGATGGCCACCGTGATCTTGGTGAGCGCCTTGCGCGCGCTCTCCAGATCGGCAAGTTGCTCCTCGATGTAATCGGCACGGCGCTTGAGCTGCTCGTACTCCTCCATGGCGACTTGGTTCACAGGGCCCAGGTTGTTGATCTGGCGCACGAGCTGGTTGAGCTCGCGCTCGGCGGCGTCGCGGTCGGTAGGCGCAGGAAGCATGAGCGCTTCCTCGAGCACCGTGGTGCCATCGGCGGTGATGGCCTTGATGGCAGCCTCGACCTGTACCTCGAGCTTGCCGCGCGCCACCTTGAACTCATTTTGCGTCGTGGCGGCAACATCGACCCGCTCTTTGGCGCGGGCGACCTCGGTCTTGGCGTCCTCGATGGTCTTCTTGAGCGAGGCCGAGTCCGCCTCCTCGAGCGACGCCTGGTCGCGCAGGCGCGCAGCCCAATCCGACGCGCGCTCCAGCAGGGCCGAATAGCGCTCGTGCATGGGGTCGACACGCAGGCGCAGGAGCTCGAGCGAGCGCGAGGCCTGGCGCGTTCCGCGGATACGGCGGTCGATGCCCTCCAGGCGATGCTCCAGATCGGGCACGCGGCCCTTCAGCGAACGAAGGCGCTCGCTGGTCTGGGCCAGGCGAACCTTGGCGTCGGCGAGTTTGCCGGCTGCCTCGGAATCGTCGCGGCGCACGCGATCGAGCTCGTCGTTGGCCTCGGCAATCTGCAAGCCTAAGTCGCTCGCCTGCGCACGGGCCTCGTCACGCGAACGGGTAAGTTCGTCCACGCGCGGACGCGCGGCGCGAACGGCCTCAGCGGCCTGCTCGCGACGCTTGGAAATCCGCACCCGCTCGACCTCGGCATTGTTGGCGCTTTGCTCCAGGCGGCCGATCTCGGAGAGCAGCGAGCGGCGCTCGCCCTCAAGACGGGCGATCTCGCCAGCGGCATCGCCCTCGGCGGCACGGGCCTCCTCGACGGCGACGTTGGCCTCAACGACTTGGTCCGACACATGCTCAAACACGGCAGCCAGATCGGGCTCCAGGCCCTCCAGCTCGCGGATAAGACGTTTGCGCTCCAAAGCGCCCGAAGCCTCGCCGGCATCGAGCCCCACACGCACCAGGCCACCACAGCTCACGCGGGCGCCATCGGGCGTCACGTAGGTCACACCGTCAACGACGGGCGCGGCCAGTGCGGCAGCCAAATCATCGACCACGTAATAGCCGCCGAGCAGTGCCTCGACAACCGGACCATAACCGGCGCGCACGGACAGGCGATCGACCAGACGCGAACCGGCAGCGCTCTCGGCGGCAGCAGAGCCGCTCACGCCGCGCGCCATCAGCAGCGCCTCGCCCGAGGCCTTCTTCTGGTCCAGGGCAGCGCGACCGGCGCGCTCGAGTGCGGCAGCGTTATCGAACAACAGGGCATCGATATCGCCGGCGAGCAGCTGCTCAACCAGGCCCTCAAGCTCACGCGGTGCCTCGAGCACATCACCCAGACGGCCCGAAACATCGTCGCCCAGCGCGCCCACCAGACGGCTTACGAGCGGCGAGCTGTCTGCCATGCGGGCATCGAGCTTCTTTTGGCTGGCAAGCTCCGAGCGTACCTCGGACAGCTTGTTGCGCGCCTCGCCCTCGCGGGCACGCAGGTCCTTGAGGGCAGCGCGTGCCGTCTCGGTGGCCTCGCGCGCATCGCTCTGGGCCTGACGAGCCGCCTCAAGGGCGCTCTCAAGCTCCTCGGCACGGTCGCGGCGGCTCTCAAGCGATGCCGTGACCTCCTCGAGCTGTTCATCAATCTGCTC
>UQOQ01000057.1:0-5259 GCA_900542715.1 uncultured Collinsella sp.
GGGAGGGCGGGCTCCGTTATAATCGCCTAGGACATTAAATGGAAACGGGACGGGAGCCACACATGCGCCAGGGTTTCGACAATGCGAAGTACATCGAGCTGCAGGCTGCTCACATTAAGGAGCGCATCTCGCAGTTTGGTGGCAAGCTCTATTTGGAGTTTGGCGGCAAGCTGTTTGACGACTATCATGCGAGTCGCGTGCTGCCGGGTTTTGAGCCGGACAGCAAGTTCCGCATGCTCAAGAGCATTGCCGACGACGTCGAGGTCATCATCGCAATCAATGCAAACCATATCGAGAAGAACAAGGCCCGTGGCGACCTGGGCATTACCTATGACGAGGACGTCTTGCGCCTGGTCGACCTGTTCCGCGGCAACGGTTTTGCTGTCGCGGCCGTGGTTATCACGCAGTATGCCGGTCAGCCCGCTGCCGACGTCTTCCGCAATCGTCTGAATGCACTCGGCATTCCCGCCAAGCTGCACTATCCCATTGAGGGCTATCCGCACGACGTCGATCTGATCGTTTCTGACGAAGGCTACGGCAAGAACGAGTTCGTCGAGACCACGCGTCCGCTCGTTGTCGTGACGGCGC
Source organism: uncultured Collinsella sp. (assembly GCA_900542715.1). Lineage (GTDB taxonomy): Bacteria > Actinomycetota > Coriobacteriia > Coriobacteriales > Coriobacteriaceae > Collinsella. The sequence continues at coordinate 589 of UQOQ01000057.1, forward strand.
CCGGCCCTGGCTCGGGCAAGCTCGCCACCTGCCTCTCACAGCTGTATCACGAGCATAAGCACGGCACCGCCGCCGGTTATGCCAAGTTTGAGACCTTCCCGGTCTGGAATCTTCCCCTGACGCATCCGGTCAATATTGCCTACGAGGCCGCCACGGCGGACCTCGACGATGCCAACATCATCGATTCCTTTCACCTTGAGGCCTACAACAAGACCACGGTCAACTACAACCGCGACGTCGAGGCCTTCCCGGTGGTCCGTGCCCTGATGGAAAAGATCCTAGGCAAGAGCCCCTACCAGAGTCCCACGGACATGGGCGTCAATATGGTCGGCTTTGCCATCACCGATGACGATGCCTGCCGCGACGCTTCCAAGATGGAGATCGTCCGCCGCTACTTTACCGCGGTCGAAAATGTGCGCCGTACCGGCGTGGGCGATGAGCAAGTCGACCGTCTCAAGATTATTATGAAGAAGGCCGGCATCGATAAGAACTACTCACCGGCGCGCTCGGCGGCCTTAACCAGGGAGCAACTGACGGGTGGTCCCGTGGGCGCCATGGTCATGCCGGACGGTTCCGTGGTGACCGGTAAGACCTCCACGCGCCTGGGCGCCGCAAGTTCGCTCATTATGAACGCTCTCAAGCATGTTTCGGGCGTCGACCTTGAGCTTGAAGTCATCAGCGACGAGGCGATCGAGCCCATCAGCAAGCTCAAGACGCATTTCCTGGGCAGCAAAAACCCGCGCCTTCACACCGACGAGACGCTTATGGCGCTGTCGATCACCTCGGCTACGAGCGAGACGGCCGCTCGTGTCCTTTCGGGCCTGGAGCAGCTGCGCGGTTGCGATGCCTTCTTTAGCGTGATTATCTCGCCGACGGACGAGACGGTGTTGCGTAAACTGGGCATCAACGTGTGCTGCGAGCCCAAGTTTGAGCGTCGTGGTTTCTTCCATCGCTAAGTTTGAAGTACCGCGGTAATTGCATCGCCTTTTGGCCGTATCGGGTTAGCGCCCGGTACGGCTTTTTGATCAATAAAGCGTCTATTTCGGCGAAAAATAGCCGTTTACCTGCCTAAAAACAATTTGGGCGGTATACAATAATCGTAACTGTTTCATCCTTAGCGGGATGCCGCATGATGGATATTACCTGCCATCGTGAGGTGTGTCGGTCGTGCACGGCGCGCTGGATGCTCGTGCTCGGTTAGAGGAGGCTGCCATGGCGGGCAAGGGTCGTGCGAGTGTCAACGATATGAAGCGTGTCGAAGTGCTGGTGTTGATGGAGATTGCCCAGCAATCCGAAAGTGGCGGGACATATGGCTTCTCGCGCAAAACGCTTGCGGAGCACGTTGGGGTGTCTCCGTATCGAGCCCGCGCCGCAATTGAGCGCTTGGATTCTGACGGTTTGATCGAGGTCGTTTCGCGTTATAGCGAGGATGGCGGCCAGCTTGCAAATGGTATTTGCCTTACCGAGCGTGGCGGGTGGTATCTGAAAGGCATCCGCGCGGGTATGCTCGTTCGGGATATGCTCAGGGACGAGCTTGCCGATCGGTAGCGATCTGCCGCCTAAGTTGTTGCTACGCCGCTCGGGTCCCGGGCGGCGTTTTGTTTCGAGATGGAGAAATGCAAGCACTTTGGTGAAAAATGGCGAACTGCTTCTTTCTCGAGTATTACAATGAAGACCCGTAAGATGTGTATGGACAACTTCTACGGGAAGCGCAGGTAATTCAATATGACTAAGCATGTGTTTGTGACCGGCGGCGTGGTTTCGTCTTTGGGCAAGGGCATTACCGCGGCATCGCTGGGCCGTTTGCTCAAGTCGCGCGGCTACAAGGTGACGATGCAGAAGGCCGACCCGTATCTGAACGTCGACCCCGGTACCATGAGCCCGTTCCAGCACGGTGAGGTCTTTGTGACCGAGGACGGCTACGAGTCCGATCTGGACCTGGGCCACTACGAGCGTTTTATTGACGAGAACCTGACCCGCGATTCTAACTTTACGACGGGCGCCATTTACAAGAGCCTGATTGCCCGCGAGCGTCGCGGTGACTTTTTGGGCGGTACCGTCCAGGTGATCCCGCATGTCACCAATGCTATCAAGGACAAATTCCGCCGCATTGAGGAGCAGACTGGCTCCGACGTTGTCATTACCGAGCTGGGTGGCACGATCGGCGACATCGAGTCGCAGCCGTTCGTGGAGGCTATCCGCCAGTACCGCAAGGAGGCCGGTCCCGAGAACGTCTGCTACATCCACGTATCGCTCGTTCCCTATATCGCCGCCGCCCACGAGGTTAAGACCAAGCCCACGCAGCACTCCGTCAAGGAGCTGCGCAGCTTTGGTATCCAGCCGGACATCATTGTGCTGCGCTCCGATCACCATATTGATGACGCTATCCGCGGCAAGATCGCGAGTTTCTGCGACGTCGACACCGACTGTGTCTTTACCAACGAGGATTGCGCGAGCATTTACGACGTGCCGCAGCTGCTCGCGGAGCAGGACTTTGACCTGCGCATTTGCGAGCGCCTTGGCCTCGATCCGCGCGAGCGCGATATGAGCGCATGGAATGAGTTCCTGCGCAAGCAAAACCATGCCAACCATCACGCCGATAAGGTTAAGGTTGCCGTCGTGGGAAAGTACACCCAGCTTCCCGATGCATATCTGTCGGTTATCGAGGCCCTGCATCACGCGGGCGTTTTCTACGATCGTCACGTAGATGTGCAGCTGGTCGATGGTGAGAGCCTCGATGCCGAAAACGTCAATGAGGTTCTGGGCGACGCATCGGGCATCCTGGTTCCCGGCGGCTTTGGCAAGCGCGCCCTGGAGGGCAAGATCCTTGCTGCCGAGTTTGCTCGCGAGCACAAGATTCCGTATCTGGGCATTTGCCTGGGTATGCAGGTTGCCGTGTGCGAGTTCGCCCGCAACGTTGTCGGCCTTGCCGGTGCCAGCTCCTCCGAGTTTGATCCGGACGGTCCGTTTAGCGTAATCGACCTGATGAGCTCGCAGGAGGACGTGACCGAGAAGGGCGGCACCATGCGCCTGGGCGCCTATCCGTGCAAGCTCGCTGCCGATACCCTCGCGCGTGAGGCGTATGGCGAGGAGCTTGTCTACGAGCGCCACCGTCACCGTTTTGAGTTCAACAATGCCTTCCGCGATCAGCTCGAGGACGCCGGTCTTGTCATCTCGGGTCTTTCGCCTGATGAGCGTCTGGTCGAGATGGTCGAGCTGCCGCGCGATGTGCACCCGTGGTTCGTGGCCACCCAGGCTCACCCCGAGTTTAAGAGCCGCCCCACCAATCCTCAGCCGCTATTCCGAGAGTTCGTGCGTGCCTCGATTGGCCAGCATGAGGGCGTCGATCGCCTGCAGGTGACGCCCATGAATCGTTCGACGGACTAAGGTTGCCGGCGAACCGGGAACATATCGGAGAAGCTCCTTCGCCGCTCGCTGTGGCGGCGGGGGAGTTTCTTGATTACCTTGCAGTCGAGCGGGGCTTGGCGCGTAACACGATTGCCGCCTATCGCCGAGACCTGACGACCTACTGTGCCTATCTGGAGCGGACGGGCATTGCGTCCTTTGAGGACGTGAGTCGGCGGGTCATTGAGGACTTTATCGCCGATCGGCGCGATGGGGGCTATTCCGATGCCTCGGTGGAGCGCGCGCTCGCTGCCGTCAAAGGCCTGCATGCCTTTTTGGTGCGCGATGGGGCCGTGACCCAAAATCCTACGGCGGCGTTGCGTTTGCCAAAAAAGGCCGAGCGCCTGCCGGAGTGCCTTTCGGTGGAGGATGTTTCGGCATTGCTCGACCAGGATTTTCCGGATGGTGAGATGGGTCTGCGCGATCGCGCTATCTTGGAAGTGCTGTATGGGTGCGGCCTGCGCGTGAGCGAGCTGGTGGGGCTCGATGTGAGTGATATCCATGCCGATGACGGCTTTGTGCTGGTTCGCGGCAAGGGCTCCAAGGAGCGTCTGGTCCCTTTGGTGGGAAGCGCGGCGCGTGCCCTGACGCACTATATATGTGATGGGCGCCGACTTCTGGCGGCTCATGCTCGTGGGACAGAGACGCCGGCGGTCTTTTTAAACAAGAACGGCGGGCGTCTGTCGCGTCAGGGTGTTCACGTCATATGCGAGCGCTACGGACGCCAGGTGGGGTTGGTGGGACTCCATCCGCACACGTTGCGCCATTCCTTTGCCACCCATATGCTCGCGGGCGGCGCGGACCTTCGCGTGCTGCAGGAGATCTTGGGACACGCCGATATATCGACGACGCAGGTCTACACGCATGTCGATCGTACGCAGCTGACTGAGGTTTACCTGGCGGCCCACCCGCTGGCACATCGCTAATACGCTGCTGAGCTGCGATTACATGCTATCCGAGGACGGACCCCCGATTGCTGGAACGTGCTGTTGCGCACGTTTTGGCAATCGGGGGTCCGTCCCATTTTGCGCCACCGGCCAATGGCGCGGCGGGGTGCACATGCCGCGCGTGGGAGAGTTTGGGGGCGATGTGAACGGGATGTAAAGGGACGTAAAAATCGCCTCAAGGTCAACTTGAAGGTTGAGGTTGAAAGGCGGGGTGCTACAGGTGGCATCCCGCCTTTGCGTTAAACACAACATATTGTGTTTTCGAACATATGCTCGGGGGTGGCGCCCAATAGTTAGGGGGTGGAGTGGTGGGGTAGGG
>UQOQ01000058.1:0-5128 GCA_900542715.1 uncultured Collinsella sp.
CCCTCGCGGCCTAGTCGCTATTTAGGGCGTCCAAGATTTGGGACGCAGTTCACAAGCGGTCCGGGCTTAATAAACGATGGTGCTCCATGGCGGATTCGAACCGTCGACCTTGGGATTAGAAGTCCCCTGCTCTATCCAACTGAGCTAATGGAGCAAATAACCGCACGCCCAAGCACGCGCACGCGTGCCAGGCGCTAGTAATTATAACCTAGTTGAACTGCTCGCGGTACGCCTTGCAGACCTCATCAACCGGGCCGTCCATGCGAAGGTCGCCCTTCTCAATCCAAACGGCGCGCTGGCAGATGCGCTCAACCTGCTCCATGGAGTGCGAAACGAACAGAACCGTCACGTCGCCGCTCTGGATAAAGTGCTGAATACGCGCCTCGCACTTTTGCTGGAAGAACACATCGCCGACGGACAGCGTCTCGTCAACGATCAGAATATCGGGCTCGGTGATCGTCGCGATTGCAAAGGCAATACGCGCCACCATGCCCGAGGAGAAGTTCTTAAGCGGCATGTCGACAAAGTTCTGCAGCTCAGCGAACTCGATAATGCCGTCAAAGTTGGCGTCGATGAACTCCTTGGTGTAGCCGAGCAGGGCACCGTTCAGATAGATGTTCTCGCGGGCGGTCAGCTCGGGGTCAAAGCCGGCACCAAGCTCAATCAGCGGCGCGATGTTACCGTGCACCTTAACGCTGCCCTCACTGGGCTCAAGCACGCCAGCGATGATCTTGAGCATCGTAGACTTGCCGGAACCATTGGTGCCGACCAGACCCACAACTTCGCCGCGATGAATATCGAACGAGATGTGCTTAAGCGCCCGAAACTCCTCAAAGAACAGCTCGTGCTTGGCAAGCTTAATGAAGTACTCCTTGAGGTTGGTCAGCGACTCAGACGCCATGTTAAAGATCATGGTGACGTCGTCGACCTCGACAGCCAGAGGCTGCTCGCTGTAATCAACAACAGATTCAGTCATCACAGCACTCCTTAGATGTAGAGGATGAACTTGCGCTCGGACTTATGGAACACGGTGTAGCCAATAACAAGCGCAAGAACCGCCCAAGCAACGCACATACCAAACGTCATAAGCGAGGGCGTAGTCTGGAACAGGAAGATATCGCGCATAAACTGCAGGTAGTTATACATGGGGTTCGCATAGACCAGAATGCGCACGAGATGCGGCATTTGCGCAACGAAGTCGGTCGTCCAGAAAATAGGCGTGATGTAAGTCCACGCCGTAATGACGACGCTCCACAGATGCATGACATCGCGGAAGAAGACCGTGAGGGCGGAGAGCATCATGCCCAGGCCCATGCAGAAGCACATAAGCAGCAGTAGGCAGACCGGCAGCAGAATCAGGTGCCAAGAAGGCATAACGTGGAACCACAGCATGACGATGGCGACGGCGACCAGCGAGAAGGCAAAGTTGACCAGCGAGAAGAGCACCTTTTGCACCGGGAAGACCCAGCGGTGCACCTTAACCTTCTTGAGCAGAGGGGCAGCGCCCACGATAGACGTCAGGGCCTGGTTCGTAGACTCGGACATGACGGCAAAGGTAATGTTACCCACGATCAAGTACAGCGGGTACATCTCGGGCGTCATTGAGCCATTGCGGCCCTGGCCAAAAATCGTCGAGAACACGATGGCCATGACGATCATCATCAGCAACGGATTGAGCACCGACCATGCGACACCCAGAACGCTACGGCGATACTTGATCTTAAAATCCTTGGTAACCAGCTGACGAAGGATAAACGCATCCTTCTCAAATTCGTTCTTAGCAAACGTCGCAGGCAGACTGCGAGTTTCTTGTTGCTTTGTCTGATCCGACACGGATGCAACTCCTTTACTCGTAATCGTTGACAAATGAACAGTATAGACCCGACGGCCATGCAAACGATTCGCGCAACAAAACTGGAGAACTAACCCACATCTTAGGATGCCAAGCCCAAACGGCTATACTTTCAAGGATTGAAAGTATAAGGAGCATTGAGTGAATTCTGAATCCATCGCCGTCATCATCCCTTGCTACAACGAAGCCCTCACGATCGGCAAAGTCATCGACGACTTTCACCGCGAGCTTCCGCAAGCGACGGTCTATGTCTATGACAACAACTCGTCGGACGATACTTCACGCATCGCCACCGAGCACGGCGCCACGGTCCGCTTTGAGCCCCGTCAGGGAAAGGGCAACGTGTGCCGCCAGATGTTTCGCGATATCGACGCCGATTGCTACCTGATGGTCGACGGCGACGACACCTATCCCGCCGAGGCTGCCAAAGCCCTCTGCGAGCCCATCCTTAACGGCACGGCCGACATGACCGTAGGCGACCGCCTTTCCAACGGCACCTACGCCGAGGAGAACAAGCGTGCCTTCCACGGCTTTGGCAACAATCTGGTCCGCGCCATGATCAAGTGGATCTATGGCTACAGCTTCGATGACGTCATGACCGGCTACCGCGCCATGAGCCGCCCGTTCGTCAAAACCTTCCCCGTGCTTTCCGAGGGCTTCCAGATCGAAACCGAGCTCTCGATCCACGCCGTCGACCACCGCTGGCGCATCAAAGATGTGCCCATCGAGTACCGCGACCGTCCGGAAGGCTCCGAGTCCAAGCTCAATACCGTGAGCGACGGCATTAAAGTCGTCGCGATGATCGGCACGCTGTTCAAGGACTACCGCCCGCTGAAGTTCTTCAGCCTCGTCGCGCTTCTGTTTGCGGTGATCGGCCTCGCCCTGGGCATGCCCATCGTTGTCGAGTATTTCCACACCGGCCTCGTTCCGCGCTTCCCCACCGCCATGCTCGCCGCGTCGTTTATGTTCCTGTGCGGTCTGAGCCTTGCAACCGGATTCATCCTCGATTCCGTGGCAAAGGTCGAAAAAAAGCAGTGGGAGGTCAACGTGTACAGCAAATACGCCTACGATGACCAGCCCGGCAGGTCCGCCACCACGCCAAGCGAGTGAAAGATCTTCCGCAAAATACTATTGGCACCACTGCGCAGATAGCCATCAATCAAAACCACCCCTAAAAGGGGTGGTTTGCTCTTAGGGTATAACCCTTGGATTTCCGGCACGCGTCTAAAGGCGCCGGCCCTCACGGGGTTCGGGCCGCACTGCAGGTTGACCCGTGACGGGCCGGTCAAACCGGCGCTATTTGCGCCCCGGCCCCCTATCGAAGGGGTCCTCGTGCTCCTTGACGCTCAGCCGGTCGAGCGCGATGTCGGCCTTCTCCTGCTCCTGGATGTACTTCGCGATCGTCGCCTCGTTCAGGCCGACGGTGGAAACGTAGTAGCCCTCGGCCCAGAACTTCCTGTTGCCGAACTTGTACTTCATGTTCGCGTGCCTGTCGAATACCATCAGCGAGCTCTTCCCCTTCAGATAGCCCATCACGCTGGACACGCTGTACTTCGGCGGTATCGCCAGCAGCATGTGGACGTGGTCGGGCATCAGGTGCCCCTCGATGACCTCTATCCCCTTGTACCGGCAGAGCTTCCTGAAGATCTCCCCAAGGTCGGACCTTATTTGGTTGTAGATGACTTTGCGCCTATACTTCGGCGTGAACACGACGTGGTACTTGCACATCCACTTCGTGTGCGACAGGCTGTAGGCCTTCTGGGCCATACGCCACCACCGCCCTCTCGACTCGGATTCCTTGCGGCCTGAACAATCGCAAGTGTCCGGCGAGGGGGCGGCTTTGTAAAGCCGGTTGTCCCCACCCGCATAGCGGGTGGTTTCTGATGCGGCGCGCTGCGCGCCCCGCACAGGCTAAAGCCTTTAAAAAACAAGAAAAGCCGCCGTTAAAGAACGGCGGCTTTTACTCTCGAAAAGTTGATAGCGGCTAGAGCGTCTTGAGGTACTCCCCAAGCTCTTCCTCCCAGTCGGGCATGTGGAACCCGACCGACTCGAGCCTGGAAAGGTCGAGCGCGGAGTGGACCGGGCGCGGGGCGACGGGTCCCTCGGCGCCGCCGTAGTAGTCGGCGGTGCTGACCGGCACGACCTTGTCCCCGTTGCCGTTGGCGGCCTCGAAGACGGCGCGGGCGATGTCGGCCCAGGACTTCACGGCGCCGGAGCCGGTGCAGTCGTAGGTGCCGTAGGGGGCGTGCGTCCCCAGCACATGGAAGATGGCCCGCGCCATGTCGCGCGTGAAGGTCAGGCGGCCCAGCTGGTCGTCCACGACGGTGACCTGGTCCAGCTTGTCGTCCGGGTCGGCGACGCGGTCGGAGAGCGCCTTCATCGTCTTGACGAAGTTGTGCCCCTCGCCGATGACCCAGGAGCTGCGCATGATGTAGTGGCGGGGGCAGCCGGCCACGGCAATGTCGCCCGCGGCCTTGGTCTGGCCGTAGACGGACAGCGGGCTGAGGGGCTCGTCCTCGGTATGGACCTCGGCCGTGCCGTCGAAGACGTAGTCGGAGGACACGTGCACGAGGGTGATCCCGTGCCCGGCGCAGGTGCGGGCGAGCAGGGCCGGGCCGGTGGCGTTGGCCTTCCAGGCGGTCACGCGGCCCTCGGGGGCCTCCGCTTTATCGACCGCCGTGTAGGCACCGCAGTTGATCACGGTGCCGTAGAGCGACCAGTCGTACTGCGCGTAGGCGTCCGGGTCGGACATGTCGAAGGTGTCGATGTCGCAGAAGTCGAAGTCCTTGGCGACGCCGCGCTCCTCGGCGAGCGCGCGCACCGCATGGCCCAGCTGGCCGTTGCAGCCGGTGACGAGGGTGCGCTTCGGCGCCATGGGGACGACGTCCCTCAGCATCGGGTGGTTGAGGTCCGCCTCGGAGACGGTGGCCTGGTCGAGCGGGATCGGCCACTCGATGGCGAGCTCGGGGTCGGCGAGGTTCACGAAGGTGTAGGTCCTCTTCAGCTCGAGCGACCAGTGGGCGTCCACCAGGTAGGTGTAGGCGGTGCCGTCCTCCAGGGCCTGGAAGGAGTTGCCCACGCCGCGCGGGACGTAGATGGCCTTGCTGGGATCCAAAACGGTCGTGAACACCTTGCCGAAGGTCTCGCTGCCCTCGCGCAGGTCCACCCAGGCGCCGAAGACGGAACCGCGGGCCACGGAGATGAACTTGTCCCAGGGCTCCGCGTGGATGCCGCGGGTGACGCCGCGGCTGTCGTTGTAGGAGACGTTGTTCTGGA
>UQOQ01000059.1:0-3684 GCA_900542715.1 uncultured Collinsella sp.
GCCTCGCGCTTGCAGGCCCCTGCGATCTTGCGTGCATCCGCCCGATCAAAACCCGTCGCGACAAATACACTCAGGGCGCACAGGCAAGCCGCAACTGCAACCGAGGCGCTCATAGCTCCACCCGCATAATGCGCCGGATAACCACCAGGGCAACGGCGTTGAGGGCAAGACCCAGCACCACAGCGCCCGCGCCGGCAGGCGTCGCAAGACCGCGACGAAAATCTGCCGAAAGCAGCGCCAACACCGCGCACATGCCCGCCGGCATCGCCGCGACCATATGCGCAGACATGCGAGCCTGCGACGTCTTAACATCCAGGCGGCGCTTGAGCTCAATGCGCTCCCCCACCATGCTCGACGCCTCGGACAGTAAGTCGGCAAGCGGAGCGCCGGTGCGCTGAGACACCTTAAGCGCCAAGGTCACAAGCGAAAGACCGGGGGCGTCGATACGTACGAGCAAGTCATCGAGCGCGTCGGTCGCCGAGATGCCGCAATCGATCGCCGCCGCCACCCGCAAAAACTCGGTATGCACTGGCTCTTGCGCATGAGCGCCCACAAAGCGCATGCCCTGGGCCAGCGAATGTCCCGAGGCAAGCGACATGGAAAGTGCGGTAAACGCCTCGGGCATCGCCTCTTCTGCATCGTGTTGCTCGCGCCGGCTCTCAAAGCCATCCCGGGCGGCACCAACGGCAAACGGAGCAACAAGTCCCAAGGCAAATCCGAGGGGCGATAACGACACCATCGTTAGTAAAACGCAGCAGACACCGCTCGATAGCAGCAGAAACGCCAAACGTCCCGAAGCATCTTCGATCACGAGGCCAAGGCGATGCGCCGGAGCCAGCGATGCCCACGAACGGGCGATCTTTTTCAGCAGATCGTTTTCCACCAGCTCACGCGGCAGCTTCTCTGCCACCGTCTCGAGCGCCTGACGTGCCAGCTCCGCCGGCGGTACCTGCGGCACACGAGGTTCCGCCCCGCACGCCGTCGCGACAGAAAGCCCTGCCAAGCCCCCTACGACGAGGGGCACAGTGATCTCCATTCGTCCACCTCCTCTTGTGTGAGCGTCCCCGACCGCAGGCCTTCTGCGATAAACGGCGGCTCGCGGTCAAGCGTCCAGGTGCGCTCGGCGGCATCGAACGTCACATAGCGCTCGAGCTCTACGCCGCCCGATGCGGCGCGTCGCACCCCCGAATACGAGGAGACGAAGCGCCTGCCATCGGCGTGGCGCTCGGACATCACGATACCGTCGAGTGCCATGGCAATCTGCTCCTCGATGAGCTCGCTCGGCAGATCGATGCCATAACGTGCAAGCAACGTCAGACGCACCACGGTCTCCTGTTCTGAACCCGCATGAAGCGTGGTGAGCGACCCGTCGTGGCCCGTGTTCATGGCCTGCAACATGTCGCAGCACTCGGCACCGCGCACCTCGCCCACCACGATGCGGTCGGGGCGCATGCGCAGGGCATTAGTCACCAGGTCGCGGATCGTCACCGCGCCCTCGCCCTCAATTGAAGCCTCGCGCGCCTCTAGGCGCACCACGTGCGGATGATGCGCAAACTTGAGCTCGGCAGAGTCCTCGATCGTCACGATGCGCTCGCCGGTGGAAATCTCACATGACAACGCGTTGAGCAGGGTGGTCTTACCAGATCCCGTGCCTCCCGCAACCGCCAAGTCCTGTCGCAGCGACACCGCACACGACAGCAGCTGCGCATACCAAAGCGGCAGCGATCCCAACCCCACGAGCTCGTCCAGCGAGCAGATACGGTCCGAGAACTTTCGGATGGTGAGAATCGGTCCGTCAATCGCCACAGGCGGAATCACCGCGTTGACGCGATAGCCCGTTTTAAGGCGGGCGTTGACGATGGGGCTGCGCTCGTCGATACGGCGGCCAAGTGGCGAGATAATGCGGTCGATAAGCACACGGATCTGCTCATCATCCTCAAACGCATGCTCGATGGGGTACAAGACGCCGCCGCGTTCAAAGAAAGCCGAGCGGCAGCCGTTGATCATGATCTCGGTAACGGTGTCGTCCTCGATGAGCGGCTGCAACGGCCCCAAGCCCACCACGTCATCCAAAATCTCGTCGATGATGGCCTCGCGCTCGGGCGTCGCGAGATCGGTCGGCTCCTCAACATTGAGCGCCGCCTCCACCGCAGGACGCAATTCCGAGCGGGCAAGTGCCGGGTCGATATAGGCGCTGATACGCGCCACTTCGTCGTAACCCATGCGGTCCATCACGGCGCGCTTGGTGCGTCGTTTCACGGCGCGGCGACGCCCCGCATCTACAGGCGCTGCCGCCGCCGCAGCGCCGGCAGCCTTAATCCTCGTTTGCAGGCTCATCGCTGATCACCCTCGTGCGACCAGGGAAGGCGGATACGCGGGCGTTCGGTGCGCATTGCACGGTCGGCGACCATATCGCTCCAAGGGCCGACGGCGCACCCCAGTTCCACGAGCATCTCGCGCGTGGCCTCGCGCACGCTGGTCGCAAAAGCGCTGGTCTGCCCCACTGCCTCGTCAGCACGCCCAAACGCCATGAGCGCGGCGAGATCCTGCCCGCCATCGGCGATACGAATCTTGGAGCTCAACGCACAGGCAATCTCAAAGCGCATAGCGACGTCCTCGTCTGCCCCGCGCGCACCGAACCGGTTGAACACGGCGCTCATACGCGTGCGCGGCACACCTACTCGACTTGCCAGTTCAATGACGCGCGACGCCGATGCCGCGGACGACACCGCCGCATCGCCAACGACCAGGCAACGGTCGCTCGCCGCCACCGCAGCCGCCACGGCGTCGCCCCAAAAGACCGAGGTATCGATAAAGACCACGTCGGATTCGCGACGCAGGACATCAAGCAGTAGCTCCACCGGACGTGCCATGAGCTCGGCTTGCTCGGGCGCCGCGACGGGACCCCAGAGCGTAACGCCCGGCGCCACGCGCATCGATGTGGCTACGATATCCGGCTCGGTGAGCGCGCCCGCCGCCGATGGCTCGATAAGTGCCGCCATATCGCGCGGAGCATCGACGCCTAACAAGTCGTAAAGGTTTCCAAACATCAGGTCCAGGTCGAGCACGGCGGCACGCAAGCCCAACAGCGACGATGTGTGTGCCATGGCGGCAACGATCGTCGACTTGCCGCAACCGCCCGAACCCGAAATAGCGCAGATGACTGGAGCTCGATGCGGCAGAGCGGTAGCGTCTGCCGGCGGCATCGGAGGCGGCGGGGCGGGCGTCGGTGACAGCGTCCCCGTCTCCCCCGCCGCCTATACCGTCACGGTCTATTCCGCCCCGGCAGAGGAGGGGCGCACCTTCGGCGTGGACAGCCAAGGGCGCGTCTACCAGGACAACCGGCGCTATTCCGCCTCCCCGGAACAGGCGGAGGAGCTGACGGCCCTCCTGGAGCGCATCTGCTCCTAAAACCGTTCAGAGGCCGCCTCTTTCCGTTCTACAGCAGCACGGCCATCTCTCTTTACGAAATATAAACTACACACATTTCCATCGAAGTAAGCGGCAAAAAGCGGCGTGCGGGGGAATTCCCCCGCACGCCGCCGGCCTGTTTCCCCGTGTTCAGTTCAGCGGGATGGTTACCGCCTCGTCCTCCAGAACGCGGATGGTATCGTTTGGCTGCCAGAAGGACACACGGGCCACCCGGGCCAGCTCCTCCGGTGTAGCTCCCGGATAGTGTGTGGT